>NZ_NHML01000001.1:0-534807 GCF_002165735.1 Rhodococcus sp. NCIMB 12038
ACCCACACCTTCACCGACCTCCTCCACCACGTCCGCGACACCGACATCGCCGCCTTCGCCCACGCCGACCTCCCCTTCGAACGACTCGTCGAACTCCTCAACCCACCCCGCTCCACAGCCCACGCACCCCTCACCCAGGTGATGCTCGCGTTTCAGAACACCGGACCCGCCGCTCTCGAACTGCCCTCCCTCACGACCGAACGCGTCGACGCGGGACTGGAACAGGCCAAGTTCGACCTGACGCTGATGCTGGACGAGTCGGGAGACGCGGGCATCGCCGGCCACCTCGTCTACGCGACCGATCTCTTCGACGAACCGACTGCGCGCGCCTTCGCCTGCCGATACCGACGCCTGCTCGACGCCGTCGTGCGTGAACCGTCGGTGGCCGTGGGGGAGATCGATGTTCTCGACGGTGCGGATCGGGCACTGGTTCCCGGCCGGGGTCCGCAGGGGGAGCCGCCGGAGCTGCTTCCGGACCTCCTGACCACGGCAGCGGGCATCGATCCGTCGGCTCCGGCCCTGTCCTGCGACAACAAGGACATGTCGTACCGGGAACTCGACGAACACTCGAACCGGCTGGCCCGGCACCTGATCGGGCTCGGTGCGGGTCCCGAGTCGCGGGTCGTCCTCACACTCGGCCGCTCGATCGACCTGTGGGTCGCAGTGTGGGCGGTAGCGAAATCCGGCGCCGCCTTCGTTCCCCTCGACCCCGGCACACCCCCGGACCGCATGAGCTACCTGCTCGGCGATTCTCACGCATCCGTGGGAATCACCGTGTCGGAACACCACACGACGCTGCCGAACGATGTGCCGTGGATCATCCTCGACGACAACGACTTCACCCACACACTTCGACGCCGCTCGGCCACGCCGGTCGGACAGTCCGATCGGACCGCCCCGCTGAGGGTCGACAACCCCGCGTACATGATCTACACATCCGGGTCGACGGGCACCCCGAAAGGTGTCGTCGTCACGCACAGAGGTCTGGGGAACTTCGCTGCCGAACAACGGGACCGATACACACTGACCGCCGATTCCCGGGTTCTCCAGGTGGCAAAGCCCAGCTTCGACGCCATGGTCCTCGAACTTCTGATGGTGGCCGCGGCCGGCGGTCTGCTGATCGTGTCGCCTCCGGACGTGTTCGCCGGGGACGAACTCGCCTCGCTCGTCACCGACCGAAACGTGACCCACGCCTTTCTCACACCGGGTGTGCTGTCCACACTGTCCCCGCACCGCCTCGGATCGCTCAAGGTTCTCGTCGCCGGGGGCGAAGCGGTCCCCGCCGAAGTGGTCGGCCGTTGGGCACCGGGCCGGCGGCTCTACAACGGATACGGTCCCACCGAAACCGCGATCATGGCCGCGATCAGCACCCCGATGAGCCCCGGGAATCGTGTGACGATCGGGGGTCCGATCCGGGGCATGGACGCCGTCATACTCGACACCCGACTCCACCCCGTCCCCATCGGCGTCGAAGGCGAACTCTACCTCGCCGGAATACAACTCGCCCGCGGATACCACAACCGCACCCCACTGACCGCCACCCGATTCATCGCCAACCCCTACAGCACCACCGGACAACGCCTCTACCGCACCGGCGACCTCGCCCGCTGGACCCCCACCGGCGAACTCGAATTCCTCGGCCGCACCGACTACCAAATCAAAATCCGCGGACTCCGCATCGAACTCGGCGAAATCGAAACCGTCCTNNCCACCCACCCCACCGTCCACACCGCCATCGCCACCACCGTCACCGGACCCACCGGCACCCCCCACATCGCCGCCTACCTCACCCCCGCCACCACCGAACCAATCGACACCACCACCATCACCACCCACGCCGCCCGCCACCTCCCCCACTACATGGTCCCCACCACCATCACCCTCCTCGACGAACTACCCCTCACCCCCAACGGCAAAATCGACCGAAACGCCCTCCCCACACCCACCCTCCCCACCACCGACTACCACCCACCCACCACACCCACCGAACACACCATCACCGAAATCTTCACCCACACACTCGGAATCGACCACATCAGCACCACCGACAACTTCTTCGACCTCGGCGGCAACTCCCTCACCGCCACCCAGCTGGCCGCGCGGGTCGGGGCGGCGCTGGGCGTGGACGTCGGAGTTCGCGACGTATTCTCGGCGCCCTCGGCGGGTGAACTCGGCATTCTGCTCGACGGGCGGGACGGCCACGGCCGAATCCCACTGGTTCCCAGGCGGGGCTCGCAGCCGGTGCCGTTGTCGCTCGCTCAGCAGCGGATGTGGTTCATCAACCAGTACGACACCACCTCACCCGCCTACAACATCCCACTCGCCGTCCGCCTCCGCGGCCCCCTCGACGTCACCGCACTCACCGACGCCCTCACCGACGTCGTCACCCGGCACGAAACTCTGCGCACCCACTACCCCGACTCCGACGACGGCCCACACCAGGTCGTGCACGAACCGTCCCCCCTCGAACTGGCCGCCACCGTCGTCGACGAGAACGAATTGCTGCACCGTCTCCACGATGTGGTCTCGCGCGGGTTCGACGTCGCGACCGAGGTCCCGGTCGACACCGCACTGTTCCGGATCTCGCCGTCCGAACACGTGCTTGCGCTGGTGTTACACCACATCTGCGCCGACGGATCCTCGCTGATGCCGCTCGCACACGACCTGATGACCGCCTACGAGGCCCGGTTGTCGGGCAGGGCTCCCACCTGGACACCGCTTCCGGTGCAATACGGCGACTACACCCTCTGGCAACGACACACACTCGGCACCGAAGACGACCCCGACTCCACCATCTCCCAACAAATCCGCTACTGGACCCACACCCTCACCAACCTCCCCGAAATCCTCGAACTCCCCACCGACCACCCCCGACCCCCACAACAAACCCTCCACGGCGCCGCCATCGACTTCACCATCGACACCCACACCCACCACGCACTCACCCAACTCGCACACCACCAACACACCACCGTCTTCATGGTCTGCCACACCGCCCTGACCATCCTCCTCGCCCGACTCACCAACACCACCGACATCACCATCGGCACCCCCATCGCCGGACGCACCCACCCCCACCTCGACAACCTCATCGGCATGTTCGTCGGCACCCTCGTCCTCCGCACCACCGTCACCCCCACCCACACCTTCACCGACCTCCTCCACCACGTCCGCGACACCGACATCGCCGCCTTCGCCCACGCCGACCTCCCCTTCGAACGACTCGTCGAACTCCTCAACCCACCCCGCTCCACAGCCCACGCACCCCTCACCCAGGTGGGATTCTCCTTCCAGAACATCGCGCTGCCGGACTTTCGGTTGCCCGGAATATCCGTCACCGCCGAAGATCTGACGCCGAAGACAGCGAAGTACGATCTCCATCTGAGCCTGATCGACCACTACGACGACAACGGTGATCCCGCCGGCCTCACCGCCGAGTTGGCCTATTCGACAGACCTGTTCGAGGAATCGACCGTGAAAGAGTTCGCGGATCGCTTCCTGATGATCCTCGACGCCGTCACCCGGAATCCGGCGGTGGTGGCCGGGGGCATCGACCTACTGCCCGCCTCGGAACGCGAACTCCTGGTGACGCGTCGAAATGCGACCGGCACGCAGTGGCCGGACGCGACTCTTCCCGACTTGTTCTCCGCGCAGGCCGCTTCCACGCCGCACGCCGTCGCCATCGTCAGCGGTGACGACCGACTGACCTACCGCGAGTTCTCCGAGCGGGTCAATCGCCTGGGACGTCACCTCATCACTCTCGGTGTCGGGCCGGAATCGGTGGTGGCATTGTCATCGAAGCGCTCCACCGACCTGATGGTCGGCATCTATGCGGTGCTGGCCGCCGGTGGCGCGTACCTTCCGGTGGACCCGGACCATCCGATGGAACGCACGAGGTCGGTGCTCGCGAGCGCGCGGCCGGTGGCGCTCCTGAGTTTCGACAAAGTCGCCCTGCCGGGAGCGGAGCACCTGCCGGTGTGGTCGATCGAGTCGTTCGATCCGACCGGCTACGACCCGAGACCGATCACGGACTCGGATCGTGTGGCACCCCTGCGGTCTTCGCATCTCGCGTACCTCATCTACACATCCGGGTCGACCGGTACACCCAAGGGGGTCGCCGTACCCCACGCAGCGGTGGTCAACCAGATGCGGTGGAAACAAGCCCGCTACGGCCTCGACACCGAAGATGCGATGCTGCAGAAGACACCGGCGACGTTCGACCTGTCCGTGTGGGAACTGTTCTGGCCCTTGACGGTGGGCGCGCGTCTGGTCCTGGCCGCCCCGGGTGGGCACCGCGACCCGCAGTACCTCGCGCGCGTGATGCGCGAGGAGCGGATCACGACGGCCGATTTCGTGCCGTCCCTGCTCGCCGCCTTCCTCGACACGGCGCAATCGGCGGATCTGGGTTCCCTTCGGCAGGTGATGTGCATCGGCGAGCCGTTCCCGGCCCACACGGCAGCACGTCTGCGCCGGGTCAGCGACGCCGCAATACACAACCTCTACGGGCCCACTGAGGCCGCGGTCAGTGTGACCTCGTATTCGTGGTCCGGACTCGACGACGGCACCGTCCCGATCGGGACACCGGAGTCGAATATGGCGTGTTACGTATGTGATTCGAGGCTGAACCCGGTCCCTGCCGGCGTCGCCGGCGAACTGTATCTGTCCGGTGTGCAGCTCGCCCGCGGTTACCACGGCAGAGCCACTCTGACCGCGGAGAGGTTCGTTGCGGATCCGTTCGGCGATCCGGGACGGAGAATGTACCGAACCGGCGACGTGGTGCGGTGGGCGACCGGCAACGGCAGCAGCGGGAACCTCGAGTTCCTCGGCCGCGCGGACGATCAGCTCAAGGTGCGCGGCCTGCGGATCGAACCCGGCGAGATCGAGGCCGTCCTGCTGTCGCATCCCTCGGTGCAGCGTGCCGTCGTACTCCTGCAGGATCGCTCGGGCACCTCGGAGACGGCAGGACACGTCGACGCCGCCCTGGTGGCGTATGTGGTCCTCGAGCCCGCGATTGCCGACCACGCCGGGGCTCCGGACTTCACGGATCTCCGCGCGGATATTCGACGTTTCGTCGCGGGCCGGGTGCCGGAGTACATGGTGCCGGTCGCGGTTCTCGTCGTCGAACGATTCCCGTTGACCGCCAACGGAAAGCTGGACGGCGGTCGGCTGCCGATCCCGGACCTGTCGGGAGCGCACCCGTACCGCTCCCCGAGAACGGCCGGCGAACGAGCACTCGTGGAGTTGTTCACGGAGGTACTCGGCGTCGACGGCATCGGAATCGATGACGGGTTCTTCGAACTCGGCGGCCATTCGCTGCTCGCCACCCGGCTGGTGAACCGGATCCGATCGACGCTCGCAGTCGAGGTACCGATCCGCGCGATCTTCGAGTTCCCGGCGATCGTGGATCTCGCTACCCAACTCTCCGGCGCTGAACCGGTCCGGCCGCCCCTGGTCCCACAGAATCGCGCGGATCGGGTGCCGCTGTCGTACGCGCAGCGCCGACTGTGGTTCCTGCACCGCTTCGAGGGCCCGTCGGCAACGTACAACATCGCACTGGCGGTGCGCCTGTCCGGTGCGATCGATTGCGAGGCTCTCGTCGCGGCGTTGCACGACGTCGTGATCCGTCACGAGAGTCTGCGGACGATCTTCGCCCAGGTCGATGGCGTTCCTGTCCAGCACGTGCTCGGCGTCGACGAGTACGAACTCGGCGTCGATATCGTGAGTGCCGGTGCGGACGAAATAACACGGGGTCTCGCCGACGTGTCCGGTCGCCGATTCGATCTCACACACGAGATTCCGGTGCACGCCAGGATATTCCAGCGCGCCGGTGACGAATACGTTCTGGCGCTGGTCATCCATCACATCGCCGGCGACGGTGGATCCCTGGCGCCGCTGGCCCGCGACGTGTTGCAGGCGTACTCGGCACGCCGGGACGGCCGCGCACCCGAATGGGAACCCCTGCCGGTTCAGTACGCCGACTACACGCTCTGGCAACGGACTCTGCTCGGCGACGAGAACGACGCCGACAGCCTGATGGGCCGCCAGTTCCGCTATTGGCGCGAGGCGCTGTCCGGACTGCCGGAGTGCCTCGAGTTGCCGACGGACCGTCCGCGTCCCCCGGTGGCCAGTTATCGGGGCGACACGGTGCCGTTCACCATCGAAGCGCCTCTGCGGCGCAGCGTCGAGCAACTGGCGCGCAGCCGGGGTGCAACCGTCTCGATGGTGCTCCAGGCTGCGCTGGCGGTGCTGCTACGCAAACTCGGCTGCGGCACGGATATTCCGCTCGGATCGCCGATCGCGGGTCGTACCGATGAAGCGCTCGCCGACCTCGTCGGGTACCTGGCCAACACGTGGGTCCTGCGGGTCGACCTCTCCGGAAACCTCACTGTCACCGGCCTGATCGATGCTGTGCGTGAGAGAGCATTGGCCGCGTACGCAAATCAGGACGCGCCGTTCGAGCAGCTGGTCGAGATGATGAACCCGGCCCGGTCGACGGGGTACCACCCGCTGTTCCAGGTCTGCATCGCCCTTCAGAACAACGCGCTGCCGACGGTCGACATCCCCGGTGTGACGGTCACTCCGGAACCCGCTCCCACCGGAACGGCGAAGTTCGACCTGTTCGTCAACCTGTCCGACCTGCCCGGGGAGGCACCGCACGACAGCGGGTTCAGCGGCTTCATCGAGTACGCCACGGACTTGTTCGACGCGTCCACCGTCGAGACGATCGCCGCCCGATTCGTCCGGGTGCTGCAGTTGTTCGTTGCCGATCCACACCACCGGATCGACCTGTTCGACCTCCTCGGTCCGGACGAGCGTCGACAGGTTCTGGAGACATGGAACGACACCGCGGAGCCGACGCCGGACTCGACGATCCCCGAATTGTTCCGGCGGCAGGCGCGGCGGACGCCGGATGCGGTCGCAGTCGTCTTCGAGAACCACCAGCTGACCTACCGGGAGCTCGAACTTCGAGCGCAGCACCTGACGCGACGGCTGGCGGAGCGTGCAGTGGGTCCCGAGTCGGTGGTCGCCGTCGCTCTGCCGCGCTCCGCCGATCTGGTCATTGCACTGTTGGCCGTCCTCGGCTCCGGAGCCGCGTATCTCCCGATCGACCCCAACTATTCGAGTGAGCGCACCGGGCGAATCCTCGCCGAAGCCAGCCCCTGCTTGGCTCTGACGGAGCCGGGCGTCGAGGAGGTGCTGCACAGCGCGCTCCCACGGCTGTATGTGAACGCGGACGAGAGCGCGGGCGACGGGTGCGCCGTCTCCGGACCGCGGCCGGACAACCTGGCCTACCTCGTCTACACGTCCGGGTCGACCGGTGTCCCGAAGGGCGTCGCGGTCAGCCACCGCAACGTCACCCGGTGCGTTCTGCAGATGGCGTCCCGGCTCGGCGTGCGAGCGGGGTCCCGCGTCGTGGCGAGTACGTCGGCCGGTTTCGACGTGTCGGTGTTCGAGATCTTCGCACCGCTGTGCAGCGGTGGTTCGATCGAGGTGGTTCGTGACGCGCTGGTCCTCGGGGAGGGGAACGGCCGGGCCGCGGATGTGATCAGTGCGGCACCGTCCGCGCTCACCGAGGTCGTGGATCGGCTGGCGGAGACGACACCACCGGACACCATCGTCTTCGCCGGTGAGGCACTGCCCCGGTGGTTGGTCGACAGGGTGGGGACGTTGATGCCGGACGTTCGGATCCTCAACGCGTACGGGCCCACCGAGGCCGCGGTGTACGCGACCAGTACCGAAGTGGGACCGGGAGTAGGCGCCGTGCCCATCGGGTCACCGATCGCGAACGCGAAGGCATACGTCCTCGATGCGGGTCTGATGCCGGTACCGGTGGGTGTGGTGGGTGAACTGTGGATAGCCGGTGAGGGAGTGGTACGCGGCTACTACCGTCGGCAGGCATTGACGGCGGAACGCTTCGTTGCGGACCCGTTCGGGAAGCAGGGCACCCGGATGTACCGGTCGGGTGACCTGGTGCGGTGGAACGGTTCGGGTGTGCTCGAGTTCGTGGGCCGCGCCGACGAGCAGATCAAGATTCGCGGGTTCCGCGTCGAGCCGGCCGAGATCGAGGCGGCGTTTCTGTCTCATCCTGCGGTGGCACAGGCGGCCGTGATCGCGCGCGACAACGGACGCGGCGGCTCGGGCGGTGACCTGAGCAGTGTCCAGTTGTCGAGTTATGTCGTGCTCGAGCGAGTATCTCGGACGCGCGACGAGGCGATCGACGCCGAACTCGTCGGGCAGTGGCAGCAGGTGTACGACGATCTGTATTCCGAAGGCGAGTCGCCCTCCGACGACGGCGAATTACCCGATTTCGGCGAAGAGTTCGGCATCTGGCAGAGCCGGTTCACCGGTCAGTCGATACCGATCGAGCAAATGCGTGAATGGCGCGACGCGACGGTCGAGCGGATACGGGCGCTGCGCCCGCGCCGGATCCTCGAGATCGGTGTCGGATCCGGACTGCTGCTGTCCCGGCTGGCACCGGACGCCGTCGAATACTGGGCCACCGACCTGTCGCCGGTGACGATCGAATCACTGCGCAGGCGACTGTCACAGCTGGATGCGTCGTGGACCGAGCGAGTACACCTGCTCGCCCAGCCCGCCGACGTCGTGGACGGACTGCCCCGGGACGGGTTCGACACGATCGTCGTCAATTCCGTGGTGCAGTACTTTCCCGATGCGGCCTACCTGATCGACGTGATCGAACAGGCACTGGAATTGCTGGAACCCGGCGGCTCGATCTTCGTCGGCGACGTTCGAAACCTCGCACTGCAACCGGCATTTGCGGTCGGTGTCCAACTATCCCGCCCGGACGGTGAATCCGATCTCGCGGTCGTGCGCGAAAAGGTGCGGCGCGAGATGACCACCGAATCGGAACTACTGCTGCGGCCGGAATTCTTTACCGCCCTGCCGGCGGAATGTCCTGGCATCGGCGGCGTCGACATCCAGCTCGAGCGTGGGCGGTTCGACAACGAACTGACCCGGTACCGGTACGACGTCGTCCTGCGCAAGTCGCCGGTGTCCGCGCGGTCGCTCGCGGGGGTGCCGTGCCTGCACTGGTCGACGATCGGCGATCTCGCCACCCTGAAGGAGCTTCTCTCTCAGTCCTGGCCCGAACATGTTCGTGTGGTGGACATCCCGCAATACGGGGTAGCAACCGACGCTGCCCTCGCACGCGCACTTCGAGGCACCGCTGCTTTCGGCGAGTTCGGCGCCGAGCCGCGTGGTGTGGCCGCCGAGGAGTTGCATTCATTGGGTGCGCAACTCGGACTCGACGTCGCCGTCACGTGGGGCGCGGAAACCGGACACCTCGACGCGGTCTTCATCGGTGACGGCGACTCGCGGGTCCCGGTGATCGACGTCTTCACCGCACCGCCCGTGTTGCGTTCCGCGGTGGAGTACGCCAACGATCCGCGCACCCAGGCACGCCTTGCCGATATACGGGAATTCGTGTCCGAACGGCTGCCGGGGTACATGGTGCCCGCGTCGATGACTGCTCTCGACAGTCTGCCACTGACCGTCAACGGCAAACTCGACAAGCGGGCGCTGCCCGACGACGTCCTCGGCTCCACGAAAGACTTCGTCACGCCGAAGACACAGGTGGAGAGGATGATTGCGACAGCATTCGGCGACGTGCTGGGAGTCGACAGCGTCGGCGTCGATGACGACTTCTTCGAGTTGGGCGGAAACTCGCTGATCGCCGCCCGGTTGGTCGCACGCCTCGGTCCGGTGCTGGGTGTGAGCGTCGGCGTCCGCGAACTGTTCGAGGCGCCGACGGTCGCGGAACTGGCAACCCGACTTGCCGGCGCGGAATCCCGCCACCACATTCCGCTCGGGCCGCGGGAACGACCCGAGCGCATTCCGCTGTCGTCGGCACAACGCCGGATGTGGTTCATCAATCAGTTCGACCCCGACTCGGGGGCATACAACATTCCGTTCGCCGCCCGGCTCACGGGCACGTTGGACGTGGCTGCGCTGCAGGCGGCGATCGGCGACGTACTCGAACGGCACGAATCGCTGCGCACGCGATTCCCCGACGGTGACCGGGGCCCGGCCCAGCTGATCGTCGGGGCAGCGGACGTCCTGGGCGGCCTGGACCTCACCCCGGTGACCGTCGAGGGGAGCAGCGAACTGCGCGCTCGAATCGTTTCGTCGATCGGCGCCGGATTCGACGTCGCGGAGGACGTTCCGATACGCATTCGACTTTTCCGGATCAGCGATCACGAGCACGTGCTGACCGTGGTGGTGCACCACATTTCGGCTGACGGCGCGTCCATGGCACCCC
This sequence comes from Rhodococcus sp. NCIMB 12038, assembly GCF_002165735.1. Classification (NCBI taxonomy): domain Bacteria; kingdom Bacillati; phylum Actinomycetota; class Actinomycetes; order Mycobacteriales; family Nocardiaceae; genus Rhodococcus; species Rhodococcus sp. NCIMB 12038. The sequence goes on from NZ_NHML01000001.1 coordinate 10,280, forward strand.
TGGCCCGCGATGTCATGACGGCGTACGGGGCCCGCGCACACGGCGTGACACCGTCGTGGTCGCCGCTCCCGGTGCAATATGCCGACTACACACTCTGGCAGCGAGAGGTACTCGGCAGCGAGGAGGACCCGGACTCGGTGATCGGGCGACAACTCGACTTCTGGGTGCGGACCCTGACCGGGCTCCCGGATGTGATCGACCTGCCCGTCGATCGTCCTCGCCGCCCGCTGTCGTCCCTGCGCGCCGACACCGTGGACTTCACCCTCGACGGCCGGCTGCATCGACGGATCACGGCACTCGCGCACCGCCACCACACGACGGTGTTCATGGTGATGCACGCGGCGCTCGCCGCCCTCCTCACACGGCTGGGTGGGAACCGTGACATCGCAGTCGGCACGCCGGTAGCGGGCCGCGGCGAACGGGCGTTGGACGACCTCGTCGGGATGCTGGTCAATACACTGGTGCTCCGCTCCCGGGTCGAGCCGTCCGAGAGCTTCGCCGATCTACTCGCGCGGACCCGAGAAGGGGATCTGGCTGCCTTCGAGAACGCGGACGTGCCGTTCGAACGACTGGTCGAGGTACTCGCGCCCGAGCGGGAGATGTCGCATTCACCGCTGTTCCAGGTCATGCTGACGGTCCAGAACATGGAACGGCCCCGCCTCGAGCTCCCGAACCTCACGCTCGAGGTTCTGGACACTCCTCTGACCGGAGCGAAGGTCGATCTCACGGTGACCCTCACCGAAAACGCCGAGCCCGGAATGTCCGGTGAATTCAGCTACGCCACCGACTACTTCGATCGCTCGACCATCCGTGAGATGGCCGCCCAGTACGTCCGGGTGCTCGAGTCCGTGAGCACCGACCCCGCGACGCCGATCGGTGACGTCGACCTGCTCGGCGAAACCGACACGGCGCTGCTCGTCCCAGTGTTCGCCGAGACCGACGCCGTGCCTCGCCTGCTTCCCGACCTGCTCCTCGACCAGGATCCCGCGGCACCTGCGCTCGTCTTCGAGGGCTCCACGCTGTCCTACGGCGAACTCGACGCGAGGTCGAATCAGCTTGCGCGGCGCTTGATCCGTACAGGAGCAGCACCCGAGTCCGTGGTCGCGATCGCGCTGGGCCGATCCGTCGACCTCTGGCCGGCCGTGTGGGCCGTGACCAAGACCGGTGCCGCATTCCTGCCCGTCGATCCCGGACTGCCAACGGCCCGGATAGAGCACATGCTGTCCGATTCCGGCGCCACGCTGGGCATCACGGCCGGCGCGGACCGACGCCGGCTCCCCGCCTCGGCAGACTGGCTGGCCATTGACGATCCGGACATCGACGTGGCGCTCTCCCGTGAGTCTGCGGCACCGATCAGCAACCGGGAGCGCGTCGCGCCGCTATACCTCGACAACACCGCGTACGTGATCTACACGTCCGGATCGACCGGCACCCCGAAGGGTGTGACGGTGACGCATCGTGGACTCGCCCAGCTCGCCGCCGAGGAGTGCAGGCGATTCGCGGTCACACCGTCGGCGCGTGTCCTGCAGGCGGCGTCACCGAGTTTCGACGGCTCGATACTCGAGTTGCTGATGGCGGTGGGAGCCGGTGCAGCCCTCGTGGTGGCACCCCCGACCGTATTCGGCGGTGCCGAACTGGCCACGCTGGTCACCGACGAACACGTCACCCACGCCTTCCTGACCACTGCCGTGGTATCGGCAATGGATCCGTCGTCACTGCCGGACCTGGGCGTCCTCGTCTTCGGCGGTGAGCGCTGCACCCCGGAACTGATCGAACGGTGGGCGCCCGGCCGGACGCTGATCAACCTGTACGGCCCCACCGAGGCGACGGTCCTGGCAACGGGAAGCGGACCGTTGGAACCCGGCGCCCCGATCACGATCGGAGATCCGTTCCGCGGCATGGGCGCGGTGGTCCTCGACTCGAGGCTGCATCCCGTCCCGATCGGGGTTCCCGGCGAGTTGTACCTGTCCGGGCTGCAATTGGCCCGGGCATACAACGCACGCCCGGGACTGACGTCCCAGCGATTCGTCGCGGATCCGTGCGGTGGCGCGGGGGAGCGCATGTATCGAACCGGCGACACCGTCCGGTGGACTCGCGGTTCCGGCGGCGTGAGTTTGGAGTTTCTGGGACGGAACGACTTCCAGGTCAAGTTGCGCGGGCTCCGAGTCGAGCTGGGCGAGATCGAATCCGCACTGACTGCGCATCCGCTGATCGAGCAGGCGGTCACCGTCGGCGCGAAGGGTGCGGCCGGTAACACCGTCCTGGCGTCCTATGTGGTACCGGCAGCGGGGGCCACCCCGGACATCGGCGAACTCAGCCGATTCCTCGGTCGATCCCTTCCCGGATACATGGTTCCGACCGTTATCACGGTCCTGGCGGCCATGCCGCTCACGTCTACCGGCAAGGTGGATCGCACCGCTCTGTCCGGATACGAAATCGCGCCTGCACCTTCAGAGTTCATTGCGCCACGTAACCCCACGGAAGCAACGATCGCGGCGTTGTTCGCGGAAACGCTGGGTCTCGAACACGTCGGAGTCCGGGAGTCGTTCTTCGCGCTGGGCGGCGACAGCATCCTGTCGATCCAGCTCGTCTCCCGGCTCAGGTCCGCGGGCATCACCGTGAGTGCCCGGGACATCTTCGAATGCAAGACCGTGGAGTTGCTGACCGATGTCGCCGAACTCGACCGGCCCCGGGGGGAGACGCTCGCGGAACTCGACGGTGGTGGTGTCGGAGACGTGGTGGCGACACCGATAGTCCGGTGGTTCCTCGGGCTCCCCGGCGCTCACTCCCGGTTCGCGCAGTCGATGCTCCTGACCCTGCCTGCCGACGCCACCTCGGCCGGCGTCGAGCGGACAGTCCAGATCGTCCTCGACCACCACGACATGCTGCGCGCCCGATTCACACTCGACGGCAACGGTGGAGCCTGCGAGGTCCTCCCTCCCGGATCGATCGCGGCCGCGGACGCCGTGACCGGTGTCGAGTTCGACGACGCCCACAGCCCCGGGACGACCGGTTTCACCGACCTGGTCGAAGAAGCTCTGGCCGCAGCCACCCGCCGGCTGGATCCCTCGTCCGGTCGGATGATCCAGGTCGTCTGGTTGCATCCCGCCTCCGGTGCGGCCGGTGACGGGCGCGTCCTCGTCGTCATCCACCACCTCGTCGTCGACGCGGTCTCCTGGCGAGTTCTGGTCCCCGACTTCATGTCCGCGTGGGCGCAGGCCGTGGCAGGCGGGTCCGTGTCACTGACACCCGTGGGCACCTCGATGCGACGGTGGGCGGCGGCGCTACCCGATCTGGCGCGGACGCGCAGCGACGAGGTCGGGTTCTGGGAAGCGGCGCTGTCCATGCCCGATCCTCCGCTGGGCGCCCCGACCGACACGCCACGGACCGTCGACCGGATCACCGTGGCTCTGCCGCCCCACGTCACCGAAGCCCTGCTGACAACACTGCCCCACGCCATTCGGGGGAGGGCGGGTGATGGTCTCCTGACCGCGCTGGCGCTGGCCGTGCGGAGTTGGCGTGCACAACGCGGCGTCGACGTTCCCGGCACACTCGTCCAGCTCGAGGGTCACGGACGGGAAGAAGAACTGGTTCCGGGCGCCGACCTGTCCCGCACGGTCGGATGGTTCACCTCCGCGTTCCCCGTTCACCTCGACCTCGACGGGCTCGACGGCGCCTCCGCTCTCGGCGGCGGCCCCGCCGCAGTCCTGGCCGTCAAGCGGGTCAAGGAGTGCCTCCGCCGGGTGCCCGGCAACGGGATCGGGTACGGGTTACTGCGCTACCTGGGCGGCGAGGAGAGGCGCCGGCTCGAACGCTTCGACGAACCACAGATCAGTTTCAACTATCTCGGGCGAGACGGCCGCGGCGACATACCCGAGGACCTCGACTGGGTCGGCTGGACCCCCGCTGCCGAAGAGTTCGATCCGGGTGCCGCCGGGGATCAGGACGTCGCGGTCACGGGGGCGCTGGCGATCACTGCGTACACCGCCACGACACGCTTCGGTGGGTGCCTGACAGCAGACATCCGTTTCGCGTCGAATGTGCTGTCCCGCGGCGAGGTGTCGGATCTGGCGGAGTTGTGGGCCTGCGCACTGGGGGCGATCGCCGAGACCGTGCTGTCGGGCATCGAGTGGGGGCTCACACCGTCCGATGTCCCGTTGGTGCGAATTGCCCAGGACGAGTTGGACGCACTGGTCGAGCGGTACCCGGGCACGGTCGATATGTGGCCGCTGGCGCCGCTGCAGACCGGGCTCCTCTTCCACGCCGACCTGGCACACCACGATCTGGATGTCTACACGGCGCAGGCAGTTCTCGGACTGACCGGCGAAGTCGACCGCGACCGATTGTCGCGTGCCGCGACCGCGTTGCTCGACCGGCACCCGAATCTGCGCACCGCGTTCCTCCGCCGGGACGACGGAATACCGATCCAGGTTGTCGTGGGCAGGACCACACCGGCATTGTCCACAGCGGACCTCACGCACCTGGATGCACCGGCGGCGAGCGCAGAGGCCGATCGGCTGGCGGCGGCCGCACGCTTCGACCGGTTCGACATGACCGAGCCGCCCTTGCTGCGCCTGCTCCTCGTCACCACGGCGCCCGGGCAGCACCGGTTGGTGGTGACGGCGCATCACATACTCGTGGACGGATGGTCACTTCCGATCATGCTGCGCGAGTTGATCACTCTGTACGTGATCGACGGAGGTGCGGCGGCGTTGCCACCCGCACGCCCGTTCAGTGACTATCTGACTTGGCTCGCCGCACGTGACCGGGACGCCGGTCTCGACGTTTGGCGGCAGGCACTCGCCGACGTCACCGAGCCCAGCCTCTTCGCGCCTTCTCGAGGCTCGACGACAGCGGTACCGGACGAGGTGCACGTCGACATGGACGCGGAGACCACGGCACGCCTGGTGTCCTTCTCGCGAACGAGCGACGTCACCGCGAGCACCGTCGTGCAATTCGCCTGGGCAGTGGTGCTGGGCAATCTTCTCGGCCGCGACCACGTCGTGTTCGGGGAGACGGTCTCCGGTCGGCCGCCCGGCATGCCCGGAATCGAGTCCATGGTGGGGCTGTTCATCAACACCGTTCCGGTGAGTGTGCACCTCGAACCGCGTCGGACGATCGCCGATACGCTGGCGACGCTGCAGAGCCGTAAAACAGAACTCCTCGAACATCATTGGGTCGGGCTTCCCGACATCGCCGAAGCCGTCGGTCTGGGAACTCTGTTCGACACTCTCACCGTCTTCGAGTCGTATCCGGTCGACACCGCGGGAATGGATTCGGAGACCGACCTCGCGGGACTCCGTGTCGTCTCGGCGACGGGATCGGATTCCGCACACTATCCGCTCACCATTCAGGCCCACCAGGACGATCGGCTCCACGTCCGGGTCCGCTACCTGCCGGACAGCGTCGACGCAGCAACCGCTCGGTCCATCGCGAGTCGGCTGGACAGCATCCTGCGCGCGGTGGTGGAGCGGCCCGGCACCACCCTCGCCGCGATCGGTCTGCTCGACGAGAGCGACCGAGCGCTGACGTCTGCAACCGAAGGACCGGCCGAGAAACCCGGCACGCTGCCGGACATTCTGACCTCGACGGCGGCGCGGAAACCCCGGGCCGTGGCGTTGGAGTCCGATGGGGAAACGCTGTCGTACGGTGACCTGGACCGTCGGTCCAATCAACTGGCACGCATTCTCATTGCCATGGGCGCAGGACCGGAGACGATGGTCGCCGTCGCCCTTCCCCGGTCGGCGGCGTTCAGCGTGGCGATGTGGGCGACCGCGAAAACCGGTGCAGCGTTCACGCCGATGGATCCGAACCTGCCCCGTGATCGCATCGAGCGGATGCTCGCGGACGGACCGTCGGTCGTCGGCGTCACGACGTCGGAACATCGCGCCGCTGTGCCGGACCCGGTGCCCTGGCTCGTCCTCGACGATCCCGAGACGAATGCCGCCGTTGCAGCGCAGCCTCTCCGGGCGATCGCCGAGGGCGACCGAATTCGACCGTTGAGGATCGACCAGCCTGCCTACGTCATCTACACGTCGGGGTCGACGGGGCTACCCAAGGGTGTTGTCGTCACCCACCGCGGTTTGGCGAACTTTGCAGAGGAACAGCGTGACCGTTACTCGGTGACGTCCTCCTCCAGGGTGCTGCAGGTCGCCTCACCGAGTTTCGACGCCACGATGCTCGAGATGTTGATGGCGTACGGAACCGGCGCGACCCTGGTGGTCTCGCCCCCGGACATCTTCGCCGGTGTCGAACTGCAGCAGCTGATCTCGCGCACGCGGGTGTCCCATGCGTTCATCACGCCGAGCGTGCTGGCCACGATGCACCCCGCCGGCCTCGAGGGCCTCGAGGTCCTCGTCGCCGGTGGCGAAAACGTGCCGACGGATCTGGTCGAGAAGTGGGCTCCGCATCGCCGCCTGTACAACGGGTACGGTCCCACCGAGACCGTCATCATGGTGGCGATCAGCGACGCGCTCGGCGGCGGCTCGCCCGTCACGATCGGTGGCCCGATCCGGGGCGTCACCGCCGCGGTGCTCGACCACTGGCTGCGCCCGGTGCCGATCGGCGTCGCCGGCGAACTGTACGTCTCCGGCGTGCAACTCGCGCGGGGATACCTCGACCGGCCCGCGCTCACCGCACAGCGGTTCGTCGCCAACCCGTTCGGGCCGGCGGGCAGTCGGCTCTACCGCACCGGGGACATCGTGCGCCGGAACGCCGACGGCGCCCTGGAGTACCTCGGCCGGTCCGACTTTCAGATCAAGATGCGGGGGCTACGCATCGAACTCGGCGAGATCGACGCAGTCCTGTCCGGATGCCCGGGTGTGGAGGTGTGTGTGACGGTCGGAACGCAGAATCCGGCGGGAACCACCGCGCTCGTCTCCTACATCGTTCCCGCCGCCGGCGCGGCCACGGATCCGGCGGCACTCGCCGACCACGCCCGCGGAGCGTTGCCGGGTTACATGGTCCCCACCTCCATCGTCGTTCTCGATTCCCTACCGCTCACCGCGACCGGAAAATTGGACCGTGAGGCATTACCCGCGCCCCTTCCGGCATCGAACCGATCGTTCGTCGCCCCGCGGACCCCGACCGAAGACGTCGTGGCGGACACCTATGCGCGAGTACTCGGTGTGGAACGGGTCGGCGCCCACGACGATTTCTTCCAGCTGGGTGGGAATTCGCTGTCCGCCGTGCGGGTGACCGCCCGGCTCGGTGACGTACTGGGCGTGACGATCGGGGTGCGGGATCTCTTCGAGGCACCTGCCGTCGCGGAGTTGGCGGCCCGCGTCGCGACCCTGGACGCCGGCTCGCGTGTGCCACTGGAACCACAGGAGCGACCCGACCGCATCCCGTTGTCGTTGGCGCAGCGACGGATGTGGTTCCTCAACCAGTTCGACACCTCCTCGCCCGCCTACAACATCCCGATGATCGTGCGGTTGCGCGGAGAACTCGACCTCGACGCACTCCGGTCGGCCGTCGCCGATCTCGTCGCTCGCCACGAGGTGCTGCGCACCGTGTATCCGGTGACGGACGGCGAACCGGAGCAGGAGGTCCTTGCCACGGACCGGGTGGTTCCCGAGATCGCACCCAGCCGGATCGAGGAGGCCGCCCTCCAGGCCCGGATCGTCGAATCGACGTCAGCGGGTTTCGACGTCAGCCGATCGGTGCCGATTCGGGTGGCGGTACTCGAGGTTGGTCCGGCCGATCACGTCGTCGTCCTGACCGTGCATCACATCAGCGCGGACGGCTCGTCGATGGCTCCGTTGATCCGGGACCTGATGACGGCGTACTCCGCCCGGATCGCGCGACGCGCACCCACCTGGGACCCGCTCCCCGTCCAGTACGCCGACTACACGCTGTGGCAGCGACGCACGCTCGGGTCGCACACCGACCCGGAATCGGTGATGTCCGGGCAGATCCGATACTGGAGCCGGGAATTGGCGGACCTTCCCGACGTGATCGCACTGCCCACGGACCGGCCGCGGCCGGCGGTCGCGTCGATGCGCGGCGACAGCGTCGAGTTCACGGTGCCGCCCGACCTGCAGAACCGGATCGGCGAGCTTGCGCGGGAGCACCGGACCAGCGTCTTCATGGTCGCCCACGCCGCACTGTCCGTGCTGCTGGCACGACTGTGCGGCAGCGCCGACATCGCCGTCGGAACGCCGGTGGCCGGCCGCAACGACCGTGCCCTCGACGGTCTCGCCGGGATGTTCGTCAACACTCTCGTCCTCCGCACCCGGGTCGAACTCGGCCGGCCTTACACGGACCTGCTCGCCGCCACACGTGAGCGGGACCTCACGGCGTTCGCGCACGCAGACGTACCGTTCGAACAGCTGGTGGAAGTGCTCAATCCCTCACGTACGACCGCTCACTCGCCGCTCTTCCAGGTGTTCCTCGCGTTCCAGAACATCGAGCAGGCGACGCTGGAGTTGCCCGGACTGAGCGTCGAACCCCTGGTGCCCGGCACCCGGCCCGCGATGTTCGACCTGAGCCTGGTCCTCGTCGAACGCTTCTCCCCGGACGGTGTGCCTGCGGGTATCGAAGGCCAGTTCTCCTACGCCACCGACCTGTTCGATTCGGCGACGGTGACCTCGTTCGCGGATCGATTCACCCGGATCCTCGACGCCGTGACGGCGGATCCGGCAACCGCCGTGGGAGACGTCGAGATTCTCTACTCCTCCGAGAGATCGTTGGTGCTCGACGGCTGGAATCAGACCCCGCAACCCCTGGACGTGGACGCGGGTGCGTCGATGGTGTCGTTGGTCGATGCGCAGGTCGCACGGACACCCGATCGGATTGCACTTTCGTCCGGGAGCCAGTCGCTGACGTTCCGGCAGTTCGACGCCAGGGTGAATCGTCTGGCACGCAAGCTCATCGGTACGGGTGCGGGGCCGGAGTCGACGGTGGGCATCGGAATCCGCCGCAGCGTGGATCTCGTCGTCGCGGTGTATGCCGTGATGAAGGCGGGCGGGGCGTACGTGCCGCTCGATCCGGATCAACCCGCCGAACGCAATGCGTACGTTCTCGACACAGCGGCACCGGTGTGTGTACTGACGACCGAACGTGATGATTTCCATATTCCGGGACACCATTCCGTCGTGTGCGTCGACACGGTGGATCTGTCCGAGTTCGACGAGTCTCCGGTGTCGGAGACCGATCGGTTGTCCTCGGTGCGTCCGGACACTGCGGCGTACGTCGTCTTCACGTCGGGTTCGACCGGGCGCCCGAAGGGGGTGGCCGTGTCGCAAGCCTCGCTGGTCAATCAGGTGCTGTGGCTGACGGGCAGGTTCGCGTTGTCCCGCGACGACGTGGTGCTCCTGAAGACACCGCTCACATTCGACGTGTCGGTGTGGGAGTTGTTCTGCCCCTTCATCACAGGTGCACGTGTGGTGGTCGCCGACGCGGACGGCCATCGGGATCCGGAATACCTGGCCCGCGTGATCGACGAGCAGGGTGTGTCGTTGGTGTCGTTCGTGCCCTCGATGCTGTCGGTGTTCGTCGACGTTCTCGAGGCCGGAAGTTGCCGTTCGCTGCGGGCCGTCCTCGTCGCGGGTGAGGAGTTGCCGGTGCGCACGGTGGAACGGGTGCGCATCGGGTTGCCGGGCGTCGCGGTGCACAACCTGTACGGTCCGACCGAGTTCACGGTCCACGCGACCGAGTGCGCGGTCGACGGCGCAGTCGGTTCTGCGGTGCCCATCGGCAGGCCGGTGTGGAACGCGGCGGCATACGTGCTCGATTCGCGGCTGCATCCGGTGCCGGTGGGTGTTCCGGGCGAGTTGTTTCTGGCGGGTGTCCAGACCGCACGGGGGTATGTCAGGCGTCCGGAGTTGACCGCGGACCGGTTCGTGGCCAACCCCTTCGGCGCGGAGGGTGACCGGATGTATCGCACGGGTGACCTCGTCGCCTGGCGTGACGACGGCCGGTTGGTGTACGTCGGGCGCACGGATTTCCAGGTGAAACTCCGCGGGCAGCGAATCGAGTTGGGTGAGATCGAGTCGGCGTTGTCGTCCGACGTATCGGTGGCCCGGGCCGTCGTGGTCGTCCACGGCGACGAGCACGCCGGCGATCGACTGGTGGCGTATGTGATGCCGGTCGCGGGTGCGGTGATCGACGTCGACACCCTCAGGGACGCAGTGGCGCGAGACGTGCCGAGCTACATGGTGCCGTCCGCCTTCGTCGTGCTCGACGAGTTGCCGGTGACAACGAACGGCAAGTTGGACCGGAAGGCGTTGCCTGCACCGGTGTTCGGGACGCGGGAGTTCCGGGAACCGTCGACCGCGCTGGAGGAGATCGTCGCGAACGGGTTCGCGACGGTACTCGGTGTGGACCGGGTCGGCGCGACGGACAGCTTCTTCGAGTTGGGGGGAACGTCACTGCTGGCGACCCGTGCGGTGTCGGAACTGAACAGCCACTGCGGTCTGGAAGTGCCGTTGCAGTGGATGTTCGCCGATCCGACCCCTGCCGCCCTCGCGCGCCGGGTCGAAGCCCGGGCTGCCGGTGAAACGACGTCCGGCTTCGAGATCGTCACACCACTGCGCGCCGCGGGATCCGAACCACCGCTCTTCGGTATTCATCCGGCCGGGGGATTGGCCTGGTTCTACGGCGGCCTCGTCTCCAGCCTGGACGCGGATCGTCCCCTCTACGGACTGCAGGACCCGCATGTGGTCGCCGGAGAGCCCAGCGCGGAGTCGGTGGAAGAACTCGCGGCACGGTACGTCGTCGAGATCCGCCGGATTCAACCGCACGGCCCGTATCACCTGCTCGGATGGTCGCTCGGCGGCGACATCGCCCATGCGGTCGCGGTTCGATTGCAGGATGCCGGAGACGAAGTCGGGCTCCTCGCGCTCCTCGACAGCGCCATCGGGTCGGCCGAAGACCTGGAGGCGCTCATCCCTCGCGAGGCGGACACCGGGCATCCGGCGGCCGATCTGCTCGGCGGGTGGCGCGAGTTGCTCGACCTCGGAGCCGATGCGAAGGCGACCACTCGCGAGGACGTCACCGCGTCGATCCGCACTCAGCTGATCGCCTCCGGGCTGGTCACCGCCGAACGTGTCGACGGGATCATGGACAGCTTCACCGCCTCGGAGCGGCTCGCCTACGCGTACCGCCCCCGCGTGTTCCGCGGCGACATCGCCTTCTTCACGGCGGGCAGGGGACGCGTCGACAAGGACGCAGCGGCGAGGACGTGGGAGCCGTACGCGTCGGGCGCCGTGACCAACACCGTCGTCGACGTCGGCCACCTCGAGATGACGCACCCGGAAGCCCTCGCCGTGATCGGTCCTGCCCTCGAGCTGCGGCTCCGCCGCCCGTGAGTGCGTAACGAGTGCAGGGACTCGCTAACCACTCACGGGCGGGAGGCCTGGTGCACCGCTTCGAGCACGCGGTCGAGGTAGCCGAGGGCGGCCCGGACGGCGGCGTCCTCGTCGCGGGCGGCGATCGCGTCGACGACGGCACGGTGGTCGTCGGTGGTCAGCGACGGCGGGTGGATGCCCACGGTGAAGTCGTACGTAGCGCGGGTGGGTTCGAGGATCCCCGCGAACAGGTCGGACAGCACCGGATTGTGCGCGGCCTCGACGACCCTGAGGTGGAACGCGAGGTCGGCGTCCGCGAATCGGGACGCCTCGTCGGCGGTGCGCTGCCGTTCCTCGAGTAGCGCGGACAGCGACCGCAGGTCGTCGTCGGTGCGCCGCCCGCACGCCAGCCGGACGGCCTCCGTCTCGAGGGCCCGCCGGACCTCGAAGACGTTCAGCATCTCGGCGACCGCGACCTGCCGCCCGAGCAGCCCGCCGATATCGGTGCGTGCCCGCACGAACGTCCCCGATCCCCGCCGGATCTCGAGGATGCCCGTGGACGTCAGGGTCTTGATGGCCTCGCGCACGGTGTTGCGCCCGACTCCGAGCAGCGTCATCAGCTCGGGTTCGGTGGGGATGCGCTCGCCCACCGTCCAGTCGCCCTCGGCGATCCTGCCGCGCATCCAGTCCAGGGACTGCTGATACGCGGACTCGCGCCGAACCACCGTCATGTACTCATCCTCACACCTCGTCGGCTCGCTCGTCCCGACCGGCCCGTCTAAACTACGTAGGACGTCCCATGTATTTGGACAGCTCCACGCATTCGGACAGCCCCACGTATTCGGACAGCCCGAGGAGGCGACCCCCCACGTCCACGTCAACCGCTCCCGCCGACGCCCTCCCGACCGCCGCCGCCCGCACCACCGGCCGCCACTTCCACGGCCTGAACTATCTCCTCGTGGTCCTGCTCCTCGGCTCCAACATGCCTACGGCGCTGTACTCGCTCTACCGCCACGAATTCGGCTTCACCCCGCTGGTCCAGACGCTGATCTTCGCCGTCTACGTCGCCGGTCTGCTTCCCTCGCTGCTGTTCTTCGGTCCGCTGTCGGACGCGCTGGGACGCCGCTTCGTGTTGCTGGCCGCGATCTTCTTCAGCCTCCTGGGCGCCGTCCTCCTCGCCTTCGCCGACTCGACCATCTGGCTGTTCCTCGGCCGGATCTCCCAGGGCATCGCCGTCGGCGCCTGCTCGGCCGCCGGGTCCGCCGCCCTGATCGAGCACGAACCCGCCCGGAACCTCCGCCGCGCCGGTCTCGCCGCCACGCTCACCACCGCCCTCGGCGCGGCACTCGGCCCGCTCTTCGGCGGCGCCGTCGCGCAGTACCTTCCGCACGCCCTCGTCCTGCCGTACGTGCTGTTCGCGCTGGCGCTCCTGCCCGCGCTGATCATGGTGCTGCTGCTCCCCGCACCCACCGGCGGTACGTCACGCCCCACCCAGTTGTTCCAGGTGCCGCACGTCCCCGCACCCCTGCGCCGGGTGTTCTGGCTGTCCTCCCTCGGAGTCGCACTGGCGTGGGGAGCCGTCGGCCTGTTCCAGTCGGTGGTTCCGACGTGGATCATCGACCTGCTCGACGTGAGCAACCTGGTGGTCGCCGGCGGTGCCGCCGCACTGGTCATGGTGTGCTCGGTGTCCGCGCAACTCGTCGCCAACCGACTCGGAACCGTGCTCTGCCGAACCCTGGGCATCGGCGCCGTCGGCGTCGGCATGGTCGGTCTGCTCGTCGTCGACTTCGCGCCGTCCCTCGCCCTGCTGTGCACCGTGACGGTCGTCGTCGGTGTGGGACACGGACTCTCGTTCGCCGGTGCGATGCGCGCGGTGGGCGCCGCTGCCGCCGAGCACGCCCCCGACGCCCAGGGCGGGACGCTCGCCGCGTTCTTCACCGTCGGCTACGTCGGTCTCGCGGTGCCGTCCATCTGCGCGGGCATCGCCATCACTGTCCAGGGCATGCACGTGGCCGTCCTCGAACTCGCGATCATCGGAGCCGTCCTGTGCGGCGTCGTCGCCGTGCTCGGCATCCGCACGAGGGGTGGGAACCCGGCAGAGGAGGCCAGTACTGTGGCCTGAGGACGTGAAACGCCGATGCCCGAACCGCTTCGCCACTGCGAGTTCCGCTTCTACGAGGAGCTGAACGACTTTCTGCCGCCGGTGCAGCGCAAGCGCACCTTCGAGCACCGATTCGACGGCACCCCGTCGGTGAAGGACCGCATCGAGGCGCTGGGCGTCCCGCACACCGAGGTGGATCTGATCCTCGTCGACGAGGTGTCGGTCGATTTCGGGCATCTCCTGCGTGGCGGCGAACGCGTCGCGGTCTACCCCGTGTTCGAGCGTTTCGACCTGACCGGGGTGACGAAACTGCGTCCCCGACCGCTGCGGGACCCGAAATTCGTGCTCGACGTGCACCTCGGCCGCCTCGCTCGCTACCTCCGCCTGCTCGGCTTCGACACCCGCTACCGCAACGACTTCGACGACACGGAACTGGTGGACATCTCCCTCGCCGAGCATCGCATCGTCCTGACCCGGGACACGGGACTGCTCAAACGGTCGGCGGTCACCCACGGCGGTTTCCTGCACGAAACGGACCCACGCCGGCAGCTGCGGGAAGTGTTGGACCGCTTTGACCTTCGGTCGCGGATCACGCCGTTCACGCGGTGCGCACGGTGCAACGGGCTACTCGCGCCGATTGCCCGCGACGACGCGCTCGCCGAGGCGCCGCCGGGGGTCGCGCGGAACGAACAGCAGTTCAGCCGGTGCCGGGACTGTGCGCAGCTGTACTGGCCGGGCAGCCATCTCCCGAAGCTGAGCCGGCGACTGTCGGAGGTCGGAGTCTCGCTCGAGGTGGATTCTCAGGAGGCGTGACGCAACTGCTCGGCGAACTCCGCCGAACACGCGCAGTCACCGAATTCGTCGCAGTCGATGATCAGTGCGTGCCGGACCTCGGACAACTCGACGCACGACTCGTCGGTGCATTCGGCTCCGTAGAGCGTGTGCACGATCAATGTTCCGTGACAGGTGTCGATCACGTGTGCTGTCCTCCTCACTTCTCGTTCCCCACCTCTGTTGATACCACCCGTCCCCGACAGCCCAGGGACGTGCGCGGGGTGTGTCGGCTCAGTTGCGCTCGACGTCGATCGGGTGGGTGGCGAGCAGGGCGAGGGGGAGCGGCTGCCTGCGCAGCACCTGCGCCCACACGTCGACACGGGCCGGGGCGACGACGTCCGATGCGAGCGCCGAGATGACGATCCAGTCGTCGCGCTGGAGTTCGGAGTCGAGCTGACCGTACGTCCATCCCGAGTAGCCGGCAAAGATCCGGATGCCCTCCACCAGCGGGGCGACGACCTCGGGGTCGGAGTCGAGATCGACCATCACGACGCGGCCGTGGACCCGGCGCAGACCGGGGACGCCGTCGGCCTGCGCGCCGGTGCGCAGCGTCGCCAGGCACAGTGCGGCGTCACGTTTGACGGGACCGCCGACGTACAGCGCGGACGGGCGCGCGGTGAGCGGCGCCCACTGTGGCAGCACGTCGTGGACGGCGGTTTCGCTGGGACGGTTGATGACCACACCGAGGCTTCCGGCCTCGTTGTGCTCGATCACATAGATCACGGTGCGACGGAAAGCGGGTTCGACGAGATCTGTGGACGAGACCAACAGGCTGCCGGGCCGGACCACCGGTTCCGTCGACGCCGTTCGATCTTCGGGTTCTTCTGCGTGCGCCACCTGAACATCATCCCACCGCGGCGAACGCGATGTGACGGAGGACGCGACCTGCGTCCGGTTCGCCGCTTTACGCCGCGGCCAGCCCCGCCGTCTCGGCCAGGACGGCGAGGTGGTGCTCGAACAGTGCACCCGGTGCGGTGAACGTGTCGGCGCCGTATTGCCCGAACACCTCGAAGTTCACGGCCCCGAACAGTGCCGACCACACCAGCACACCGCGGGCGAGCAGGTGGTCGGGTGTGGTGAGGCCGAGTTCGGCACGGACGCGGTCGAGGTCGGCGGCGAGGCGGTCGTCGATGGGCGCCGCCGCGTCCGCCTCGAGCTTGCCCGCCCGGAACGCGTTGTCGAAGATCCCGACGAGGGCGTTGATCACCCGCGTTCCCGGAGTCGTGGTCTGCTCCCCGGGCGCGTGGTAGCCGGGAACCGGGCTGCCGAACAGCAGTCCGTAGCGGGCGGGCTCGCGCAGCGCCCACTCGCGGACGGCACGTCCGAGCGCCAGGAACTGGTCCCGCGGTTCGGCTGCGGACGCCACGGCCGCCTCCGCGGCGTCGCCGAGTTCGTTGTATCCGTCGACGACGAGCAGCGTCAGCAGTTCGTCGCGGCTGCTGACATACCGGTAGACGGCGGACGACACCACGCCGAGGTCCCGCGCGACGGCCCGCAGCGACAGGGCCGCACCCCCGACCGCGGCCAGTTGTTCGCGACCGATCCTCGTGATGTCCTGCAACGTCTGCTCGCGGGCGCGCTCCCGTGGTGTGACTGCCATGCGGTCCAGCGTCGCAATTTCAGAGAGCACTGTCAACAAAAGAGAGCACTGCTCTTGACATCACCGGCCGGAGCGAGCATTCTCGAATGACACAGAGAGCAGTGCTCTCGAATCACCGAAATCGACTCACTCAGCGGGAGCAGAAATGTCGAATCTCGAGATCGTCACCGGAGCAGGGCCCGTCGGCTGGACCGTCGCCCGGCAGCTCGCCGAACAGGGCCGGCGGGTGCGGGTCCTCACCCGCTCGGGCAGCGGCCCGGAGCATGCCCTGATCGAGCGGCGGAAGGTCGACGTCTCCGACGCCGCGGCGCTGCGTGAGGCCTTCGACGGAGCAACCGCCGTCTACCACTGCATCCACGCCGCCTACAACGCCGGCGCTTGGGAGCGCGAACTCCCGGCCGCCGAGCAGACCGTCCTCGCGGCCGCCGGACACGTCGGCGCGGTCGTCGTGTTCCCCGAGAGCCTCTACTCCTACGACGCCTCCCGGCAGCCGATGACCGAGCACACGCCGCGGTCGGCCGACTCCGGCAAGCGCGGCATCCGGACCCGGTTGCTGAAGGCCCGCGCCGAATCCTCGACGCCCACCGTGAGCGTCGTCGCGTCCGATTTCTTCGGACCGCAGGTGCTGAACGCGCACGCCGGCGAGCGCATGGTTCCCGTCGTCCTCGCGGGCAAGACGATGCGTGTCCTCGGTTCCGCGGACCTGCCCCACTCGTTCACGTACATCGGCGACTTCGCGGCCGCGATGATCGCCGCCGCCCACGACCCGACGCTGTGGAACTCGGTGCTGCACGCACCGACCGCGCCTGCCGTCACCCAGCGGCAGATGGTCGAGGCCTATGCGAAGGCCGCCCGGGTTCCCGTCCCGAAGGTGGGCACCCTGCCCGGCTGGGTGATCCGCGGCGCCGGGCTCGTCCACCAGGGGAGTCGCGAACTCGCGGAGATGCTCTACCAGTTCGAGGAGCCGTTCGTGATGGACTCGTCCGAGAGCGAGGCCCGGCTCGGACTGGCCCCGACCCCACTCGACCGGGCCGCCGACGAGACCGTCCGGTGGTGGCAGGACAGGTCG
The DNA here is from genome assembly GCF_002165735.1 of Rhodococcus sp. NCIMB 12038. Taxonomy (NCBI): domain Bacteria; kingdom Bacillati; phylum Actinomycetota; class Actinomycetes; order Mycobacteriales; family Nocardiaceae; genus Rhodococcus; species Rhodococcus sp. NCIMB 12038. The sequence continues at coordinate 27,172 of NZ_NHML01000001.1, forward strand.
GTCGCGGCCGCCGGATAGGGTCCTGTGAATGGCGAAACAGCTCGGGGACCGGCGCGAGGCGTGGCGCAGAACGGCGTACACCCTCCGGCGGTCGCCCGGGCTGGCCCGTCTCGCCACCGTGCGATTCGCCAGCCAGTTCGGCGACGGCATGTTCCAGGCCGCACTCGGCGGCGCGATCCTGTTCAACCCCGAGCGGGAGACGGATCCCATCGCGATCGCCGCCGGTTTCGCGGTGCTGCTGCTCCCGTACTCGGTGATCGGACCGTACGCGGGCGCACTCCTGGATCGCTGGGACCGCCGCGGCGTGCTGCTGTGGGCGAATGTGCTGCGCGGACTGCTGATTCTGGTGACCGCCGCGCTGCTGGAGACCGGAACCGGGGAGTCCGCACTCCTCGTGCTCGCCCTCGCAGCCATCGGGGTGAGCCGGTTCGTTCTCGCGGGAGTCTCGGCGGCGCTGCCGCGCGTGGTGCACCGGTCGTGGCTCGTAGCCACCAATTCGGTGCTCGCCACCACCGGTTCCGTCGTCGCCGCACTCGGGGCCGCGACGTCCGTCGCCATCATCTCGTTCGTCGGCGCCGGTGACCGCGGCTCCGGAATCGCCGTGGCGGCCGCGGCCTGCGGTTCCGCGGTGGCCGCGTTCGCGGCGTCACGCTTCCACCATCGGCTTCTCGGTCCGCACGCCGACGAGAAACCCGAATACGGGGCGGTCCGCGCCGTCGCCGCCGGCCTGCGCAACGGCGCGCTCGCCGTGTGGCATTCGCCGGGCGTCACGACCGCGATGATCGGGATCGGCACACACCGGATCGTGTTCGGCATCAACACGTTGATCATGGTTCTGGTGTTGCGTGACACCGCCACCGTCAGCGCCCTGCCGGGCGGCCTCGCCGGTTTCGGTGTCGCCCTCGGCGCCACCGCCGCGGGCATGCTGCTGGCCGCGATCTCGACGCCGTTCCTCATTCCGCGCATCGGGCGGTCCCGCACCATCGTCGGCGGCCTGATCCTCGCCCTCGTCGTGCAGTGCACGCTCGTCGCGACCCTGACGCAGGTGTCGCTGCTGTGCGGTGCCCTGCTGCTCGGATTCGCCGGGCAGTCCATCAAACTCAGCGGCGACGCAGCGATGCAGATCGAGATCGAGGACGACCGCAGGGGACAGGTGTTCGCGCTTCAGGACACGGTGTTCAACGTGGCGTTCATCGGGTCGATCGCCGCCGCGTCCCTCGTGATCGCCCCCGACGGCCGATCACTCGCACTGGTGCTGGCGGGCGGGGCGATCTACGGACTCGGACTCGTCGGCGTCCTGCTCAATACCCGCCGCGAACCCGCCTGAGAACCCGCTATTCCGACCCCGGCATCGGCACGTTCTGCAGGCGGACCTGACCGCGCGCCACCTCCTTACCGGTGTCGGCTGCCGTGATCACCACCGACCACAACTGCTGCACGCGGCCCTGCTGGATGGGCACCGCGACCACGTCGACCCGGCCCTCGGTGCGGGCCCGCAGGAAGTCGGTGCCGTTGTGCACGCCCACCGCGAACTGACCGCGGTCGGCGACGGCCGTGCTCGCGCCGATGCTGGCGGCCGATTCGACCGCCGTCGTGTAGACGCCGCCGTGCACGACTCCCCACGGTGTGTGGTGGTCGGCGGACAGGTCGATGTGGCCGACCACCTTCGTCCCCGACACCTCGTCGAGTTCCAGTCCGGCAGCGGCGACGAAGGCGCTCGCCGCCTCGCGGGTCAGATCGGTCATCGTGTGTTCTCCTCGTCGAATGCTCGGTAAGTTTGATTTCCCAACCCACCTTGCCCGGCTTCGGTGCCTGCGTCAATGGTCCCTGCGGTGCCGCCCACCGGATCCGGGCGCCACGTGTGCACCGCCGCGATCACCGGTGGCTCGCGCGGAATCTCGACGCTCACCGCGCGCAGTTCGAAATGCGGAGGCCCGAACGCCCCGGGTACCGGGTGCGGGTGGTGGGCCGGGTCCACGTGCTCGCTCGGCCCCGCTACCTCGGCATTCCACGTCCCATCACCGGAAGGATCGATGAAGTAGCGGGCCTCGTCCTCTGCGTCGTAGTCGAGCACCGAACGATCGGCCACCCCGTCGCCGTCCGAGTCCCACATCGCGTCGTCGAGGAGCCCTTCGCCGTCGAAGTCCAGGCGCACCGCATCGATGCCACCGGACGGTCCGAGGTCGAGATCGGCGGGCGACGTCCACGTCACCGGGGCGTCGGCACCGGTTCCGAACGAATACTCGAGAGGATCCATATGAAGGTTGGACGCAGCGCGACCGCATCCGGTTCCATCGAATGACAGCGAATTGCGCTGCAACCGTGAGACCGCACTGTGACCGGACTGCGACCGGACAGGCCGGGCGCGTGCGTCGGGGATGCCGTCCCCCGGTGTTATCTTCGACCCCGCGCGTGCAGGTCGGTCCACCATCACTCCGACCACCGATGTGGAGGGGTCCCGTGGTCGACAAGTCCTGGTCTGTGTCCGGAGTGCCCCTGTGCGTTGCCGCCGTCGTGGCCGCGACGATCGGCTTCACCGCCGCCCCGGCGGCAGCCGAGACCCTGCCGTGGCTCCCGGTGAACGCCTGCGGCGAGACCGGATTCAACCCGGCGAAGGAGCCGCCGAGCCCGGGCGGGCCACTGCTGCCCCCGGTCCCGCCGACCGTGAGCATCCCGATCCCGTACCCCGACTTCGTGCCCGTCCCCGTTCCCGGACCGCGCGTCGACCAGACCCGCGTCGCCCAGGACCTTCCCGCCGACCCGTGCGCGGACCCGTGCCCCGACCTCACCGACGAAACCGGAAAACCGGAAACCGACCCGGGTTCTTCGGGTTCGGCGGGGTCGTCGGGCTCGTCGGGCTCGTCCGGCTCGTCCGGCTCGAGTGCGCTGACCATCCCGAAGATCTCGATCGATCCGCGGCCCGAGACCATTCCCATTCCCGTTCCCGGCGGTCCGGGGCCCGACCCGCAGCCCGCCCCGCCGGTCGAGATCAACCCGGCCGAACGTGGTTCTCTCACCGCGGCGATGGCGAAGCCGGGTGTCGGCGACGTAAGCCTGGTGTCGCAGCTGACGGGACAGGGTTCCGAGAACCGGACCGACAAACGCTGGCAGGTGGACGGCACCGACCTCGGGATCACGTGGGAGACGAAGCCCGGCGAGGTGGCGGTCGCGTTCGGTGACACGTTCGGCAAGGACTGGGCCCCGCCGGGTGCGTTCGGCGAGGACTGGCGCAGCAACGTTCTCGGGCACAGCACCGACACCGACCTGTCCGACGGCATGACCATCGACAGCATGGTCCAGGACAGCCGATGCCACGCCGCCGAGATCATCGACAGCAGGCACATCAACAACTTCGAGACGACCACCATCCCCACGTCGGGATTCGCGATCGGTGACCGCCAGTACCTCAGCTACATGTCCGTGAAGCGCTGGAGCATGGTCCCCGGCATGTGGTACACGAACTACGGTGGCATCGCGTACTCCGACGACAACGGGCAGACCTGGACCAAGGATCAGCACGCCAAGTGGGACAACATCTTCGGCGCCCGGTTCCAGGTGTCCGCGATGGTGCCGCACGGCGACTACGTGTACATGTTCGGCACCCCCAACGGGCGGATCGGCACCATCGGCCTGGCCCGGGTACCGGTCGACCAGGTACTCAACACCACGTCGTACCAGTACTGGTCGGACGGCACGTGGACCCCCGTATCCCGGGACCTCGCGACCCCCATCGTCGGCGGGGTCGCCAGCGAGTTGTCGGTCCGCTACGACGCGGCCGCGGACAAGTGGCAGATGAGTTACCTCGAACCCGTCGGCGGTTCGATCATCCTCCGGCAGTCGTCGAGCCCGCAGGGTGTGTGGTCGGACGCGGCGACGCTCGTCGACACAGCCGACTACCCGAAGGCGTACGGCGGCTTCATCCACCCGTGGTCGACGGACGAGGACCTGTATTTCACGATCTCGGAGTGGGACAGCTACAACGTCTACCTGATGCACGCGACCCTGCACCCGTGAGTACTTATTAACCGCCGGACGTTAACAAGTACGCACGGTGTGAAGCGCAACTTCGGTGGCCTTGACGACGAAATACACGTCCAGGCCCGGCACCAGATCGAGTTCCGCAACGGACGCCGCGGTCACGTCGGCGCTCAGTTCCAGCCGGCCCCCGGCTTCGGCGGCGCGCACCCGGACCGTCGGCCCGCGCACCTCGATCTCCGAGATGGTCACCTGGAAGACGTTGCGCGGACTGCCTTCCGGAGACCGCCGGTGCACGGCCACCGAGTGCGGTGCGAACACCGCGACGGCCGGCGCGCCCCCGACGAAATCGGCGTCGAGCAGGCCGTGCATCCGGACACCGGTCTCGGTCTCGAACCCGTCCTGCGCCGCGAACACGGGAACGAGGTTGAGTCCGGCGATCCGCGCGGCGAACGCACTGCGCGGGCGCGTCAACACGTCACGCACCGAACCGGATTCGACGACCTGTCCGCCCTCGACGACGATCACCCGGTCCGCCAGCGCCAGCGCATCGAGGACGTCGTGGGTGACCACGACCGCTGTCCGGTCGCCCTCCCGCAGCACCCGCCGGAGCAGCACCCGCAGGGCGGGGGCCGCAGCGACGTCGAGGGCGGACATGGGTTCGTCGAGCAGCAGTGCCTGCGGTTCCGCGGCGAGCGCGCGGGCGACCGCGACCCGCTGCGCCTGCCCGCCGGACAACTCGTGCGGGCGGCGGTCGGCGAACTGGCTCGCATCGACCGCATCCAGCCACTTCTCGGCGACCGCCCGCGACTCCCGGCGTCCGCGACCCGAACTGCGCGGCGCGAACGCCACATTCGCGGCCACCGTCAGATGCGGAAACAACAGTGCCTGCTGCGCGAGCAGCGCGATACCGCGCCGGTGCGGCGGCACCGCGATGCCGCGCTCGGTGTCGGTGAGCACCCGGCCGTTCAGTTCGACCCGTCCCGCGTCGGGGCGGACGAGGCCCGCGACCACCGACAGCGCCGTCGACTTGCCTGCGCCGTTCGGTCCGAGGACGGCCAGCACCTCACCCTCGGCGAGGTCGAATCCCACCTCGACACCGCGTGCGGCGACCCGAGCCTCGACGCTCAGGCCGGTCACAGTGCCGCCCTCGACGCCCAGCCCCGCGAACCCACCACGATGACGACCGCGACGATCACCAGCACCAGCGACAACGCCACGGCCGCATCCGCGTCCGTCTCACGCTGCAGGTAGATCTCGAGCGGCAGGGTCCGGGTGACGCCCTGCAGACTGCCCGCGAACGTCAACGTCGCCCCGAATTCGCCGAGCGCCCGCGCGAACGCCAGCACCGAACCGGACACGAGTCCGGGCAGCACCAGGGGGAGCGTCACCCGCCGGAAGACGGTGGTGGGACTCGCACCGAGCGTGGCGGCGGCGTGCTCGTACCGCCTGCCCGCGGTCCGCAGCGACCCTTCGAGGCTGACCACCAGGAACGGCAGCGCGACGAAGGTCTGTGCGAGCACCACGGCCGTGGTGGTGAACGCGATGTGGATGCCCGCGACCTCGAGGTGCTGCCCGATCAGACCTTTCCGGCCGAACGTGTAGAGCAGGGCGATACCCCCGACCACCGGTGGAAGCACCAGGGGCAGCAGCACCAGCGACCGCAGCACCTCGAGACCGCGAAAGCTGCTGCGGGACAGCACCGCCGCCATCGGGACACCCAGCACGATGCACAGCGCAGTACTCGCGGCGGCGGTGCGCAGACTCAGTTCCAGCGCCGCGAGTGACGATTCCGACGTGACCAGTTCGAAGAATCGCGTCCAGTCGACACTCGCCAGCATCGCGGACAGCGGCAGGACGACGAACAGGCCGCCCACCGCTGCGGGCACGAAGATCCAGCCCGGAAGCCCGGACGGAACCTTCACCCTCGGCGCTCGGATCACGGCTGGGCGAATCCGGCCTTCGCCAGCACCGCCTGGCCCTCGGGTCCGGTGACGAGGTCGATGAAGCCCTGCGCCGCCTCCGGCTGCTTCGAAGCGGACAGCGCGGCAATCGGATAGGTGTTCACGGCCTGCGCGGCCTCCGGGAAGGCCACGGCGGTCACCTTGTCGCCCGCGCCTGCCGCGTCGGTGACGTACACGAGTCCGGCGTCCGCCTGACCGGCCGTCACCTTGTTCAGCACGTCGGTGACCGACGACTCCTCACTGACGGGGGTGAGGTCGACACCCGAAGCCGTCTCGACCTTCTGCGTCGCGGAACCGCACGGAACCTGCGGGGCGCACGTGACCACGAGCGTGCCCTCACGGTTCAGATCCGCGAAGGACGTGATGCCCTTGGGGTTTCCCGGCGCCGTCACGATGGTCAGCGTGTTGGTCGCGAAGTTGACCGGGGTGCCCGCGACGAGTCCGGCGTCGACGACCTTCGTCATGTTGTTCGTGTCGGCGGACGCGAACACGTCGGCGCCGGCGCCCTGGTCGAGTTGCGCGGCGAGGTCGGAGGAACCCGCGAAGCTGAACTCCACGTGGGACCCGGGGTTCGCGGTCTCGAACATCTCGCCGAGTTCGGTGAACGTGCCCTTCAGCGACGCCGCGGCGAACACCGTGATGTCGCCGCCCGATGCGGCCGCGGACGTCGACTCGGCCGAACCCGAGGCGCCGGCGCCGCTGTCGTCGTTCGAACCGCAACCGGTGAGAAGGCCCAGACCGAGTGCGGCCGCAGCAGCCCCCGTCGTGACCCGGCGCCAGGACATCTTCATGAAATTCCTCCAGGAGTTTCGACGATCACCGTGGTCGACTTGACGACGGCTACCGCGACCTTGCCGGGCTCGAGCCCGAGGTCGCGGACAGCTTCACTGCTCATCAGGGAAACGACACGGAAAGGCCCGCACTGCATCTCGACCTGGGCCATCACCTTGTCCATCACGACCGCGGTGACGATGCCGGTGAATCGGTTACGCGCCGAGGATTCCGATCCGAGCAGGTCGGGCGATTTCGACGCGTTGGCGCGCGCGAACTCGGCGAGGGCGGGACCGTCGATCACCTTGCGGCCCGACTCGTCCTTGTCCGCCGCGAGGCTGCCGTTGTCGATCCACCGCCGAACCGTGTCGTCGCTGACGCCGAGGAGTTCCGCGGCCTGCCGTATCCGAATACCCGTCATTCGGAGATCGTCCGCGCATGCGTCATAAAGGACATGCTATGTCGGCATATGCGGATCCACCAAGCGGAAACTTCCGAGAATGCGGCTTCCTCGCGGAAGGTAGCGCGGATGACGGGGAGTAGGCCGGGGGTCTTCAAATAGACGTTACCGGCTGGTATACATAATCGGCCCTGTCGAAGTGTTACCTGGATCACGTGAGGCGGTACCCGTGTCGGTATGGAGAAGGCTGTCGTGCGCGGTGAGTGCGACGTTGCTGGTCGGTGTCGGCGCGGTGGGTCTCGCGGCACCGTCGACTGCGCAACCCGTCCTGTCGCCACCACCGGTGCAGTGGTTGTGCAGCCCGCACATCGGTGCCGATCCGTGCGACCTCCCCTCGGACACCACCGACCTGGGCACCGGGGAGGTCACGGGTTCCCCCGAACCGGCCGACGAGGCGGAGAAGCCGGTCGACTGCTTCTACGTCTACCCGACCGTCAGTGACCAGCTCGCCCTCAACGCCGACCTGACGGCGCAGCCCGAGGTGCAGTCGATCGCCAGCTATCAGGCCGCGAGATTCGCCGGCGGGTGCCGTGTCTTCGCCCCGATCTACCGGCAGATGACGCTCGTTCCGGGGATCGCGGCCGGGCTGGCAGGCGCACCCCTGGCCCAGACCGGCTACGGCGACGTCCTCGCCGCCTGGAACGACTACCTCGCCCACGACAACAACGGGCGCGGCGTCATCCTCATCGGCCACTCGCAGGGCACGATGATGCTGCGCAAACTCATCCACGACCAGATCGACCCGAACCCCGCTCTCCGCCGGCAGCTCGTGGGGGCATTCCTGATGGGCGGCAACGTCCTCACCGCCCGTGGCAGCACGGTCGGCGGCGATTTCCAGAACATCCCCGTGTGCACCCGGCAGGGTGAATCGGGGTGTGTCGTCGCGTATTCCACCGCGGTGGCGGATCCCACCGTGTCGTTGTTCGGCAACAGTTCCGTCGACGCCCTCTCGCCGGCGTTGGGTTTGCCCAGCGGGCCCGGCTATCAGGTCGCCTGCACCGACCCCGCCGTGCTGAGCGGAAACCCCGACCCCGTGGGCATCACCATCCCCAGCGCCCCGTACGCGTTCGGGATCATCTCGGTGCTGCTGGGATACACCTCGTTCCCGCAGGGTGCACCGACGTCGGCATCGACATGGACCACCAGCGCCGAACGCGCCGTCGGCCGGTGCATCGAGGTGAACGGTTACCACGACTACCAGTTCCGCCTCACCGACCCCTCGGCCCAGCACGTGAACGAATTGCCCTTGTTCAACAGCCATCTCGTCGACATCAACCTCGGATACGACCGGCTCGTCTCCATCGCCGAGCAGCAGACCGACAGCTGGCTCGCGTCCACGTAGCCTTCCGGGGGCGAGCGATCAGTACACGTCCCGCACGTAGCGCTTGTCGGTGGACAGCTGCTTCATGTACAGCTCGGTGTCCTCCTCGTCGAGGCGACCGTGGGTGCGGACGACTTCGCGGACCGTCTCGTCGACGTCCTTCGCCATCCGGCTGGCGTCGCCGCACACGTACAGCGAGGCTCCCTCCTGCATCCAGCCCCACAGCTTGGCGCCGTGCTCGCGAATGCGGTCCTGCACGTAGATCTTCTGCCGCTGGTCCCGGGAGAACGCCGCATCGAGGTGGGTGAGAAATCCGTCGCGGTGCATAGCTTCCATCTCCTCGCGGTAGTAGAAGTCGGTAGCCTCGTGCTGCTCACCGAAGAACATCCAGTTCTTGCCCGTGTGACCCAATTCCCTGCGTTCGTGCAGAAATCCGCGGAACGGTGCGATCCCGGTACCGGGGCCGACCATGATCATCGGCGCGTCGGCGGCCGACGGGGGACGGAAGTGCGCCGACTTCTGCACGAAGATCGGCACGTCCGCGTCGTCGCAGTGATCGGCGAGGAACGTCGAGCACACCCCGGAGCGGTTCTTGCCCTCGTGGTTGTAGCGCACCGCGGAGACGGTCAGCTGCACCTCGTCCGGGTCCACCTTGGGGCTCGACGAGATCGAGTACAGCCGCGGCTGGAGGCGCTTGAGCACGCCCAGCCACTCCTCGGCGTCCGCGTCGACCTCGTACTGCGCCAGCACGTCCATCGACTGCCGTCCCCACAACCACTGCTGCAGCGCGATCTTGTTGTGCGGGCGCAGCAGTCGCGCCAGTTCGGTGTCCTGTGTGCGGCTCTGCACGAACCGCAGTAGTTCGGGGGTCACCTTGGTGATCTCGAGTTTCGTGCGCAGCGCCTCCCTCAGGGTCATCTCCGGCAGGTCCGGCAGCGTGACGGGGGTGTCCGGGATCGACCGGGTGACCTTCAGCCACTCGTCGACGACGCCGTCGCTGTTGGTGGGCCACACACCGAGCGCATCGCCCGCCTCGTAGGAGAATTCCGGATCGCTCACGTCGAAGCCGAACTGCCGCACGTCCTTCGACGAACCGGCCGCGCTGAGCGGGATGTTCCTCGTCAAGCGCGTGACCAGGGGAGACTTCCGGGTGAACGTGGCCGCCTTCTTCGCTGCGGGCCTGGTAGGCGCCGGGGCGGCCGGGGCGCCGCCGACGGCCGCGCGCTCGCGGACCAGGTTCTGCACCTGGGTCAGCCACTGGTTCGCCTGATCCTCGTAGTCGGGTTCGCAGTCGACGCGCTCGGTCAGCCGCTTCGCCTCGAGTTGCTCCAACCGGGCGTCGATTCGCTTGCCGTGCCCGCAGAAGTCGTCATAGTTCGAGTCGCCGAAGGCCAGTACGGCGTAACGGGTCTGCGCCAGCCTCGGCGCCTCGTCGCTGCTGAGTGCGGACCAGAAGCTGCTGCCGTTGTCGGGGGCGTCGCCGTCCCCGAACGTGCTGGTGATGATCAGGAGATCGCGGACGTCGGCGAGGCCCGCGACGTCGTAGTCGTCCATGCTGGTGAGGTGGGTGCCGTGGCCGGCCTCCTCGAGTTGGCGGGCGCATTCGGCGGCGAACTCCTCCGCGTTGCCGGTCTGCGACGCCCACACCACGACCACGGGATGCTGGACCGATTCAGCGTTCGCGGGACTCGCGTCCGGCGCCGCGGAGCCGTCCGGCACGGCGGAGCGGGAGAACAACCCCGCCATCAGACCGTCCAGCCACACCCTCTTCGACCCGGAGATCGGCGCGGTGCGCGGAAGGACCGGAACGCCCTGCAGTTCGGTGGACTGCAGACCCGCCAGCAGTCCTGCAAGGTACGTGCGCTCGTGTTCGTCGAAGCTGGGGGAAGCCGAATCATCCAGTCCGAGAATGCGGCTCATCTCGGCGGCGGGCGAGCCGCTGGCGAGGGTGAGCGCCCCGGTCGGTTCCGGAACCGCGGGCTCGGACACCGGGGCCACCCGGGTCAGGGAGACGGCACACACCTTGAACTCCGGCTGGAAGGACGTGGGGTCGACGGCGTCGTTGGTGACGGCGTTGATGCTGAGGTATTCACCGAACGAGTCGTTCCAGTGGAACGGGGCGAAACAGCCTCCGGGCAGCACGCGGTCGCTGACGACGGCGGGCAGTACCGCGCGGCCGCGCCGGGACGCGACCTCCACCTTGTCGCCTTCGGAGATCGACAGCTTCTGCGCATCAATCGGATTGATCTCGACGAACGGGCCGGAGTTCAACTTGTTGAGCTTGGCGACCTTGCCGGTCTTCGTCATGGTGTGCCACTGGTGCTGCAGTCGCCCGGTGTTGAGGACCATCGGGTAGTCGTCGTCGGGCATCTCCGCGGGCAGCATGTGCGGGCGCGGGAAGAAGGCGGCCTTGCCGCTCGCGGTGGCGAACGCGAGGCGGGGGAGTGAACCGTCGGGAGCGGACAGCAGGTTCTGGCTGACGCCGTCGTTGACGTAGCGGATCGGGTTGCGGTCGGTGCGGTTGCCGGGCGGGCTCGGCCACTGCACCGGCGTCTCCCGCAGGCGGTCGTAGCTGACGCCGCGAAGGTCGTAGCCGGTCTTGGGATTCCAGGTGCGCTTGATCTCCTCGAACACGTCCTCCGAGGATTCGTAGGTGAACGCGTCCGCATACCCCATCTCGCAGGCGACGCGGGCGATGATCTGCCAGTCGGGCAGCGCCTGGCCGACCGGGTCGACGGCCTGCTGCAGCAGGGTGAGGTTGCGCTCGGAGTTGATCATCACCGAATCCGACTCGGCCCACAGTGCGCCGGGAAGCAGGATGTCGGCGTACCCGTTGGTCTCCGTGTCGAGGAAGACGTCCTGGGTGATCACGAGATCGGCGGCCTCGAGGCCCTCGATCACGGTCCGCCGGTTGGCCACGGTGGCAACGGGATTGGTGCAGATGATCCAGCAGGCCTTGATGTCGCCCGCCACCATGCGCTCGAACATGTCGACGGTGCCGGTGCCGACCTCGGTGCGGATGCTGCCTTCGGGCAACTCCCACAGGTCCTCGATGAACGCCCGATCGTCGGCGGCGAGCACCGACCGCTGGCCCGGCAGACCGGGACCCATGTACCCCATCTCGCGGCCGCCCATGGCGTTCGGCTGACCGGTGAGGGAGAACGGGCCGCTGCCCGGACGGCAGATCGCCCCGGTCGCCAGGTGCAGGTTGCAGATCGCGTTGGTGTTCCACGTGCCGTGGGTGCTCTGGTTGAGGCCCATCGTCCAGCAGCTCATCCAGTTCTCGGCCTCACCGATCCACTGGGCGGCCTGCCGGATGTCGGATTCGGGGATGCCGGTGATCTCCGCGACCTTCTCGGGGGTGTACTCCTCGAGGAATTCCGGCATCACCTCCCAGCCCTCGGTGAACTCGGCGATGAACTCGGGATCGGTGTGCCCGTTGCGCACGAGCAGGTGCAGCAGGCCGTTGAGCAGTGCGAGGTCGGTGCCGGGCGCGATCTGCATGAACAGGCCGGCCTTGTCGGCGGTCGCGTTGCGTCGGGGGTCGACGACGATCAGTTTGGCGCCGGCCTTGATCCGGTCCATCATCCGCAGGAACAGGATGGGGTGACAGTCGGCCATGTTGGCGCCGATCACGAAGAACACGTCGGCCTTGTCGAAATCCTGGTAGGAGCCGGGCGGGCCGTCGGCGCCGAGGGACTGCTTGTAGCCGGTGCCGGCACTGGCCATGCACAGCCGCGAGTTCGACTCGATCTGGTTGGTCCCGACGAAACCCTTCGCCAGTTTGGTGATCAGGTACTGCGCCTCGATGGACATCTGACCGGACACATAGAAGGACAGGGCGTCGGGACCGTGCTCGTCGAGTTGTTCCTTCAGCCGGCGGGCGGTCTCGCTGATGGCGGCGCCGACGTCCACCGCGGCGGGCGCCTCCCCGCGCTCGTCCCGCACGTACCCGGTTTCCATGCGGCCACCGGCCACGAGCATCTCCGCGCTCGTCGCACCCTTGGTGCAGAGCCGCCCGAAGTTGGTGGGATGGTCCTTGTCGCCGGACGCCTTGAGCACCCGGCGGGCATTCGTCTCGGGATCGATCCCGATCTCGAGAACCATGCCGCAGCCGACACCGCAGTACGAGCACGCGGTCTTCACTGTGGAAGTCCCGGCTTTCTGCTGCTGCATCGACTCGCTCCTCACCTGCACGGTCGCCGCGTGTCCACCTGGCTCACGACCTGTATCAATGGTGCCGACCGGCGTGTTTCGTCGGGATTAACCCCGGTGAGCGTTCGATGACGTCTCTCGCACCCGGCCGCGGGCGCGGTGGTGATGTCGGCAGCGCGGCAACGACGAGTCCTGTGACTGTCGTCACTCGATTCAGGCGTGCAGGGAGGAGCGCTCGAGCGACCGGCGGAGCGGTCAGGCCTGCTGTTCGGCCCACCACGACAGGAGTTCGGCCTCCGCCTCGTCCCGGCTGAGCGGACCCCGGTCGAGCCGGAGTTCCTTGAGGTACTTCCAGGCCTTCCCGACCTCCGGTCCCGCGGGAATGCCGAGCAGTTCCATGATCGCATTGCCGTCGAGGTCGGGGCGCACCCGGGCAAGGTCTTCCTGCTCGGCGATCCGGGCGATCCGCTCCTCGATGTCGTCGTACGTCGCCTGCAGCGCGGCCGCCCGCCGCTTGTTGCGGGTGGTGCAATCGGCGCGGACCAGCTTGTGGAGGCGCGGCAGCAGCGGCCCGGCGTCCGTCACGTACCGGCGCACCGCGGAATCGGTCCACTGCCCCTTGCCGTAGCCGTGGAACCGCAGGTGGAGGAACACGAGCTGCGAGACGTCGTCGATCATCTGCTTCGAGTACTTCAGGGCCCGCATCCGCTTGCGGACCATCTTCGCGCCGACCACCTCGTGGTGGTGGAAGCTCACGCCGCCACCGGGCTCGTTGCGCTTCGTGTCCGGTTTCCCGATGTCGTGCAGCAGCGCCGCCCACCGCAGCACCAGATCGGGGTCGCCGTCCTCGAGGTCGACGGCCTGCTTCAGCACCGTCAGCGAATGCCAGTACACGTCCTTGTGCTGGTGGTGCTCGTCGATCTCGAGCTTCATCTGCGGCACCTCGGGCAGCACGAAATCGGCCAGACCCGTCTCGCACATCACGTTCATGCCGTCGATGGGGAACTCGCCGAGGATCAGCTTGTCCAGTTCGGCCCGCACGCGTTCGGCGGTGATCCGCTCGATCTGCGGGGCCATGTCGGCGATGGCCCGGTGCACGCGCTCGTGCAGGGTGAACCCGAGCTGGGACACGAAGCGGGCGGCCCGCAGCATCCGCAACGGGTCGTCGTTGAACGAGTTCTCCGGCGCCGACGGCGTGTCGATCACCCCGGCCAGCAGCGCGTTCATGCCGTTCAGCGGGTCGACGAAGTCCTGCGAGCCGTCCGCACCGATCCGGACGGCCATCGCGTTGACCGTGAAATCGCGTCGTACCAGGTCGTCCTCGAGTTTCGTCCCGAACTGGACGACGGGATTGCGCGACACCCGGTCGTAGGCGTCGGCCCGGTACGTCGTGATCTCGATCTGCTGACCCGCCTTGGCGGCGCTGATCGTCCCGAACTCGATGCCCGTGTCCCACTGGTTGTCGACCCAGCCGGACAGCAGTTTCTGCACCTGCTCCGGGCGGGCGTCGGTGGTGAAGTCGAGGTCGGTGCCGAGGCGACCCAGGATGGCGTCCCGGACACTGCCCCCCACCAGGTACAACTCGTGACCGGCGGAAGCGAACTTCTCACCGAGCGGCGTCAGGACTTCGGACAGCTCGCGCAGCGTCACCGCGGCGCCGGCAAGCAGTCGCGTACGGCGCTCGTCGTCGAGAGAAGGGGCAGTCACGTCCAGGAAGCTTACCGAGGTGCGCAAATAGCGGGATACGCATACACGCTGTCACCTCGCAGTTCGGTTCGCCACAGGTGTGTCACGAAGCGTCTCGGTTCGGGTGCGGCGTTCCGGTGGAAACGGCAAAGCCAACTACTATCGATGGGGTGTCTGCTGCCGAACGTGCGAACAGGAGTCGCCGCAACTCGCGGCGGCGCGGCGCCGTCGGCAAACCCGCGAAACCCCACATGAGGACGGTGCGGGAAACTTCGGCGGGTGGGCTCGTCGTCAACGGTCTCGGCGGACCGCGGGAGAATCTGTGCGCCGCGCTGATCGGGCGCACCGACCGTCGTGGGCGGCTGCTGTGGTCGCTGCCCAAGGGGCATATCGAGCAGGGCGAGACCGCCGAACAGACCGCGATGCGTGAGGTCGAGGAAGAGACCGGCATCCAGGGCACCGTGCTCGCGTCGCTCGGCAGCATCGACTACTGGTTCGTCACCGAGGGCCGCCGGGTCCACAAGACCGTCCACCACTATCTGCTGCGATGCCTCGGCGGGGAACTGTCGGACGAAGACGTGGAAGTCACCGAGGTAGCGTGGGTGCCGCTCGCCGAGCTGGGATCACGCCTGGCCTACGCAGACGAACGGAAACTCGCAGAAATCGCCGGTGACTTGATCTCCAAGATGACTACCACTCCGCCCACTTCCGACCTGAAGCTCCAGAAGGGGCCAGACGCCGGATGAGGATGGCTTTGCGTCGGGTCGGTGCCGTGACGTTGACCGCACTCGCGGTCGTTCTGGCTCCCACCAGCACCGTGGTGGCGTGGGCCCAGGAACCCGTGCCGCCGGAGAGCGCCGGGACTCAGCTCGTCGACGAGGACCCCGAGTTCCTCGAACTGCACATCGACAACGTCACCCCGTCCACGGTCACCACCACCAGCGACCCCATCGTCACCGTCACGGGCTCGGTGAAGAACATCGGCGACCGCACGGTCCGTGACGTCGGCGTGCGGCTGCAACGCGCTCCCGCCGTCGCGAGCAGCGAGGGTCTCCGCACGTCCCTCACCCTCGACCAGTCACGCTACGACACGGTCGGCATGTTCGACACGGTCGCGGGCCGCCTCGACGAGGGCCAGAGCAAGCAGTTCACGCTGTCGCTGCCGCTGCGTTCCGACACCGACCTCTCCCTCGACATCACCGAACCCGGCGTGTACCCGCTGATGGTGAACGTGAACGGCACCCCCGAGTACGGCGGCGCCGCGCGCCTCGACGACGCCCGGTTCCTGCTGCCCGTGTTCGGGGTCCCGGGTACTCCGGCGGTGCCTCCGGACATCTCCAGTCCCGTCGCCGTCACCATGATGTGGCCCCTCGCCGACCGGCCCCGGCTGGCGGCGGGCGTCGCCGGCTCCGTCACCGAACCGGTGCGTCTCGTCGACGACGACCTCGCGACCTCCCTGGACGACGGCGGCCGGCTCGACGAACTGCTCGGGGCGGCGGAGTTCGCCACCCGGGAGAGCGTCGACCGGGACCACACGCTGCGGGACAGTCTGTGCCTGGCAGTGGACCCGGACCTGCTGATCACCGTCGAGAACATGACGCGCGGCTATCTGGTGGTGGACGACCCGTCCGACCCCACCGGTTCCGCGCACCAGGGTGCGGGCAAGGACGCCGCGTCGGCGTGGCTCGAACGCGCCCGGACGCTGGCCGCGACCATGTGCACCACGTCGGTGCCGTTCGCGCAGGCCGACCTGTCCGCGATCAGCGAGGTCGGGAATGCCGACCTCACCGCGACCGCCGTCGACGCCCCCGCTGACATCGTCGACAACGTGCTCGGTGTCACGTCGCTGCGCAACTTCGTGTGGAGCGACGCCGGGGTGCTCGACGACGCGACGGCGCAGATGCTCCGCGGAGACGACGCGACGACTGCACTCGTGGCCGCGAACTCCGTCGACACGACCGCGCCCCGGGACAGCGCCCACGTCATCGAGGCGACACCGCCGCCCGCAGCCCCCGTCCCGGCGAACGGGGAGACCACCACCCCGGCGGCCACCGAGACACCGACGGCCACCGGAAGCGTCGACGCGCTGCTGTTCGATCCGTCCGTCGGCACCGCGCTCGCCGCGATGGGGACGACTCCGCAGACTCCCTCCTATACCCCCCAGCGCGCCCGGTACGACCTCTCGGACGATTCCCAGACCGCCCGGCTGCAGGACGCGCTCGGGGCGGTGTCGTGGTCCGCCCTCGAACCGGAGGCCGCCCGGGCCGCCGGTGTCCCCCGATCGCTGATGGTGGTGCCGCCGCAACTGTGGACCGCCGGCGCCGACGACGCGAAGACGCTGCTGTCGACGGTGTCGTCGCTGATGCGCTCCGGGCTGGCGACACCCCGGCCGTTGCCCGCGGTGCTGGGCCGTCAGCCCGGATCACCCGAGGTCGCGAGCCTGGACTACCCGGATCAGGCCGCCGAGGACGGCGTCCCCGCCCACATCCGCGACGCCGCCGCCACGCAGATGCCCCGGATCGAGGCGCTGAACGCGGCGCTGGTCGAAGACCCGCAGGCCCCACTCACGCCGGAACGGTTCACCGCGCCGCTCCGCGAGGACCTGGTGCGGTCGATGAGCCTCGCGCATCGCCGCGACGACGAACGCCGGTCCGCGGAAGAAGCGTCCGACACGCGCGCCGACGAGGTGGCCGAAACCATGGACGACATGTTCGGGGCCGTCACCGTCGTGTCGCCGGGCGGCGTCTACACGCTGGCGTCGGAACAGAGCCCGCTGCTGCTGGTCGCCAGAAACGACCTCCCGGTCGGGATCACGGTCCGTCTGCAGGTCGACGCGCCGTCCGGGATGACCATCACCGACATCGGCCCCACCACGCTGCCGCCGCGGGGCAGTCGCACGCTCACCGTTCCCACCGAGGCCAACGACTCCCGCAAGCTCGTCGTCAAATTCTCTCTGACCACGGCCGATGGACAGCAACTGGGAGAGCCGACCAGCGTGACGGTACGGTCCAACGCGTACGGGCAGGCGTTGGCGATACTGACAGCATGCGCGGGTGCTCTGCTGCTGTTCCTCGCCGGCCGCCGGCTGTGGCATCGATTCCGCGGCCAGCCGGATCCAGCTGACGAAGGGTACGAACGTTCATGACCGGGAACTTGCCCAGTAGGGGCCAGAGGCTTCCCGATCGCTCCCATCCCCGGGTCGCGCCGTGGGAGCGGGACCACTGGGCTCGGGAGATCCGGCCGGACGAGGCACCGACGGTGCAGTTCGCGGCCATCCGGGTCGACCCTCCGCCGCCGCCTCCGGTCCGGGACTCCGGGCCGTCGACGGCGCCGCAGAAGCAGAGCAACTCCCGACTGCTGGCGTCCACCGGTTCGATCGCGGTGGCGACGCTCGTCAGCCGCATCACCGGGTTCGCCAAGCAACTGCTCGTCCTGACGCTGCTGGGTGGGTCGGTGGCCAGCTCGTTCACCGTCGCCAGCCAGATCCCGAACATGATCTCCGAGCTGGTGCTGGGCGCGGTGCTCACCGCGATCGTGGTGCCCGTCCTGGTGCGCGCCGAACGCGAGGACCCGGACCAGGGTGCCGCGTTCGTGCGGCGCCTGTTCACCGCCACGTGTGTGCTGCTCGGAACGGCGGCGCTGCTGGCGACCGCCGCGGCACCCGTGCTCACCACGCACGTGTTCCTGTCGGCCGACGGCAAGGTGAACACGGCCCTCACCACAGCCCTGTCCTATCTGCTGCTGCCCGCGATCCTGTTCTACGGACTGTCGGCGCTGCTCACGGCCATCCTCAACACCCGGCAGGTGTTCAAACCCGGTGCCTGGGCTCCGGTGCTGAACAACGTCGTGATGCTGACGGTGCTGGTGATCTACTACGCCACCCCGGGGGAGATCACCCTCGACCCGGTCCGGATGAGCGACCCGAAACTGCTGGTCCTCGGTGTCGGCGTCACGCTCGGTGTCGTGGTGCAGGCGATGAGTCTGGTGCCGGCGATCCGGCGCGAGGGCATCTCGCTGAAACCGCTGTGGGGCCTCGACGACCGGCTCAAGCAGTTCGGCGGCATGGCCGTCGCCATCATCCTGTACGTGCTGATCAGCCAGGCGGGCATGATCGTCGCCACCCGCATCTCGTCCCACGCGGACGCGTCGGGTCCCGCGATCTACAACAACGCGTGGCTGCTGCTGCAGTTGCCGTACGGCGTGCTCGGCGTGACGGTGCTGACGGCGATCATGCCGCGGCTCAGCCGCAACGCCGCCGCCGACGACACCCCCGCCGTGGTCGACGACCTGTCGGTCGCCACCCGGCTGACCATGATCTCCCTGATCCCGATCATCACGTTCCTCACGTTCGCCGGACCGGAGATCGGTCAGGCGCTGTACGGGTACGGCAACTTCGGGTCCGGCGACGCCGAACGTCTCGGCGAGGCCGTCAGCTGGTCCGCGTTCACGCTCATTCCGTACTCGCTCGTCCTGATCCAGCTCCGCGTCTTCTACGCCCGCGAGCAGGCGTGGACTCCCACGTGGATCGTCCTCGGCATCACCGCGGTGAAGATCGCGCTGTCCGCGCTCACCCCGATGATCGCCTCCAGCGACGACCAAGTGGTCATCCTGCTCGGCGTGGCCAACGGCCTCGGCTACATCACCGGTGCCCTCGTCGGCGGGTACCTGCTGCACCGCAGCCTCGGCAATCTCCAGATGGCGAACGTCGGCAAGACCGTGTGGGTGGTGGTCCTCGCGTCCCTCGCAGGCGCCCTCGCGATGCTCGGCGCCGACCGGCTGCTGCAACTCGACCGGCTCACCGAACTGTTCGGCGGACCGGGTTCCATGGTCCGCGTCGCCATCAGCGGCGTGCTGATGCTCGTCGTCACGTTCGCGATCCTCTGGTTCGCGAAGATCCCCGAAATCGTGTCCATCACCGTCGCCGTCACCCGTAAGGTCCGCGCCCTGCGCGGTCGCGGCGCCGCACCGGAACCGGAAGTCGACCCGCTCGCAGACGCCGAAACAGAACTGATTCCCGTGGTCCGTGCCACACCGCGCGACGTCGGAGGACAGCCGCGTGGTATCGAACGACCCGGTGGACTCCCGTACCCTGGACACGAGCGGGTCGGATCGCCGCCCGGTAACGGTCGGAGTTGGGCATTCGAAAATGAAGGAGTGAGGGTGAGCGACGACGACGTGGCCGGCAGCAAGAGAGCCGGAGGTTCTACGGTGCAAGCGTCCGAACGCGATTCGGCCGCCGCACCCAACGGCGTCGACGCCCCGACGACCCGGATCTCGTCCGAGTCGGCCTCCACCGGCTCCGCGAAGTCCGACAAGAAGGCCGGCGCCGACGCACCGCAGAGGAAAGACGCGGACACCTCGCCGAAGAAGCCCGCCGACGCGTCCGCGGGCCCTGCCGACACTCCGAAACCTGCGCAGAGCAAGGAGACCGGGACGGACGCCGAGAAAAAGGCTCCGCCGAAGACCCCCGCCGAGGACTCGGGCGAGTCGCCCGCGGACGAGCGTCGAGACACACGTCACATGGGCTCCGCACCCGCACGGGATCTCAGCTACGACACCGGCGTGATCCCGATCACACCCGCACCCGGTCGTGAGCCCGGAGCAGGCCCGCGTCGTACTCCCCGTGGCCCCAAGCTCATTCCCGGCGCCTCCGTCGCCGGTGGTCGCTACCGCCTGCTGACCCCGCACGGCGGTTCGCGGGGACTGCAGTTCTGGCAGGCACTGGACGTCAAGCTCGACCGCGAGGTCGCCCTGACGTTCGTCGATGCCGAACAGCGCTCCACCTCGGCCGGTCCCGAAGGCCCGCAGGCAATCCTGTCGCGCACCCTGCGACTGGGCCGGATCAATTCGCCCGGTCTCGCCCGCGTCCTCGACGTGGTCCGCGGAAGCTCCGGCGGCATCGTCGTCGCCGAGTGGACTCCGGGCCGTTCGCTGCGGGAGATGGCCGACACCAAGCCGTCTCCGATCGGCGCCGCCAGCGCCATCCGCGCGCTCGCCGCGGCCGCCGAGACCGCGCACCGGGCCGGCGGGGCACTGTCCATCGACCATCCCGACCGCGTCCGGATCAGCATCAACGGCGATGCCGTGCTGGCGTTCCCGGCCACGCTCGCCGACTCCGACTCGAGTTCCGACGTGCGCGGACTGGGCGCCATGCTCTACGCCCTCATCACCGCCCGCTGGCCGCTCGGCGACCCGTCCGCTCCCGCGGGTGATCCGTCGGGTTCGCAGCGCCCGGGCAGCGTCGGCGGTATGCGCCTCGCCGACCGCGACTCCAGCGGGCAGCCCATCGGACCGCGGGTGGTCCGGCCGGAGGTGCCGTTCGAGATCTCCGCGGTGGCCCTGCGCTCGCTCGAGCCGAACGGTGGAATCCGCACGGCGGCCACCGTGCAGCACATCCTCGATCAGGCGTCCGTGGTCAACGAAAAGACCGAGTTCATCCCCGTACTGCGGCTCGGGCAGCGGGCCCCCGGCCCGTCCGGTCACGCTCTCGCCGACCCGGAAGCGCTGGAGGCGGAGAAGAAGAAGTCCAACCGGATGATCGCGGCGCTCGTCGGCCTCGCGGTCGTCACGATCATCGTGCTGGCGCTGCTGGGCTTCTGGCTCGCCACATTCCTCACGGGCAGCAGTTCCGACGCGCCGCTCACCGAACAGGACTTCGGACTCACCACCTCGGCCGAGGCCCCACCGAACCCGGAGTCGCCCGCCGCCGCGCCCGCCCCGGCGGCGAACGTCGCACCGATCAAGCCTTCGGGCGCGACGGTGTTCTCGCCGCAGGGCACACCCGACTCCGCCGCCAACGCCCGGCTGGCCATCGACGGCAACACGTCCACCGTGTGGAGCACCGACTCGTACTTCCAGCCGTTCCCCGCGCTGAAGAACGGTGTGGGCCTGATGGTCACGCTGGACGAACCGGCGACCCTGTCGAGTGTGTGGATCAACTCGCCGACCCCGGGCACCAACGTCGAGATCCGCAGCGCCCCGTCCGAGAACCCGACCCTCGACCAGACGCAGGTGCTCGGTTCGAAGGTCCTCGGCAACGGCGTCACCGAGATCCCGGTCAAGTCGGAGGGACCCACCAAGAACGTCCTGGTGTGGATCACCGGCCTGAGCAATTCCCGCGGCACCAACCAATCGTCCATCGCCGACATCGGTTTCAACGCCTCCACGTAGTCGGCACCAGATGCTCGCGGACCGGCGAACTGAGCTAACATCCGCCGGTGCGAATCTTCCGGGGGGATTCCGAGGGTGAGCCCTCGGACGTCGACCTGTTGGCTGCGCACGTCGCCGGCGATCGGCACGCCTTCGAGACCCTGCTCGGACGGCACTACGACCACCTGTGGCACGTCGCCAAACGCACCAGCTACACCACCGAGGACGCGGCGGACGCCCTGCAGGAGGCGCTGCTGTCGGCGCATCGCAACGCGGGCTCGTTCCGCCGGGACGCCGCGGTCCGGAGCTGGCTGCACACGATCGTCGTCAACGCCTGCCTCGACCGCATCCGCCGCAACAAGGCCCGTCCGGCGGTGTCCCTGTCCGCCGACGAGGACGACGAACCGCGCGACACCCGCGACTACGTCTCCGAGGTGGAACTCAGCCTGGTGGTCGAGCGCGCTCTGGCGCAGCTCCCGCCGGATCAGCGGACCGCGATCGTGGCCGTGGACCTCGAGGGCCGGTCGACCAGCGAGGCCGCGGCGCTTCTCGGGGTCCCGGAGGGCACCGTGAAGAGCCGCTGCGCCCGCGGCCGGAAGAAACTGGCCGCCTCTCTCGAATATTTTCGGGTGGAGGGGAACCGATCATGACTCCGCGGCGTCAAACCCTGATAGGAGCGGGGAAGTGTCCTGACGTCCCGGACCATGTTCCGGACCACGATGACTCGGTGAGGAGGTGCCATGGCCGACCGTGAATCCGATCCGTCCGATGCCGCGCTGCCCGAACCTCCCTACTCCGAGGACCTACTCGCGGATCTGCACGCCGGGGTGCTGCCCGAGTCGGTGAGCGATCGTCTGTGGCCGCTCGTCCGCAACGACCCGGAGGCGATGGCCGTCATCGACGCCCTCGACCGGGTCACCGATCAGCTCGGTGCGCTCGGCCGCGACCATTCCGTGTCGACCCCGATTCCCGCCGACATCGCCGACCGCATCAACCGCGCGCTCGCCGCGGAACGGGACACCCCCGCCGAGGCCACCGTCGTGCCGCTCGCCCGGCGCCGGAGGTGGGCTGCCGCGGCTGCGGGAACGTTCGCGGCGGCGGCAGCGGTCGTGGTGGCCGTCGCGGTCGTCATACCGGACGGCCGGGAATCCGAGCCGCCGCCCGTTGCCCTGCCCGGTTCCGAGACCTCGCAGGCACCGGCGGTCCTCGACCTGGGCTCGGACCTCGACTCCGGACGCCTCCTCACCGTGATCGGTTCGCGGCAGCTCGGACCGCTCGAGGATCCTGATCGTCTGGCAGATTGCCTGCGCGCCAACGGTATCGATCCGGGTCGTGCCCTTCTCGGCTCCGGTGAGGTCCGCGTCGACGGTGTTCCCGGGGTACTGCTGCTGGTGGCGGCGCCGCGTCCGCCTCAGATCACCGCGCTGGTGGTGGGCCGCGGGTGCCGTGCGGGCGATCCGGCAACCATAGCGGTCACCGACATCGGTTGACCCTCAGTCTTTTTCGGGTTCCGAGCGGGCGACCGGCATGAGCAACTCGAGGATCTTCGCCCGCAGTTCCGGAGTGTCGTCCTCCACCGCGATCAGGCTCGTGAACAGGGCCGCGCCTGCGGCGAGCACCAGCACGGCCGTCGCGGTGCTCGACTCCCCGGAGTCCGCGCCCCCGAACAGTTGAGTACTCGGCCCGCTGAATCCCCGCCAGAGCGCGGTCCGGAGATCGTCGTGGTCCCGTATCGCGGCCAGTAGTCCCGGCGTGGCCGCCCGCACCTCCGGTCGTGAGAACAGTTCGGCGCTGCCGGTCACCACCCAGCGGATCCAGCCCTCGCGATCGGTGCCCTCGAACGGCGTCAGGTCGGGTGTCGCGCCGAGGATGGCGTCGAGAACCAGGTGCGCCTTCGACGGCCACCGCCTGGTGATGGACGCCCTGCTCACGCCGGACCGCGTCGCGATGGCGCGCATGCTCAGTTGTTCCCAGCCCGACTCCACGAGCATCGCGCGGGTGACCGCGAGGACGTCGGTATCGATCCGCGGGTCGCGGGGGCGGCCGGTTCCGGTTGCATTCATTGGTTCGAATTGTGGGACAGAAGAGCCGTCCGCGCTATATCGTACTAATTACGAGTCCAGTGGCACCGTAATTCGAACGAGGCGGATACATGAAGATCGCGGTCACCGGCGGCACCGGCTACGTCGGCGCCCACACCACGCTGGCACTGCTCGCCGACGGGCACACGGTCCGGCTGCTGGTCCTCCCCACCGAATCTCCCGACGCCCTGCTCGCCGCGGCCGGCGCCGACGCCGCACGGATCGAACCGGTGGTCGGCGACATCCGCGACGCCGAGACGGTGGCGCGCCTGCTCGACGGCTGCGACGCACTCCTCCACGCCGCCGGGGTGGTGGGCACCGACGACCGCCGCGAACAGTTGATGTGGGAGATCAACACGCAGGCCACCGCCGCGATCCTCACCCGCGCGGCCTTCCTCGGACTCGATCCGATCGTCCACGTCGCGAGTTTCAGCGCCCTGTTTCCGTCGCCCGACGCCGTCATCGGCCCGGACAGCCCCACGGCGTCGGGCCGCAGCGCCTACGGCCGCACCAAGTCCGCCGCCGACCGCATCGCCCGCGCGCTCCAGGACGCGGGCGCCCCCGTGGTCATCACCTACCCGACCAGCGTCGTCGGCCCCGGCCTCGGAACCACGAAGGGAGTCACCGAACAAGGTTGGGGCGCGATCGTCGGCGGCGGGGTGGCGCCTCGACTCGACGGTGGCATGCAGATGATCGACGTGCGGGACGTGGCGGCCGTCCACGCCGCCGCGATGCACCCGGGCCGCGGTCCACGCCGGTACGTCTGCGGCGGCGAACTCGTCGAGTTCAATCAGCTCATCGACGTCCTCGAACACTCGTCGGGTCGTCGTATCCGACGCATCCCGCTGTCGGGCAGCGCCTTTCGCACCATAGCGCGGATCGCCGACGTGATCGGCAGGCTCACACCCCTCAGCCCCGGGCTCGGTTACGAGGCGGCCTGGCTCCTCACCTCGGCCACCCCGACGGACGACTCGAGAACCCGCGAAGAACTCGGACTCACCTGGCGACCGGCCCGCGCGGCGCTGGCCGCGACATTCGCCTGAACACCCATCACCCCCGAAGGCAGACCACCATGACCGTTCCACCACCAAACCCCGGCATCTGGGAGCCGGCCCGCCTGGGCCCCCTGACGCTGCGCAACCGCATCCTGAAGGCGGCCACGTTCGAAGGCGTCATGCCGCGCGGCCGGGTCACCGACCGGCTCGTCGACTTCCACGCCGAGGTCGCCCGCGGCGGCGCCGCACTGACGACCGTCGCGTACTGCGCCGTCTCACCCGGCGGACGCGTCCACGCGAACACCCTGGTGCTCGACCGCGCCCGCGTCCCCGACCTGCGCCGGCTCACCGACGCCGTCCACGCCGAAGCGGGATTGGCCGCAGCCCAGATCGGTCATGCCGGTCTGGTCGCGAACACGCTGTCCAACCGCACCAAGACCCTCGCGCCGTCCACTCGCCTCAGCCCGCCCGCGATGGGCCTCGTGAAGGGTGCCACCCGGGACGAACTCGACGACGTCACCCGCGACTTCCAGAACACGGCACGCAACGCCGTCGACGCCGGATTCGACGCGATCGAGGTCCACCTCGGCCACAACTATCTGCTCAGCTCGTTCATGAGCCCCAACCTCAACCGGCGCAAAGACGAGTACGGGGGAAGCCTGGAGCGACGGGCGGCGTTCCCGCGCCGGGTGCTCGAGCAAGTGCGCCACGCCGTCGGCGACTCGGTGGCCGTCACAGCCAAATTCAACATGACGGACGGTGTCCCGAAAGGGCTGTGGCTCGACGACAGTCTCCGCATCGCCCAGCTCCTCGAAGCCGACGGGCACCTCGACGCGATGCAGCTCACCGGCGGCAGCTCGCTGCTCAACGGGATGTACTTCTTCCGCGGCGAAGTTCCGATGGCGGAATTCGTTGCCTCACAGCCGAAACTGGTGGGCTGGGGACTGAAGGTGTACGGGCCGCGCATCTTTCCGACCTACCCGTTCGAGGAGGCTTTCTTCCTGCCGATGGCCCGGCAGTTCCGCGACGCCCTGTCGATGCCACTCATCCTCCTCGGCGGAATCAATCGGCTCGACACCATCGAGAACGCGCTAGGCGAAGGATTCGAGTTCGTCGCGATGGCCCGCGCCCTGCTGCGCGACCCGGACCTCGTGAACAAGTTCCGCGACCGGCACGTCGCCGAGGGACTGTGCATCCACTGCAACAAGTGCATGCCCACGATCTACTCGGGCACGCGCTGCGTGATCCGGGAGACTCTGCGCTGATCACGTGGCCTGCGAGGGGAGCGACCGGTATCACCTGCAGTCCGGGAACAACACCCTTTAGTCTTGTGTTGATCCATACGACTGAGCACCCCTCACTACTGGAAGGCCCGCATGACCACTCCATCGACGGTTCATGAACTCATCATCGTTGGTTCGGGACCTGCCGGATACACCGCTGCCGTCTACGCGGCGCGCGCGGAACTCGAGCCGCTGCAGTTCGAGGGGACCCAGTTCGGTGGCGCCCTCATGACCACCACCGAGGTCGAGAACTTCCCCGGATTCCGCGAGGGAATCATGGGACCCGACCTGATGGACCAGATGCGCGAGCAGGCCAAGCGCTTCGGCACCGACATCCGCACCGAGGACGTCGAGGAACTCGACCTCACCGGCCCGATCAAGAAGGTCGTCGTGAACGGCGAGACCTACCAGGCCCACGCGGTCGTGCTGGCGATGGGTGCCGCAGCCCGCTACCTGGGGATTCCCGGGGAAGAGAAGTTGCTCGGCCGCGGCGTCAGCGCCTGTGCCACGTGCGACGGATTCTTCTTCAAGGATCAGGACATCGTCGTGGTCGGCGGCGGCGACTCCGCCATGGAGGAGGCCACCTTCCTCACCCGCTTCGCGCGCAGCGTCACCGTCGTGCACCGCCGCGAGGAGTTCCGCGCGTCCCGCATCATGCTCGAGCGCGCCAAGGCGAACGCGAAGATCCGGTTCGTGACCAACGCCGCGCCCGTCGAGGTGCTGGGGGAGAACAGCGTCACCGGCCTCGTGATCCGCGACACCGTCACCGGTGAGACGTCCACGTTGGACGTCACCGGCATGTTCGTCGCCATCGGTCACGATCCGCGCAGCGAACTGGTCAAGGGTCAGGTCGACCTCGACGAGGCCGGCTACGTGATTGTCCAGAACCCGACCACCGCCACCTCCGTGGACGGCGTCTTCGCCGCAGGCGACCTCGTCGATCACATCTACCAGCAGGCGATCACCGCTGCCGGCACCGGATGTTCCGCGGCGATGGATGCCGAGCGCTGGCTGGCCGAGCGCGGCGACATCACCGCCAACACCGTCGCCGCCGCCGGCTCACCGGTCGACGCCTGAGCCGGTCACCCACACACCTACCCACCTCGAGTAAGGGAATCCCCGTGTCGAATACCGTCACCATCACCGATGATTCGTTCCAGCAGGACGTCATTTCCAGCGACAAACCCGTCCTCGTCGACTTCTGGGCCACCTGGTGCGGCCCCTGCAAGATGATCGCCCCCGTCCTGGAGGAGATCGCCGGTGAGCACAGCGACAAGCTGACCATCGCGAAGCTCGACATCGACGCCAACCCGGGCGCTGCCCGCGACTTCCAGGTCATGTCGATCCCCACGCTGATCCTGTTCAAGAACGGCAAGCCGATCAACACGATCGTCGGCACCAAGGGCAAGGCTGCGCTGCTGAAAGAGCTCGCCGACGTTCTCTGATCGACACCCGAACACCCAGCGCGATTCCCGATTTTGTGGGAATCTCTGAGACAATCGATCGATGTGCTCCAGTCGCATCAGCTAGACCGACCGGGCACATCGATCGTTTTGTTTGTACCGAGATTCGTATTTCTCGTTGATTCGGACTGAGAGGCCCTGAAACATGCACCGACTCCGTCACGGCGACCATGGTCCGGCCGTCGCTGAGATTCGGGGCACTCTGGCCGGTCTCGGTTTCCTGCACAACGGTGTGCCCGGCACCCGGCGTGAGGGCATCAACGGATCTCACTGGATCGCCCCCGACGCCGTGTTCGATCATCACCTGGACAGCGCCGTACGGGCCTTCCAGCAGCAGCGTGGGCTCCTCGTCGACGGAATCGTGGGTCCTGCCACCTACCGGTCCATGAAAGAGGCGTCGTACCGCCTGGGCGCGCGCACGCTGATCTACCAGCTGTCCGCACCGCTCTACGGCGACGACGTCGCCACCCTGCAGACCCGCCTGCAGGACCTCGGGTTCTACGTCGGCCGCGTCGACGGCTTCTTCGGCCCGCAGACCCACGACTCCCTGTCCTCGTTCCAGAGGGAGATCGGGATCGTCGCCGACGGCATCTGTGGTCCCGCCACCCTGCGGTCGCTCGAATTGCTCGGCACCCGCGTCACCGGTGGGTCGCCGCATGCGATGAGCGAAGAGGAAATGGTCCGTAGCTCCGGACCGCAGCTGAGCGGCAAGCGGATCGTCATCGATCCGGGCCTCGGCGGCAACACCTACGGCACCATCGTCCGTTCCCCGTACGGCACGATCTCGGAATCCGACATCCTGTGGGATCTGGCCAGCCGACTCGAAGGTCGCATGGCCGCCACGGGGATGGAGACGTTCCTGTCCCGCCCGCACCACGAGAACCCGACTGACGTCGAACGCGCATCCACGTCGAACGCCTTCGATGCCGACCTGATGATCTCGCTGCGCTGCGACAGCAACAGCAGCCCGTCCGCGAACGGTGTCGCCAGTTTCCACTTCGGCAACTCGCACGGTTCGACGTCGATGATCGGTCAGGTTCTCACCGGGTTCATCCAGCGGGAGATCGTGGCGCGGACGCCGTTGCAGGACTGCCGCACCCACGGCCGCACCTGGGATCTGCTGCGTCTGACCAACATGCCGACCGTGCAGATCGACCTCGGGTACCTCACCAACGAATTGGACGCCACGGTTCTCTCCAACCCGCGGGCGCGCGACGCCATCGCCGAGGCGATCCTGATTTCGGTGAAGCGTCTGTACCTGCTCGGTCAGGACGATCAGCCGACCGGAACGTTCACGTTCGCGGAGTTGCTCGCCGAAGAGCTGTCTTCCTCCGAACGCTTCTAATCTCCCGCCCGAGCGCTCAGTGCGCTCCGACGGGTGTCCGCTCACCGATGTCGACCAGGCTCACAGATGCGGTGTGGATGAGACGCTCCAGCGCAGCCTCCACGTCTTCCTTCCATCCGTGGTCTCGGTTCAGTTCGAGTCGCAGCCGCGGGAACCGGTGATGAGGCGCGACGATTTCGAAACCGTTGTCCTCGAGGAAGTCCGCCGGGATCATGCACTCCTCGGGGGAGCACTCGCGGGCCGCGGTGGCGGAGGCCAGTCCCGTTGTGTCGACCGGCCCGGTTCCCTCGGTATTGCGGATCCCGAACGCCTCGAGCGCGCGAACACCGCGGCGCACCAGATCGGCCACGACGGCCTGGATCAACGTGGTTCCGAGGTTCTGTTCTTCGCCGGCCGGTTCGAGCCGGAGACTCGTGAGGAGGACGGCGTCGGCACCGACCGGAGCGGTCGGGAGTAGCTGCGCGCGGGGCACGGTCCGCGGGGGAGCGTAGAGGGCGCTGCCGACCGGCTTCCCGTCCATGACGGCAACCTGACCGCACGATCCCCATTCGAGCATGACCATCGACAGCCATGCTTCCTTCTCGAATTCCTGGTCGCAGAATCCGCGCGAACTGTGGATCGCCGCCGGATCCATCTCCCAGAAGACACAGCGACGGGCATGGGCGGAGAGTTTGTCCAAGCCGTCGAGAGTGAGCGATGTGACGTGAGTCGACACTGGCTAGCTCAGCCTCCATATGTCACTACCGCAGATCATTCGACATCCTCTGGTATTCAATGTGTTTCGCCCCCGATAGTTCTGCCGGATTGGTCCGCCGGCGGCCGCTGTCACAGTGACGGATCATCCGCGGGTACTTCTGCCTCTCTCAGGCGCTCACGAATCGGCCTTCTGTGCCTCCATCATCCCAACGATCCTCTGAAGATCGTCCACCGAACCGAACTCGACCACAATCTTGCCCTTGCGCTTGCCGAGGCTGACCGTGACCCTCGTGTCGAACGAATCGGACAACCGCTCGGCGACGTCCTGCAGTCCCGGCATCTGGATCGGCTTGCGCCGCTGGGCGGGCTGCGCCTGGTCGTCGTTGCGGTTGGCGAGCGTCACCGCCTCCTCCGTCGCGCGAACCGACATGCCCTCCGCGACGATCCGCGCCGCCATCACTTCCTGCGCGTCGGCGCCCGCCTCCAGGGACAGCAGGGCGCGCGCGTGACCGGCGGACAGCACACCTGCCGCGACGCGTCGTTGCACGGGAATCGGCAACTTCAGTAGTCGGATCATGTTCGTGACGACGGGACGCGAGCGGCCGATCTTCGCCGCCAGTTCCTCGTGAGTCACCTCGAACTCTTCGAGCAACTGCTGGTACGCCGCAGCCTCTTCGAGGGGGTTCAGCTGGACGCGGTGGATGTTCTCCAGCAGTGCGTCGCGGAGCATGGCGTCGTCGCCGGTCTCACGGACGATGGCCGGGATCGTCTCCAACTCGGCTTCCTGGCTGGCACGCCACCGACGCTCGCCCATGACGAGTTGGAACTTGCCGTCCTCGAGCGGGCGCACCACGATCGGCTGCATCAGCCCGAACTCGCGGATCGAGTGGACGAGTTCGGCGAGAGCGTCGTCGTCGAACACCTGCCGCGGCTGCTTCGGGTTCCGCACGATCAGGTCGGGAGCGATTTCCCGGTACACCGCTCCGGTGGGGGAGGGGAGGGGTTGGGCACCGTTGCCGGATGCGCCGTCGGCCCTGTTGCTCCCTGCGTTGTTTCCCTTGGACTTGTTCCCCTTGGACGCGGGAGCGGTCTTCTCGTCGGTCGCAGAGTCCGACGAGTTCGGCGCTGGAGCGGTGAGGACGCTACGCCGGTCCGTCCCGATCACGACGTCGGCGGCGGCATTACCCAACCCCGGGCCGGTCGTGGTCGGTCCGGTAGGAATGAGCGCAGCCAGTCCACGGCCAAGTCCACCCTTACGCGTCTGACTCATCGCTGCTCCTGCTTCGTGATGTGCGCGGTGCGTGCTGCGAGTTCACGTCCCGCATCGAGGTAACTCATGGCCCCCCGTGAACCGGGGTCGTAATCCAGCACGGTCATCCCGTAGCCGGGAGCTTCGGACACCTTCACGCTGCGCGGAATGACAGCGCGGAGGACGGCGTCCCCGAAGTGATTGCGAACCTCCTCGGCCACCTGGTCCGCCAACTTGGTGCGCCCGTCGTACATCGTGAGGAGGACCGTCGACACGTGAAGGTCAGGGTTGAGATGCGCCTGCACCAGTTCGATGTTCCGCAGCAGCTGTCCCACGCCCTCGAGTGCGTAGTACTCGCACTGGATCGGGATCAGAACCTCCTTGGCGGCGACCATGGCGTTCACCGTGAGCAGTCCGAGCGACGGCGGGCAGTCGATCAGAATGAAGTCGGCATCCACCTCGCCGAGTGCCTTCTCTGACAGCGCACCCTTCAGCCGGCCCTCGCGGGCGACCATGGAGACCAGTTCGATCTCGGCGCCGGCAAGGTCGATCGTGGCCGGGATGCAGAACAGCCGGTCGTTGTGCGGGCTCTTCTGGATCGCTTCCGCGGCCGTCACCTCACCGAGGAGGAGCTCGTAGCTGGACGGCACGCCGGAGTGGTGGGCGACGCCCAACGCGGTGCTGGCGTTGCCCTGAGGGTCGAGGTCGATCACCAGTACGGTCAGTCCCTGAACCGCCAGAGCGGACGCGAGGTTGACGGCACTCGTCGTCTTGCCGACGCCGCCCTTCTGATTCGCGATGGTGAGGATTCGCCGTTCGGGTGGCTTCGGAAGAGATACCGAGTGCGGGTGCAGCACCTGGCTCGCGCGGTGCGCGGCGGCACCGATCGGAGTCTCCTCGACGGAGATTCCGTTGTAGGGGGCCGTGAATCCGTCGTCTCCGTTCCCGGAGCTCGTCGCCTGGTCGGATTGATGGTCGGTTTCACGTGAAACTGTTTCACGTGAAACGGCGGATTCAGGCCCACCCGACATTGACTACTCCTTCAATTGGGAATCGCTCGTTACTCGACATACTCACTCCCTCGTCCACCGTGCTCATCGTCATCGACGCTGACGGCGTTTCGGTAAACGTTCTGCCCGAACGACAACGGTGGGGACAGGAAGCAGGCCCACCCCGCATTCCACGATATCCAGCTTGCCAGCACCCAACCGAGTCAGGGAAGCGCGATCACGGGAAATCTCTTCGGCGGCGCTCGAACCTTTCAATGCGAGCATTCTCCCATGCTCGTGGATAAGCGGCAGCGACCACTTGGCCAATTTCTCCAACGGGGCCACCGCCCGGGAAGTGACGACGTCCGCGCCGCCTGCTTCCTTCACCACGCCGGACTCCTCGGCACGCCCCCGGACGACAAGCACATCCAGACCGTTCGACTCGACGAACTCCGCGAGATACACCGACCGGCGCAGCAGGGGCTCGACCAACGTGATACGGAGATCGGGCCTGGCGATCGCGAGGGGGATGCCGGGCAACCCGGCACCGCTTCCGACGTCGACGACCGACTCACCCTCAGCGATCAACTCACCGACGACGGCACAGTTGAGAAGGTGACGCTCCCAGAGTCGGGGAACCTCCCGCGGCCCGATCAACCCCCGCTCGACACCGTCGGTCGCCAACGACTTGTAGTAGCGCTCCGCAATATCGAATCGTTCACCGAACACCTGGCGTGCCGCCGCTTGTTCGTCCCATTCGGCCGGCTCTCCAGCATTCGGTTCCACGTGAAACATCCTCCCGCGAATGACGCGAAATCAACAAACACAGCCTCTCCATTATCCGCCCTCGCCCGCGACTATGTCCCTCAACTCGAACGCGCAACGCCGGACAGTGTCGAGTCGCACCCCTTCCGGTGGGGGAGGGGAGGGGTTGGACGTTCTGCTGGTGGCCCGGACCGGGCCCCGCGCGGAGCAGGCGGGCGTCAGGACCGGCGTCGTCATCACTGCGGTCGAGGGCAAGGACACACCCGCGTTTGCCGACGCGGCCGCCGCGACCCGATCGCTGTCCGGTCCGGTCGACTTGACGATCGAGCGGCACGGCCAGCAACAGACGATCGTCGTCGTGCACTCGGCCCTCTGTGCGGTTCCCGCGTCTATCGCGTTCACCGGTGACGTGTTCGCAATGACCGGATGGGACGGGACACGCGGACATCACATCGACGTCGCCCACGGGATGTTTCACGTGGAACCGCCGGGCGAGCGCGCAGGCGCCGGGAAGTCTGCACCCCTCGCGCTGTCGCCCCGACGGAGATGACATCCAGATAGCGGACGAGCCAGCCGATCCTGACTCGACAAGATCGCGGCGCTACACGCGCGACACGTCGGACTCATGCCTACCCGTCCCGCCGCGCCTCGCCTTCGACGACAAGAGGTTCACAGGACCCGGTTGAGTCGCGAGCAGTTTCACGTGCAACATCGGGTCGGTGTTTCACGTGGAACAGGCGTCGCGCGAATACCTGTTTCCGACTGCCACCAACGCTTCCACCGGACTCACCCTGTCGCACCGATGATTCCCGATTTCACAATCATCACAGTGACGAAACTCCCGGGTGTGGTTAGGTGGGTGAAACTACAACCTAAATTCGTCCGAAAAGTCCGAAAAGATGACCATCTCCGACCCGCATCGGCCGTCCGTCAGACACTGGTGTCGGGGAAGGAATGATGCTCGTGAGCGACGAGCCAACGACCATTCTCCTTCCGCAACCCGAAGGTGAGCCGAAGGCGGTTCTCCGGATTGTCGGCGAGTTCCATTTCCGTTCCGCACCGGAGGAGAGCGTGGGCGAATGCAACGTCCTCGCCCGCGGTCACATCCAATGACACCAACTCGAACCTGGCACCACTCGACTGCCATTCGAAGAACGGTGGCCATGTCTCGCGATACTCGTCGATTCCGCGAGCGCCTTCGTAGGGTGGCGGCACGTCGAACATCACGATGTCGTCGGAGTGGTCGGTGAGAACCCCAGCCATGTCACCACTGTGCACGGCCTCGGCCCAACGGTCGATCAGATTCCGGATCTGTTGTTCGTCCTCGCTCATCAGTCACTCCATCCACTCGACGGGCCCCGGTTCAGCCCCTTGGATGGTGTGGACTTCGGAACGCGTCGAAACTCATCGCCAAGCTCGGTGCACCCGTCGGGTAGACACCCGGCGCAGAGCATGTCCGCCGGCGCGACGTGCGGCCGCATTTTATTTCGAGGAGTTCAACCGTTGGCGACGCCCGCGAACTCGAGCGGGACTCGAGCACTTGCCAGGGCCGCGCGGTCTCGGGACCCGCGAAAGACAATGCGCTGCTTCACTGACTGCCCCGCACCGGAAGACCCACCTGGCGGTCGAGGCCGCGATCCGATTCTGTCTCCTGTCGGGATGATCGTCGGCGGGATACCGCTCGCGACCGCCGCCTCCGCGGTGAATGTCTGCCGAGTCCACTACACGGCCAGAGTCGCAACTTTTGAGGCGGTAGCTATCGCCTTCGAGGGACATAACGACGATGTAGTGGACGAGGCGACCGACCTCCTCTGCCGCGACGAGGGTGCCGGTGCAGCCGACCCGCACCCCAGCCACGGCGGTGACTGCGAATCCGCCGGTCAATCACCGCCGGGTGCACCTAATCGTCGTGGGACTCGAGACGGGCGTAGTGACTGCGGGCAAGCAGCGTCGTCCCGCGATCGGCGGCACCGGCGGCAGTGCAAGCATCACGTGCCAGTCGATCTCGACCCGGTCCGCCGGTGCGCAGTCTCGGCCCGACCATTCGCACATGACATCCCGTCGCCCCTCCCGACCTACTCGAGTCGGGATCAGCGCGCGGGAGATCGAACTCGAGATCACGGGTCGCCGACACGTTTGAGGCGGAGGCAGCGAATCCGCCTTTTCGATTCGTCTCGAGCCGCGAGGAATGCACCGGGTCGATCATCAACTCGAACGAGCCGTAGGCCGCTGCAAGTGAGTGTTCGGCGACAGGGTCGACGACACGGATCCGAAGATGAGCGTGCGAACGATACTCGAGTCCGCATGCCACACGACGTTCAGTTCTCACGTGCCCCCGCGTCTACATCTGCTGCGCGACGGCGGCCGGGCACGGAGCCTCGGTGGGGGAGGGGAGGGGTCTGTGTTTCACGTGAAACGAAACGACGCCAAAGTGACTAACCGAGACATCGACTCCCGCGACATACGCATAGAAAAAGGCGGGGCTCCGGAGGTGAATCCGGGAGCCCCGCCTAGGTGGTGCGTGTGTGGATCAGTCCTTGATGACGACCACGCGACGTGACGGCTCGGCGCCTTCGCTCTCGCTCGATACTCCGTCGACCTTCGCGACCGCGTCGTGAACGATCTTGCGCTCGAACGGCGTCATCGGAGCGAGCTCCTCGCGTTCGCCGCTCTCGAGGACGCGACGTGCTGCCGAGGAACCCAGCTCGGTCAGTTCGGCGCGACGGCCGGCACGCCATCCGGCGATGTCCAGCATCAGTCGACTGCGTTCGCCCGTCGCCTGCTGCACGGCGAGGCGAGTCAGCTCCTGAAGTGCGTCCAGCACCTCACCTTTGCGCCCGACCAACTTGGTGAGATCGTCTCCACCGTCGATGCTGACAACAGCGCGGTCGCCCTCGACGTCCAGGTCGATGTCGCCGTCGAAGTCGAGTACGTC
Source organism: Rhodococcus sp. NCIMB 12038 (assembly GCF_002165735.1). Lineage (NCBI taxonomy): Bacteria > Bacillati > Actinomycetota > Actinomycetes > Mycobacteriales > Nocardiaceae > Rhodococcus > Rhodococcus sp. NCIMB 12038. The sequence continues at coordinate 62,454 of NZ_NHML01000001.1, forward strand.
GAGCAACTGCTCCAGGTAGTCGCCGGCGATTTCCCCTTCCTCGATCAAGTAGTCGTCAGAATCGGAATCCACCTCGGTGTCCGGGTTCTGCGTCGGTGCAGTCACGTCTGTCTCATCTCCGTCCACTGCGATGTCAGGCTCACTAGCCATGCTCGTTCTCTTTTCTGAATCAGCGCCGCTTGCGCTTGGGGGACTTTCCGCGGTTGGACTGGGGGCGGGCACCGGGCTTCGGCTTCGACGCCGATCCGTCACCACTCGGTTGATCGGAGACGTCGCTTTCGATGACGCCCTCGACGATCTCCGGTTCGTTGTCGGAGAGAGAACCGTCCGTTGCGGTCGCGGACTTCTTCTTTTTCTTGGTGAGATCGGGCCGTGCGCCGGGCTTCGGAGCGTTGTCCGCGCGGCGTGCGATGGCAGCCTGCTTCTTCTCTTCCTCTTCCGCGTCGATGCGACGGAAGACGATGTGCTGCTGCCCGTACGTCCAGATGTTGTTACTCACCCAGTACAGGAGGATCGCGATGGGGAGGAACGGACCACCGACGAGCACACCGAGCGGGAAGACCCACAGCGCGAGCTTGTTCATGATCGCCGACTGGGGGTTCGCGGCGGCCTCGGGGCTCTGGCGCCCGACGGACGCACGCGAGTTGAAGTGCGTTGCGATGCTGGCGATGACCATCAGCGGGACCGCGACAACCGCGATGTTCAACACGGTGGGAATGGGACCGTATGCGGCGAACGCGTCGAGCTGCGCCTTCGGCATCGTGATCCACGCCGAGATGGGGGCACCGAACAGGCGGGCACTCAGGAAGGACTGCACGTCCTCGACGCTGAAGAAGTAGTTCGGGGTGTTCGCGTTGGCCTCGACCGACATGCCGAGCTGACCGATACCGGTGCCGGTGCGGTTGAACGAGCGAAGCACGTGAAACAGGCCGATGAAGACCGGCGCCTGCGCGAGAACCGGGAGGCAGCCCATGATCGGGTTGAACCCGTGCTCCTTCTGGAGCTTCTGCATCTCGGTGGCCTGGCGCTGGCGGTCACCCGAGTACTTCTTCTGCAGAGCCTTGATCTGCGGCTGAAGTTCCTGCATCTGGCGCGTCGTGCGGACCTGCTTGACGAACGGCTTGTACAGCACGGCACGCAGCGTGAACACGAGGAACACCACGGAGAGCGCCCACGTGATGCCGCTGTCCGGACCCAGGAAGGGAATGGCACCGAAAACCTTGTGCCAGACCCACAGGATCCCGGACACCGGATAGTAAATGAAGTCGAGCACGGCTCTATGTACTCCTCTGTTCGTCCACGTTCGCCGGACAGCAACGACGGCTACCCGCATGACGGTCGTGACGGGCAGGGACCGGGTCCCACCCTCCAGGGTGCCAGGGGGCACACTTCGCCAACCGAACCACCGTCAAAAGAAGGCCTTTGATCGCCCCGTGGGTACGCAGGGATTCCACCGCGTACTCGCTACAGGTCGGCATGAACCGGCAGGTCGGCAACCGCAGGGGCGACACATACGTCCGGTAGAGCTCGATGAAGAATATGAGAGTGCGTGCCGGTAACGCACGGACCGACTTCCACGCGGAAGAGGCCGAGGAGGTGCCCTCGGCCGTGTCGGCGCGCGACTCGTGGAGTGCGCTTTTCATGTGGAGTTACTCACGGGTGCAAGAAGATCCAATCGAAGGAGACCTGCACGGAGTTGCTTCTCCAGGTCCCGGCTACTTGCAGTCGCAGCTCCCGGAAGAGCGCGAATCACCACATCGGTTCCCTGTGGAACCACGTCCACGAGGTCGATGCAGATATGACGAAGCCGGCGTGCGACTCGATGTCGAATCACCGCCGGCCCGACAGCCTTACTCACAACCAGTCCGAATCGCGGACCGCCGCTACTCACCAGCTCATCTGCCTGCGCACGGTCGAAAGCGTGCACAACCAGATCGCGTCTACCCATCCGACGACCACGTCGCACAGTCAACGAAAAATCTGAATGACGACGCAATCGGTGCGGCTCAGGCAACACCCCGAGCTCCCGAACCCAGTGTCGGGATCAGGCGGTGAGGGATTCGCGGCCCTTACGGCGACGCGCCGAAACGATTGCACGACCCGCACGGGTCCGCATACGAAGACGGAAGCCGTGAACGCGCGCGCGGCGTCGGTTGTTCGGCTGGAACGTCCGCTTGCCCTTGGCCACGGTCAACACTCCTCGAAGTTCATCGACGCCTCCCGGCGTCATGGATCTAACATTGGCGAAAACTCAGGTGTTCATCCACAGGTGGGGATGGAACGACTCCGAAACTGGACTCGAGCCAGCACGAAACCGCCACCTCACCACAGGGTGACTGTTCGAGAGTACTTACCACTCCCGGTCAGGTCAAACTCGCTCACCTGCGATTCCCCCGCGAATCGGCTGACCGACACGCCGAGGATCGACAAATGCTTGCACCCCAACTTCCAATGTGCCAAACCGCTGTGAGGTTGCCGACACTGTTGCTAGCGTCTATGCATGGTCTCGCCGATGAACCCTGATCGAGTGCCCAGCTCTCGACTTCACCGTTCTCATCTGCACATTCACCACAATTCATCCACAGGGCACAGATGGTGTCCCGTTTCGGATCATCACGAGGGTTCCTGACGCCCTTCACTTCTCGGGTCCCCGCACCCGCTCTTCCAGATTTCGTATGCATAAGCGCAGGTCAGCGCGCTCAATCTGGACTCCTCGCCGCGCCACAACGCCCAAACAAACGGCGTCTGCGGTTTGTCCACATCTGTGGATAATTGTGTGGAAACACAGTTCAGATGGCATATTCGTAGGTCCGTACGGGGTCCATCCTCAGGTCGGGGAAGCTCCCATTTCCGCCTCGACGACGGCACCGACACTGGACTCGGCACCGCACGCGCCGAGTCCGCGAACACACTGGGGAGGAACCACGTGAACGACGATCCGAATGCTCTCGCACGGATCTGGATCGACGTCGTCGCCGACCTCACATCCGATTCGCCCGGCGGCGATCTGCCGCCGTTGACGAGGGGACAGAAGGCGTGGTTGGCGCTCGTCAAACCGCTGACACTCGCACAGGGCTTCGCGCTCCTGTCCGTTCCGTCGCCCTTCGCGCAGGAAGCGATCGAACGGGATCTGCGTGAGCCGATCCTCCACGCGCTCGGCCGGCACCTCGGTGAGCAGGTCGAGGGCCTCGGTGTGCGCATCGCCGCCCCGGTCGACGACGAACCCGAATCCGAGGCCCCGAGCCGGGAGCGCAGGCCCGAGCCGGAACCTGTGCACACCCCTCGCCACCTCGAGTCTTCCGTCACCAGTTCAGGTACGTTCCGCAGGCGCCGCTTCGGCTCCGGTGAAGACCAGCCCTACTCCGACACCACGGACTTCGAGGAGGTGGACGACGACAGCGAGGCCCTCGCCAGCGTCCACGAATCCTGGCCGTCGTACTTCACGAAGCCGCCCGCAGGCCCCACACCTGCGGCGACGGGCGGGAACAGCCTCAACGCGAAGTACACGTTCGACACGTTCGTGATCGGCTCGTCCAACCGGTTCGCCCACGCCGCGGCGGTCGCCATCGCCGAGGCCCCGGCGCGCGCATACAACCCGTTGTTCATCTGGGGTGCGTCCGGACTCGGCAAGACGCACCTGTTGCACGCCGCCGGCCACTACGCCCAGCGGCTGTTCCCGGGGATGCGCGTGAAGTACGTCTCCACCGAGGAATTCACCAACGACTTCATCAACAGCCTCCGTGACGACCGCAAGGTGGCGTTCAAGCGTCGCTACCGCGAGACCGACGTGCTGCTGGTGGACGACATCCAGTTCATCGAGGGCAAGGAAGGTATCCAGGAGGAGTTCTTCCACACCTTCAACACCCTGCACAACGCGAACAAGCAGATCGTCGTCTCCTCCGACCGGCCGCCGAAGCAACTGGCGACACTCGAGGAACGCCTGCGCACCCGGTTCGAATGGGGCCTGATCACCGACGTTCAGCCCCCCGAACTCGAGACCCGCATCGCCATCCTCAGCAAGAAGGCCCGAATGGACCGGCTCGAGGTGCCCGACGACGTCCTCGAGTTGATCGCCTCCCGGATCGAACGCAACATCCGGGAACTCGAGGGTGCCCTCATCCGGGTGACGGCGTTCGCGTCCCTGAACAGGCAACCCCTGGACCTCACGCTCGCCGAGGTGGTGCTGCGGGACCTGATGCCGGATTCGTCGAGTCTCGAGATCAATGCGGCGACGATCATGGCGGTCACCGCGGAGTACTTCAACATGTCGATCGACGACCTGTGCGGGCCCGGCAAGGCGCGTCCACTGGCGTCCGCCCGCCAGATCTCCATGTACCTGTGCCGTGAGCTGACCGATCTGTCGCTGCCCAAGATCGGGCAGACGTTCGGCCGCGACCACACTACCGTCATGTACGCGGACAAGAAGATTCGCAAGGAGATGACGGAGCGGCGGAAGGTTTACGACCAGGTCCAGGAGCTCACCGCCCGGATCAAGCAGCGTTCCAAGAGGTAGTCACCCGCCTCCGCCTCTCCTGTGCCCCTGGTAGCTCGTCTACCGGGGGCACACGTCGTATCGCGGGAGTTGTGGCCCGGCTCCGCCGCCTCGAACAACTCGAGGGGCTCCTCGAGCCGGTCCTCGAGGGTGAGCTCGAGCGGGTCCTCGAGGTACCGCTCGAGGGTCTACTCGAGGCCCGCACGAACCCCCGTCGGCGCGACACACCGGGGCAACACGCCGACGCCGGGACCTGCGATAAAGCATGCACACCTGTGGATAAATGTGGGGATGAGGTGGAATCTCTGTGGACAGAACGTGCAGAACTTTGAACAACCTCGAGTAGTCCACACGGGTGTCGAATCGGTCCTCGAGTTTGTCCTCGAGAATTCCCCATACGAGTAAGCGGAGGGACCAGCGTCTACAGCTGTTCGTCCACAGATTCCACAGGACCTAATAGTACTTCTCATTAATTCTTCTAAAAACCTCTTTGAAAACAGGGTTGGGGATCGCGTCCGTTCACAGGCCTCCGTCGGAGACTCGAGGACGGACGCGTTCCGCTTTCAAGTTCGTCCTCGAGGGCATACGGTTATGCATCGCCGCTCTGTGAAAGACTGCAGTGCTGTGGTCACGGCCCGACCGTGGCGAACAACCGTGCCTACCGAGAGGAACAACCCGGCGATGGAGCTTGGAAGCCTGAAGTTTCGTGTCTCCCGGGAAGAATTCGCTGATTCAGTGGCATGGGTCGCTCGCAGTCTGCCGTCGCGGCCTCCTGTGCCCGTCCTCGGCGGAGTACTCCTGGACGCGACCGAGCAAGGGTTGACGGTTTCCGGATTCGACTACGAGGTGTCGGCCCAGGTCAGGGTCGGGGCCGAGGTCGGTAGCGTCGGTCAGGTCCTGGTCTCGGGCAAGCTTCTCGCCGACATCACGAAGTCGCTCCCCAACAAGCCCGTCGACGTGACACTCGAGGGCACCCGCGTGCTGATCACCTGCGGAAGTGCCAAGTTCTCCCTGCCCACGATGCCGGTCGAGGACTATCCCCAGCTTCCGCAGTTGCCGCAGCAGACCGGCTCGATTCCCGCGGACCTGTTCTCCGAGGCGATCAGTCAGGTGGCTGTCGCGGCGGGCAAGGACGACACCCTGCCGATGCTCACCGGCATCCGGGTCGAGATCGAACGCAACGCGATCGTGCTCGCGGCCACCGACCGGTTCCGTCTCGCGGTTCGCGAACTCGAGTGGTCGCCGGCGAACCCGGACACCACCGCGGCCGTCCTCATCCCCGCGAAGACGCTCTCCGAGTCGGCGAAAACCCTTGCGGGAGATGCCACTTCACCGGTCGAGCTGGCTCTCGGTTCGGGCTCCGCGGTCGGAAACGACGGCCTTCTCGGCATCGTCCACGACGGCCGCCGCACCACCACCCGCCTGCTGGACGCCGAGTTCCCGAAGTTCCGGCAGCTGCTGCCGTCCGAGCACACGGCACTGGCCACCGTCGAGATCGCCCCGCTCGTCGAGGCCATCAAGCGTGTCGCCCTCGTCGCCGAGCGCGGTGCGCAGGTCCGTCTGCAGTTCTCGACCGAGGGCCTGCTGCTCTCCGCCGGTGGCGACGATGCCGGTCGCGCCGAGGAAGGCTTGAACGCCGTCTTCCAGGGTGAGCCGCTCACCATTGCCTTCAACCCCGGCTACCTGATCGACGGGCTGTCGTCGCTGCACAGCGAGCAGGTGCTGTTCGGTTTCACGACCCCCAGCCGCCCCGCGGTGCTGCGTCCGGCCACCGAGGACGAGATCGAGCCCGACGATTCCGGCAACTTCGCGGCGCCGGAGAGCGCGTACACGTACCTGCTGATGCCGGTGCGTCTGCCGGGCTGACGATTCGCGGAAGCGAAACCAGTACTGCCGAAAGAAATCTCACGAGTGGACGGAGATCACGATGCAGATCGGGTTGGTCGGGCTCGGAAAAATGGGATTCAACATGCGCGAGCGGTTGCGCGCGCACGGGCACGAGGTGGTCGGCTACGACCCCCGACCCGAGGTCACGGATGTGGCGTCGCTGGAGGAACTCGCGCAGCGACTCGAGCCTCCGCGCGTCGTGTGGGTGATGGTTCCGGCAGGGAAGATCACCCAGGACACAGTGACCGGGCTGGCGTCGGTGCTCGAGAGCGGCGACCTGGTGATCGACGGCGGCAACTCGAGATACACCGACGACAAGATTCACGGTGAGCTGCTCGGTTCCCACGGCATCGGCTACCTCGACTGCGGTGTGTCCGGCGGGGTCTGGGGACTCGAGAACGGCTACGGGCTGATGGCCGGCGGGTCGGATGCGGACATCGAGCGGGCGCTGCCGATCTTCGACGCACTCCGCCCCGAGGGTGAGCGTGCGGACGGCTTCGTGCACGCAGGTCCGATCGGCGCAGGCCACTACGCGAAGATGATCCACAACGGCATCGAGTACGGATTGATGCAGGCGTACGCCGAGGGCTACGAACTGCTCGAGGCCGAAGACCTCGTCACCGACGTCCACGGTGTGCTGCGCGCGTGGACCAACGGCACCGTCGTCCGGTCGTGGCTGCTGGAACTGCTCGTCAAGGCGCTGGGTGAGGATCCCGATTTCGCCGAGATCTCCGGTTACACAGACGATTCCGGTGAGGGCCGCTGGACCGTTCTGGAGGCGATCGACCACGCTGTGCCCGCGCCGGTGATCTCGGCCGCGCTGTTCGCGCGGTTCGCGTCCCGTCAGGACGATTCCCCCGCGATGAAGGCCGTCTCGGCGCTGCGCAACCAGTTCGGTGGTCACGCCGTGAAGAAGGCGGCAGGCGAGGCAGAAGCCGGTTCTGGAACGTAGGTGTTCGTTCGCGCACTCTCGCTCAGAGATTTCCGTTCCTGGGACGCTCTCGGTCTCGCCCTGCGTCCGGGCTGCACCGTCTTCGTCGGACCCAACGGGCACGGCAAGACGAATGTGCTCGAGGCGCTCGGCTACCTGTCGACGCTCTCGTCGCATCGGGTCAGTTCGGACGCCCCGCTGATCCGGACGGGCACGGCTCAGGCGTTCGCGGGGGCCACCGTCGTCAACGCCGGCCGGGAACTGACGGTCGATCTCGAGTTGAACGAGGGCAAGTCCAATCGGGCGCGGATCAACCAGTCGCCCACCCGGCGGCCGCGGGAGATTCTCGGAATTCTGCAGACGGTGCTGTTCGCGCCGGAGGATCTGTCGCTGGTCCGCGGGGACCCGGGGGATCGACGGCGGTACCTCGACGAACTCCTCACGTCCCGGATCCCCCGTATGGCGGCGGTCCGCGCCGACTACGAACGGGTGCTGCGACAGCGGTCGGCGTTGCTCAAGACCGCGGGCGGCGCGTTGCGGCGGTCTTCGCGCGGCAGCGGTCAGCCGAGCGAGGACGGCGCGAGTGCCCTTGCCACACTGGAGGTCTGGGACGGACATCTCGCCGCGCACGGCGCGGAACTGCTGGCCGGGCGGCTGCACCTCGTCCACGATCTCGCGCCGCACCTGGCCGAGTCGTACCAGTCGCTGGCGCCCGAATCGAGGCCCGCGAGCATCCGCTACCGCTCCAGTCTGGGGTCCTCGCTGCCGCCGGAGTTCACCGAGCCGGCTCGAGTACCCGAGGCGGGCGACATCGCGTTCCTCGAGGAGCGGTTCCTCCAGGAGCTGTCCGTGATGCGCTCGAAGGAGATCGAGCGGGGTGTGTGCCTCGTCGGACCGCATCGTGACGATCTCGAACTGCAACTCGGCGACACCCCGGCGAAGGGGTTCGCGAGTCACGGCGAGTCGTGGTCGTTCGCCTTGTCGCTGCGCCTCGCGGGATTCGCCCTGCTGCGGTCGGACGGCAGCGATCCGGTCCTCATGCTCGACGACGTGTTCGCCGAACTCGACCGCAAGCGACGCAGCGCCCTCGCCAAGGTGGCGTTGGACGCCGAACAGGTGCTGATCACGGCCGCCGTGCCGGAAGATGTACCAGAGGAACTCGATGCCGTCCGATTCGGCGTGGAGGCCCGCGACACCGATCGAGGACGAATTTCACACATCCTGGAAGAGAGGGAGGACAGCCATGACGGATGATGCCGAACCCACCGCGCCCGCGGCGGCTCCCGAACCGGAGGTGAAGGGAATCGATCTCGCCCGGCGTGCCCTCGAGGAGGCGCGGGCCGCGGCGAAGGCGAGTGGAAAATCCGTCGGGCAGGGTCGCCGGTCCGGGACCGGTGTGCGGGCGTTGCGCGCCCGGCGCCGGCGAGGCTGGTCCGGTCCGGGGCCCGACGACCGCGATCCCCAGCCGTTCGGTGCGCTGACCAGTGCGCTCGCGAAGCAACGCGGCTGGTCTCCCAAGGTGTCCGAGGGGACGGTCCTCGGACGGTGGGTGCAGGTGGTCGGTGAGGACATCGCCGCGCACGCCGAGCCGACCGGGCTGCGGGACGGAATTCTGAGCGTCTCCGCGGAGTCGACGGCCTGGGCGACCCAGCTCCGGATGATGCAGTCGCAGATTCTCGCGAAGATCGCCGCGGCCGTCGGCGACGGCGTCGTGAAGTCGCTCCGGATCACCGGTCCGACCGCGCCGAGCTGGCGAAAAGGCGATCGGCACATCCGGGGGCGCGGCCCGCGGGACACCTACGGGTAGGCCGGAGCGGGCGTTCGGTCCCTAGTTTTGTCTATTACCCAGTGTTACAGTTACTCCAAGTCATAGAGTGAACTGTGCCACAAGCCTTCGTCGTGGCGCAGCCGCCGGCACGAAGGAGTAATGAGATGTCCGCCCCGACTGCACCCCGGACCACGATCCCCGAACCGGACCACATCCTGTTGCAGGCCAGGAACGTGGAGTTCGACTGGTCGAATCTCCCGATGCACTGGATCCCGGGCGACCCGTTCAGCACGCACGTCCTCAACGTCCTGCACCTCCTTCTGCCCGCGGGCGAGGAGTGGTTCGTCGAGACGTTCAAAGAGGCCCTGCCGCTGATCGAGGACGAGCAGCTTCGCGACGACGTCGTCGGATTCATCGGCCAGGAAGCGATGCACGCCAACGCGCACACCGGCGTGCTGGTGCACCTGAAGAAGAAGGGTCTCGATCCGACGCCCTTCACCGAGCAGATGGAATGGACCTTCTCCAAGATCCTCGGACCGCGACCGCTGACCGGGCTGCGTGAGAAGAACTACCTGATCGAGCGGCTGGCGGTCATCGCCGCCATCGAACACATCACCGCGTTCCTCGGCGACTGGGTCCTCAACGCCGACGGCCTCGACCGGGTGGGAATACATCCGACGATGCTCGACCTGCTGCGCTGGCACGGCGCCGAGGAGGTCGAGCACCGGTCGGTGGCGTACGACGTGATGCGGTACTTCGACAAGCGGGAGTCCCGGCGGATCCGCACCCAGCTGATCGTGACCCCGGTCATCGTGTGGCTGTGGGTGCGTGGCACCCGATTCCTCATGCGGAACGATCCGGAGCTCGCGCAGTGGTCGGCGCACCGCCGCAAGCCGCACCTGACCGATTTCTTCGGGGCGGGCAAGCGCGGCACCCTCCCCACAGCATGGGAACTCGGGAAGCGGATGTCCACGTATTTCACGCGTGCGTACCACCCGAGCAACGAGGGTTCGACGGCGCAGGCCGTGAAGTACCTGGCATCCTCGCCGGCGGCTCAGGCGGCCGAGCGATGAAGCTGTCCCAGGTTCGGGAGGTACTCGCCGGGCAGGGGCTGCCCCGCTACGACGCGCCGCCGGACATCAAGGGCCGTCCGCGCCCCGACCGCGCCATGCGCCTCACCGAGGCGATGGCCGCCAAGTATCTCCGCGTTCTCACCGCGTACGAGTACGACCCCGGCGTCGCCGGACACAACCCCGACGTGGCGATGACAATGGTTGTCTCCCAGCGGGACGTCGTCGCATTGGACGACAACGTCGTGCAGCTGCGGTTCGAGGCCGAAAACGGCGCGGAACTTCCTGCGTGGCAGCCGGGTTCGCACCTCGACTTCCACCTGCCGTCCGGGCTGCGACGCCAGTACTCGCTGTGCGGCGACCCGTCCGACCGCACGGGCTACAGCGTCGCCGTCCGGCGGATCCCCGACGGCGGCGGCGGATCCCTCGAGATGCACGCCCTCGAGCCGGGGGCGTCGGTGACGGTTCGCGGTCCCCGCAACGGATTTCCTTTCGTGGGCGAGGGGAGTGCCCTCTTCGTCGCCGGTGGTATCGGCATCACGCCGATCCTGGCGATGGTGCGCGCCGCGCGTGAACTCGGGATGGACTGGCAGTTCGTGTATTCGGGCCGGTCGCGGCAGTCGATGCCGTTCCTCGACGAGATCGAAACATTCGATCGGTCACGGGTTTTCATCCGCCCCGACGACGAGTTCGGCCTGCCGACCGCCGAGGAGTTGCTGGGGCGTGCCGCGCCCGGCGGCGCCGTGTACTGCTGCGGGCCGACCCCGATGCTCGAGTCGGTACGCCGCGCCTTTCCCGGAAGCCCGGCCACCGCACTGCATTTCGAGCGATTCGGGGCACCGCCGGTCCTGGGCGGAACCGAATTCGAGGTGCAGCTCGTCAGCACCGGTGAAGTACTCACCGTGCCCGCCGACGAATCCGCGCTCACGGTCATCAAGAAGACGATGCCCGGAGTCGGGTATTCGTGCCAGCAGGGCTTCTGCGGGACGTGCAGGGTCAAGGTGCTGTCCGGCACCCCGGACCACCGCGAGACCCGGCTCACCGACACCGAGCAGGAGAGCGAGATGCTGATCTGCGTGTCCCGCGCCGACAGCGGCCGTCTCGTCCTCGACCTGTAACCCACAACTTCCCGAACCCGAACGACGACCAGAGGACCCCCCATGACTTCATCCACGTCCGGCACCGCCCGGCGGATCGCCAACGGTTCCGTCGACCTCGCCGTGTTCGAGGACGGCAACCCCGCCGGCGAGACGATGGTGCTCGTCCACGGCTGGCCCGACACCCACGAACTGTGGAGCCGGGTGGTGCCGTTCCTGAAGGAACGGTTCCGGGTGATCAGCTACGACAGCCGCGGCGCAGGCGAGAGCACCGTGCCCACCCGGGTCGAGGACTACCGGCTGCCCGCACTGGCGAGCGACCTGTTCGCGGTGATCGACGCCGTCAGCCCCGGCAGGCCGGTGCACGTGCTCGCGCACGACTGGGGGTCGGTGGAGGCGTGGGAGGCGGTCTGCGAACCGGGCGCCCGCACGCGGATCGCGTCGTTCACCTCCGTCTCCGGGCCGAACCTCGACCACCTCGGCAAGTGGATGCGCCGCCGCATCTCGGACCGCAAGTTCGGCGGGCCGCTCGCACAGGCAGTCGCGTCCGGCTACACCGTCCTGTTCCAGATTCCGGGCCTGGCGACGCTGCCGCTGCGGCTGTGGTTCGCCCGGCACTGGCCGGCGTTCCTGAAGTTCTTCGACCGCCTCGACCCCACGCTGGTGCGCCCGGCGCCGACGCTGGCGGACGACATGGTCAACGGTCTCAAGCTGTACCGGGCCAACATCCGGACCAGCCTGTTCAAGCCGCGTGAACGGTACACCGACGTTCCCGTCCAGCTGATCCTGAACAAGAACGACAAGGCGGTGCGGCCCGTCGGGTACGAGGACACCGAGAAATGGGCACCCGACCTGCGCCGTCGAGGGGTCGACGCCGGTCACTGGTCGCCCATCTCCCACGCCGAGGACATCGCGCAACTCGCCGCGGAGTTCGTGCTCGACGTCGAGGACCGGCAGTGGGGAAATGTCCCGGACGGGCCGTCCGAGAGCGCGTCGGCCTAGGTTTTCACTCCCGAAGCGCCCTGAAAATTCGTCTACGGGGCGCTCAGGGGTGTCATAGCCCGCTCCTGGGCCAGACGTACCAGTAAGATGGCCGAGGTAACTAGCGGCAAGATTCCCGATTCTCGTCTCCCGCGTGCCCGACCAGGGCGGTGGGCGCCTGCGTCGGGCATTGGACGGAGAAGGAGAGCTACCCACCCGTGGCTGCCCAGAAGTCAGACAAAAGCACCTCCAGCAAGGACTACGGCGCTTCTTCCATCACCGTCCTCGAGGGACTCGAAGCCGTCCGTAAGCGACCGGGTATGTACATCGGTTCCACCGGTGAACGCGGTCTCCACCACCTGATCTGGGAAGTCGTCGACAACTCCGTCGACGAGGCCATGGCCGGCTACGCCAGCAAGGTCGAGATCACCCTTCTCGAAGACGGTGGCGTCCAGGTCGTCGACGACGGTCGAGGCATCCCCGTCGGGATGCACGCCTCCGGTGTTCCCACCGTCGAGGTCGTCCTCACCCAGCTGCACGCCGGCGGCAAGTTCGACTCCGACTCCTACGCGGTATCCGGCGGTCTGCACGGTGTCGGTATCTCCGTCGTCAACGCGCTGTCCACCCGGCTCGACGTCGACATCAAGCGCGACGGCTTCCGCTGGAACCAGACGTACACCGACTCCAAGCCGGGTGAACTCGTCAAGGGCGAGGCCACCAAGGAGACGGGAACCACGGTCACGTTCTGGGCCGACCCGAACATCTTCGAGACCACGGTCTACAGCTTCGAGACGGTCGCGCGCCGCCTCCAGGAGATGGCCTTCCTCAACAAGGGCCTCACGATCACCCTCACCGATGAGCGCGTCAGCGACGCCGAGGTCACCGAAGAGGTCGTCAGTCAGGTCGCGGACGCCCCGAAGACCGCCGAGGACGAGCACGCCGAAGCCGACGCGCCCGCCGTCCACAAGGTCAAGACCCGCGTCTACCACTACCCGGGCGGACTCGAGGACTACGTGCGGCACATCAACCGCACGAAGCAGCCGATCCACAACTCCGTCGTCGGGTTCACCGCGAAGGGCACCGGTCACGAACTCGAGATCGCGATGCAGTGGAACTCCGGCTACTCGGAGTCGGTCCACACGTTCGCGAACACCATCAACACCCACGAGGGCGGCACCCACGAAGAGGGGTTCCGGTCGGCTCTGACGGCGACGGTCAACAAGTACGCGCTGGACAAGAAGCTCCTCAAGGAGAAGGACCCGAAGCTCACCGGCGACGACATCCGTGAGGGCCTCGCCGCGATCATCTCCGTCAAGGTAGGTGAACCGCAGTTCGAGGGTCAGACGAAGACGAAGCTCGGCAACACCGAGGTCCGGTCGTTCGTGCAGAAGGCGAGCAACGAGCACCTCTCGCACTGGTTCGAGGCGAATCCGGCCGACGCGAAGACCATCGTGAACAAGGCGGTGTCGTCGGCGCAGGCCCGCGTCGCCGCCCGCAAGGCCCGCGAACTGGTTCGCCGCAAGAGCGCCACCGACCTCGGCGGGCTGCCGGGCAAGCTGGCCGACTGCCGGTCCAACGACCCGAGCAAGTCCGAGATCTACATCGTGGAGGGCGACTCCGCAGGTGGCTCCGCCAAGTCCGGCCGTGACTCGATGTACCAGGCGATCCTGCCGCTGCGAGGCAAGATCATCAACGTCGAGAAGGCACGCATCGACCGTGTGCTGAAGAACACCGAAGTCCAGTCGATCATCACCGCGTTCGGCACCGGCATCCACGACGAGTTCGACATCGCGAAGCTGCGGTACCACAAGATCGTGCTGATGGCCGACGCCGACGTCGACGGCCAGCACATCGCAACGCTGCTGCTCACGCTGCTGTTCCGCTTCATGCGGCCGCTCGTCGAGCACGGCCACGTGTACCTGGCGCAGCCGCCGCTGTACAAGCTCAAGTGGCAGCGCGCCGACCCGGAGTTCGCGTACTCCGATCGCGAGCGCGACGCGCTGGTCAAGGCCGGCCTCGAGTCGGGCAAGAAGATCAACAAGGACGACGGCATCCAGCGCTACAAAGGTCTCGGCGAGATGAACGCCAAGGAACTGTGGGAGACCACGATGGATCCGGCGGTGCGCGTCCTGCGTCTGGTGACGCTCGACGACGCGGCCGCGGCCGACGAGTTGTTCAGCGTCCTCATGGGTGAGGACGTCGAGGCCCGGCGAAGCTTCATCACCCGTAACGCCAAGGACGTCCGCTTCCTCGACGTCTAGGTATCGGGCACAAGAGAATACGGATCTGCTGCAGCCACCGGTGGTCGAAAGACCCCGGTGGCTGCACCCGTGTGGGCCGGTTGCGGGACCGGGTGACGCAGAAATCCGTCCTCGACTGTGAACGGCGATTCTGTGTAGCCTGGTCGGCTGATCCACCCCGTGGCGGCAACGTCTGGGAACAGTGGTGCGCATGTTACTCGGAAGTAAGGATCGGGGAATTTCTGTGGTAAGAACGTTCCCCATGGGGATGTGATGAACTCGTTACATTCGGAAATCGGTGCGTCGGGCAGCGCTGCGCACAGCGCAACTGATCGATCACTTTCCTCTGTCGACGCGTGTCGTCCGATCCGGTACGGCTGCCCTCTCACGGGCGGGGTCACGAGCACAGAGCGACAAGCTATGAGTGGTTGGAAAGGAAGCGTGGGATGAGCGACGATTCGCCGCCCCGGGCAAAGTTCTGGGATATCGAGGGCTGGGGCCTGCGGTGGAAGGTCACTGCGGTACTCGCAGTTCCCGTCACCGTCGCCATGGTGCTCGGCGGGCTCCGCGTGCAGGGCGAGCTGAGCAACGCCGTCCACTTCACCGAGGCCGCCGACCAGATCGTCGTCGTCCCGGACATCGTGGCCCTCGAGGCCTCGATGGGTACCGTGACCAGTGGTTACGCCTCGGGCACCCTCACCAAGGAGGACCGGGCGACCGCGGAATCCCTGATGAACGACGTGGCCGAACAAGCCCGGAACCCCGAACTGGATCCCGCTGTCGCGAGTTCCATCAACCAGACCGTCTCGGACGGCCGGGCCCTCCTGAATCTGATGGACTCTCCGGGTGTCGCCACCGATCTGCTCGCGGAACGCCAGCGCGCGTTCGCCGCGGACTTCATCCGCGAAGTCGACGACATCGTCCGTCCCATCGAGGACAGCGAGGTCGTCGACAAGGGTTACCAGCTGACCAACGCCTGGCAGGCGCAGCGCCGCCTATTCGAACAGGCCATGGGTCTCGTCATCGTGAAGGACGTGTACGCCAGTCCCGAAGGACGGGAGAAGGCCCGTACGGGCAACATTCCCACCTCCGCAGTCGTCGCGGCCGCCGGCGCCGAATCGAGCCTCCTCGACGTCCTCGACCGGTACTACCCGAAGGGCGACGAGCGGCTCCAGACGCTGCGGAACAACATCAACGACCGCAACGCTCTCATCGACAAGGGCCTGGCCGACGCGGCGCGCGGCGGGGTGCTGCCCATCCTGCAGTTGCGTTCCTCCCTCATCGCGAGCCGCGACGTCTACCAGGAACTGACCAGCGAGGCGGCGAAGGACATCGCGTCCACCGTGCAGGTTCGCGCCGCCGAGACCCGGTCCGCCGCGCTGCGTGACACGGCGATCGTCCTCGGAACGCTGCTCGCCGCGCTCGTCCTCGCGCTCCTCGTGTCGCGGTCGCTGATCGGCCCGATCCGCCGACTGCGGTACGGCGCCCTGAAGGCCGCCCGCCGCGACCTTCCGGACGCGATCGAGCAGATCAAGGCCAGCGACGATCCGAGGGCACTGTCGTTCGAGCCGGTGGCCGTGCACTCGTCCGAGGAGATCGGGCAGCTCGCCCGCGCCGTAGACGACATCCACGGACAGGCACTCAAGCTCGCCGGTGAGCAGGCCCAACTGCGCCTGCAGATCAACGACATGTTCGAAACGCTCGCCCGCCGAAGCAAGTCGCTCGTCGACCAGCAGCTCGGCCTGATCGAGAACCTCGAGTTCGAGGAGAAGGATCCGAAGCGGCTCGAGAGCCTGTTCCGCCTCGACCACCTGGCCGCGCGTATGCGCCGGAATGGTGAGAACCTGCTGATTCTGGCCGGCACCCGCGTGCGTCGGTCGCAGGCGGCACCGATCCCGCTCGGCGACGTGCTGCGTGCCGCGATCTCCGAGGTCGAGGACTATCAGCGCGTCCAGATGGGTGCGACCCCCGAAGGCGCACTCAGCGGCACCGTCGTCACCGACGTCGTGCACCTGCTCGCCGAACTCGTCGACAACTCGCTGCGCGCCTCGCCGCCGGACACGTCGGTGACGTTCAGCTTCGCCCGCGCCGTGGACGGCGGAGTGCTGCTCGAGATCGCGGACCGCGGCATCGGTATCCCGGCCGACGACATGCGCGCCGTCAACGAACGCCTGGCGTCGGGTGGCGAGGTCGGTCCCGAGACCGCCCGTCACATGGGCCTGTTCGTCGTCAGCCGGCTCGCGAAGCGACACGGTCTGACCGTGCGCCTGCGGTCGACGTTCGACACCGCCCGCAACCCGGGTGTGACCGTCAGCATCCACATCCCGAATGCGCTGATCGTGTCGCAGGCGGCGCGGCAGGACACCGGATCGCAGCGGAAGATTCCCGCGGCACCGGTCCGGACCGCCATCCCGGCGCCCGCTGCCCCCGCGCCGCGCAAGGACAACCCGCAGCTGCCGGCCACCCGCAACGGACTGCCGACCCGCACCCCGTCCACACCGGCGCCGAGCCCGGCTCCCGCGGGTGTCGTGGCGACGGCGTCGGGCACCAGCCTGCCCCGACGGCAGCCCGGTGCCAGTGGCATCGCGGCCGGCGCGGGATCGTCGGCCGTTGCCCCGGCCGCACAGTCCCGGGACACCGTCAACGTCCGCGGATCCGGAGCGATGCCGAAGCTGCCCGTGCGGCGGCCGCAGGCCGCGACCCCGGAATCCCAGTCGGAGACGGCACCGGCGGAATCGCAGCCGCAGCACGCACCACGCAGCGAGAACCGCATCGAGGCGCCCCCGTCGTCGAACGGCGACGATCAGAGCCCGGTCCGGCACCGCTACCGCACCAACTCGGCGAAGACCGCGTCGTTCTTCCAGTCGCGGATCGATCCGCCCCCGGCCGAGGCCACCCCGCGGCCCGGCGGCGGCACCCCGATCTTCTCCGACATGGTGTCCGACTGGCTGACCGATCCGACCGGCACCGAGGGCGCACCCGGCGTCTGGCATTCCGCCGGTGACGCCGGATGGTCCGCCGCGGAAAGGATCAACGAGACCCCCGTCGAGGTCGACCCGGAGATCGGACTGCCGAAGCGGCGTCCCGGCGACCGGCTGGTTCCCGGCACGGTCGAGGGCGCGCACAATACGGGGACCCTGCGCCGGGTGCGCGACCCTGAGACAATTCGCGCCAATCTCAGTCGTCACCAGCAGGGCGTCCGAAACGGCAGGGCCACGAGGCTCGCGGAACGCAACAGCATTGAAGGAGACCGATGAACACCGCTCATGGATCCGACGTCACGCGACCTCTCGACTGGTTGGTGTCGAACTTCGCCAGTGACGTGCCCGGTGTCTCGCATGCCGTGCTGGTGTCCGCGGACGGTCTCCTGATGGCGGCCAGCGCCCACCTCCCCATCGACCGGGCCGAGCAGCTCGCCGCGGTCACGTCGGGGCTCGCCAGCCTGTCGGCCGGTGTGTCCCGGCTGTTCGAAGGTGGCGGCGTGCTGCAGTCGGTGGTCGAGATGCAGCACGGGTACCTGCTGCTCATGAGCGTCGGCGACGGTTCGCACCTCGCGACGCTGACGGACGCCGAATGCGACATCGGGCAGGTCGGCTACGAGATGGCGATCCTGGTCGACCGCGTCGGCGCATCGGTGCAGGCCACGGCCCGCACCCCGCAGGGTCTCTGACCAGCCCATGCCCATGAACGACCACCACTCGGAGCGGCCGGGCCCGAACATCGTGCGCCCGTACTCGCTGACGTCGGGCCGGACCCGGCCCGCGGTCGAGCTCGCCCTCGAAGCGTTGATTCAGGCACTGCCGCAGTCGGTGGACCGGCAGTGGGAACTCGACGACGTCAACGCGGCCATCGTCGCGTTGTGTCAGCAGTCGCCTTCGGTCGCCGAGATCGCCGCCCGGGTGGGTGTGCCCCTCGGAGTGGCACGCGTCCTGGTCGCAGACCTGGTCGAGGCCGGTCATCTTCAGATCCTGGCCACCCTGAAGGAAGACTCGACCGACTCCGAACGTCGTGAACTCATCGAAAGGGTCCTCAGTGGACTTCGCGAAATCTGATCCCCGCAATCGGGTGACCTCGACCAAGATCGTGATCGCCGGCGGGTTCGGCGTCGGCAAGACCACGCTGGTGGGAGCTGTCTCCGAAATCGTCCCGCTGCGCACCGAAGCGCTCGTGACCAACGCCAGCGACGGCGTCGACAACCTGGCCGCAACGCCGCAGAAGGCCACGACCACCGTCGCCATGGACTTCGGTCGCATCAGCCTGGCCGACGACCTGGTGCTGTATCTGTTCGGAACCCCCGGTCAGCACCGGTTCTGGTTCATGTGGGACGACCTGATCCGCGGTGCGATCGGGGCGATCGTCCTGATCGACACCCGCAGGCTGGACGAGAGTTTCGCGGCGGTCGACTTCTTCGAGGCCCGGCAGCTGCCGTTCCTCGTCGCGATCAACGAGTTCGACGACGCCCCGCGTTACCCCATCGAGGACATTCGGGCGGCCCTTGCGATCTCCGAGGACGTGCCGATCATCCCGATCGACGCGCGTGACCGGGAATCGGCGAAACGCGCCCTGGTCGCGATCACCGAATACGCACTGACCAAGCTCCACACGGCCGCGTACTGAGGATTCGAAACATGTCGGACGAGTTGCAGCACTTCTCCATGGGCACCTGGATCGTCGCCCTCGCCGCGGTCACGTCGTTCATCGGCGTCTTCGTCGGTATCGCCAGCGCCCGCAAGGCGATGACCGCTCCGAACCCGAGGCAGCGGTACCTGTGGCTGGCGTGGGGCGCGCTGTCCATCGGCGGTTTCGGCGCCTGGCTGCCGCACTACATCGCGATGGTCGGGTTCGAGGTCTACGGCAGCGTGGTGCGCTACGACGTCCTGTGGATCGCGATCTCGTTCGTGGTGCCCGTCGCGGCCGCCGCGGTGGCGTTGCTGATCATCAGCCCGCCGCCGACGAAACACCGGCGGCCGAGCACGTCGGTGGAGATCAGCCGGCTCGCAGGCGGTGCGGTGCTCCTCGGCATCGGATTCACCGGAATGGACCTCGCGATCGTCGCCTCCCTCGAAATCCAGGGTGCGGTGAACTCCGACATCGTGCTGACCACGGCTTCGGCCGCGATCGGCCTCGTCGTCGGCGCCGGAATTATGTGGTCCATCTCCGCCCTCGAGTCGCGCACACTGCGACTCGTGGCGTCGGTGGTCGTGGCGGTCGGACTGGTGGCCATGCACTACACCGGCGTGTTCGGGCTGAGCGTCACCGTCGACCAGGCCGTGGCGCGCCCGGACGGGCTCGAGGTGTTCTCGATCCTGTTCCCCGTCTTCGTGCTGGGCATGCTGGTGGTCACCATCCCGATCACCGCCCTGCTGATGGCGCCCGACCGTGTCGCCGCCGAGCTCGAACTCGAGGCCGACATGCTCGCCGCCGAATCCCTTGCCGCCGAATCCCTCGCCGCTGAAACGCAGGGCAGGGAGCTCGAACTCCAGTAGTCGAGGCGACTGCTGCGGCAACGATTCCCGGGCGCACCCGAGTCCTTCACCCTCATAGCTGACCTGCACCTATAGACTCGGGTGGTTGCGCGACGTCGTGCTGGACCGCGAGTCCGCGAGGAGACGTCAAGCCGAGTAGAAGAAGGAGCTCATGACCGACACAACGTTGCCGCCGGAGGGACCGGGGCACGACCGCATCGAGCCCGTCGACATTCAGCAGGAGATGCAGAGCAGCTACATCGATTACGCGATGAGCGTGATCGTGGGTCGTGCGCTGCCCGACGTGCGGGACGGCCTCAAGCCGGTGCACCGCCGCGTTCTGTACGCGATGTACGACAACGGTTACCGGCCCGATCGCGGTTATGTGAAGTCTGCGCGACCGGTCGCCGAGACGATGGGTAACTACCACCCCCACGGCGACTCCTCGATCTACGACACGCTCGTCCGCATGGCCCAGCCGTGGTCGCTGCGCTACCCGCTCGTCGACGGCCAGGGCAACTTCGGTTCCCGCGGCAACGACGGCGCCGCCGCGATGCGGTACACCGAGTGCCGGCTGACTCCGCTGGCCATGGAAATGCTCCGGGAGATCGACCACGAGACGGTCGACTTCACCCCGAACTACGACGGTCGTACACAGGAACCGTCAGTTCTCCCCAGCCGTATCCCCAACCTGTTGATCAATGGTTCCGGCGGCATCGCCGTCGGTATGGCCACCAACATCCCGCCGCACAACCTGCGTGAGGTCGCCGAGGCCATCTACTGGGCCCTGGAGAACTGGGAAGCCGACGAGGAGTCCACACTCACCGCGGTCATGGAACGCGTGAAGGGTCCCGACTTCCCGACGCACGGGCTGATCGTCGGCGGCCAGGGCATCCACGACGCCTACACCACCGGCCGCGGCTCGGTCCGCATGCGCGGTGTCGTGGAGATCGAGGAGGACGCCAAGGGGCGCACCACGATCGTCATCACCGAACTGCCGTACCAGGTGAACCCGGACAACCTGATCACGTCGATCGCCGAGCAGGTGCGCGACGCGAAGATCGCAGGCATCTCCGACATCCACGACGAGTCCTCGGACCGTGCGGGTATGCGCATCGTCGTCACCGTCAAGCGTGACGCGGTCGCGAAGGTCGTGCTCAACAACCTGTACAAGCACACGCAGCTGCAGACCAGCTTCGGCTGCAACATGCTGTCCATCGTCGACGGCGTGCCGCGCACCCTGCGCCTCGACCAGATGATCCGGCTGTACGTCGCCCACCAGGTCGAGGTCATCCGCAGGCGCACCGAGTACCTGCTCCGCAAGGCCGAGGAACGCGCTCACATCCTGCGCGGACTGGTGAAGGCCCTCGACGCCCTCGACGAGGTCATCGCGCTGATCCGGGCGTCGCAGACCGTCGACATCGCGCGCGCCGGCCTCATCGAGCTGCTCACCGTCGACGAGATCCAGGCCGACGCGATCCTCGCGATGCAGCTGCGTCGCCTCGCCGCCCTCGAGCGTCAGAAGATCATCGACGAACTCGCCGAGATCGAGCGGGAGATCGCCGACCTCAAGGACATCCTCGAGAAGCCCGAGCGTCAGCGCCGCATCGTCCGGGACGAGCTGAAGGAGATCGTCGACAAGCACGGCGACGACCGCCGCACCCGCATCATCGCGGCCGACGGCGACGTGGCCGACGAGGATCTGATCGCCCGCGAGGACGTCGTCGTCACGATCACCGAGACCGGCTACGCCAAGCGCACCAAGACCGACCTGTACCGCTCGCAGAAGCGCGGCGGCAAGGGCGTGCAGGGCGCCGGGCTGAAGCAGGACGACATCGTCTCGCACTTCTTCGTCAGCTCCACCCACGACTGGCTGCTGTTCTTCACCACGAAGGGCCGCGTGTACCGGGCGAAGGCGTACGAGCTGCCGGAGGCGAGCCGCACGGCCCGCGGACAGCACGTGGCCAACCTGCTCGCGTTCCAGCCCGACGAGCGCATCCAGAGCGTCATCCAGATCAAGACGTACGAGGACGCGCCCTACCTGGTTCTCGCCACCCGCAACGGTCTGGTCAAGAAGTCCAAGCTCACCGACTTCGACTCGAACCGCAGCGGCGGCATCGTCGCGATCAATCTGCGCGGCGAGGACGAACTGGTCGGCGCGGTCCTCTGCTCCTCCGACGACGACCTGCTGCTCGTCTCCGCGCAGGGACAGTCGATCCGCTTCTCCGCCACCGACGAGGCGCTGCGCCCGATGGGACGCGCCACGTCCGGCGTCCAGGGAATGCGGTTCAACGGCGACGACGAACTGCTGTCGCTCAATGTGGTGCGCGAAGGGACCTACCTGCTGGTGGCGACGTCGGGCGGCTACTCGAAGCGCACCGGTATGGAGGACTACCCGGTCCAGGGTCGCGGCGGAAAGGGTGTACTCACGATTCAATACGACAAGAAACGTGGCACCCTGGTCGGAGCGCTCATCGTGAACGACGACGACGAGCTCTACGCGATCACGTCGGGCGGTGGCGTCATCCGCACCGCCGCCAAGCAGGTCCGCAAGGCCGGTCGGCAGACCAAGGGTGTTCGTTTGATGAACCTCGGGGAAGGCGACACCCTGCTCGCGATCGCGCGCAATGCCGACGAACCCGACGAACCCGACGACAACGCCGAGAGCAGCGGCAAAGGAGCTAAGGAGTCCTAGTGAGCACTCCCAACCAGCCAGGCAGTGACCGGCAGAACCCGGGTTCCGCCAATCAGGCGCGATCCGAGCAGCAGGCCTCCCGCACTCCCGAGAACGGGTCGGCGCGACCGAACCCGCAGCAGGGTTCCGCGCCGCAGGGGCCGCAGGCGTCAGCCGGTCGTGGTCCCGCTCAGGCGGGGCCGGCTGCCCGGCCGGGCGGTGCTCCCGACGCGAGACCGGATCGACAGGCCCCGGCCGATCCGGCCCGGTCGCCGTCGACGCCCCAGCATCAGGGTCCGCGTACGCAGACCCCGCAGGGCCGGTCCGTGCCGCCGCAGCAGGGTCAGGCTCCGAGCCAGCAGGCTCCCGGCCATCAGGCCCCGCCGCAGCAGGCTCCCGGCAACCGGGCGCCCGCGGGTGGTGCGCCCACCGAGTCGATCCGGGGGAATCAGGCGCCGCCGTGGCAGCGGGGAATGCAGCGTGAGCCGCAGACCAACCTGAAGCGGCCCCTGCAGGGCGGGGCGGTAGCCAAGCAGGCCTCGCGCCCCGAGGGGCAGAACCCGTCCGCCGGTGCGGGAACGGCGGCTGGGGGTGCCGCGGCCGCGAAGGCTGCGGGCGGTTCGCAGACCACCTCGCCGCAGAAGTCGCAGCCCGAGGGTGCGCCCCAGGGACAGCGACCGCAGGGCGGGCAGAATCCGGGTGCTCCCACCCAGGCTGTGCCCACGCAGGCCGTCCCCACGCAGAAGTCGCCTGCAGCGAACTCGTCGGCGCCGGCCAACGGTCAGCCCGCGCAGAAGCAGGAGACCAATCGCACAGCCTCCCCGACGGCCGCCACCGCGGCGGTCGGTGCGGTGTCCGGTGCAGCCGCGGCCGGGGCCGTGACCCAGCGGGAGTCCGCGAAGGCGAAGGCGTCCGCGATCGACGGACCCACCCGGCACATCAACCGGGACGTGCTCCCCAAGGACATGCCGGACCTGTCCGAGGCCAAGCACCCCCTGCCGGGGGCGGCGGCCACCGGTCAGCAGCCGAAGATCGCCGTTGCCCCGCAACGGGTCGAGGAGGGTGAGGCTCTCCGCGCGACGGTGCAGGTCCGAAAGATCGACCCGTGGTCGACGCTGAAGATCTCGTCCGTCATCTCGGTGTCACTGTTCTTCGTGTGGATGGTGGCCGTCGGTCTGCTGTACGTCGTCCTGGACGGGATGGGCGTGTGGGACCGGCTGAACAACGCGTTCACCGACATCGTCGCGGAGTCGAGCTCTGACGGGCTCGTGACGGCCGGGCAGGTCTTCGGATACGCCGCCGTCATCGGCCTCGCCAACATGGTGCTGTTCACCGCGCTGGCGACGATCGGCGCGTTCATCTACAACCTGTGTTCGGACCTCGTCGGGGGCGTCGAAGTGACGCTCGCGGACCGGGACTGAACGCGAAAACCGATAGGGACTGAGCTGGGAAAAGAGCGTCTCGCCGGACCGGTTTTGGTACTTGCCGGTCCGGTGGGGTAATCTTCCGACTCGGTTCAGGGAACTGTGCGAGATGAGTTTCCGGACTTCAGGGGCCTATAGCTCAGGCGGTTAGAGCGCTTCGCTGATAACGAAGAGGTCGGAGGTTCAAGTCCTCCTAGGCCCACTCCTGGTGCCGGTGAAAGGTCAGTCGCATGAAGGTCCTCCTGTTCGTGGGAGCCGGAGTGCTGGTGGCAATCGGACTGACCAAGTTGCTTCGCGGCAACGAGGTGTGGCACGAGGTAACGGGGCCTTAGCTCAGTTGGTAGAGCGCTGCCTTTGCAAGGCAGATGTCAGGAGTTCGAATCTCCTAGGCTCCACAAGTACATAGAAGTAACAGTGTGCCCCGGATTCGGAAGAGTCCGGGGCACACTGCTGTGCAGACCCGGATTGGGTGAGGTTACCCTTACTTCATGACCGCAGTCGACCCCGGAGCCCGTGACCGTCTCGACCCGCGCAGCCGCGTGGCGTCCCACCACCGGACGGGGGAGGGAACCGCGCGCATCGGTTACCCGATCGGGGTCCGCACGGTCACGGTCCGCGCGCGCGAGTACGTCACGCCCCGCATGGTGCGCCTGACGATCGGGGGTCCCGGACTCGACGGGTTCCACACCTATCAGGCCGACGATCACGTCAAGATCGTGTTCCCCGACGCGGACGGCACCCGCCGCATCCCGGTGGCGAACGACGCCATGATGCTCGACTGGCCGCGACCGCTCCCGACGAGCCGGAAGTACACCGTCCGGCGCTACGACGCCGACGCCCGTGAAGTCGACCTGGACTTCGTGCTGCACGAGGGCGGGCGGGCGTCGTCCTGGGCGACGACGGTCGAGATCGGCGACGACGTGACCATCGCCGGACCGCCCGGCGCGAAGGCGTTCGCCCACAACTTCGACCACTACGTCTTCGCGGTCGACACCACCGCGCTTCCCGCGGTCGCGCGGTGGCTCGACGAGTCCCCGGCCGACGTTTCGGCGCACGTCGTGATCGAGACCGACGACGCCGTCGAGCACGGCTACCCGCTGGCCGCGCGCGACGACGTGGACGTGACGTGGCTGGTTCGCGACGGCAGCGAGTCCTCCCTGGCGGCGACGGTGCAGTCGCTCGCGCTGCCCGGCGGCCGCACGTTCCTGTTCGCGGCCGGCGAGGCGAACGACATCAAGCCGCTGCGCGCGTGGAGCAAGGACCGGATGGAGTCGCTGTTCACGGGCTACTGGAAACGCGGAGTCGCCGGTCTGGACGACTGACCGGCCCTACACTCGCACCATGACGACGGTCCGGCCCGCACTCGCCCGCCGAGCAGTCGTCGCTGCGGCGATGCTCGGAATGCTGACGGCGGCCGGTGCCGCGCCCGCGAGTGCGCAGACCCGCCCGCTGCAACCGATCGCCCTGGCGGTGTCGCTGCGCCTCGCCACGGCGGACACGGTGGCGTCCGCCAAATGGGGCACGCCGTCGCCGATCGACGATCCCGCGCGCGAGGCGCAGGTCCTCGGCACGGTCGCCACCCAGGCAGCAGACGAGGGCCTCAGCGCGCCGCGGGTGCAGCAGATCTTCCGGGATCAGATCGAGGCCAACAAGGCGGTGCAGCGCGCGCTGTTCTCCTGGTGGAGCGTCGCACCCGGTGCGGCGCCGACGGTCCGGCCCGACCTGACGCAGGTCCGCCCGGTCATCGACCGCCAGAACACGGACATCCTGCTGCAGTTGCGTGAACAGGAGGACGTGCTCGCGGGTCCGGGCTGCGTGCCCGCTCTCGTCGACGCCGCGGTCGCGGTGGCGGCCGAACAGCGTCTCGACGCGCTGCATCAGGCGACGCTGGCCCGGGCGCTCGTGTCGATCTGCGGCGCCGTCCGCGAATGACTGGCCGTTTCGACATGGTCCGGCAAAATTTCGCCAACTAGACTCGGGGCATGATCTCCAGGGTCGCGACACTCCTCCTCGATCGGGTGTCCATGTTCGAGTTCGGTGTGGTGTGCGAGGTGTTCGGAATCGACCGCACCGAATACGGCGTGCCGGCATTCGACTTCCGGATCTGCGGAATCCGCCCCGGCGAACCACTCACGTCGGTCACCCCGGGACTGACGCTCTCCGCCGGATACGGGCTGGACGCGCTGCGCGACGCGGATCTCGTCGTGGTCCCGCCGCCGGGGGCGCAGTCCGGCTTCCCGGAGGAGGCGCTCGACGCCGTGCGCGCGGCCGCGGAGGCCGGTGCCACGGTCCTCAGCCTGTGCTCGGGTGCGTTCCTGCTCGGCGAGGCGGGACTACTCGACGGGCGCAAGTGCACCACCCACTGGGGGTACGTCGAGGAACTGGCTGCCCGGTTCCCGACCGCGGTGGTCGACCCCGACGTCCTGTTCGTCGACGAGGGCAACCTCGTCACCAGCGCAGGCACCGCGGCCGGCATCGACGCCTGCCTGCACGTGGTCCGCCGGGAACTCGGTTCCGCGGTGGCCAACACGATCGCCCGCCGAATGGTGGTGCCGCCGCAACGCGACGGCGGTCAGCGGCAGTTCATCGAGCAGCCGGTGGTCGCGTGCACGTCGGACAGCCTGAGCGTGACGATGGCGTGGATGAGCGAAAACCTCGACTTGCCGCACACGGTCGACGAGCTCGCGGCCCGCTCGTCGATGTCGACGCGGACGTTCGCGCGCAAGTTCGCGGCCGAGACGGGCACCACCCCGGTGAAGTGGCTGACGACGCAGCGGGTCCTCTACGCCCGGCAGCTGCTCGAGGGCACCGACCTCGGTCTCGAGGCGATCTCGAGACGCACCGGATTCGGATCCGGTGCGCTACTGCGCCACCACTTCAACCGGGTGGTCGGCGTCGCGCCCGGCGACTACCGGCGCCGGTTCGGCTGCCACACAGCCGAACTCACGCAATGAACGTTCCGATGGCCGGATTCGCCTGGCAGATCGGGCTGCTGCCGAAGTTGATCGACCCGAACGCCGTGGCCACCACGTTCCCGACACCGGTGTTCACCGTCGCGGACAGGAACGGGTAGACGCCGCCGAGGTTCACGATCCCCGAGCGTCCGCTGTCGGTGTTGACCCAGGCGACGGTGACCTGTGCGGCTGCCGGGATCGGTGGCGCGGCGGGGTGTGACTCGAAGCGGATGTCGCCGTCGGCGATCGGCGGGACCGCCTCCGGCCCGGACTGCCCGGTGAGCGCCGTCAACGACATCAGACTGCCCTGGTTCGGACATCCGATGGTGAGGGCCGGTCCACCGAAGGGGTGGGGTGGGTCGGCGCCGGCGGGCCCGGCCGTCAGCAGGGCCGCGGTGGCGGCGACCGGAAACGCGACAACGGCGATGCGGTGGGCGATACGTGTGGCGGTCATGTCTGCTCCTCGGAACGGATCCTCGCGCTGGTGCGCATCTGCCAGCGGGATACCCGTGGTACAAGCCGTGAAACGAAGACATGACCGCCCGCCGGACGACACCGCGCGCGCCCTGCCGGCCGGGGAGTGACGGATCAGTTGGCGGTGAGGGGCTTCGTCGCCGTCGGCGGCGTGGCCTCCTGCGCGTCTGCACTGTCGAGGTCGCGCAGGTTCGGGGGAGCGGACGCCACCCGGGGCTGCTCCCGGCGGCGGCTCTTGAAGAACACCGCGCCCCCGGCGACGGCGGCACCGACCAGCACGACGATCGCGATGCGACGGCCCTTCCGCGACTTCTTCTCCTCGACCGGCGCGACAGCCGAGGTCAGGGGACGGATGACGTCCTGGGTGACCTCTTTCACCGGTACGGTACGGGCGCGTTCGTAGCCCTTCTTCGCCAGCGACGCCCCCTGCCTGCCGAGGAACACACTGACCTGCCCGGCGCCGCGGGCCGCGGCGAGCGCAGCGGAGCGCGCGCAGCGCAGGGCCTGATCCACGGCCTCGGATTCTTTGACCCGAACAGCCGAATCCTCGACGTGGGCCAGCGCGGTCTCGACTCGTTCGGACACCTGCTCCTGCAGGTGCTCGGCGCGTTCGGTCGGAAGCAGATTCGTGAGGGACTCCGTCGCTCGTGTCATGACCCCACTTTGTCACAAGAACCGGCAGCACGAACCGATCCCAAGTACTCGAGTCACGGCGGCGGAACCACGCGGAACCGCACAATGGCAACATGGTGGTGTGACTTCACCTCATCAGACCGCAACCGCAACGCTGCACACCAACCGCGGCGACATCAAGATCGCGCTGTTCGGCAACCACGCGCCCAAGACCGTCGAGAACTTCGTCGGCCTGGCCGACGGTTCGAAGGACTACAGCACCGCCAACGCTGGTGGCACCAACTCCGGACCGTTCTACGACGGCGCCGTCTTCCACCGCGTCATCGACGGATTCATGATCCAGGGCGGCGACCCCACCGGCACCGGCGCCGGCGGCCCGGGCTACAAGTTCGGCGACGAGTTCCACCCGGAACTGCAGTTCGACCGCGCCTACATCCTGGCCATGGCCAACGCGGGCCCGGGAACCAACGGTTCGCAGTTCTTCATCACCACCGGCCCGACGCCGCACCTCAACCGTCGCCACACCATCTTCGGTGAGGTCGTCGACGAGGAGTCGAAGAAGGTCGTCGACGCCATCTCGACCACGGCCACCGATCGCGCGGACCGTCCGCTCGAGCCGGTCGTGATCAACAGCGTCACCATCGCGTAGGGAACCGCAGCACATGACCAACCCCGGCTGGGGCGGTGCCGCGAACGAGGGCACTCCGCCCCAGCCGCGGTGCGTCCGCCACCCCGATCGCCCCACCGCACTGTCGTGCAATCGGTGCGGTCGCCCCGCATGCCCCGAATGCCTGCGCGAAGCCGCCGTCGGCTACCAGTGCGTCGACTGCGTCGCCGCCGGACAGCGTGACGTCCGCGCGGTCCGCAACGTCGCCGGTGCCGTGACCACGCAGCGTGCGGTGCCGCTGGTGACGTACATCCTGATGGCCGCGAACGTCGGTATCTTCCTGATCACCGCGGCGCAGTCCCGCAGCATCATGCAGAACCAGGCGGGATCGACGCTCTTCGCGGACTGGGCGCTGTTCCCACACGCTGTCGTGGACGGTCAGCTCGTCCGCGTGATCGGCAGCGGATTCCTGCACTTCGGTCTCATCCACCTGGCCGTCAACATGTTCGCGCTGTGGATCATCGGCCGCGACACCGAACTGGTCCTCGGCCGAGCCCGCTACGCGTTCGTGTACTTCGCGTCGATCCTCGGCGGTTCCGCCGCGGTGATGCTGTTCCAGCTGCACGCAGTCACCGCGGGGGCGTCGGGCGCCGTCTTCGGACTGATGGGCGCGCAGGCGGTCATCCTCCTGAGGCTGAAGCGCAGCCCGGCACCGGTGATCTCGGTGATCGCCATCAACGTGATCATCAGCATCACCATCCCCGGGATCTCGCTGTGGGGGCATCTCGGCGGCCTGGTCGCCGGGGCCGCGGCCACCGCGGCCATCCTCTACGGGCCTCAGCTGCTGGGCGTCGGGAACAACCGGGAGAAGGCCGTCACCGTCGGCTGGATCTGCCTCGGCGTCGTGGTGCTGGTGCCGCTGGCCGTCATCGCGGTCCGCACCCTGCAGCTCCGCGCGAGCTTCGGTTACTGACCCCGGCCCACCAGACGGTGCACCGCGAGAGCATCGAACACGTCCTCCGGAGTGGTGCCGAGGTCCCAGCGGCCGAAGATCAGGAGGCGTTCGGTGCCGTCCTCGGTGCGGACGTCGATCTCGAGCATCGGCACCCGGCGGCCCAGCCGCGGATACCGGACCAGACGCGCCCGGTCGATCTGCGAGCGGGAGTACTCGTGGCGGCCCGTCAGCCGGTGCACCACGATCCCGCCGCCCTCCTTGTCGACGGCCAGGCGCGGGCGCTGCCGGAGAGCCGACGCGGCGGTCAGCAGCAGCCCGAGGGCGGCGACACACACGAGGACACGGCCCGCCGGCTCGATCGACACCGAAAGTCCCGCGACCCCCAATGCGAGCCCGCCCACGGCCAGAGCGATCACCGCACCGAGCGGCGTCGACCACTCCAGCGGTGCCTCGTCAGCAGACATCGGCACTCGACCTGCGGCTATCCACAGGGGTTGTCCACATTGGGGATGAATGACATGCGTGTAATTGTGATCGTCAACGCCAGCGCATCGTCATGATCAGCCCGACCACCATGAAGCCGAACCCGATGAGGAAGTTGTAGGCACCGAGGTTGTTCATCCACTCGAGCTGGTCGGCGGCCAGGTAGTAGACGAGCAGCCACACCAGCCCGACCAGCATGAACCCGAGCATCACCGAGACGTACAGGGTGCTCGAGGGGCCGGCCTTCACCTTCACCGGGGTGCGGCTCGCAGGGTTGATCGTGTAATCGGTCTTCTTTCGGACCTTCGACTTCGGCATGACGTCCTCGTTCGTGCGGCTCTGCGGGAATGTGGGCAGGTAGATTCGGAAATACCTGCGTGTGTACACGCTAACGTAGCCGCGATTCGCGCGGCGAGGACGAGGGGACGGAAACACCGGTGACCAGGTCGATCTTCTGGCGGATCGCGGTGCTGGTGGTGTGTCTCGTGGCCGGCCTGCTGGTGGCCACCACCCGCCAGGTGTCGCACGGCAACGAGATCCGGGCCGGTGACTCCACCCGGTTGTCCGACCTCGTGCGGAACGCGCAGTCCGAGACCGACCAGGTGGCCCAGACCCGCGACGATCTGGCGGCGCAGGTGGAGTCGCTGCAGCAGGACGCCGCGGCGTCCGACAGCGGTGTCGCGCGGGCGCTCGCCGACAGCAAGGCGCTCGCAACGGACGCCGGACTCACGCCGATGACCGGTCCCGGCGTTACCGTCACCCTCACCGACGCCCCCCGCGACGCCGACGGCAAGTACCCCGTCGACGCGTCGCCGGACGATCTCGTTGTCCACCAGCAGGACGTCCAGAGTGTGCTGAACGCGCTGTGGGTGGGCGGCGCCGAGGCCGTCGGCATGCAGGACCAGCGGATCGTCAACACGTCCGCGCCGCGCTGCATCGGCAACACCCTGCTGCTGCACGGCCGCACGTACAGCCCGCCCTACGTGATGTCGGCGATCGGGGATCCTGCGCGACTGGAGGCGGCACTCGCCAACGAACCCGGAATCCGGGTCTTCAAGCAGTACGCGACGCGGTTCGGCCTCGGCTATTCGGAGGCCGCGTCCGGCCAATTGTCCGTGCCCGGTTACGCGGGCCACTGACCCGAAGCCGGGCTGAACCGTCCCCGGCCGTGCGGGGCCTGGGGCGGGCAGAATACCCTGCTCCCATGAGGATTCTCGTCGTCGACAACTACGACAGCTTCGTGTTCAACCTGGTCCAGTACCTCGGACAGCTGGGAACCCGGGCCGTGGTCTGGCGCAACGACGATCCGAACCTCACCGGGCCCGACGCGATCGCGGCCGCAGCGGCCGAGTTCGACGGCATTCTCCTCAGCCCCGGCCCCGGCACACCGCAGCGCGCAGGGGCGACGATGGACCTGGTCACGGCATGCGCCGCGGCCGGGACGCCGCTCCTCGGGGTGTGCCTCGGACACCAGGCGATCGGCGCCGCGTTCGGCGCGACCGTCGACCGGGCCCCCGAACTCCTGCACGGCAAGACCAGCGTCGTCCACCACACCGGCAAGGGCGTTCTCGCGGGTCTGCCCGACCCGTTCACCGCCACGCGCTACCACTCGCTGACCGTCCTGGAAGACACCATCCCGGACGAACTCGAGGTCACCGCGCACACCGACAGCGGCATCGTCATGGCGATGCGGCACCGCGAACTGCCGATCCACGGCGTCCAGTTCCATCCGGAGTCCGTGCTCACCGAGGGTGGGCACCGCATGCTCGCCAACTGGCTCACCGTCTGCGGCGACGCCCCGAAGGAATCCCTCGTCGCCACCCTCGAAGCCGAGGTCGCGCAGGCATTGGGGGCGTAACCCCCCGTGCGCCTTTCTGGTCGCTACAGCAACCAAAAAGGCGCACGGGCGCGGAGCGCCTACCGCGGGATGCCGAGCGCGCCGACACCGACCGAGACGACCGCGTTCTTGGTGATCTCCGATCCCGGCGGCTGTTCCTGGCTGATGATCTTGCCGACCATCTCCGGGTCCAGCGTGGACGTCTGCGTCTGATTCAGCGAGGCTGACGACCCGCTCCAGCCGGCGCTGCGCAGTTCCGCGAGCGCCTGCGACACCGTCTTGCCCGTCAGGTCGGGCATCTCGATGTTGTTGCCGTTCGACACCCGGATCTGGATGGTGTCGCCCTTGGCGGCGGTGGAGCCGCCGACGGGATCGGTGGAGACGACCTGGCCCTTCGGCACACCGGAATCGATGTTCTGGATCTGCACCTTGAAGCCGGCGCCCTCGATGTTCGCCTGCGCGACCTCGACCTTCTGGCCGGTGACGTCGGGGATGCGGATCTGCTCCGGCCCGGTGCCGAGCGTGACGGCAACCTCGGAGTCGAGGGAGATGCTCGCCCCTGAGGACGGGTCCTGCTGGATCACCTTGTCGACGTCGGACGCGTCGGACGGGGCGCGGGCGACGGCGGTGTCGAGCCGCAGACCGACCGCGTTCAGTTCCTGCTGGGCTTCCTGCTGGGTCAGGCCCGCGAGCCGCGGGACCTTCACCTGTTCGGGGCCCGTCGACACCTCGAGAGTGATCGTGCTGCCCTCGTCCACCTGCACGCCGCCGACGGGCCGGGTGGTGATGACGTTGCCGGTCGCCACGACGGCGTCGGGTTTCTGCTGCCGGGAGACGCGGAAACCGAGGTTCTGCAGCGTCGTCTCGGCGTCGTCCGCCGCCTGGTTCGTGACGTCCGGCATGGTCACCTGATCGGCCTTCGAACCCGGGCCCACGGACCACAGGAACGCGCCGACGATGCCGACGACGATGAGGGCGCCCAGCGCCATCAGCGCCAACCGCATCGGGTTCTTCTTCTTGTCGGGCTCGCCGCCACCGTCCGTCTTCGACGCCGTGGTCTGGGTGGCGGTCTGCTGGCGCCGGTAGTTTCCGGCCCCGGAGTCGACGGCACCGAGGATCGTGGTGCGGTCCTCGTCGCTCATGACCATCGGCGCGCTGGGGCGCTGCCCACCGAGAACCCGGACCAGATCGCTGCGCATGTCTGCGGCGGTCTGGTAGCGGTTGGCGGGGTTCTTGCTCATCGCCTTGAGGATCACCGAGTCGAGCTCACGCGGAATGTCCGGGTTGACGACGGACGGCGTCTGCGGGTCCTCCCGCACGTGCTGGTACGCGACCGCGACCGGCGAATCACCCTTGAACGGGGGTTCGCCGGTGAGGATCTCGAACAGCACGCAACCGAGCGAGTACACGTCGGACCGGGCGTCGACCTGCTCGCCGCGAGCCTGCTCGGGCGAGAGGTACTGGGCGGTGCCGATGACGGCGGCCGTCTGCGTCATGGGGCTGGACGCGTCGGAGATCGCCCGCGCGATGCCGAAGTCCATCACCTTCACCGCACCGGCACGGTTGATCATCACGTTGGCGGGCTTCACGTCGCGGTGCACGATGCCGTTGCGGTGGCTGAAGTCGAGCGCCGCGCACACGTCCGAGATGACTTCCATCGCCCGGCGCGGCGCCATCGGGCCCTCGCCGCGCACGATGTCGCGCAACGTGTCGCCGTCGACGTACTCCATCACGATGTACGGCAGCGGTCCCGCGTCGGTTTCCGCCTCACCGGTGTCGTAGACGGCCACGATCGCCGGATGGTTCAGCGCCGCCGCATTCTGCGCCTCGCGGCGGAACCGCAGGTAGAACGTGGGGTCGCGGGCCAGGTCGGCGCGCAGGACCTTGATCGCGACATCGCGGCTGAGCCGGACGTCCCGGGCGAGGTGGACCTCGGACATGCCACCGAAGCCGAGAATCTCACCCAGCTCGTAGCGTGAGGAGAGGTTGCGCGGTGTCGTCATGGCTGTCCTTGTGGGGTCGGAGTAGTTGACTCCTCCGACGTGGTCGTCGTGGTCGTCGTCGTGGGTGCGGTGGTGGTCGTGGTGGTAGTCGTCGTCGGCTCTGTCGTCGTCGTGGTGGGTGCTGTGGTGGTGGTCGTCGTGTACGGCGGCTCGGTGGTGGTCGTCGTGTACGTCGGCTCGGTGGTGGTCGTCTCTTCTTCGGTCGTCGTCGTGGTCGTCGGCCGCGGTGTCGTCGTGATCGTCCGCAGCGACGAGGTCACCGCCGGCGACGTCGGTTCCTTCGTGTCACCACCGTCGAACAGGACGAGTGCGAGCGCGATGATCGCCGCCAGCAGGATCAAACCACCTGCACCCCAGGCAATGGCTTTCTGGCCGCTGGTCAACCCGCCCTTCTTGCCGTCACCGTTCGGGTCGTCCGGCGGCACCTGCCCGGTGACCGGTCCCGCGTACGCCGTGTGTGAGGGCGGCATCATCTGGGTTGCGCCGGTCATCGGCGGGGGCAGCACCCGCGCCGCCCCGGTTCCCGACACACCGGGCGGCGGCGGACGCCTGCCTGCCCGGACCGCCGCGACCGCGTCGGCGAACTCTCCGCCGCTGGCGTAGCGGGTGCTCGGATCCTTCGCGATCGTGATGTCGATGAGCTCGCGGATGTTCGGCGGCAGGTCGTTCGGCAACGGTGCCGGCGCTTCCTGCACGTGCTTCATCGCCACCGTGATGGCGCCGTCGCCGATGAACGGGCGTCGTCCCGACAGCGCCTCGTAGCCGACGATGCCGAGAGAGTACACGTCGCTGGCCGCGGTCGCGTCTTGGCCGAGCGCCTGCTCGGGGGCGATGTACTGGGCGGTGCCCATCACCATGCCGGTGCGCGTGACAGGCGAGTTCTCCACGGCCTTGGCGATGCCGAAGTCGGTGATCTTCACCTGACCGGTGGGGGTGATCAGGATGTTGCCCGGCTTCACGTCGCGGTGCACGACTCCGGCATCGTGCGCCACCTGCAGCGCCCGCCCGGTCTGCTCGAGCATGTCCAGTGCGTGCGGCACCGCGAGCCGGCCCACCCGCGCGAGGACGGCGTTGAGCGGCTCACCGTTGACGAGTTCCATCACCAGGTAGGCGGTGGAGTCGCCGGTGGCGTCGCGGACCTCGCCGTAGTCGTAGATTCCGGCGATGCCGGAATGGTTCAGCTGCGCGGTGGTGCGCGCCTCGAAGCGGAACCGTTCGACGAACTCCGGGTCGGACGAGAACTCGGACTTCAGCACCTTCACCGCGACACGGCGGTTGAGCCGGTTGTCCGTCGCTTCCCAGACCTGTCCCATTCCGCCCGTGGCGATGAGCCGGATCAGGCGGTATCGATTGGCGATCAGCGCGCCGTTGTTCAGTGCCACAATCAGCCCCCTTGTAGTCCGGCTGCGATGACGGCACGGCCGATAGGTGCAGCCACCGAGCCGCCGGTTGCGGCCAGTGCACGATCTCCGCCGTCCTCGACGATGACCGCGATGGCCACGGTCGGATTCTGGGCGGGTGCGAATCCGATGTACCAGGCGTGGGGCGGGGTGTTCCGGGGGTCGGTTCCGTGCTCGGCGGTGCCGGTCTTGGACGCGATCTGGACGCCCGGGATCTTGCCCTCGCCGCTGGTGTTGTTCTCGGAACCGATCATCAGATCGGTCAGGGTAGCCGCCACCTGAGACGACATCGCCTGGCCTTCGGACACCGGGTTGGTGGTCGCGAGGTTGGACAGGTCCGGGCCCTGCAGTTCCGACACCAGCTGTGGTTGCATGCGCACCCCACCGTTGGCGACGGTAGCCGCGATCATCGCGTTCTGCAGCGGGGTGAGCGCCACGTCCCGCTGGCCGATGCTGCTCTGGCCGAGCGCGGCGTCGTCGGGGATCGACCCGATGGTGCTGTCGGCGACGGGGAACGGGACGCCGGGCATCTGCCCGCCGATGCCGAGTGCACTGGCCTCGTCGCCGACGGCGTCGGCGCCGGTCTTGACGCCGAGTTCGACGAACGCGGTGTTGCAGGACCGCGCGAACGCCTCCCGCAGCGACGCGGTGGGTGCGGCGCCGCACGTGGAGCCGTTGTAGTTCTCGAGCGTCGTCGACGTGCCGGGGAGGGTGATCTGTGGGGCCGCGGTCAGCTGGGTGTCGGGGGTGGTTCCGGCGGCGAGCGCGGCGGCGGTGACCACCACCTTGAACGTGGAGCCGGGCGGGTACGTCTGCGACACCGCGCGGTTGATCAGCGGTTTCTCCGGGTCGGCGTTCAGCGCCTCCCACGCCTGCGTGGTCTCGGTGCCGTCGTGGCTGGCGAGCGAGTTGGGGTCGTAGCTCGGGGTGCTCACCATCGTGAGGATGCGTCCGGTGCTCGGCTCGATCGCCACGACCGAACCGGTGTAGCCCTTCGCGGTCAGCTGGTCGTACGCCACCTGCTGCATGACCGGGTTGATGGTGGTCACCACGTTGCCGCCGCGCGGGTCGCGTCCGGACACGAGGTCGAAGAAGCGACGCCCGAACAGCCGGTTGTCGGAGCCGTTGAGGACCGGGTCCTCGGACCGCTCGAGTCCGGTGCTGCCGTACTGCATGGAGTAGAAGCCGGTGACCGGTGCGTTCGCCAGCGGGCTCGACGGCGCCGCCGGGTTCGGCGGGTACGTGCGCAGGTATTTGTAGCGGTCGTCGGTCGGAACGGACGCCGCGAGCACCTGCCCGGCCGCCGAGATCTGGCCGCGCTGCCGCGAGTACTCGTCGAGCAGCACACGCGAGTTCCGCGGATCGGCCCGCAGGTTGTCCGCCTTGATGACCTGGACGTAGGTGGCGTTGGCGAGGAGGGCGACCACCATCACCATGACGGCGATCGCGACGCGACGCAGAGGTGTGTTCATGAGCGCGGCACCATCTCCGTCGGGGCGTCGGCGATGGGTGCGGGGCCCTTCTTCTTCGGGACGGCCGGCTCACGGGCGGCGTCGGAGATCTTGATGAGGATCGCGAGGAGGAGGTAGTTCGCGAGGAGGGACGACCCACCGTACGACATGAACGGCGTGGTCAGACCGGTGAGGGGAATCAGCTTGGTGACGCCGCCGACCACCACGAACACCTGCACCGCGATCGTGAACGACAGACCGGCGGCGAGGAGCTTGCCGAAGCTGTCGCGGACGGCGAGTGCGGTGCGCAGGCCGCGGATGACGAGGATCAGGAACAGCATCAGGACGGCGGCGAGACCGATGAGTCCGAGTTCTTCACCGATCGTCGCGACGATGAAGTCGGTCTTCGCGAACGGCACCTGGGCGGGCCTGCCGCTGCCGAGTCCCGTCCCGGCGACGCCGCCGGTCGCGAGCCCGAACAGCGACTGCGAGATCTGGTAGCCGGTGTTGTTGTAGTCGCCCAGCGGGTCGAGCCAGGTGCTGACCCGGACCCGGACGTGGCCGAACAGCTGGTACGCGAAGAAAAAACCGATGCCGAGCAGCCCGACGCCGATCAGCAGCCATCCGACGCGTTCGGTGGCGATGTAGAGCATCACGAGCACGGTGCTGAACAGCAGCAGCGACGTGCCGAGGTCCTTCTCCAGCACCAGCACGCCCACCGACACCATCCACGCGACGAGGATGGGCCCGAGGTCGCGGGCGCGGGGAAGGTCGATGCCGAACACGTGCTTGCCGGCGGTGGTGAACAGGTCGCGCTTCGCGACGAGGACGGAGGCGAAGAAGATGATCAGGAGGATCTTCGCGAACTCGCCGGGCTGAATGCTGAAGCCGGGGAGGCGGATCCAGATCTTCGCGCCGTTCACCTCGGAGAAGCTCGACGGCAGGATCGCGGGGATGGCGAGGAACACCAGTCCGGCGAGTCCCAGGGTGTAGCTGTAGCGGGCGAGCAGGCGGTAGTCCTTGAGCAGCACCAGCACGGCCACGAAACCGGCGATGGCCAGCGTCGTCCACAGCACCTGCTGGTTGGCGTCCGGCGACGGGACGGGCAACCCGAAGTAGGCGGCGGACTGTGCGTCGGCGAGGTCGAGCCGGTGGATCAGCACCAGGCCGAGGCCGTTGAGCAGCGCGACGATCGGCAGGATCAGGGGGTCGGCGTACGGCGCGAACCGGCGCACCGCGAGATGCGCGATCAGGAACAGCGCCGAATAGGCGGCGGCGTACTTGGCGAGGTCCCAGGTGATGCTCTGTTCCTGGCTGGCCTCGACCAGCACCAGCGAGATCGTCGTGATCAGGATCGCGAAACCGATCAGGATCAGCTCGGTGCCCCGGCGCGTCGACTGGACGGGGGCTGGCGCGAACCCGCCGGGTGGACTGGGAAACTGCGCCCCCGGTGATGCACTTGCGACCGACATCAGCTAGCCGTCCTGCAGTTCTGACCGGGAACCTGGGTCACGGTCGGCGCCGGGGTGGCGGTCGGGGTCTGAGGTGCAGGCGTCTCCGGTGCCGGCAACGCTGCCGGGGGAGCGGGTGCGGGAGCGGGCGCGGGCGGCGGCGTGGTCTCCGGGACGGGCGCGGGTGCCGGGGTCGGCGCAGGACTCGGTGCCGGGGTGGTCGTCGTGGTGGTGGCCGACTCCGACTCGCAGACCGGGAGCAGATCGTTCTGGGCGAGCCGGGTCATCTGGTTGCGGACGTCGTCGAGCTTGCCCGATGGCAGCCCCGCACGCACCTGCTCACGGGCGGACGGCTGGAGGTCGTCGACCTCGAGGATGGTGCACCCGTTCTGCGACTCGGTCGGCGACATCAACGTCAGGTCGCCGGTATCGCTGACACAGCCGACGAGATTCGCCTCCTGCAGCGAGTACCCGAGCACCGAGCCGGGAACTCCACGCAGCACGGTGACGCGTTCGCCGTCGGCGCCGACGTAGTAGTTGTTGCGGACCAGAGCCCGCCCCACGAAGGCAGCGACGGCGACCACGACGATCAGACCGAGCGCGAGTGCAGCCCACCACATGCGGTGACGCTTCTTCTTCGTCGGCGGTTCCTCGACCTGCGGGACCACCCGCTTCGGCGTGGCACGCGGCGGGCGCATCGCCGCGGCACGTCCCGCGGCCGTGTTGGGCGGCGGCGTGTCCTCCTCGTCGTCGGCGGACGCGGCACCGGCCACGATGGGATGACTCTGCCCGTAATCGAGGTCGATGACGTCGGCGACGACGACCGTCACGTTGTCCGGGCCGCCACTGCGCAGCGCCAGTTCGATGAGTCGGTCGGCGCACTCGTCCTGCGAGCCCTCCCGCATCGTGTTCTCGATGGTTTCGTCGCTGACCACGTCCGACAGTCCGTCGGAGCACAGCAGATAACGGTCGCCGGCGCGGGCCTCGCGGACCGTCAGCGTCGGTTCGATCTCGTTGCCGGTGAGGGCGCGCATGATGAGCGAGCGCTGCGGGTGGGTGTGCGCCTGCTCGGCGGTGATCCGGCCCTCGTCGACCAGCGACTGCACGAACGTGTCGTCCCGGGTGATCTGCGCGAGCGAGTCGTCGCGGAGCAGGTAGGCGCGGGAGTCGCCGATGTGGACCAGCCCGAGCTTGTTGCCGGAGAACAGGATTGCGGTGAGCGTGGTGCCCATGCCGTCGAGTTCCGGGTCTTCCTCGACGTGATCGGCGATGGTGTCGTTGCCCTCGCGGGTGGCGGCCTCCAGCTTGCCGAGCAGGTCTTCGCCGGGCTCGTCGTCGTCGAGATGCGCGAGGGCCGCGATCATCAACTGCGACGCGACCTCACCGGCCGCGTGACCGCCCATGCCGTCCGCCAGCGCCAGCAGCCGGGCCCCGGCGTACACCGAATCTTCGTTGTTGGAACGGACGAGGCCACGATCGCTGCGGGCGGCATAGCGGAGTACGAGGGTCACGGGCGCAACTCGATTACCGTTTTGCCGACCCGTACGGGGGTACCGAGCGGCACGCGGACAGATGTGGTGACCTTGGCGCGGTCCAGGTACGTGCCGTTGGTCGAGCCGAGGTCTTCGACGTACCAGTCGGCGCCCCGCGGGGAGAGCCGAGCGTGGCGGGTGGACGCGTAGTCGTCGGTGAGGACGAGCGTGGAGTCGTCGGCCCGGCCGATGAGGACGGGCTGGGTGCTGAGCGTGATGCGCGTGCCGGCGAGGCCGCCCTGCGTCACCACCAGATACTTGGCCGTCTTCGTCTTGCCCAGCGACGGCAGAACATTGCCGCTGCGCGAATACCGGGGCGGCACACGGACGCCGGAGCCGGCGTAGATGTCGCCGCGCAACGCCCGCAGAACGGTCCAGACGAACAGCCACAGCAGAAGCAGGAAACCTGCTCGTGTGAGTTGCAGAATCAAACCTTGCACGGCAGTCCACCTCCTTCTGTGGCCGGACCAGTCGAGATTCCGGCGTCTTTTTCTCGCAGCATCATAGGGGCAACCCGCACCCTGCGATCAGGATACGGACAGCCCACAACGATACGGAGTCCCCACCGTGTTACGTCCGACACGGGCTCCGACGCGATGTCGGTCCAGTATCGAAGCCGTCTCGGTTGTGTCTCGGCGAGGGAGCTCGGGTTCGGGTATCGGGGATGTGTCCTCGGGGTCCCAACTCGGTGGAGCCTCAGAGGATTCGGACCAGGATCTCCGAATGACCGGCCCGGATGATGTCTCCGTCGGCCAGCTGCCAGTCCTGCACCGGCGCACCGTTGACGGTGGTGCCGTTGGTGGAACCCAGGTCGGACAGCATCGCGACCTGACCGTCCCAGCGAATGTCGATGTGGCGGCGCGACACACCGGTGTCGGGCAGGCGGAACTGTGCCTCCTGGCCGCGACCGATGATGTTGTTGCCCTCGCGCAGCTGGAAGTGGCGTCCGCTGCCGTCCTCGAGCTGCAGAGTCGCCGTGAACGTGTGGCCGTCGGCTGCGTAGGCCTGCTGGCCGTAGCCGCCCTGGTCGTAGTCGGCGTAGCCCTGCTGGTCGTACTGCTGCTGGTCGTAGCCGCCCTGCTGGTAGCCGCCGCGGTCGTAACCCTGGTCGTAGCCCTGCGGCTGCTGGTAGCCGGCGTCGGCGTAGGAACCGTCCGGGTAGCGCGCGGGAGCCTGCTGGTCGTAGCCGCCCTGGTAGTCCTGCTGGTAGCCGCCCTGCTGGTAGTCGTAGCCGGCGTCCGCGGGCTGCTCGTAGCCGGGAGCCTGCGCGCCCTGGTCGTACGCCTGACCGTAGGCCTGATCCTGGGGGTACGCGCCGCGCTGGTCGTCGGGGT
Organism: Rhodococcus sp. NCIMB 12038; assembly: GCF_002165735.1. Lineage (NCBI taxonomy): Bacteria > Bacillati > Actinomycetota > Actinomycetes > Mycobacteriales > Nocardiaceae > Rhodococcus > Rhodococcus sp. NCIMB 12038. The sequence continues at coordinate 103,597 of NZ_NHML01000001.1, forward strand.
ACTGCTGCTGGTCGTAGCCGCCCTGCTGGTAGCCGCCGCGGTCGTAACCGTTCTGGTAGCCCTGCGGATACCGCTGGTCCTGACCTGCATGGGCATGACCGTTGCGCGCGTACTGCGGGTCGGGATTGCGGTTGCCCGCTGGTTCGCGGCTGGGGTCGTAGCCTGAGTTCTGCGTCATGGGGCCAGCTCCTGGATTCGACGTGACGGGTACAAACGGTGCCTGTGGTCGCGGTGCGGGACCGCGTGGCGGTTCGGGTCGCCCCGGCGTGGCCGCACCCTGGCGGCCTGCGTCCGGATCCACCGAACCCCGGGTGCGGAACTGCCCGGTGTGCAGTGAAGGCGACGGTTCGAACGCGACATGAATGGGACCATACGTCTGCCAGCCCTGGTCGCGAATGAAGTCTTCGAGGTGTCGGGCGAAGGCCTTGACCGTCAACTCGCGGTCGGCGGCAAGTCCTTCGTGGTCCGAGTTGTTGATGGCGATGACATAGCTGTTCGGCGCGAGCAGGTGCCCACCGTCCAGTTGCTGGATCCGGTCGGAGGCTTCCTGCTGAAGCGCGGCCTCCACCTCCTGCGGCACCACACCACCGCCGAAGACCCGGGCGAACGCATCACCCACGGCTCCCTGGAGCTTCCGCTCGAAACGTTGAACTATCCCCATCGGAACCTCCTCACGGTGCCTGTCGGTCGGGCCTTCTGTCCTCGTGCGTGGTGGCTGTGACAAGACATGTCCGTGTCGCGCCGCTGCCGTACGCGTATCCCACGGTACTGTCATTGCCTCGAGCCAAGACACGGGTCCACGCCCTTGCATGATATCGGTCTTTGCCTGGACGGGTGTTTTTGTCGCCGTTTCGGGGCCTGACCTGTACGAATCGTGATTTCTGGCGACCTCGTGTTAATGTTTCCGGGTCGCTCGGGCGAGTGGCGGAATGGCAGACGCGCTGGCTTCAGGTGCCAGTGTCCTTCGGGACGTGGGGGTTCAAGTCCCCCTTCGCCCACCACAAGCGATTCTCCGGAATCGCGACAACGAGGCCACGAACTCCACGGAGTTCGTGGCCTCGTTTCGTCGGCGGTCCCAGCGCCTACTGGGGGCGGATCGGATTGCAGCCGACGCTGACGTACGTGACGATCCCCTCCTGCAGTCCGCAGGTCGTGTACGGATTCCGTTAGCCGAAGACCCGCCGGGGTGGCGTCGTCCCCACCCCAGGGTGCCTACCCGCGCAGCCCGCGCGGGCCGACGATGAAGTGGAAGCCTCGTCGCGAACCTCCGGCCCCTCCGGACCGGAACCCGTCCCCTCGGCGGTTCGTGACGAATGACTCGAGTGTGAACCTGCCGTCCGGCTTCTTCCGCTCGGTTACTGCGAACGTCGAGAGTGGGTTGTAGATGAGCATCAGCCAGGTCCGGGCCACCAGCTCGGCGAATGTCGGTGAATACGTCGGTTCCGTCGCGACGACAGTGGACGCCCTGTCGGTCGACTGGTGGTTGACCCCAGCGTTCGACGTGGTCGTGACCCTTTCCAGCGAGATCCCCTACTACCGCGGCCGGAAAGCGGTCCTGGCCTGGAACCGCCACTTCGGGTGGTCGCTCGGAGTCCACGGACTCTCTCAGGGAAACGTTCTGGTGGTCGAGGCACTCGGGCTGGGACCGGCACCGGATCCCGCGCAGTGTTCGGATCGGGTCGCCGAGATGCTCACCGAACTCGCCGACTGGGCCCCTCAGCGAGCGACCGGAAAGCCCGCCCTGCGAATCGTGCACGGCCCCGGCGCTCCTCGCGGGTGACCCAGTTCGCGGGAACCCGTGCGGCCCCGGCGCCGACCGGCTTGGATAGCGAATATGGACGGCAGGAGAGCCCTCGATCCGCTGCGCCTCGCGGCCGGCGCCGCCGCGACCGCAGGCAGTGCGTTGCAGCGCGTGATCGGATTCGGCATCGACACGGCGCGACGCCTGCCGGGAGTCGACCCGGTGCTGGTCACCCTCGAGGAACGTGGCACCGAGACACTTCGCGGCGCCGACGAACTTGCCGATCGGGTGCTGCACGCGGTGCTGCGGAAGGTCGTGCAGGTCGCTCTTCAGGAGGTGGACCTCACCGCGATCGTGCGTGATCACGTCGACCTCGACGTCGTCGCCGAGGGCATCGACATCCAGCGGATCATCGACCGGGTGGACGTGGACGCGATCGCCGCCCGGGTCGACATCCCGCTGATCCTCGACCGCGTGGACATCGACGCCGTCGCCGCGCGGATCGACGTGGACGCGATCGTCGACCGCGTCGATGTGGATTCCGTCATCGGACGCGTCGACCTGGTGGTGCTCGCCGACACCGTGATCGAGGGCGTCGACCTCCCGCGCATCATCCGTGAATCGACCGACTCGATGTCGAATGAGGCGGTCCGCGGGGTGCGCACCCAGGGCATGCAGGCCGACGACGCCGTCGCCGGGTTCGTGGGCAAGTTGTTCGGGCGCGGGCACGAACCGGACGATGCATGAGCGCGCCGGCGCATCGTGCCGCCGGGATCGTCACCCGGGGTCTGGCGAGCAGCATCGACCTGGCGATCGTCATGGCCGTGATGGGCGGCATCTACGTGGGCGCACTGTTCGTGCGGTTGCTGTTCTCCCCGCAGGAGTTCACGTTTCCCGACGCCAGTGCCCTGCTCTCCGTCAGCATGTTCATCGGCGTGTCGGTGCTGTACCTGACGGCGTGCTGGGCCGTGAGCGGCCGCACCGTCGGCGCCGTGACCATGGGGCTGCGGGTCGTCAGCCGCAACGGTGAACTGATCGGCTGGCTCCGCGCCCTTCTCCGGGCGCTGCTGTGCGTGATGTTCGGGTTCGGGTTGCTGTGGGCCGCGGTCGACGGCCGGCGCCGGTCCCTGCAGGACATCCTGCTGCGGACCACCGTCGTCTACGACTGGGAGCCGGATCTGCACATCGGTGAACCGGGCGCCTGACCGCTGCGGAATGTCGTGCCGGCTGCCTAGCATGGGGTCATGTACACGGAGCGGCGGTCGGTGTTCCCCGGCGCCGTCGTGTGGCAGAAGACCACGTCCGGCGGTGAGGCCGCAATCCTGCCCGACGGCTGCATGGACCTCATCTGGATGAACGGTGACGTCGTCGTGGCCGGTCCCGACTCCCGCCCGTATCTCACTCGCAGCAGGGCGGGCGACCGCTACGTCGGATTGCGTTGTTCCCCGGGCACTCTGCCGGACCTCCTCGGAACCCCGGCGGAGGTGTTGATCAATCAGCGGGTGCCGCTCGCCGATGTGCTGAGCGACCGCGCCACCGCAGAATTCCTCGGCAGGATCGCCGACGCCGCAGACCCCGGCCGGGCACTCGAGGAGTTCGCGCGGTCACGCAGGCTCCTCGGGCCGCCGCCGGACGGCAGGATCCCCGCCGTCGTGCGACTGCTGGAGCAGCAGGCGTCGGTCCGCGATGTCGCGGACGGGATCGGTGTCGGCGAGCGCCAACTGCACCGCCTGTGCCGACGGCAGTTCGGTTACGGGCCGAAGATGCTGGCCAGGATCCTTCGGTTGCAGTCGGCGGTCGGGCTGGTGGGTTCGGCCATTCCCGCTGCGCAGGCGGCCGGCATGGCCGGGTTCGCCGACCAGGCCCACCTGATCCGGGAGGCCCAGGAGTTGACGGGCCGCACCTTCGGTCAGCTGGTCACGGCGTGAGCGCCGCGAAGAGGTCGACGGAGTTGCCGTCGGGGTCGTCGACGGTGGCGTAGCGCTGCCCCCACGGTGCGTCCCACGGCTTCTTCTTGCCGTTGTAGCCGGCGTCCGTGATCTCGTCGAAGAGTGTGTCGACACCGGCAGCGGTTCCGCAGTCGAAGGCGAGCGCGATGCGATGCCCGCCGGCAGGTTCGGTCCAGTCGGGCGTGAACGAGCGGATGGTCTCGATCGTGTCCCACAGTAGGCGAACCCCACCCGGGAGTTCGAATTCGACGTGCGGCGCCTGATCGGCGTCGGCCGGAATGTCGAGTCCGAGTCGCCGGTAGAACGCGAGCGACGTGGGCAGGTCGCGGACGACCAGTTCGATGGCACTGAATGTTGCGGTCATGTCCAGAACGCTAACGATTTGGGGCGGACCCGCATTGAAGGTTTCGGACATCGGGCGCACGCGGGTCCGATTTCTTCAATCACCCGGGCCGTGCAGCAGGAATGCTGGGAGTCATGACCACCGAATCAACCCATGTCAGTGTGTTCATCGCCCGGACCGCCGCCGACGTGTACGCCTACGCGAGCGACCCCGCCAACCTCCCCGCATGGGCGGCCGGCCTCAGCAGCACCATCACCCGCGACGGCGACCGCTGGCTCGCCGACTCCCCCATGGGCCAGGTAGCCGTGACCTTCGCACCCGCCAACGACTACGGCATCCTCGACCACGACGTCACCCTCCCGAACGGTGACACCGTCTACAACCCCGTGCGCGTCATCCCCGACGGCGATGACAGCGAAGTCCTCTTCACCATCCGCCGACGCGACGGCGTGAGCGCCGAAGAATTCGCGCAGGACGCCGCAGCCGTCACCGCCGACCTCCAGCGGTTGAAGGGGTTGCTGGAGGCGTGAGGTGCGCGGGCACATCCGCGCACCGATTGGTCAAAATCTCACGCAATTGTGTGCGCAGGTGGCAAAGCCGTGCGCGGATGTCGTGCTGCGGTGTACTCACCGAAGGAGGAGTGAGTCCTCAGACCCGTTCCGCACGACCTTCGGCCACGGCCGATGCGGCGACGGCGAGACATTGGTACGCCGCCCGGGTTTCGGGTGCCAGCTTGCCGTGTTCGATGACGATTCCCATGCCGAGGTGTTCGTCGTAGGGGATGGTCTCGACGCCCCACACCTGTCCGCCGAGGTATTCGCGGAGCAGGTCGAGGTCCACCTGCCAGCCGGTGGCGTCCTGGTTGGACACGGTGACGACGGTGCGGGCGAGTCCGGGTTCGCCGAGCGTGTCACCGATCGACTGCAGTGCGGAGCGGAGGCGGTTGAACGCGTCGGCGCGGCATGGGACGACGAGGACGATGGGGGTTGGCGTGGCCAGCAGTGGCGCGAGGTACGCGGCGCGCAATCGGTGGCCGAGGTCGTGGACGGCGCTGACCTGGCGTGCGCGCAGTGAGGCTGTGAGAGTGTGGAATTCACGGTCCGACGCGGTCTGGTTCCCGATGCGGTTCAGGATGCGAGTCCCGGCACTGGTGCGGGAGCAGTATCCGTCGAACACGTCGTCCGCGACGGGGCCTGCGGCCGCGGACGCCACCAACTGCTCCAGGCCGCTCACGGACAGCACGGCGTCGGCGCCGCGTTCGGCGACATCGCCGCCCGCGGGAGTCGCGTCGACGGCGACGACCGCACCGCCGCGGGCCGCCGCGGTGTTGGCGAGCCCGAGCGCCGTCGTGGTGGCGCCTGCTCCTCCGCACGCCCCGAGGACGAGGGTCGACACCGGAAGTGCTTGCTGCAGTTGGTCGGTCACTTCGCGTCTCCAATGGATGTGATGTACGTGCGACCGTCGCGGTCCGCGGTGGTCACGACCTGCTCGTACCGTTTCGTCGACCCGTCCGGTCGCAGTTCCGTCAGCGTCACCGCGTAGCGGCCGGGTTCGGTTTCGGTGATGGCGAGGCAGTGCTCGGTGCCTTCGGGCAGCAGCGAGTCGATGCCGCCCTGGATGGTCTCGGCGGACCCGAGCGGCGCGTCGGGGGCGACCACCTCGCGGGCCTTCGCGCCGCTTCGTTCGACGTAGTAGGCGTGGTCGAAGGCCAGGATCGCGGCGACGCCGTCGGAGGTCCCGCCGGGACCGTTGCCGACGACCGTCGAACCGTCGCGGGATGCGGCGCACCATCCTGCGGCGACCGGGTTTCCGCTCGCATCACCGGAAGTCGAGGTGAACACGGCGACAACACCGACGACGACGGCGACCACCGCTGCGGCGGCTCCGGCGAGCGCGAGTTTCCGCTTGCCGCGACCGTCCCGGACAGGTGGGGTGGGATCGGGTTCGTCGCCCGGCGTCAGCCACGTCGGCGCCGGGGGAGGGGGCAGCTGTTCGGGTTCGGGCTCCACGACGGGAACCGTCGGTGCCGCGGCCGACGGGAAGGGCGGGTACCAGTGCGAGAAGCGGTCGAGGGGGGCCCGGTTCGGCGGTTCTGTCACAGTTGAATCCTCCACACCTCATTCCCCCGCGCGGAGCCCACCCCGGACGGGCTCGCGCGGGGGAATCGGATCACACGTGCAGCGTCGCCTGGCTGCGCACGTTCACGCCGGCGATCGTCGTGGTCGCCGGACCGCTGTCGGTCGACTGCAGCTGCGGGAGCTGCGGTGCGGGCAGGGACGCGATCGTCTGCACCAGCTGCCCGAACGCCGGGTACCGGTCGGCGGCATCTGCGATCGCGGCGGCGACGGGCGTGACGTCGACGGGCGCCGACCAGTTCGTCGGGTGCTCGGCGTTGGAGTCGGCCGAGAACGCGGAGACGGTGGCGGCGGTCGGCGAGGACGGGTCGACGGCGATGCCCGCGGTGCCGGTGGCGTCACCGACCCGCCAGCCGATGGTCCCGACGTACCCCTCGGGGTTGCCGTACTGGCGGCCGTTGACGGCGACCGGCACCGCGCCGACCAGCGTGTCGGCGGCCGCGTTCACCTCGACCACCGGCTTCGGCACGGGCAGGGTGGGGGCGACGGGCGCCTGGTGCGACTTCGGCATGTCGTCGGGGTCGATCCACACGGTCGCGGGCTGGGCGGCCTGCTCGGCGGGCACGGACTGCGCCGCGGGTGCCGGTTCCGCCGGAGCCTCGTCCTTCGCCAGATCGGGCGCGGCGGGTGCGGCCGTCTCGGCGCCCGGGACGGCCAGCGGCGCCTGCGGGGGAGCGGGCGTCGTCGTGGTCGGGGCCGCCGGATCGGTGACACCCGGCTGCGACGTGCTCGGCGGCGCGGACGGGACCGTCACGCCGGGCTGCGACGTGGTGGGCGCGGTCGAGGGATCGGTGACGCCCGGCTGCGACGTCGACGGCGGGGTGGTGGCCGGAGCGGCGTGTGCCGTCGCGGCCCCGAGCAGTGCGGCGGCGGACACCGAGATCGCGGCGGCCAGAGCGTGCATGCGGATTCTCAAGTCTTTGACTCCTGAAGTCGAACGGACATGGTTGATCGAACGGACGGGTGCTGACGAAGCAAACGCAAGAGAGATGCAGATCAGAGGCACCGAAAGAGGGATGCGAGCACAGCAGAATGCCTCCACCGACACGGTGGATGTGTTGTTTCCCCGATGAGATCCGTCCGTGCTGCGGGCGCACTGCCGCAGCCGTCGTTCACCGCCCCCATGACCGCCCCCGGTTCTTTCTCTTCCCCCTACCGCGGCAAAGTACCAGACGGGCAAGCGTTCCCGCGCTCCCGGATTCCGGTCAGGCCAGGCCCGCGGCCAGCTTCACCGTCAGATCGCGGAGTGGGCGGAGACGGCCGGTCATCGCGACGGCGGACATGGCGCGCGATCCGCGCACCAGCCGCCGGGTGGCGGGCCGTCGCGTGCGGTCGTAGCGGCGCAGCGCCGTCTGAATGTCGGTGTCGGCGGCGAGGAATCGACCGAGTGTGACGGCGTCGACGAGGGCCTCGCACGCGCCGCGGCCGAGGTTCGGCGCCATCGCGTGGGCGGCGTCGCCGAGCAGCGCCGTGGTGCCCGACACGTACGACGGGAGGGCCGGGGACTCGTACAGGTCGTGGTGGAGCATCGCGTCGGGCGTGGCTGCCTTCAGCACGGCCCGGACGTCGGCGTGCCAGCCCCCGAACCGGGACCGGAGGAAGTCGAGGCCACCGGGGTGCCCGGCGTCGGTGCGGATGCACGCGAACCAGTTGACGAGGTCGCCGTCGCGCGGGGTGATCCCGAAAAGTGCGTCTGCGTCCCAGGTTTCGCTGACGCTGTCGCGATGTCCGGGCACCCAGCCGCGCCAGGCGGTGGCGCCTACATAGCGTGGCTCGAACTTGTCGCCGAACAGTTGCGTGCGGGTCGGGCTGCGCAGACCGTCCGCGCCGATCACGACGTCGTGGTCCGTCAGCGCGTCGAGGGCGGGAGCGGGGGTGCCGAACGAGATCATGCCGTCGGGCAGTGTCTCGGCGAGCGTGGCCAGCAGGGCGGGCCGCGACAGCAGGTAGGCGATGCGGTCGCGGTTGTCGATGGTGCCGATCACGGATCCGTCGGGGCGCAGGAGCGAGCCGCGGTGCTGGGGTGACCCGAGGGTGCGGACCCGATCGCCCGCGCCGATCGCGTCCAGCGCGTCGAGGGCCTGCGGCCACATGCCGAGCGCGGTGCCCGACGTGGGCAGGGCGTCGGCCCGCTCGAACACGTCGACGTGCCAGCCGGCGCGGTGCAGGTAGCCGGCGACGGCGAGTCCGCCGATGCCGCCGCCGAGGACTGCTGCGGAGTGTGTCATGGCCACCACGCTACTACGGATGTAGTGAATATACTACCGATGTAGTGTCGGGGTCATGGCAGACAAACGGGAGCAGGTGCTCGACGCCGCCATCGCGCTTCTCGGCACGAAGGGGGTCCGGGCCCTCACGCACCGCGGCGTCGACGAGCTGGCCGGAATGCCGCAGGGGTCGACGTCCAACTACTTCCGCAGCCGGGGGGCACTGCTCGAGGGGATCGTCACACGGCTCGTCGAACGTGACCGGGAGGACTGGGTGAAGTTCGCGCACCTGCGCCCGGACAGCAAACATGCTCTGGTCGACGCGCTGGTCGCGTTCGTGAGATTTTCCACCGGTCCGGACCGGGTCCGCACGAGCGCCCGATACGCGCTGTTCGTGGAGGCCTCCGTCACGCCGGGGCTGGACGCGAAGATCGGATCGGCACGGCGCGCGCTCGTGGAATGGGGCGCGGACATGCTGGAACGTGTGGGTTCGAAAAACCCCGCCTCGGACGCCGTCGTGATCACCGACTACCTGGACGGTCTGATCCTTCACCAACTGACCGTCCCGGATCTCGATTTCGATCCGACTGCGGGAATTAGAGCGGTCCTCCGCGCGCTCACTTAACATGTACTCAGTGCAGTCGGACGAGGTCCGCCCTCGACAATGCCCAGTTCAGAGGGTTAATAGGCCAACCTAAGTTGTGTTTCGTCAGGGGTTCTGAATTATCGTTTTCGTTACACGTTGGACCCACGAAAGTCCGACCCGACCGAAAAGCCACGTCGCCTGGTGCGAGGACCACACCCAGCGTGCTGCAAAAGGGCGATAGCCGATCGGTGGTGCCGAGCACGTCGTGACGGCACCTGCATTGCAAGTTGATGGCCATCAGCGCTGCTGGTCGTCGGTGCATCTTTTGGCATACGAAGGCTAGGTATGAAGCAACTTCCAGGCCCCCAGGGGCTGTATCACCCGTCGAACGAGCACGACTCCTGTGGTGTCGCATTCGTCGTGGACATGAAGGGCCGCCGCAGCAGGGACATCGTCGAAAAGGCGATCACCGCGCTGGTGAACCTCGAGCACCGTGGTGCCGCGGGCTCCGAACCCAACACGGGTGACGGCGCCGGCATCCTCCTCCAGGTCCCGGACAAGTTCTTCCGCGCCGTGGTCGACTTTCCGCTGCCCGCGGAAGGCACGTATGCCACCGGCATCGCCTTCCTGCCGCAGAGCAAGGCCGACGCGCAGCGCGCCGCCGACGCCGTCGAGAAGATCGTCGAGAGCGAGGGCCTGAAGGTCCTCGGCTGGCGTGAGGTCGCGACCGACGACTCGTCGCTCGGCGCCCTGGCCCGCGACGCCATGCCGACGTTCCGGCAGATCTTCATCGGCAGCGAGAACGACGCCCTCACCGGACTCGATCTCGAGCGCCGCGCCTACGTCGTCCGTAAGCGCACCGAGCACGAACTGGGCAGCGAAGGCGCAGGCAAGGACGGTCCCGGTCGCGAGACCGTGTACTTCCCGAGCCTGTCGAGCCAGACGTTCGTCTACAAGGGCATGCTCACCACCCCGCAGCTCAAGGGTTTCTACCTGGACCTGCAGGACGAGCGCGTCGAGTCGGCCCTCGGCCTCGTGCACTCGCGCTTCTCCACCAACACGTTCCCGTCGTGGCCGCTGGCCCACCCGTTCCGGCGGGTGGCCCACAACGGTGAGATCAACACCGTCACCGGCAACGAGAACTGGATGCGTGCCCGTGAGGCGCTCATCGACAGCGACATCTTCGGAGGTCGCGAGCAGCTCGAGAAGATCTTCCCGGTCTGTACGAACGGCGCCAGCGACACCGCGCGCTTCGACGAGGTGCTGGAGATGCTGCACCTCGGTGGCCGCAGCCTGCCGCACGCCGTGCTGATGATGATCCCGGAAGCCTGGGAGCGGCACGAGAGCATGGACCCCGCACGCCGGGCGTTCTACCAGTACCACTCGTCGCTCATGGAGCCGTGGGACGGACCGGCGTCGGTGTGCTTCACCGACGGCACCGTCATCGGCGCCGTCCTGGACCGCAACGGCCTGCGCCCCTCCCGGCTCTGGGTGACCGACGACGGCCTCGTCGTCATGGCCTCCGAGGTCGGCGTCCTGCCGATCGACCCGGCCACCGTCGTGAGGAAGATCCGGCTGCAGCCCGGCCGCATGTTCCTCGTCGACACCGCCGAGGGCCGCATCATCAGCGACGACGAGATCAAGTCGGAACTGGCCGCCGAGCACCCGTACCAGGAGTGGCTCGACCAGGGTCTGACCCACATGAACGACCTGCCGGACCGCCCGTACACCTACATGTCGCACGAGCGCGTCGTTCTGCGTCAGCAGATGTTCGGGTACACCAACGAAGAGGTCAACCTCCTCGTCAAGCCGATGGCGATCTCCGGTGCCGAGGCTCTCGGCTCCATGGGTACCGACACCCCGATCGCCGTGCTGTCTTCGCGGTCGCGGATGCTGTTCGACTACTTCTCGCAGCTGTTCGCGCAGGTCACTAACCCGCCGCTCGACGCCATCCGCGAGGAGGTCGTCACCAGCCTCGGCGGCACCATCGGCCCCGAGCACGACCTGCTGCACCCCACCGCGGAATCCTGCCGGCAGATCTTCCTGCCGCAGCCGATCCTGCACAACGACGACCTGTCGAAGCTCATTCACGTCAACGACGACGGTGAATTCCCGAACTTCCGCAGCGTCATCGTCCGCGGTCTGTACCCGGTGGCCGAGGGCGGAGCGGGTCTGCGCAAGGCCCTCGACGACGTCCGCTACCAGGTGTCGGAGGCCATCGCCGGCGGTGCGCGCCTCGTCGTCCTGTCCGACCGTGAGTCGAACGAGACGTACGCGCCCATCCCGTCGCTGCTGCTGACGTCGGCCGTGCACCACCACCTGGTGCGCGAGAAGACCCGCACCAAGGTCGGTCTCATCGTCGAGGCCGGCGACGCCCGCGAGGTGCACCACATGGCGCTCCTCATCGGCTTCGGTGCTGCGGCGGTCAACCCGTACATGGCGTTCGAGACCGTCGACGAGGCCGTCCGCAACAACGAGTTGCAGGGCGTCTCTCTCGACAAGGCCATCCAGAACTACATCAAGGCCGCGGGCAAGGGTGTGCTCAAGGTGATGTCCAAGATGGGCATCTCCACCCTGGCGTCTTACACCGGTGCCCAGCTGTTCCAGGTCATCGGCCTGTCGCAGGACCTGGTCGACGAGTACTTCACCGGTCTCAACTCGAGTCTCGGCGGCATCGGCCTCGACCAGATCGCCGCCGACGTCGCGGTCCGCCACGCCAACGCGTACCTGGACCGTCCCGAGGAGCGCGCGCACCGCGAGCTCGAGGTGGGCGGCGAGTACCAGTGGCGTCGTGAGGGCGAATACCACCTGTTCAACCCGGACACGGTGTTCAAGCTGCAGCACTCCACGCGCACCGGGCAGTACGAGGTGTTCAAGGAGTACACGAAGCTGGTCGACGACCAGTCCGAGCGCCTCGCTGCGCTGCGTGGCCTGTTCGAGTTCAAGAAGGGCGTGCGCGAGCCCGTCCCGCTGGACGAGGTCGAGCCCGCCACCGAGATCGTCAAGCGCTTCTCGACCGGTGCGATGAGCTACGGCTCCATCTCCGCCGAGGCGCACGAGACTCTCGCCATCGCCATGAACCGCCTCGGCGGCCGTTCCAACTCCGGTGAGGGCGGCGAGAACCCTGCCCGCTTCACGCCGGACGAGAACGGTGACTGGCGCCGGTCCGCGATCAAGCAGGTCGCGTCGGGACGCTTCGGTGTCACGTCGCACTACCTGACCAACTGCACCGACATCCAGATCAAGATGGCGCAGGGAGCGAAGCCCGGTGAGGGCGGCCAGCTGCCCGCGCACAAGGTGTACCCGTGGGTGGCCGAGGTCCGGCACTCCACGCCCGGCGTCGGGCTGATCTCGCCGCCGCCGCACCACGACATCTATTCGATCGAGGATCTCGCGCAGCTGATCCACGACCTGAAGAACGCCAACCCGCAGGCCCGGATCCACGTGAAGCTGGTGTCCGAGGTCGGTGTCGGCACCGTCGCCGCGGGTGTGTCGAAGGCACACGCGGACGTCGTGCTGATCTCCGGTCACGACGGTGGCACCGGTGCCACCCCGCTGACGTCGATGAAGCACGCGGGCGCCCCGTGGGAACTCGGCCTCGCCGAGACCCAGCAGACGCTGCTGCTCAACGGTCTGCGCGACCGCATCGTCGTGCAGGTCGACGGCCAGCTCAAGACGGGCCGCGACGTCATGGTCGCCGCGCTGCTCGGTGGCGAGGAGTTCGGTTTCGCTACCGCGCCGCTGGTGGTGTCGGGCTGCATCATGATGCGGGTCTGCCACCTCGACACCTGCCCCGTGGGTGTCGCGACGCAGAACCCGGTGCTGCGCAAGCGGTTCAACGGCAAGCCGGAGTTCGTGGAGAACTTCTTCCTCTTCATCGCCGAAGAGGTGCGCGAGCTTCTCGCGGAGCTCGGCTTCCGCACCCTCGACGAGGCCGTCGGCCAGGTCGACGCCCTCGACACCACGAAGGCGCTCGAGCACTGGAAGGGCAGCAAGGCCGGCAACCTCGACCTGTCGCCGATCCTGCACGAGACCGAGTCGGCGTTCATGGACCAGGACCTGTACTGCACGGGCACCCAGGACCACGGCCTCGACAAGGCGCTCGACCAGCAGCTGATCGTCCAGAGCCGCAACGCTCTCGACAAGGGCGAGAAGGTCACGTTCGAGTCGCCGATCACCAACGTCAACCGGACGGTCGGCACCATGCTCGGCCACGAGGTGACGAAGGCGTACGGCGGCGACGGACTGCCGGACAACACGATCGACATCACGTTCACCGGTTCGGCCGGTAACAGCTTCGGTGCGTTCGTCCCCAAGGGCATGACCCTGCGCCTGCACGGCGATGCCAACGACTTCGTCGGCAAGGGCCTGTCCGGTGGACGCCTCGTGGTGCGCCCGCCGCTGGAGACCGCTCCCGGGTTCGTCGCCGAGGACAACATCATCGGCGGCAACGTGATCCTGTTCGGTGCCACGAGCGGTGAGGCTCTGCTCCGCGGTGTCGTGGGCGAGCGATTCGCGGTCCGCAACTCCGGTGCCACCGCCGTCGTCGAAGGTGTCGGCGACCACGGTTGCGAGTACATGACCGGCGGAAAGGTCGTGATCCTCGGTGCGACGGGACGCAACTTCGGTGCCGGCATGTCCGGTGGCGTCGCGTACGTCTACAACCCGGACAAGATGTTCGAGGACAACCTCAACACCGAACTGGTGGATCTCGAGGACCTGACGGGTGACGACTTCACCTGGCTCAAGTCCGCGATCGAGCGTCACCGCGACGAGACGGGCTCCGAGGTTGCCGCGCGCATCCTCTCCGACTGGTCGCAGCAGGTCAATCATTTCGCGAAGGTCATGCCCCGCGATTACAAGAAGGTGCTCTTGGCCATCGAGGCCGCGAAGAAGGATGGAAAGAACGTGGACGAGGCAGTGATGGAGGCAGCTCGTGGGTGATCCAAGCGGCTTCCTGAAGCACACGTCACGCGAACTTCCGGTTCGCAGGCCGGTGCCGTTGCGTCTGCTCGACTGGAACGAGGTCTACGAGGAGTTCTCGTCGGACACCCTGAAGACTCAGGCCAGCCGGTGCATGGACTGCGGTATCCCGTTCTGCCACAACGGTTGTCCGCTGGGGAACCTGATTCCCGAGTGGAACGACCTGGTGTACAAGGACCGGTGGCACGACGGCATCGAGCGTCTGCACGCGACCAACAACTTCCCGGAGTTCACCGGGCGGCTGTGCCCCGCACCCTGTGAGGCGTCGTGCGTCCTGGGCATCAACCAGGACCCCGTCACCATCAAGCAGGTCGAGGTCGAGCTCATCGACCGCGCCTTCGACGAGGGCTGGGTCAAGCCGGTGCACCCGACGCGTTCGACGGGCAAGAAGGTCGCCGTCGTCGGTTCCGGACCCGCGGGGCTCGCTGCAGCGCAGCAGCTGACGCGCGCCGGGCACATGGTCACCGTGTTCGAGCGGGCCGATCGCATAGGCGGGCTCCTGCGGTACGGGATCCCCGAGTTCAAGATGGAGAAGCGGCACATCGACCGCCGTCTCGACCAGATGAACTCCGAGGGCACCGTCTTCAAGACGGGTGTCAACGTGGGTGTCGACATCACCGCGGACGCACTGCGCGAGCAGTTCGACGCCGTGGTCCTGGCCGGCGGTGCGACCGAGGCCCGCGACCTGCCGATCCCCGGCCGCGAGCTGGACGGCATCCACCAGGCGATGGAATTCCTGCCGATCGCCAACCGCGTGCAGCTCGGCGACCTGGAGCAGCCGACGATCACCGCGGAGGGCAAGAAGGTCGTCATCATCGGTGGCGGCGACACCGGCGCGGACTGCCTGGGCACCTCGCACCGTCAAGGTGCCGAGAGCGTTTACCAGTTCGAGATCATGCCGCGACCGCCCGAGACCCGGGCCGAGCACACCCCGTGGCCGACGTACCCGTTGATGTACCGCGTCGCGTCCGCTCACGAGGAAGGCGGCGAACGCCTCTTCTCCGTGAACACGGAACGGTTCGTCGGTGCCGACGGCAAGGTGACCGCGCTGAAGGCCCACGAGGTCGAGATGAAGTCGGGTCGCTTCGAGAAGGTCGAGGGCTCGGACTTCGAGCTCGAGGCCGACCTCGTGCTGCTGGCGATGGGCTTCGTCGGACCCGAGAAGCCGGGCCTGCTCACCGATCTCGGCGTCGACCTCAACGAGCGCGGCAACGTCGCCCGCTCCGCGAAGTGGGCCACCAACGTCGACGGCGTCTTCGTGGCCGGTGACATGGGACGCGGACAGTCGCTCATCGTGTGGGCCATCGCCGAGGGTCGTTCCGCGGCCGCCGCGGTCGATGCGTACCTCGAAGGCAAGACGGCGCTGCCGTCTCCGATCGAGACCACCACCGCCCCGCAGCGGTAGCTGTAACCGCCAGTTCAACCCGCACCCCGGTAGGTTTTCCTACCGGGGTGTCGGTTTATCGTGCGGGGGTCACGTTCGGTCGGTAACGTTCATTTACCGATCGTGCATCTTTAGGTCACGTCGTCCTGGCAGCATCCCGTCTGCTGGACGACGAAGGGGAGAACAGGTTGATGCCATGGCAATGAGACGGGTTATCGCATTCTTGACCGCAGTGGCCGCGGCCGCGGCCATCCCGGTGGCGTCGGGGGTGGTGGGTACGAGCGCGGTAGCGAACGCGGACCCCTGCCCGAGCCTGTACGTGGTCGCGATTCCGGGGACGTGGGAAACGTCCACCAAGGACAACGTCCGGCCGACGCCGGGTCTGCTGTCCGCGGTGACGAACGGTCTGCCGTCGTCGATCCGCACCGACTACGTCACGTACGCCGCCACGGCCTTCCCGTGGGAGTCCGAGGTGTACGGGCGCTCGAAGGCGCAGGCGGTCACCAACGCCAAGGGCATGTTGTCGTCGATGGCGCAGCAGTGCCCCGACACCAAGCTGTCGATCATCGGCTACAGCCAGGGCGCCGACGCCGCAGGTGATCTCGCCTCGGAGATCGGCACCGGCCTCGGCGTCGTCCCCGCCGACAAGATCGCGGCCGTCGGACTCGTCTCCGATCCGCGGCGGTCGCCGACCGACGCCCTCGTCGGCCCCGCCGTCGCAGGCAGCGGTGCCGGTGGTCCCCGCATCGGCGGCTTCGGCTGGGTCAGCCAGAACACGCGCACCTTCTGCGCGTACGGCGACCTGTACTGCTCCACACCGAAGGAAGACTTCGTGACGCGGCTCGCCGGGTTCCTCGCGCAGACGTCGGATCCGACGCCGAACCTGTTCGGCCGGTACCAGCAGGAAGCGCTCGCGATCTGGAACGACATCCTCGCGGTCGGCGGTGTGCCCGCGCTGATGGCTCAGCTGGACGAGCAGCACAACGAGAAGCGCATCGACGAGCTGGAGCAGTTCTACAAGTCGCAGGCCCACCAGGACTACACCAGCTACGCGGTCGACGGTTCGGGTACGCCGGCCACCACGTGGCTGAAGAACTGGTTGCGCGACATCGCGTGAGTTCCGCCGACGGCGGCAGGGGATGATGTCCATCGTGACCGACTCCCCTGCCGCCGTCGTCGGCTACGACGCCTTCGTGACCGTCCGGTGGTCCGACATGGACGCCTTTCAGCACATCAACCATGCGCGGATGGTGACGTTGCTCGAAGAGGCCCGGATCGACTGGCTGCTCAGCGAGGGCAGCGAGAATTCGTCGCTCATCACGAGCGCGTTCATCGCCGACATCCACGTGCGGTACCGGGGACAGTTGCGGCATTCCGACAGCCCGCTGCGGGTCACGATGTGGATCGCGAAGCACCGGGCCGTCGACTTCACCATCGGCTACGAGGTCCGGGGTGCGCGCACCCCGATCACCGATCCGCCGGCCGTAACCGCCACCACGCAGATGGCTGTCGCGGATGTCGACGCCCAGCGGCTACGCCGCATCACTCCCACCGAGCGCGAGTACCTGGCCCGCTGGTCCCGTACGTGAGCGGCAAAGCGTGTTCCGGGACGCTTTCCCACTCACGTGCGGAGGTCGCCGGGGGCCGGTAGGGGAAGGTGGGGATCGAGGACGACGCCGCGGCCGCGCATGGTGGTGTCGACCAGCGCCCACGCCCACGCGGCCAATTGCTCGGTCAGCGCGCCGACGTCGGTGCCGCCCGGTCGTTCGATCCAGTCCAGCGCCACCGACTCGACCATCCCGATCAGCGCGTTGGCCAGAGGTGTCGCGGTGGCCGGGGTGCCGAGCGCATCCAAATAGGGGCGGAGCATGTCGGCGACGGCGGTGGTGATCGCCCGCCGCACCTCTTCGGCGGCGGGGGAGAACGACATCAGGTAGCGGTACAGGTTGGCGTGTTCGGTGACCCACTCGAGGTGGGTGCGGGCGGCGCGGGTGAGGATGGCGTGCGGCGCGCCGTCAGTGGTGATCACGGGCGCGTATTCGAGGAGCATCATCGCGGCGACCCGCCGGGCGACGGCGTTCCTGAGGTCGGTGCTGTCTTCGAAGTGCCGGTAGATGCGGGTGCGCGCGACCTCGGCGTAGACGGCCATCGTCGCGACCGACACGTCGGGACCTTCTTCGGCGATGGCGACGAGTGCCCGTTCGACGAACTCCGAGCGCCGCTTCTCGCGTTGGCCGCGCCAACGGACAGCGCGCCCGTCACCGGCGTCTTGCTGGGGGTTCGTCATCGAATCGAATCGTAGTCTTCCCTGCTGCGGTGTTTCCGTATAGCGTCACCAATATGCGGTACATCGATGTACCACACACTCTGCAGCTCGGACGCCGACACGTTGGGAACACCGCCTTGTCCATTCAGCTCTGCCTGTCCGACCCCCGCCGGTCCGCGCGTTCGATGATCGGGTTGCGCACCACCACGGTGATCGTCGTCCCGCCCCCGATGGCATTCGAGTACCTCGGTGACGCGGAGACCGTGCTCGGCCCGGTGACGCTGCCGTCCCGCGGCCGGATCACCGCGTCGGATCCGGGTCGTCGCCTCGTCGTCGAGGCCGATCACGGCGTGCACGGATCGGTCTGGACATTCGCCGCCCTCAACGCGGACGAAACGGAACTTACCGTCGACTTCCGCTACCACTCTCCCGGCAGGCCGGCCGGGAGAGTGCTCGGCGGGGTCGCCGCACCGGTGGTGTGGCAGGCGCTGCGTCGCGCGCAGGTCGTGTTGAAGGACCGGATCGAAACCCTCTACTACGAGCCCGCCGACCCGGCCGGTCTCGACCGAAGGAGAGCATGACGTGGGATTCTCGGCAGCGGGCAGGACGGTCCTGATCACCGGGGCGGCGATGGGGATGGGACGGCTCTTCGCCCGGCTCGCCGCCGCAGACCGGGCCGCCGCGGTGGTGTTGTGGGACATCGACGCCGACGGGCTCGAGCGCACCGCGCAGGAACTGCGCGAATCCGGGTGCGCCGTCAGCGCGCAGGTCGTCGACGTCGCCGACCTCGAATCCGTCCGCACGGCTGCCGCCGAGGTCCGCGGTACGGTCGGCCGTCCCGACGTGCTCGTCAACAACGCCGGAGTGGTGCGCGGCAAGTACTTCTGGGACCACGACCACGAGTCGGACACGAAGTTCGTGATGGACGTCAACACGCTCGCGCCGATGTACGTCACCAACGAGTTCCTGCCCGCCATGATCGAGGACCCACGCCGGGAGTGCCGGATCGTGAACATCGCCTCGGCCGCCGGGACCGTGGCAACACCGAGAATGGCCGTGTACGCGGCGTCGAAATGGGCTGTCCTGGGGTGGAGCGATTCGCTGCGACTCGAACTGGTCCAGGCCGGTCACGGGCACGTCAAGGTCACGACGGTGTGCCCGAGCTACATCTCCACCGGCATGTTCGACGGCGTGAAAAACCCGATGTTCGCCCCGATCCTGAGCCCGGAAGACGTCACCGCCCGGTCGTGGCGGGCGATGCGACAGGGCACACCGCTGCTGATGCTGCCGCGGTCGTTGTACCTGTCGAGGGTCGCGAAAGCCGTTCTGCCGGTGCGTGTCTGGGACCGTCTGGCCGATCGGCTCGGCGTCTATCACAGCATGGACGCCTACACCGGCCGGGTGCAGGTGCCCACCGCCTGACGTCGCGGATCAGCCGAGGTCGAGGCGGGCGCCGAGCCGCATGCTGCCCGGGGTGAGGCGGCTCAGCGCGCGCCCGAACTTGGCTTCGGGCGTGACGGGGACGACGGCCTTGTTGGACTTGACGGCCTTGACGATCTGGGTCGCCACCCGGTCCGGGGTGAAACCGCGTTTGCGGTAGAGCTTGTCGGTCCGGTCCCGCATCTTCGCCTGCTCCTCCGGGGTGGCGCCTGCGAAGTCGGTGGACTGGATGATGTTGGTGTGGACGACTCCCGGGCAGATGGCGCTGACGCCGATGCCGTGATTCACCAGTTCCGCTCGGAGACAGTCCGACAGCATGAACACTGCCGCCTTGCTCGTCGCGTACGCGGTCAGTCGCTTCTGCGGCGTGAATGCCGCGGCGGACGACAGGTTCACGATGTGCCCGCCGGTTCCGCGTTCGATCATCTGCTCGGCGAACGCGCGGGAACCGTAGACGACTCCCCAGAAATTCACGTCCATCACCCGCTCGAAGTCCTTCTGCGGGGTCTGCGTGAACGTGCCCGAATATCCGATTCCGGCGTTGTTGATCACGACGTCGGGGGTGCCGTGCTCGGCCTGCACCTTCTCCGCGAAGCGCTGCACCTCGTCCTCCACCGCGACGTCCACCTGATAGGCGTGGGAGCCCCCGCCGAAGATGGCGACGGCGCCGCCGCCCTTCATCTGCGCGGAGTTGATGAGATCGGAGGTCTGCTGCGCGGATTCGAGATCGCGGTCGGCGACCACCACCACTGCACCCTCGGACGCGAACGCGAGCGCGGTCTCGCGCCCGATCCCGCTGCCACCGCCGGTGACGACGACGAGAGTGCCGTCGAGATCCCGCAGGCGGTGATGCTTCCGTGCACCGCTGCGCCAGCCCCTGACTTCGCCGAGAAGACTCATGTGACCATCTTGTCCGAGTACGGTCGGTTGTGTGCTGATCTGGTACGTCAGCTATGGATCGAACATGGCTGCGACGCGTCTGACCTGCTACCTGCGCGGTGGTCGCCCGGCAGGGGGCAACCTCGTGCACGCGGGCGCCCGAGATGCGCGCGCTCCTCGGGCGTCGATGCCGGTGGTGATACCCGGCACGGTGTTCTTCGCGGGAGAGTCGCGGATCTGGGGCGGCGGCCGCGCCTTCTATGACCCCGACGCGCCCGGCACCGTCGCGGCCCGCGCCTTCCTGGTCACGCGGGAACAGTTCGAGGACATTCACGCGCAGGAACCCGCCTGCTACGACCGCCTGGTCGCACTCGGATCCCGCAACGGCGTTCCCATGCGCACGTTCACGACCCGTGCCCGCGGCGACGTCGTCGCCAGGAACGCGCCGGCGCCCGCCTATCTCGCGACCATCGCGGACGGTCTCCGCGAGGCGCACGGCTGGGACGAACCGAAGGTCGCCGATTATTTGACGCGACTTCGGGTTTCCTAGCCGACCCAACTGTGCTTACGTGAGACGGGCCACACGAGGTGGCGTTCACGAAAGGGAGTCGATGTCCGATCTGCATGTCGTAGCGACCATTCCTGCCAAGCCCGGCTCCGAGGACATTGTCGGCGGCGGACTGTCCGCGCTGGCCGCGGAAAGCCGCAAGGAAGAGGGCTGCATCTCGTACGAGGTCTTCGAATCAGCCGCGGTCGCGGGAACCTTCGTCACCGTGGAGGTGTGGACCGGCCAGGAGGCGCTCGACGCGCACATGCAGTCGCCGCACTTCCAGGCCGCGCTCGGGAAGTTCGGCGAGCACCTCGCCGGGGCACCGGGTATCCACCCGCTGAAGCCGGTTTCCTAGAGTCGTAGTTCGTGACCACACCACTCACCGTCATCGCCCCCGAAGGTCCGGCCCGCGGCGGCGTCGTCGTCATCCAGGAGGCGTTCGGCGTCACCGACCACATCGTCGACGTCTGCCGTCGTTTCGCCGCGGCCGGGTATCACACCGTCGCCCCGCACCTGTTCCACCGGAACGGGGATCCGGTGCTGGCCTACGACGACATGAAGTCGGCGATGTCGCTGATCGGTGAGCTCACGGCGGAGCACATCGACGAGGACGTCGACGGGGCCGTCGCGGCTCTGTCGGCGGCCTCGATCGCACCGCGGAACACGGCGATCGTCGGATTCTGCATGGGCGGGACCGTCGCGTTCCACACGGCGACCCGCCTCGACCTGGGCGCGGCGGCGAGTTTCTACGGCGGCGGCATCGCGAAGGCGCGGTTCGGGTATCCGACGCAACTCGATGCCGCGAGTCGGCTCCGGACACCGTGGCTGGGCCTGTTCGGCGACCGCGACAAGGGGATCCCGGCCGAGGAGGTCGAGGAACTGCGCACCACGCTCACCCACGCTCCGGTCGACACCGAGATCGTCCGCTACCCCGAGGCAGAACACGGCTTCCACTGCGACGACCGGCCCGCCGTGTACAACGAGGCGGCCGCCCGGGACGGATGGGCGCGAACGTTGCAGTGGTTCGGCACCCATGTCGACGGCACACGCGCAGCCGCCACCGACTGACCGCGGCCGAATCCCCTCGGGTGTACGGCGACGCAACATTCGTCCACGAGCAAGACAGGTCACGGCGTGTTGCCTTCGCCGTGTTTCTTGTGTCGCATTTCCGCAGGTTTCGACGTCGACGGCTCGCCGTTAATACGATGTGCGTCACAGGAGTACGTCGAAAACCCGTCTGACGTGGCGTCCGGTCTCCTTCATGCGCGAGACCCGTAATCGAACCGTTATAGTCGGCGGCATGACTTCAGTTCTCGGTGTATCCGTCGGCGCCAGCGCGGTGCGCTTCGCGTGCCACGACGCCGTGAGCCTCGAAACCCCGACCTTCCAATCACGGTCGGTGACCGCAACACTCGAACTGCCGGCGGAACTGGCCGCCGAATCCATCGGGACGGTACTCGCCGAACGGGACGAGGCCGACGAGGTGGAGGCCATCGGCGTCGCGTACCAGGACGACGCGCAGGCAGGTGCCATGCAGGCCGCGATGGCGCGGCTGCAGATCGGCAACTTCCAACTGGTCCCCGAAGTCACCGCCGCGCTGCAGATGCTGGAGATGTCCGGAGAACTCGGCGACCACTCGACGCTCGTGTTCTACGACCTCGGCAGTTCGGGTCTCACGGTCACCGTCCTGGACCGCGACTCCGGCATGGTGCTGAGCCGTGCACGCTCGGATCAGATCAGCGGCGACCTCGTCGACCGGCTGATCTGTGACAACCAACTCGAACTGAACCGCTTCGCGCACCCCGCCGACGCTGCGGCCGCCTTCGCGCTCGCCGCGCGGTGCCGCGACGCGAAAGAGCAGCTGTCCAGTAACGGCGCGGTGTGCATGCCGGGCGAGGGCGGTCTGCTGCTCCTGTCGCAGGACACCTTCGATTCGCTCATCGTGGGTCCCGTCGAGACGTCGGCGCGCCTCACCCGCGAGGTCATCCGCCGCTCGGGACGCGCACCCGACGCCGCGGTGCTGATCGGCGGCGGCGCGCACATTCCCATGGTCGCGTCGGTGATCGAGTCCTGGCTCGACCTTCCCGTGATCGTCCCCGCGCAGCCCGAATTGGTGGCGGCGGAGGGTGCGGCCCTGCTGGCGCTCCCGACATTCGACGAGTTCGTGGCACCCCTGCCCCGGCCGGAGCTGCAGCACGCACCGGAGCTGGAACCGGAACCTGAGCTGGAGCCCGAGACGCAGGCCCTGTGGCACTCGTCGTACCCGGACTCGGACTCGGACGAGGTGATCGCACCGGCCCGGAAGCGTCGGGGTCTCGTCCTCGCGGGCGGTGTCGTGGCCGTGGTCGCCGCGGTCGGTCTCGGACTCGGCTTCGGCACCGACCTTCTGCAGGGCTCGGAGGAGGAGGCGCAGCCGGCCGCCACGCAGGCGACAACGGAGGCGCCCGCCGCGCAACAGGCAGCACCGTCGCAACCCACGACGACCGCGGAGGTGCCGCCGCCGGTGGAGGCGGCTCCGTCGGTCGTCGACGAGCAGCCGGTGATCCCGCCGCAGACCGAGGTGCGCAGCAGATACCAGCCGCAGACACGGGCGCAGAGTCCGACGCAGGCGCCGGTCGCCCCCGAGACGCAGAGCGTCGCGCCGTCCGATACGTCGGTTCCGCCGACCACGACGGAACCCGCGCCGCTCATCCCGGGTCTGCCGCAATTCCAGATGCCGACGATTCCGCCGCCCGCACCACTTCCGATGCCGGAATTGCCGCGGATTCCCGGGCTCTGAGCCGCTATAACGAAGGGTGTCGTCGCGAGGCCCCGACACGCCTGCCGTGACCAAACCGTTATAGTCTCCACATGGTTTCAGCTCTCGGTGTATCGGTCGGTGCCAGCGCGGTGCGCGTGGCGTACCCGGACGACGAGGGGGCCGTGTTCCGGTCATTTCCCGTGGATTCGCCCCACACCCACCCGGAACAGCTGGTTGCCGACTCCATCGAAACGGTGATGGCCGAGTGCCCGGCCGCCGACGAGGTACAGGCGATCGGTGTCGCATATCGCGATCAGGCGCAGGCCGCTGCCGTGCAGGCCGCGATGGGCGACTGCCGGCTGGTCCCGGAGGTGGCGGCGGTGCTCCGGCAGCTCGAGGCGTCGGGACAGCTGGGCGACCATTCGACGCTCGTGTTCTACGACCTCGGCAGTTCCGGCCTCACGGTCACGGTCGTCGACCGGCTCACCGGGGAGGCGCTCGGGGCGGCACGGACCGACGAGATCAGCGGCGACGGCATCGACCGGTTGATCCGCGACCACCAACTCGAGCAGGAACGCATTGCCCGCCCGGCCGACGAGGCCGCGGAGTGGGCGCTCACCGAGCGCTGCCGGCGGGCCAAGGAGGAACTGTCCACCAACACGGCGGTCTGCGTGCCCGGCGACGGCGGTCTGCTGCTGCTCTCGCAGGACAATCTCGATTCGCTCATCGTCCGCCCCGTGGAGGCGTCGGCGCGCCTGGCGCGTGAGGTGATCGCGTCGTCCGGACGCAGACCGGACGCGGTGGTGCTGATCGGGGGCGGCGCGTACATCCCGCTGGTGGCGTCGCTGATGGAGTCGTGGCTCGCGCTTCCGGTGATCGTGCCCGCACAACCCGAACTGGTCGCCGCGGAAGGTGCCGCGGTGCTGGCGCAGGAGCATTCGGGTTCCTTCGGGGCCGGAGCGGCCGCCGAGAAGTTCGCGAAGCCGGTGATCCGGGCCGGTGCGCTGGCCGGTGGTGCGCTGGCGGTCGTCGCGGTGATCGGTCTCGGTCTCGGCTACGGCAACCACGTGCGGGGCGCCGAGGGCGAAGCGCAACCCGCCGCCACGCAGCCGAGCGCCGGGCAGGCGTCTCCGTCGCCCACGCCGTCACCGGTGGCGCCGCCGCCGGCCGCGGTGTCGATTCCGGAGCCGGCCCAGGAGGAGGCGAGCGTGCCGGATCCTGCGCCCGCACCGGCCCCCGCCCCGCGGCCCCTCATTCCCGGTCTGCCGCAGATTCAGCTGCCGACCCTGCCGCCACCCCCGCCGCTTCCTCCGCTGCCCCGGATTCCGGGCCTCTAGCGGCTCGGAGCGGGTTCTACCGGCGCAGCATGTCCCGGACGTGGCCGGTCTCGTTGACCGACGCCACCCGTCGCTCACCGCTGCGGGAGACGAGCACCCGCGTCACGGACACGTACTCGATCGGGAACACGAGGGGCCGGTCGAGGCCGAGAAGCTCCTGCAGGAACACGTTGATGACGCCGCCGTGCGCGAACACCGCGACGGTGTCCTCGTGGCCGGACTCCTCGACGATGCGGCCGAGGGAGTCGAACACCCTGGTGCGGAACGCGTCGGCGTCGACGGACTTCGGGAACTGCCCTGCCCGGATGCGGGCGTAGGCCTCCGGCGCCCGTGCCTCCGCCTCGTGGAACGGGATGTAGTGGTCGAGGTCGTAGTCGTATTCCGCGAGCCCGACGTATTCGGTGACGGGAAGGTTGAGCGCCTCGGCGACCGGCGCCGCCGTCTCGAGTGCGCGGCGCTGCGGGCTGCTCACGATCCGGGCGATGCGGTACGGGGCCAGCGCGGCGGGCAGCCGCTTGGCCTGCGCGTGACCTTCCTCGGTCAGTGCGGGGTCCGCGCGCACGCCGGACGTGGTGACGAGCTCGGGCAGCGCGTGGCGGATCAATAGCAGTTGCACGCACCTCAGCTTGCCAGCTCCCGCACCAGCGCCGCGATCTGGCCGGGCTGATCGATCATCGCGTGGTGGTGCGCGGGGCGCACGACGCGGAACGTGGCGCCCAGGAATTGCGCGAACTGCCTCTGCGTGCGGATCCACGCCGACCCCCAGGGCGTCGGGCGGCCGGTGTGGGCGGCGGCCACGACGACCGGCGCCGTGATCGTCGTGGTCCCGCGCAGCGCGGCCAGTTCCTGGGCCAGCGCCGGGTACGACGCGTTCTCGACGATCGAGGATTCGAGGTAGGCGGGCTCGCGGTAGATCCGCTCGACCCACCGGCGAGTGTCCGGGGCGACCCCGCCGGGCGGGGTCGAATGGTTCAGGATCCTGCGGACCGTGGGGCCGAGGAGTTTCTGCAGTCCCGTCGCGCTGGCCGCCCGGGCCACCCGCCTGCCTGCCGTGACGCGCCACCGGGTCGGGATCACGCGGTGCGGACGGGTGGTGACGGTGGCGTCCAGCAGAATCACGCCGCCGGTTCGCTCGGGGTACAGCCGCGCGAACGCCTCGACGTAAATGCCGCCGAGCGAGTGGCCGACGAGTACCGCCGGGGTGGTCACGCCGACCGCGTCGAGGACGCCGGAGATTCTGTCGGCCTCACCGCGAGCGGACGGCCGCCGGCCGGACGGGGGACTGAGTCCGTACCCGGGACGATCGATCCGCACGACGAGGCAGGTCCCGGACAGCAGTTCGACCACGTCGTCCCAGTCGAACCAGTTCCCGCCGAGGCCGCCGTAGAGGACGACGGGCGGGCCGTCGCCGTCGACGACCACGTGCACTCCCACGACCATTTCCCCAGGACGTTTCACGTGGAACCATCCTTTTCCGGGGTGACGTGAATCACGCTGAGTGCCACGAAGATCAGCCACCCGCAGAACGCGAGCAGTTGGACGCGCTGGCCGAGCCCGAGCCAGGCGTCCTGTTCGCCGCGCAGTCCGGCGGCCGTCAGCGTCCACACCGTGCCCCCGATGAACACGATCGCCACGGCCGCGCCGGTCACTTTCAGCCAGGCCGGCCAGCCGTACCGGAACGCGGCCAACAGGAACGCGAGGCTCGACACGACGGCACCCGTCGACGCGGACGCGCTGGTCACGGCGTGCAGATCGTGGGTGAGGGGCAGGTGCCCGGCGGACTCACGCGCCGCGCACACGGTGTCGGTGGTGGCCGCGCAACTCATCGGCAGGCGTGAATCGGCGATGGTCGCGACAGCGAACACGATCAGCCCGATCCATCCGACCGCCGTCACGCAGCCCTGCGAGTACCGCGACAGTCCGAGCACCCCGGCCACGGCGACGATGCAACCGGTCACCAGGTCGCTGGTGCGGAACACGAACCCGTACGGCTGGTCCGCGGCGGCGAGTTCGCTCGCGAACCCCCGCAGCGGATCGATGCCGGTGTCGAGGACGAATTCGAGTAGCCACGACGCATAGCCGACGGCGCCGAGGATCAGCAGCGCCGCGACGGCCACCCGGCCACGGGCGGTCATTGCCTCGGCTTGGCCAGGGGGAAGGCGAGGGTTTCGCGGATGCTGCCGCCGGTGATGAGCATGACCACCCGGTCGACGCCCATGCCGAGCCCACCGGTCGGGGGCATGGCGTGTTCGAGGGCCTGCAGGAAGTCCTCGTCGAGTTCCATCGCCTCCTCGTCGCCGCCGGCCGCGAGCATCGACTGCTCGGTGAGCCGGTTCCGCTGATCGACCGGGTCGGTGAGTTCGCTGTAGGCGGTGCCGAGTTCGATGCCCCACGCGACGAGGTCCCATTTGGCGGCGACCCCCGGAATAGTGGGGTGCGGACGCGTCAGCGGCGACATCGACGTGGGGAAGTTGGTGTAGAACGTGGGGAACTCGGTGTAGTCCTCCACCAGGTGCTCGTACATCTCCTGCGCCACGGCACCGGCGTCCCACGCCGACTGGTACGGGATCTCGTGCTCGTCGCAGAGCCGTTGCAGTTCCGCGAGCGGCGTCTCGGGTGAGACGTCGACGCCGAGTTTCTCGGCGACCGCCTGGTGCATCCTCTTGACGGGCCATTCGCCGGAGATGTCGACCTCCACCAGCCTGCCGTCGGGGCCCGGGCGCATGATGATCTCGCGCCCGTACGCCGCGACCGCCGCGGTCTGGATGAGCTCCCGGCACAGGACCATCATCTTCTCGTAGTCGCTGTGCGCCTCGTACGCCTCGAGGATCGTGAATTCGGGGTTGTGCTTGAAATCGACGCCCTCGTTGCGGAAGACGCGGCCGATCTCGAACACCTTCTCCATGCCCGCGACGCACAGACGCTTGAGGTACAACTCCGGCGCGATCCGCAGGTACAGGTCCAGGTTGTAGGCGTTGATGTGGGTGAGGAACGGGGCCGCGTTGGCGCCGCCGTGCACCTGCTGCAGGATCGGGGTCTCCACCTCGAGGAAGCCGCGTCCGCCGAGCGAATCGCGCAGCGACTTCACGACTGCGCTGCGGGCCTCGAGCAGGCGGCGGGCGTCGGAGTTGATGGCGAGGTCGACGTACCGCTGCCGGACCCGGGTTTCCGGGTCGGACAGGCCCTTCCACTTGTCGGGCAGGGGGTGCAGGCACTTGCCGGTCATGCGCCACTCGTTCGCGAGCAGCGACAGCGCGCCGCGACGGCTGTATCCGATGACGCCGGCCACCTCGACGAGGTCGCCGAGGTCGAATTCGGCGGCGAACGCCCGGATGCGGTCGGTACCCACCCGGGCCTCGTCGACGAGGATCTGGATGTCGCCGGACCAGTCCCGGACCACCGCGAACACGACGCCGCCGTAGTCGCGGATCCGGAGCAGGCGGCCTGCGATGCGGACGGTGGTCCCCTCCGGCGACTCCACGGCCTCGGTCACCGTGTGCGAGGGCGGAAGTGCAACCGGGTAGGGGTCGATGCCCTGTTCTGCGAGGCCGGCCAACTTGTCGAGCCGGACGCGAACCTGCTCGGGACGTTTCGGTCCGGTCGTGGTCGGTGCGAGGCCCTCGCCGGGTGCGCTGCCGTCGGAGTGCAGTCCCTCGGCGGCGACGAGCGCGGCGGGGACCGCGGCGTGGTGGCCGGTGTGCTCGATGGCGTCGTGGGTGCCGGAACGGCCGAACCGGGGCAGCGTCACGAATCCTTCCGCGACGGCCGAGGCGAATCCGACGCGGAGCAGTTCCCGGTTGTCCTCGAAGCAGAGGAACCGCGGCACCCATTCCGGCTGGTACTTCACGTTGGACCGGTAGAGCGCCTCGAGCTGCCACCAGCGGGAGAAGAACACGAGGATCGAGCGCCAGATCCGCAGGATCGGTCCGGCCCCGATGCGGGAGCCCTCCTCGAAGACCGAACGGAACACCGCGAAGTTCAGCGACACCTTGGTGATGCCGAATTGGTCGGAGTTGGTGGCCAGTTCGGACACCATCAGCTCGACCACCCCGTTGGGGGAGGTCGGCCTGCGGCGCATCAGGTCGAGGGAGACGCCCGTGGGTCCCCACGGAACCAGCGACAGGATGCCGTCGATCTCGCCGTCCTCGGCGACGGCCTCCACCAGCAGGCAGTCGCCGTCGAGGCGGTCGCCGAGCCGGCCGAGGGCCATCGAGAAGCCGCGCTCGGTCTCGGTGTCCCGCCACGAGTCTGCGAGCCGGATGGCCTCGGCCATCTCGTCGGGGGGAACGTCGCGGTGCCTGCGGATCCGGACGGTGATGCCCTGGCGGCGGACGCGGGTGACGGCCTGGCGGACCTGCCGCATGTCGCGTCCGCTGAGGTTGAACTCGCGGGTGCGGAGGATGGCCTCGTCGCCGAGTTGGAGGACGGTGAGTCCGGCTTTGTTGTAGGCGGTGGCCCCGGTTTCGCTGGCGCCCATCACGGCGGTGGCCCAACCGTATTGGGACGCGAGCGCCTGCCATGCCTCGATCGCGTGCGGCCACGCCTCCGGGTCGCCGATCGGATCGCCGCTGGCCAGGCACACACCCAGTTCGACGCGGTAGGTGATGGCCGCTTTCCCGCTGGGCGCGAACACGACGGCCTTGTCGCGGCGGGTGGCGAAGTAGCCGAGGGAGTCGTCGGCGCCGTACTGCAACAGCAGTCCGCGCAACGCCGATTCGTCGTTGCCGGTGAGCGCGTTGTGGGAGCGCTGGGCGCGGAACAGGGTGATGACGGCGGCCAGCAGGGCGAGCGCGCCGAACAGGCCGAGGAGGGTGTTGACGAATCCGTGCGGTCGACCGCTGAACTGTTCGTTGTCGGCGGCGGCGAGCGCGGTCACGCGGTTGAGCGCCCACAGGAACCGTTCGCCCTGCGGCAGGGTGCCGGGGAACAATTCGACGAGTCCCCACCCGACGAGGGTGCCGATGGCGAGACCGACGATGAGGACGCCCAGCGCTTTCCAGCCTGCGCCGCGCCGGACCCGGGTGTAGAACTCGGGCCGGGCCGCGATCAGGATGCCGATCAGCACCACCTGGACCACGGCGGCGACCATCGCATTGACGTTCCGGTCGGTGATGCTCACGATCACGTTGGTGATCAGAATCAGAGTCAGATAGATCGTCAGCAGCCACCACGCGATCCGCTTGCGGCTCGCCAGCGCCGCCGCGAGCAGCGCGACCACCAACGCCCACGACAGGCTGGTGTCGGGCGCGTCGAAGTAGTAGGTGTCGACGTACTCCCGCGGCACGTGCACGTAGTAGCGCAGTACCGGCGAGATGCTCCACAGGAACACGAGCACCGAGAAGACGCCCAGGATCAGTCCCGCGATGTGGGGAACCTGGTGCAGGCGCCCGTTCTTCGAGCCGAGGGCGGGCCGGGGCCGTGGTGCGGTGAGGTCGGCCTCGGACGCGTGGTGGGTCTCGGTGCTAGCTGACATCGAGCGTTTCCTTCCCGGCAAGAGATACGTACCGATCACGGGAGACAGATGTTCCAGTGTTCAGTGTGAGCCGTCGGGCCGCGATTTGGGTGAAGAGGGAAGATAGAGGCATGTCCGACATTCACGACGCCGTGCCGATCCGCGACGAATCCATCCGTCTCGGCCAATTCCTGAAGCTCGCCAACCTCATCGAGTCGGGGGCCGAGGCGAAGGAAGTGATCGCCGACGGACTCGTGTCGGTGAACGGCGAGGTCGAGGTGCGGCGGGGTCGGCAGTTGCGGGACGGGGACGTCGTGGAGATCGGTGGGATGACGGCTCGGGTGAGTTCTCAGTCCTGACGGGCGGCGGTCGCGAACCGCTGTAGGAACAGTGCCTCGGCGACGGCGAGGTTCTCGATTTCGCTGGGATCCACACTCTCGTTGGGGGCGTGGATGAGGCAGCGCGGTTCCTCCACCCCGATCAGGGCGATCTCCGCGGTCGGGATCACGGCGGCGAAGACGTTGCACAGCGGGATGGAGCCGCCCTGCCCGGCGGTTCCGAGTTGCTTCCCGAACGCCTCCTCCATCGCCGCGCCGAGGGCCGCGTACCCGGGACCGTCCGTGGTGGCGCGGAACGGTGAGCCCACCGCTTCGCGTTCCACCGTCACCCGCGCATTCCACGGGGTGGCGTTCTCGAGGTGCGCGGCGAGCGCGTCCTGCGCCTGCTGTGGGTCCATGCCCGGCGGTACGCGCAGGTTGAGGCGGGCCGAGGCGCGCGGCGCGATGGCGGCGGCGGAGCCGACCACGGGCGGGCAGTCGATGCCGAGGATGGTCAGCGCCGGCCGGGCCCACACGGCGTCGGCGACGGACCCGGAACCCGCGAGACCGACACCGTCGAGCACCCCGGCGTCCGTGCGGAACTGGGCCTCGGGGTAGTCGACGCCGGTCCACGTCTGGTCCGATTCGAGACCGTGAACGACGGTGTTGCCGTCCGCGTCACGCAGGGTGGCAAGCATCTGGACGAGCGCCGCGAGTGCGTCGGGGGCCGGCCCGCCGAACATGCCCGAATGCACCTCCCCGGCCAGGGTCTCGACGTGCACCACCACGTTCGCGATGCCGCGCAGCGTGGTGGTGACGGTGGGTCTGCCGACGGCGGCGTTCCCGGTGTCGACGACGAGGATCATGTCGGCGTCGAACAGTTCGGGCCTGGCCTCGACGAGGTTCTCGAGCCCGCCGGTGCCCATCTCCTCGGACCCTTCGGCGACGATTCGGATGCCGACCGGGAACGGGGTGCCGAGTGCGCGCAGCGCCAGCAGGTGCATCACGATGTTGCCCTTGCAGTCGGCCGCGCCGCGCCCGTACCAGCGCCCGTCCCGCTCGGTGAGGGTGAACGGGTCGGTGTGCCAGAGTTTCTCGTCGCCGGGCGGTTGAACGTCGTAGTGGCAGTACAGCAGCACCGTCGGGGCGCCGTCCGGGGCGGGTTGATGTCCGACGACGGCGTGTGAACCGTCGGACGTCTCGATCAGTTCGACGTGTCCGATTCCGGCTCCGACGAACGCGTCCTCGACCCATTCGGCGGCGCGAACGCATTCCTCCGGTGGGAACTGCCGCGGATCGGCCACCGACCGCATGGCCACCAGCTCGGCGAGTTCGTCACGCGCCGTGGGCATCAGCGCGGCCACCTTGGAACGGATTTCGTCGGACATCAACGCCTCCTCGAAATTCAGACTCAGCGGACGACGACGCCGTCCTGATCGCTGTAGACGGTCTCGCCGGGGTTGAACGTCACGCCGCCGATCTCGATCGGGACGTTCTTCTCACCGGAGCCGGTCTGGGTGCTCTTGCGGGGGTTGGTGCCGAGTGCCTTGACGCCGATGTCCAGGGTCTTCAGGATCGCCGAGTCGCGGACCGCGCCGTTGACGATCACGCCGGCCCAGCCGTTGTCGACGCCGCGGCCGGCGATGATGTCGCCGACCAGCGCGGTGTGGATGCTGGCGTCGCCGTCGACCACGAGGACGCCGCCGTTGCCGGGCTCGCCGAGGGTCTGCTTGACCAGCAGGTTGTCCTGGAAGCACTTGATGGTGGTGATGGGGCCGGAGAACACTTCACGGCCGCCGAACTGGATGAACTGCGTGTCGCAGCTCCGGATGTCGGGTCCGATCTCGTCTGCCAGGTCAGCGGTTGCCACGGGTTCAGTCATACGCGCCAGGATAGAGGTCCGGCGCTGGGAGAATGCGAGCCATGACCATTGCAGTGACTGGAGCCACGGGGTCGGTCGGCGGCAAGGTGCTCGAGCGGCTCGGCGGCGGCGCCGGTGTGCGGCTGATCGGGCGGAACGCGCAGCGGCTCGAGCCGCTGGCCGAGCATTTCGACTCCGGGTTCGCCGTGGCCGCGTACGCCGACGGTCCGGCGATGACGACCGCGCTGGACGGCGTCCGGTTGCTGTTCCTCGTCTCGGGTCGCGAGAGCGCGACCCGGCGCGAGGAGCACCGCACCGTCGTGGACGCGGCCCGGGCCGCCGGGGTGGAGCGGATCGTCTACCTGTCGTTTCTGGGTGCCGCGCCCGAGTGCACGTTCACGTTCGGCCGCGACCATTACTTCACGGAGCAGCACATCCGGGAGAGCGGCCTGAAGTTCACGTTCCTGCAGGACGGCTGGTATCAGTCGATGATTCCGCTGATGGCCGACGACCAGGGCGTCATCCGGGGACCCGCCGGCGACGGCCGGGTGAGCGCGGTGGCGCCCGACGACGTCGCGGATGCCGTGACGACAGTGCTCACCACCGGCAACGGCGACCACGACGGCGTCACCTACCGCCTGACCGGACCGGACGCGTTCACCCTCACCGAGGCCGCCGAGACGATCACGAGGGTGACCGGACGTTCGGTGCGTTTCGAGAACGAGACCCTGGCCGAGGCGTACGCGTCCCGGGCCCACTACGGGGCGCCGGAATTCGAGGTCGCAGGGTGGGTGACCTCGTACGCAGCGATCGCGGCCGGTGAGTTGGCGGTGGTGACGGGCGACGTCGAGGCGCTCACCGGGCGCCCGCCGCAGACCTTTGCCGACTACCTTTACAGCTACACTTGACCCGTCCTGGCATAGCGAGCGGTAGATAGGTCTTTGATGGTCAGCTCATCCAAGGGTGCGACGCCGCCCATCGAGGTCGGCAACGCGGCCGACTGGCGCCGCCTCGAACCCACGAAGTTGACGCCGATCCTCAGCGCCTCCCTCGACGCATTCTACGAACACGGCTTCCACGGCACCTCGGTGCGCGACATCGCCCGCCGAGTCGGTGTCACGGTACCTGCTCTGTACTACCACCACGAGAACAAGGAGGCCGTTCTCCTCGCGCTTCTCGAACTCTCCACCAGCGACGTCCTCGAGCGGGCCCACGCGGCGAGCGCCGACGGCGGCGACGATCCGGTGCAGCGGCTCGCCAACGTGATCGAGGCGATCGTGCTGCGGATGACCATGCGGTCCCGCCTGGCGGCGCTCGAGAGCGAGGTGCGTTACCTGAGCCCCGACAACCGGCAGCGGTACCGCACCGTCCGCAAGGGTGTGGAGGAACTGGTCCTCGAGATCGTCAAGGAAGGCAAGAAGCGGGAACTCTTCGACGTGGCGGATGCCGCGGAGACCACGCGGGCGCTTCTCGGTATGTGCCAGTCGATTCCGCGCTGGTATCACGCCGAGGGCAAGCTGACCCCGGACGCCGTGGCCCGCAAGTACGTCGAGATCGCCATGAAGACGGTCGGTTCCACCGAGCTTCCCGTCAAGCCGAAGAAGAGGCGCACCGCCGACGTCTGACCGGCGATGCGCCCCGGCAGGGTGCGGGTTTCAGCTCCCCAGACCCGATGACGCGACGACGTCGAACTGTGCCGTCGCCTCGGCGGGGGTGCCGTTCGGCGGGGTGAACGTGAATACGACGGAGTAGCGGCCGGCCTCGTGCGTCCGGATCGCGGCCGTCCCGGCACCGAGGGTGAGCGGGATGCTGCGGGTGTTCACGTCGCCGTCGGGTTCGGTGATCTCGAGTTCGACCGGGGTGGATCCGTCCGTGCCGGTCGGGGTGGGAGTGACCAGCGTCCCGAGCGTCACCAGATTGTTGGCGCGGACGGTGCCGATCGGCGGAATGACGGTGATCTGGTAGGTGGTGGCGGCGGTTGCCGTGGGCGCCAGAGCAAGTGTGGCCGCTCCTGCCAGTGCGGCAATGGTCAGGGTCCCTCGAGTGAAGTTCACGCAATCCCTTCCTGTCGACGGTCGCTACGCGCAGCCACGTTACGGCAGAACGGGGAGTTGCCCACCCTCATTCGCCGTGTGTCCGAGAATAGTTCGAACACACGGCTTTACGTCGATCAGGCGTCCAAAGCTGTTCGGGATGAGGTGTTTTCCGGCGCGACCGTACCGTTGGTGTGCTGCACGGGGCAGGTTCGGGGGAAGGTACCCAGTTTCTCCACTGCGTACCCGTTCGGGTAGCTGCGAATGTTGGGCAGGTCGCGGGCGAACTTGGGCACCGCGCGCACGGGATAGAACCGGACGAGGCGGGCGCGGGCCTTCAACGCACCGCGGGACAGCGTCCGCACGAGGCGGGACGGCCTGCGGTAGGCGAACGCGTCGAGAAGGGGATCGTCCATCAGCGCCCACGAAAACCGTTTGATCAGGGCGGCGGGAGCGAGATTGTTCGGTGGGAACGTGCACAGGAGGTCGAGCGTGGAGTCGGCGACGGCGCGGCCGCCCAGGTCGAAGAGGAAGTGTTCCCGCTCGTAGTCGTCCAGGAACTTCTCGAATGCCTCGAAGGTCTCGGAAATCTCCTTGATGCCCATGTACTTGCCGAGCGCGCGGTAGTAGTTGGTGGAACCGACGATCTCGTTGCGGGTGAGCTTCCGCCAGCCGAAGTCTTCGATCCAGCGCGCGGGGATCACCACGAACGTCGACAGTACGTACCGCATGTCGTCGTTGGAGATGTCGTAGGAGCCGTGCATCTGGTTCATCCGGCGGATGCCGGCGCGGCCGGGGTCGCTGGTGAGGCCGTGTTCGAGGACCGCGTCGAGGATCAGGCCGGTGTCGTCGTAGCGTTTCTGGACGCGTTCGGTGAATTCGCCGGTCTCGAACAGCAGTCTGCCGATGGTGGGCACCGCGTACGTCCGGAACAGCGCGAAGCTGAGGGCCTGGTTGATGTCCCAGGGAAACTCCTGCGTTGCGAGAATCCGGGCGATCTCTTCGTACTGCGTCTCGGGGTCGAGGCGGTCGGTCCGGCGACGTAGGTCGAAGCGTTTCATGAGTTTCACTTCCTGCAGCGGCTGTGACAGATGGCCAGGCAATTTAGCGATCGTTCAGGTGACTCGACTGTATCTCCCGTCACAGTGCGACGCCAGAGTGGCATTATGCAAACACATGGCACGAAATTCACCGCAGACCGACCGCATCGTGATGCTGACGGAACTCCTCGCCGACGAGCCGGAGACGCCCCGGAGCCTCGCCGACATCGCCCGGCACCTCGGCGTCGCGAAGGCCACCTGCTATCCGATGGTCGTCGCGCTGACCGAGGCCGGCTGGCTCATCCGGCACCCCACCCGCAAGACCTATCGACTCGGTCCCGCACTGATCCCGGTCGGGCGAGCCGCGGAGACGGCCACGGACGTCGTCGACCTCGCGCGGTCGGTGATGCACGAACTGGCCGACGCGTCCGACATGGCGTCCATCGCGTTCGTGCAATCGGGAAGCGACGTAGTGGTCGCGGAGGTGGTGCAACCGGTCGGCGGGCGCCGGGGAACCCTCGGGCTGCGCCTCGGCGACAAGGTGCTGCTGGTGCCGCCCATCGGTTCGGGGATCGCGGCCTGGTATCCGCAGGAGCAGCGCGACGAGTGGTACGCCCTCGGCGGGCAGAGTCTGGGTGTCGACGTGGACGTGCTGCGCGCGACGTACGAGCCGGCCCTCGCGCTCGTCCGGGAGCGCGGGTACGCGATGGAATGCATGCAGCAGCAACAGCATTCGCTCGCAGATACGGTGTCGGAACTCCGCGGACGCGGAGTGGGCGGACACCGCTCGACCGTCGCGCTGCGAGAGGCGCGCAAACTGCTGTCGGCGGATGCGGTGGTCGGTGACATCGACCCGGAGGGCAGCTACCAGCCGCTGTCGATCAACGCGGCGGCGTTCGACCGCGACGGTGAACCGGCGGTCGTGCTGTGCGTCGCCGATGCGTCCCGGCCGATGTCGGGGGTACGCACGGCGGAAATCGGTGAATTGGTCCGCGACGCCGCGGCCCGGGTGACGACCGCCATGCACGGCCGCCACCCGTGAGTACTTGTTAACCGCGGGGGGGCTGTTGCAAAATCCCGGCGGCTGATCAGCGTGTCACGGCGCCCTGGCCTGGGATTTCTTGGATAATGTGTTGGTGGCCAAGGGATATCGTCCGGTGAATCGTGATCAGCAGTTCCTGTTACCGCCGGACATGCGGGAATGGGTACCGGCCACGCATCCGGTGTGGACGGTGATCGAGATCGTCGACACCCATCTCGACACGTCGGCGTTCCACGCGTCCCGCCGCACCGGCGGTGCGGGCCGGGCCGGGTACGACCCGGACATGCTGGTGACCCTGCTGATCTGGGCGTGGTCGCGGGGAATGCGGTCGTCACGGCAGATCGAGCGGGCCTGCACCGAGGACATCTCGTTCCGGGTGATCTGCGCCGGGAACACCCCCGACCACGTCACGATCTCCCGGTTCCGCAAGGACAACCACACCGCCTGTCAGGACCTGTTCACGCAGGTCCTGATCCTGGCCGCGTCGCTGGGGTTGGGCCGGCTCGAAACGATCGCGCTGGACGGGGTGAAGATCGCCTCGAACGCCTCGAAGGGCGCCAACCGCACCGAGGCCGGGCTCGGTCAGGCGGCCGAGGCCGAGGCCGCGCGGATCGCCGCGGCCGCCACGGCCGCGCACGCGGTGACCGACGACGCCGAGGACGACCTCTACGGACCCGACGATCCGGGCCCGGGACAGGTGCCGGCGGAGCTGGCCGACCCGGGCACCCGGACGGCACGAATCGCGGAGGCGATGGCCCAACTCGAGGCGGACAAGCGGGAGCAGGACACCGCACGGGACCGGAAGGCAGACGACTACCTGGCCCGCCTCGACGCCGGTGAGAAGGTGCGCGGCCGGGTCCCGGTCGGGGCCGAGGTCGCCGCCGCACGCCGACGACTGGAGGAGGCGGTCACCGCCCAGCAGGCGACCCTCGACCGATTCGAGGGAGCGTCCGCTGCCGGGGCCCGGGGCCACCGGTTCGCACCGAAACCGGTCGACGAGCACCACCTGGTGCGGCGGCGGCGCACCGAACTCGACACCGCCCTGGCCAAGCAGGCCGCACGCGATGCCGCCGTCGGCCGGCGTCGCCGCAACACCACCGACCCCGACTCACGGCTGCAGCCACTGCGCGGCGGCGGCTGGCTGCAGGGCTACAACTGCCAGGCCTTCACCAGCGCGGACGGGCTGATCCTGGCCACCGGCGTCGGGACTAGCCCCGCCGACTACGACTACTTCCCCGACCTGGTCGAGCGGGCCGGGCGGGCCGCGCAACTGATCGACACCACCCGCCGCACCACCACCCCCGCCGACACCAACCCGGCCCCGGCCCCGGCCCCGGCCCCGGCTCCGGCTCCGGCTCCGGAGGAGTTGATCGGGGTGATGCTCTTCGACGCCGGCTACTGCTCCCGCGAGAATCTGACCTCCCCGGGCCCGGACCGGTTGATCGCCACCGGCAAAGCCCGCGACCTCGAAACCGCCGCGGCGAAGGACCCGGTCACCGGATCCCCACCACCACACACCGATCCGATCGAAGCGATGACCCACCGCCTGCGCACCGAGGACGGCATCGCCACCTACCGCCAGCGCTCACACATCGCCGAAACCGTGTTCGGGCACGCCAAACACAACCTCGGATTCCGGCGCTTCACCGGCCGCGGCCTCGACCGGGCCCGCAGCGAATGGGCCTTCCACGCCGCCGTCCACAACATCGGCAAGATCCTCACCCACCTGACCGACGGGAACACCCTCCCGGCCACCACCTGACCGGCAGCCCGGGGCGGGCGGGCCGCACCTTCCGCCGACCCACCCAACACGCCGACCACAGCCACACCACCGTCACTCAATTCCGCAACAGCCCCCCGGCGGTTAACAAGTACTCACGGGTGGGAGTCGGGCTCCGAGTCCGTGGAGTGCTGCGTGTGGTTGGTGGTCGGGGTCGACTGCTCCCGGCGTTCGAATGCGAGGTCCATCTCCAGGTCCTCGTGCTGGTTGTGCCGGAACAGGATGAAAAACACCACCCAGCCGACCAGTGCGACGAGGATGTAGCTCACGAGGCGGTAGACGAACACAGCCGCGAGCGCCTGCGACGCGGTGGCCCCCGCCGCGGTCAGTGTGGCGATCAGTGTGCCGTCGACGAACCCCAGCCCGCCCGGGGCCAGCGGAATGCTGGCCACGGCCTTGGCGGCCGCGAACGCGATCAGCAGACCCGCGAATGATGGTTCCGCGCCCACCGCCCAGCACGCGAAACCGAGGCACGCGACGTCGGCGAGCCGGTGCACCGCGGACCAGCCGAACGTGATGATCGAATCCTTGCGCCTCAGCTCGACCGAATCGAGCTGGCTCAGGATTTCCCGCCACCGGTCGGCGCCGGCTGCGGGAGGATTCTTGCGGATCTTGTTGTACCGGGCGAGCACCCACAGCCCGATCGACTCGATGGAATCGGGGTTACGTGAGATGTATCGCAGTGCGTAGAACAAGCCGAACGCGGCCACCAGCGACAGCGCGAGGGTGACCGGACTCACCTTGGTGCCCACCGCGAATGCGCCTACAGCGCCGAGAAGCGCGAGGCTTCCCGCGGCGATCACACCCGAGATCGCCAGCTGCCAGGACGCGACGATGGGGGTGGCACCCCACTTGCGGGTCTGCTTGTAGGTGAAGGCGGTGGAGAACACCTGACCGGCGGGGAGGCTCACGGCCATCGCGGTGCTCGCATAGATCACGGACACCGACTTCAGCTGGGTGACGACGACTCCGCCTGCCTGCAGCAGTCGCTGCTGGACCGCTCCGTACCCGCTCAGGGACACCGCCTGGGCTGCGATGCACGCCGCGACCCACCCCCAGTGGATCTCGGTGAGCGCTTTCCACGAGTCGCTGAGTGTGGGCCACAGATAGATTCCCTCGACGGTCAGCAGGGCCAGGAGGCCGGCGCCGAGTAGCCATTTGATCCACCAGTATCGGCTTCGCTGCCGAGGATGCTCGGCAGTGGGCGGGTCGGATCGAGGCTGTGCCACCTGACCAGCGTAACCAACGGGTAGCGGATTACTCCGGATAGTCCTCCGGCCAAGCCAGATGGGTGTTGCGGCGACGGCCCCGCAGCTGGACCTGTTCGCCGAGTTCCCAGTGTGCCTGTTCGTCGTCGTCCGCGAAATACAGGGCACTCGTCGACGCCAGCACGCGGCTGGGGTGCAGCTTGGCGAGTTCGGTGAGCCGCGACGCCTCGTTGACGGGGTCTCCGATCACCGTGTACTCGAAGCGTTCGGCGGCGCCGATGTTGCCTGCGACGGCGAGGCCCGCGGAGACGCCGATGCCGACGTCGAGGCCGGTGATCTCGTTCAACGCGAACCGCAGCTCCCGGGCCGCGGCCAGCGCCGCCGTCGGTGCGTCCGGGCGGTCGAGCGGGGCGCCGAAGATCGCGAGCGCCGCGTCACCCATGAACTTGTTGACGAAGCCGTGGTGCCGGTCGATCACGTCGACGACGACGCGGAAGAACTCGTTGAGCAGGTTCACGACCTCGCCGGGGGGACGTTCCGCGGCGGCGCCGGTGGAGCCGACCATGTCGACGAACAGGACGGCGACGAACCTCGTCTCGCCGCCGAGTTCGGTGCCGAACTGCAGTGCCCGCCGCGCCACGTCCTCACCGACGTGCTGACCGAACAGTTCACGCAGCAGCCGGCGCTCGTCCGACTCGCGCATCATGCGGTTGAACCCGACCTGCAGCCGCCCGACCTCGCTGCCGTCGAACACCTCGACGCGGACGTCGGTGGCGCCCCGCTGGACGCGTTCGATGGCCCGTCGCAGCTGCTTGATCGGGTCGGAGATCTGGCTGGCCGTCAGCATCGACAGCGCGAACGCCTGCGCGATCGCGATGATCGACAGCAGCATGATCGCCCACGCGAGCGCGTCGGGGGAGAACACCAGGTCGGTGGTTATCTGCGTCACGCACAGCAGGATGATGCCGATGACGGGCATCAGCGTTCCGAGTCCCCACGTCATCGCCATCCGGGTGCCGACGCCGGGGGCCATGGTCCGGTCGAACTCGCCCTCGCTGAGCGCGCGGGCGGCCACCGGTCGCAGGATGCGTTCGCCGAGCATGTACGTGAAGCCGAACGTGGTGGTTGCGGCCATGCAGACGGTGACGATCACCGCGACCGCCAGTTCCGGCATCTCGGTGATGGTGAGGAGCACGAAGATGATGCCGCCGAGGATCCACAGCACGAGGTGCACGATCGCCTGCCGCAGCGGTGCGTGCAGCGCCGACATCTGCTCGCTGCGCGTCGGCGGGCCTCCCCGCAACTGCCAGCGGACGACCGACCGCAGCATCATCGCGGCGGCAGTGAGACTCACCACGGCGGCGAACGCGAGATAGCCGCCGAAGATCGCGACGTTGCGCACCCGGTCGGCCATGATGGCTGCCGATTCGGGGATCGGCACGCCGTACCGGACGAAGGCGAACACGAGGATGGCGCCGATGAAATTGGCGAGGAGCATCGAGATCATATAGAGCGGCCATCTGCTGCGGACCGTCGCCGCGATCGCTCTATAGGATTTCCGCACGCCGTTCAATTTAGCGGGGGGTGTACCGGGTGGCGTAGGACACGTCCCCTAAACGGCGCATATGCGTGCCCTGCGCACGTGTTTCCCGCGCGAAGCACCCGGCGCCGCCCGAACCCCGATACGCTCCGCAGGTGAACGCGAACGAGCAACGCTCGGACACTGCCGCGGTAACACAGGGCGGGGGTCACCCTTCGGCGTCGGTGCACCCGGTGGTGCGGGTGGCGGCCGAGTGGACGTGGCGGCTACTGGTCATCTTCGCCGGCCTGCTGACCCTTGGATACATCGTGACCAGGCTCGACACCGTCCTGATCCCGGTGGGGCTGGCGCTCCTGGCGTCGGCGCTGTTGGTGCCGCTCGTCGACTGGCTGCAGGGCAAGGGGGTGCCGCGGTCGGCCGCCGTCCTCGTCGTCCTCATCGGGTCGATCGGCATCGTCGCCGGGATCATGACGTTCGTCGTCGAGCAGTTCATCGAGGGTCTTCCCGGCCTCACCGAACAATTCGAGGCGAGCGTCACACAGATCCAGGGGTGGCTCACGGACGGCCCGTTCCACTTCAGCGAGGATCAGATCCGGCAGGCCGGCGATTCGGTGGTCAAGTCGATCCAGGAGAACCGGCAACAGCTGACGAGTGGCGCACTGACCACCGCCACGGTCGTCGGCGAGATCTTCACCGGCGCCCTGCTGACGCTGTTCACCCTCATCTTCTTCCTCTACGGCGGCTCCCAGATCTGGGAGTTCGTCACCCGCCTCGTCCCCACCAGGTCACGGCGGCGGGTCCGGCTGGCGGGAAGCGAGGGGTTCGGCTCGCTGATCGGGTACGTCCGGGCCACGGTGGCGGTGGCCGCCGCGGACGCCATCGGGATCGGCGCGGGACTCGCGATCCTCGGGGTTCCGCTCGCGCTGCCGCTGGCGTCGCTCGTGTTCATCGGTGCGTTCATCCCGATCGTCGGTGCGTTCCTCACCGGGTTCCTCGCGGTGCTCGTGGCCCTCGTCACCAAGGGATTCCTCACCGCGCTGATCGTGCTCGGCATCATCATCGGGGTGATGCAACTGGAGGCCCACGTGCTGCAGCCACTGCTGCTCGGCCGCGCGGTCCGGTTGCACCCGCTCGCGGTGGTGCTGGCCATCACCACCGGCATCGTCCTCGCCGGGATCGTCGGCGGCCTGCTGGCGGTGCCGATCGTCGCGCTGCTGAACACGGCGGTGCGGTCACTGCTGTCGGCGGACCCCGAAGCCACCTACGACGCACTCGAGGTCGACGACCCGTCGGTCCCGCTCTATCCGGCCGAAGCCGACACGCCGCCTCACCACGACCCGCACTCGGAGAACCCGGCGCAGACCGATGACCGACGAGAGTGAACACCGCAGCCGCCTGCACTACCGGCCGCGACCCGCGACCGAACTCGACACCCAGCCGGACGCCCCGCTGTGGCGTGCGGCGCAGGCGTTCCGCCTCGTCACGCTGGTGTACGCGATCAGCTACCAGATCGTGTCGGTGCAGTACTACACCCATCAGCGGCTGAGCTGGTTCTTCATCGCCCTGATGGCGGTGTGGTCGGGACTGTCGGCGGTCCTGCTGTCCCACGGACGGGTCCCGCGCTACCAGGTCGTGATCGCCGACCAGGTGATCGCCATCGCGCTGATGGCGTCGACGCGCGTCGTCTCCGATCACGATTGGTACAGCCACCATCAGACGCTGCCGACGACGCTGTGGGTCACCAACGCGGTGATCTCTGCCGCCGTCTTCGGCGGGCCGTGGCTCGGCATGGCGTCCGGGGTGCTCATGGCGACCGTGAGCGCGGTGGTGCGCGACCAGGTCAACCTCGACCTGTGGAAGGATGCGACGGCGCCCGTCCTGGTGTCGGTGGGGTTGGCGCTCGGGCTCGCCACCACCACCGCGAGGCGCGCGCAGGCCCAACTGGAGCAGGCCGTGCGGTTGGCCGCCGCCACCGAGGAACGGGAACGACTCGCCCGTGAGGTGCACGACGGCGTCCTGCAGGTGCTGGCGCTCGTGCGCCGCAGGGGCAACGAGATCGGCGGGCCCGCAGCCGAACTCGCGGAGCTCGCCGGAGAACAGGAAGTGGCGCTGCGCATGCTGATCTCCGAGCAGGGCGCGGGTGTCGCGTCGGATCTGGGTGGGAGCGCGATCGACGTGCGACTGCTGCTGGGCACGCGGGCGAGCACCACGGTGTCCGTGTCGACTCCGGCGGATCCGGTGGCGATCGAGCGCGGCCGGGCGACCGAACTCGTCGCGATCGTCGACACGGCACTGTCCAACGTCGCGCTGCACGCGGGGACCGGCGCACGGGCATACGTGTTGCTGGAGGACCTGGGCGGCGAGGTGATCGTCAGCGTCCGCGACGACGGCAGCGGCATCGCCCCGGGACGGCTGGCCGAAGCGGAGGCCGAGGGGCGCATGGGAGTATCGAAATCCATTCTGGGCCGCGTCGGCGCGCTCGGCGGCACCGCCGAACTCGACACCGAACCCGGCCA
This sequence comes from Rhodococcus sp. NCIMB 12038, assembly GCF_002165735.1. NCBI lineage: Bacteria > Bacillati > Actinomycetota > Actinomycetes > Mycobacteriales > Nocardiaceae > Rhodococcus > Rhodococcus sp. NCIMB 12038. Next base: position 146,926 of record NZ_NHML01000001.1, read on the forward strand.
GGGCACCGAATGGGAGATCCGTGTGCCGAAGGGAGACGAAACGCATGGGTGACCCGGACACCGGCGAACAGATCACCGTGATGGTCGTCGACGACCACCCGATGTGGCGGGACGCCGTGGCCCGCGACCTCGACGGCGCCGGGTTCACCGTGGTCGCCACGGCGGACGGCGTCGCCGCCGCGGGACGCCGGGCTGCGGCAACCCGTCCCGCTGTCGTGCTCATGGATATGCAACTGCCGGACGGCAACGGGGCCGCCGCCACCGCCGCCGTCCTGGACGTGTCGCCGGACAGCCGGGTGCTGGTGCTGTCGGCCTCGTCCGAGCGTGACGACGTCCTCGACGCCGTCAAGGCAGGCGCGTCCGGGTACCTCGTGAAGAGCGCGTCCGTCGAGGAACTGCTGGACGCGGTGCGGGCCACCGCCGCCGGGCAGGCGGTGTTCACGCCGGGCCTCGCGGGACTCGTGCTGGGGGAGTACCGCCGAATGTCGAGCGCACCCGCCGACGAGCAGGGCCCCGCCGTCCCCAAGCTGACGGAACGGGAGACCGAGGTGCTGCGGTTCGTCGCGAAAGGGCTCAGCGCCAAGCAGATCGCGAACAAGCTCTCGCTGAGTCACCGCACCGTCGAGAACCACGTCCAGGCCACCCTCCGCAAGCTGCAGTTGGCCAACCGCGTCGAGCTGACCAGGTACGCCATTGAGCAGGGCCTCGAGTAGCCGTGAGTACTTGTTAACGTCCGGCGGTTAACAAGTACTCACGGGCGCTAGCCTGGTCGGTATGGAGGCACGGGACCTACGCGTATCGGATGCGGAACGGGAACACGTCGGCGAACTGCTGCAGCGGGCGGTGGGCCAGGGGATGCTCTCGCTCGGCGAGTTCACCGAACGGATGGACACGGCACTCGCCGCGAAGACGCGCGCGGAGCTGAACGTCGTCCTGGTGGATCTGCCGGGGATCCAGTTGATCTCCGAGTTCACGCCGCCGCCGTACCCCGACCAGCCGTACGTATCCCGCCCGGTGCCGCCGTCCGTGCACCGCTCACCGGCACCGCCGCCGGGTGACGTCGTCCGCGGCCGGATGTCGTCGGTCAGCCGTACCGGCTCGTGGCACGTTCCCCCCGCCCTCGAGGTGAACACCCGCCTGTCGACGGTGACGCTCGACTTCACGCGCGCCGTGATGTCCACGCAGGTGGTGCACGTGACGATCGACGACTACGCGAGCACGATCTCGCTGGTCGTGCCGGAGGAGGCGACGGTCGACCTCAACGGCGTCGAGACGGTCGGCGGTTCCGCGACCAACAAGGTGCGGACCGGCCCTCCGATCGGCCCGCTGCACGTCGTCGTCCGTGGCAAGGTCCGGTTCGGGAACGTGACCGCCAAGCATCCTTTCGGCACGTCGATTCGCCGCATGTTCGGGTAGCACGACGCAGGTCTCTCGAGTAGGCCTACTCATGTGTGGGCGCCGTCGCCGCAGGACGATTGATCCATGTCCACACCTGGTATTCCTTCAGTCGACCCCCGGCTCGTCGCGCAGCTGTCCGGCGACTTCTCGGCGCTCGGTCAGCAGATGCGTCACGTGGGTGAGAACCTCGCCGTCCTGCAGGCGCAACTCGCGAGCGTCCCGCGGCCCCAGCCCCAAACACAGCCCCAACCGCAGCCTCAGCCCCAGCCTGCGCCGCAGCCGATGTACCGGCCGCCGGTGGCGCAGCCTGCGCCGGCACCTCCGCCACCCGCACCGGCCGTCCCGTACCGGCCCGCTCCCGCGCCGCGGCCCCGGGTGGTTCGCGAACCCTGGTGGCAGCGCGACGGGATGATCAGCCGCGTGCTCGCGGTCGCGGGTGTCGCCGTCACCCTGATCGGTGTGGTGATGCTGCTCGTGCTGGCCGCGCAGGCCGGGTTCTTCGGCCCGGAACTGCGGGTGGTGGCGGGCGGGCTGTTCTCGGCCGGTCTCGTCGTCGCCGGTGCCCGCGTCTTCGGACGTCCCGGCGGCCGGGTCGGCGGGATCGCTCTCGCGGCAACGGGTATCGCCGGCGCCTACCTGGACGTCGTGGCCGTGGCGGTCGTCTATCACTGGCTGCTGCCGGTGCTCGCGATGGTCGTGGCACTCGGGATCGCGGGAGCCGGTGTCGCACTGGCGGTCAGGTGGGGTTCGCAACCCCTCGCGCTGCTGGTGGTGACCGGCGCCGCCGTGCTCGCTCCCGTGTTCACCGACGGCATCACGCTCACCCTCATCGGGTTCCTGTTTGTCATCCAGGTCGCGAGCTTCCCGGCGCAACTCGGTCGCGACTGGCTGTATCTGGCGATCGCGAGGACGTGCCCGGTGGTGATCGCGCTGCTGATCGCGATCGCGAATACTGGACTCGACGACCGGCCGGAACGGTTCTGGCTGCTGGCCTCCGCCGCACTGGTTGCAGTGTTCGGGCTCGTGTCGTCGATCATCTTGCTGCGCAGCAACTCCCACGACGTCACCGCGACCGCGATGATCGTCACGACGGCCGTCCCGACGCTGGTGATCGGCCACCTCTTCGACCGGCTCGGGTCCACGCTGATTGCGCTGGCACTGGCCGCCGCGATGTTCGGCGCGTTCGCCGTGGCCCGGTCGTTGCCGAACCACGCCCGGATCGCGCTCGCCGGCGTGGGTACCCTCGCGCTGCTCGAAGCGTGCCTCATCGGATCGAGCGAAGACCTCGCACCGCTCGTACTGCTCGGGGTGGCGGCACTGTTCCTCACCATCGGCGGGCAGGCGGAGTCGCGGATCGCGTACGCCGTCGGTGCCGTCTTCACCGTCGTCGGCGGATTCGCCTTCGTGATCACCGCGCCGCCGTTCGTCCTGGTCGACGAGTACAGCGCGCTCGACGCACTCGGGGTGACCACGGTGCTGTCGTCACTCGTGCTGGCGGGAACCGTCTTCCTGTTCGTCTGGTACGCGCACCCACTGAAACTGCTGAGCGCCACCGCCGCCCAGCCGTGGTGGGTGCTCGCGGGGCTGGTGATTCTGTACGCCGTCACCACCGCGACGGTGTCCGCGGGGACGGCGGTCACCGGGACGTCCGCAGGCTTCATCGCCGGACACTGCGCCGCGACCATCGCGTGGATGGCGGCAGCGACGGCGGCCCTGGTGTTCGGACTGGCTCGACGCGACTACGCCCACACCGCGCTCGGCGTCGGACTGGGACTGACCGCGGCGGCGCTGGCCAAACTGTTCCTGTTCGACCTGGCCACCCTCGACGGACTGTTCCGCGTCCTCGCGTTCCTTGTGGTGGGCCTGCTGCTGCTCCTCGCCGGCACCCGCTACGCGCGGGAATTCGCGGAGCGTGAGGCCGGACGGGAAACGCCGAACGGCTCCGTCAGCGCCGGTTCTGCCGAGCGATGAGTTCGCTGACGCTGACGGCGTTGGTGTCGTCCGCGCGGTGCCTGCCGCTCGAGGCGTCGTCCGGATCGACGGGCGGCTCCTCGGCGCGGCGGCGCGAGCCGTTGGTCGGGGCACCGTTTGCCGGACTCCCGTTGGCCGGGCTCCCGTTGGCAGGCGTGCCGTTGGTGCGCCTGCCGCCGTTGACGGGTTCCGCAGGCTCGGCGGCGCGACGCCGCGACGGGATCGGCGGCACCGGGCGGGCAGGAGACGACTGGGGGGTCTCCTGCTCGTACGGTGCGGGCACCGAACGCGGCGAGCGGGTCGGCAATGACGGCGCCGACGCGCTCGGTCGCGGTTCGGAAGGCGAGGAGATCGGCCGCGGTTCGGCGGCCGACGTGGACCGCAGGTCCGCGAGCCAGCTCTCGATGGGACGCGACTCGGTGGCCGGGCCCGGGGCCGGGGCCGCCGCCTGGCGGGGCCGGGGAGCGGGACGTGACTGCGGTGCGGGGCGCGGCGTCGGCGTGGGGGCGGGACGGGACTGCGTCGGTGCCGGACGCGGGGGAGCGGGCTGCGGCAGCGCGGTGGTCTGCGGTTCCGCGGCCGGCTCCTCGATTTCCACCGGTGGCCGGGCGGGGCGGCCTGTCGCCGACCGCCGGGCCTCGTCCTGCGCCCGGCGTGCCTTCGCGTCGTCCTCGGACATCTTCGCGGCCAGCGCCCGCGCCGTGACGAGGGGGATCGGTTCGGTGAGCGGTTCCGGTTTCCGGGGGGCGGGCGGGGCCGCGAGCTTGCGCTGCGGCGGGACGGCACCGATCGGGGTGAGCTCCGGGACGTCGGTGGGCATCAACTCGTTGTCGAGGATGGGCTCACCGAGACCGGTCTTCTCCTGGATCCGTTTCATCCACGCCGGCGCCCACCAGCAGTCGTCGCCGAGCAGCTTCATCGTGGCAGGGACGAGGAACATACGGATGAGGGTCGCGTCGATGATGAGCGCGGCGATCATGCCGTAGGAGATGTACTTCATCATCACGAGTTCGGAGAACCCGAACGCGCCGGTGACGACGATGAGGATCAGCGCGGCCGCGGTGATGATGCGGCCCGTGTGCGCGGTGCCGATGCGGATCGACTCCGTCGTACTGGCCCCCTGCGCCCGCGCCTCGACCATCCGGGAGAGCAGGAACACCTCGTAGTCGGTGGACAGGCCGTAGACGATCGCGATGATCAGCACCAGCACCGGCGACATGATCGGTCCGGGGGTGAAGTTCAGCCACTCCGAACCGTGACCGTCGATGAAGATCCACGTCAGGATGCCCAGCGTGGACCCGAGGCCCAGCGCGCTCATCAACGCAGCCTTGATCGGCAGCACCAGCGAGCCGAACGTGAGGAACATCAGCAGCGTCGTCAGGAAGAGGACAGAGATCACCATCGTGGGCAGGTGGTCGAGCAGCGCCGAGATACTGTCCTGCTCGATCGCCGGGGTGCCGCCCACCAGCACTTGGACGCCGTCCGGACTGTCCAGGGCACGCAGATAGTCGATGGTCGGCTTGGACTCGTTGCGGTCGACGAGACCCGCCTTGAGGACGACCACCCCGTCCTTGGCCGCGCCCTCCGGGGTGAACCGCTCGATCAGACCCGGCGCGCCACTGGCTTCCTTGATGATCTGGCCGAGCGCCTTGTTGTCGGCGTCGGACACCACGAGCTTGACCGGTTCGGTGCGCAGATTCGGGAAGATCTCGTCGAACTGTTCCTGCGCCGCGCGGGTCGTGCTGTCCGGGGGCAGGTAGGTCTCGTTGATGCCACCGAACTTGATACCCGTCAGCGGCACGATCAGCAGGAGCAGGCCGACGACGATGGGAATGGTGACCTTGAGCGGGTTGCGCATCACCCAGCGGGTGAGCCGGCCCCAGACGCTCGCCTCGATCTCCTCGGTGTTCTTGGTCTGCCGGAAACGGTCGAGGCTGAGGGCGTCGACGCGCTTGCCGAGGATGCCGAGGATCGCGGGCAGGATCGTGATCGACGTCAGGGCGGCGAGGCCCACGGTCGCGATGGCGCCGTAGGCGACGGATTTCAGGAAGCCCTGCGGGAACAGCAGCAGTCCGCCGAGGCTGGCGACGATCATCGTCGCCGAGAAGACCACCGTGCGGCCCGAGGTCATCACCGTTCTGCGGACGGCGGAGCGGGTGTCGTACCCCTCCGCCATCTCTTCTCGGAACCGGCTGACGATGAACAACCCGTAGTCGATGGCCAGGCCCAGCCCCACGAGGGAGACCACGGGCGCGACGAACGAGTTGACCTCGGTGAAGTTGGTGATCAGACGGACGATGCCGTTGGCGCCGACCACGGTCAGGCCGCCGATGATCAGTGGCAGCGCCGCCGCGATGACACCACCGAACACGAAGAACAGCAGCACACCCACGGCCGGGATCGCGAGGAGCTCCATCCGCCGGATGTCCGTGGCCATCGTGTCGTTGAGCGCACCGGACACGGGCTGGAGACCGGCGAGTTGCACGTCGACGCCGTCGATGTAGAACTCGTCCTTGACGTCGCGGAAATTGGCCGTGACCTCGGTGTCGTTGTCGCCGACGATGGCGATGCTCTCGATCGCGTGCTGCTTGTCGGCGTCCGCGGCGGACGCCAGCTGTGGCGCGGTACCGACCTTGAAGTAGCCGCCGTTGATCTTGAGGATCTTGTCCGGGTGTTCTGCCGCCAGACGCTCGAGGTTCGCGACGACCTTCGCCTGGAACTCGGGGTCCTCGATCGTCTTGCCCTCGGGGGCCGTATAGAGCGCGACGACGTCGCTGTTGGTGTCGCGACCGAAGGTGCCGTCAGCCAGCTTGGCCGCGGCGACCGACTCCGAGCCCGGATCGTCCCAGCCGCTCTGGCTGAGATGCTTCTCGAGGCCCAGGCCGTACGCGGCCGAACCGAGCAACAAGGCAACCATGATGCCGATGACGGTGAATCGGGCCCGGTAGACGACGCTTCCCCAGCTCGCGAACACAGATCAACTCCTACTCGGCAGCACTCTTCCGCCCGACGAGCAGGGCGGAAAGCGGTCGGAACGGCTGCAACCAGGCACCCTCGTCGGGCAGTGTGTCGAGGCTGACCCGAGGCAGTGGCTCCCGGAACACGCCGGGGATGTCCTCGAGATCGACGAAGTCCAGAAGGTCGGACGCGACCGCCCAGCTGGCGTGCTCGCGGAACCCGAGTATCTGGACCGGAATGCCGGTCGCGGCGATGCCCTCCAACGGTTCGCGAAATGCTTGACCGTCGGCGGAGGCGACCATGACACCGGCCAGCCCCTCGCCGTGACGAAGCGCGATGTGGTCCAGCATGTCGGAGTCGACGTCGCTGTCCTCATCGATCTTCGGCTTGGCGAACACCGCGAATCCCACATTACGCAAGGCTTCGACCCACGGTCTCACGACATCGGCGCTGCCAGCCGCGATGTTGGTGAAGACCGTTGCCTCGGGTTCGAGTGTGTCGGTGCCGGACGCGGACAGTTCCGCGGTCCGGGAGAGCAGCCAGCGGCCGAGTGCATCGAATCGTGGCCGGTAGGCGGCCGTGGGCCTGCCGCCGAGGATGGCGCCGAGACCCATGTCGAGGTTGGGTGCGTCCCAGACGAGAAGGACCCGCTTCTGGTGGCGCCCGTCACGTGCACCCACCGCGGGAGATCCTGACGACACCGCGGTGCCTGCCGGGGCGGTGCCGGCTGTGTCGGTGTATTGCTCGCTGACGCTCATGACCTGATCTTCCCCCAAATCAACTCGGTGATCGCACTGCCGACCTGGTGGGCCTTGTCTTCGAACTTCGTCACCGGACGTTCGTGCGTCATGGGTGACTCCCAGTCGAGGGAGGTCAGGAGGGGTTCCGCGTTGCCTGCCTCGGCGATGGCCTCGGCGTACTCGGCGTGATCTGTTGCGACATGCAACACACCGCCGGCCTTCAGTCGACTCGCGATCAGGGCGAAAGTGGGGGCCTGCAGCAGGCGGCGCTTGTGATGGCGGGCCTTCGGCCACGGGTCCGGGAAGAAGACACGGACTCCGGTGAGCGATTCCGGTTCGATCATGTTCTCCAGGACATCCATGGCGTCGCCGCGCAGGACCCGGATGTTCGGGATCTCGTCCCGTTCGATCTGTTGAAGCAACTGTGCGAGCCCGGGCCGGTAGACCTCGACGGCCATGAGGTTCACATGGGGTTCGGCCTTCGCCATCGCCGCGGTAGCGGTACCGGTGCCCGAGCCGATCTCGAGGATCAGGGGCGCGTCCCGGCCGAACCACGACGGCGCGTCCAGGCGATTGTCCGAGACGTCCGCGCCGATCACGGGCCATTGCCGGTCCCACGTCTCCTGCTGCGGAGCGGTCAGAGCGCCCCTGCGCGAGCGGAAACTTGTCACCCTCGGGTGGAGACGGGACCCCTTCGAGTCCTTCGTCTGCCCCTCCTCGGGGACGGCGGGTGCATCCTGATCAGCGTGGTTCACCGGACCATTGTCACGCATGAGGGGCGTTTCTGGCATACGGGTCTGAAGTTCACCTTGAGACTTTTTCGGTAATCCGGTGCCCAGCCTGCACGGTTGCCCACGCCGATTCGGGGCGAGTCTGACAGAATCGGCGCGGGACAAAGGGGGGTGACTGCGTCATGGGCACTGCAGATGCCGGGGCCGGGGAACTGACGGATCTCGCCGCAGAAGTCGCGGCACTGGACGAGGCCGCCGGCGACCGCGTCCGCGCCGCCGTCGCGGCGTTTCGGGCGCCGATCCGGGTTCAGACCGCCGGTCGGGCGGGTGTGGGCAGGTCGACCGTGGCCGCCGCGCTGACCGCCGATGGCATCGACGGCGCGGTCGTCGAGGAATCGGACGCCGTCGACGTGCCCGGCGCACCCGACCCGATGCTGGACGGCGACGTCGTGGTCTACATCCTCGTAGAAGCGGTGCGCGACGCCGACCGGGACGCCGTGCGGAACCTGGACCCGGCGCAGGCCCTGTTCGTCCTCAACAAAGCGGACACGTTGGGCGCGTCGCGCGTGCCCGCCGACGCCTGGGCGACGGCGACCGCGCGGGCCGCCGAATGCTCGGAGGAGGGCGGCCTGCCGGCCCTGCCGCTGATCGGCACGCACGCGAGCGCGGGGACGTCCTCGAAGTCGGGGATCTCGGAGTCGGGGATCTCGGAGTCCGGGATCGGCGCGGTGTCGGCCGCTGTCGCCGACCGGGTCGCACGAGCCCGGGCGCACCGCGGGGAGATCCTGCTGAACACGCTACGGTCGCAGGCCGCGCGCAGCCTCGCGTCCCGCGACGTGCTGGAGCGGTACCTCGCCGGCGACCACGCGGTCGCACTCGGCGCCGCCGCGGCCCGGCTCCACCTCGCCGACTGCATCGCGGACGAACCGGAACCGCCGCGCACCGCCGCGGACGCCGGCCGGTGCGCGGACTGGTGGCGGGCGCAACTCGCCCGGCAACCGACGGCCCGCCGGCGCCGAGCGGTCGTAGACATCCGGCGCCACTACGTTCGCGTCGGACGGCAGCTGAGCGGCAGCCCCGGAACGTGACGACGCCACAGTTGTCCGATCTGCCCGCAGAGACCGTCGACGTCGTGACGCGATGGAACCCGGACGCCGTCGCCCGCCTGAACTCCGGGGGACCCGCGCAGCGAGGTGTCTTCGTCGCGGGGCCGCGGCGCGCAGGCAAGACCACTCTCGTGCGCAGGCTCCGCGCACTCGACGCGTCCGCGCTCGCATTCGTGGAGGATCCGCTCGACGCCGGGGTGGTCCTGATGGTGCTCGACGCGGCAGCGCCACTCGGACGGGAGGAGCTGTCCGTCCTCGACGTCGTTGCGCGACCGGCGTGCCCCGTGGTCTTCGCGCTCACCAAAACCGATGTCCACCGGGACTGGGCGGGCGTGCGTGAACGTAACCGGGCCCTGCTCGCCGGGCACGCGGCGCGCTTCGCCGACGCGCAGATCCACCCGGTCGCGGCAGGCGGATCCGGGGTGGAGGCGCTGCTCGCGGCACTCCTGCGGGCCGCCCGGGACGAGGCCCACGGCACGCGCCCGGCCACCGAGTCGGTGCTCGAGCAGACCCGACGGATGATCGTGGCCACCGCCCGGTCCGTGCGGGAGACCGAGCCGGGCGCGGAACTGCGCGCCGAGCGGGTGCGCGCGCTGACGCTGCGGGACGGCGGGCGAACGGAACGGGTCGCCCAGCTCCGCGGTCAGGTCCAGCTCGCGAAGGTCGAGTTGCTGCACGAGGTGGCCTCCCAGGTTCGCGCGGCCGGAGCGTCGGCGCGGTCCGAGATCGACCGCGCGGGCCGCGGGACCCTCGCGGACTATCCCGAACGGCTGGCCGAGATCGTGCGCGAGAGAAGCGGTGCGGTCGACGCCGCGGTGACCGCGCGCCTCGACGACCTGCGGTCGCGTGCGGGCGTCGCCGCCGCCGATCCCGGGGCCGCCGCTCCGCTGCCGGAACCGGTGGTGCCGGACGGGCCCGAACCGCGGCACCGCGGGCTGGAGGACCGGATGACGATTCTGATCGGTGCGTCCGCCGGGCTCGGTCTGGGCCGGCTGGTGGTGTCGCCGCTGTCGATGGTGCCCGCCCTCGACATCGCGAGCATCCCGCTGACCCTCGCGCTGGGAGCCGTCGCGGCGTGGTGGCTGACGCGGTCGCGCGCGCACGTCGCCGAGCGTGCCCACGTGCGGCAGTGGGCCACCGAGGCGCTGGTGCACGTGCGGTCGCAGTGGGAGCAGTTCGTCCTCGCCCGGTTGCTGGCGGCGGAGACCCGGGGGAGTGAGGCGGTCATCGCCGAGAGCAGGGTCGCCGCCCGGGAGGTGGACGAGCGGGTCGCGCAGATAGACGGTGAACTCCGCCGGCTGGCCGCGCGGCGCAGCGGGCAGTTGTCGTCCTGCGAACGCGACCTCGCGGCGGTCGACCGGGGACTGCAGGAGGTCCGCAGGCCGGCCGGGGAACCGAATCGCCGCGGTGAACGTCTGAATACATAGGTGCCCGACCGTTGTTCGCCCGCTTTCATGTGGGAACGTGTTGAAATATCTTGATATGTCTTGTTTTGGGCGGGAAACTGGTCCGAAATACGAAGGGAGACCGCGGTGGCGACGACTGAGAGTTTTCTGGTCCCGGACGTGCCGGACCTCGATCCGAACACGTTCGGTCACGATTCCGGGCCGGTCGCGCTCACCGATCCCACCCACGACATCGACGGCGACGGCATTCTCGATACCCAGACCTTCGACGCGGGCGATGCCGTCGTCATCGCCTCCGACCTCGACTCGGACGGCGACGCAGACCATCTGACGTTGATCCACGAGGACGGCGAGTACGCGTCGTGGGAGTTTCACCGCGACGGCGACGGCGTCGTGCACTGGGAGCAGACCGACGGTGGGACTCTCGGTAACGGCTGACCACCCCGAAACCCGCACTCCAGACGCGGGAAAAGCCCCTGGCAGGGCGACTGAATCGTTTCTGTGACCATTCCAACCGCACCCGATTCCCCGAGATGGGACCCGCGGCGTTAACCTCTAGGGATAGGACACCCGGCGCCCGCGTCTTCCATGTGGCATGGACGGCCTGGCTGGACCCCGCCGAGAGGGGAAATCGGACCGTCTGGCACACGCTGCGAGGTTCTCTCAGCGGACGGCAGATGGTCCGGTTCCGGCTCACCCCAGGAGAGTTTGATGACCTCAGCGACCATTCCCGGTCTGAACGGAACTGACGGCACGCCCCCCACGGAGCACAGTGAGCTGCTCGCCTGGGTTCGAGAGGTTGCCGAACTCACTCAGCCCGACCGCGTCGTCTTCGCCGACGGCTCGGACGCAGAATGGGATCGACTGACCGAGCAGCTCGTTGCGGCCGGCACGTTCACGCGACTCAACGACGAGAAGAAGCCGAACTCGTTCGTCGGCAACTCGGACCCGTCGGACGTCGCACGCGTCGAGTCCCGCACCTACATCTGCTCGCGTGAGGAGATCGACGCCGGGCCCACCAACAACTGGATGGATCCGACGGAGATGCGGTCGCTCATGACCGACCTCTACCGCGGCAGCATGCGCGGACGCACCATGTACGTGGTGCCGTTCTGCATGGGCCCGCTCGGTGCCGACGACCCGAAGCTGGGTGTCGAGATCACCGACTCCGAGTACGTCGTCGTCTCCATGCGCATCATGACGCGCATGGGCACGGCCGCGATGGAGAAGCTGGGCAAGGACAAGCCGTTCGTGAAGGCGCTGCACTCGGTCGGCGCACCTCTCGCGGAGGGCCAGGCCGACGTCCCGTGGCCGTGCAACGACACCAAGTACATCACCCACTTCCCCGAGGACCGCGAGATCTGGAGCTACGGTTCCGGCTACGGCGGAAACGCCCTCCTCGGCAAGAAGTGCTACTCGCTGCGCATCGCATCGGCGATGGCCCACGACGAGGGCTGGCTCGCCGAGCACATGCTGATCCTCAAGCTGATCTCCCCGGAGGACAAGCCGTACTACATCGCGGCCGCGTTCCCGAGCGCCTGCGGCAAGACCAACCTCGCGATGATCCAGCCCACCATCCCCGGATGGCGCGCCGAGACCCTCGGCGACGACATCGCGTGGATGCGCTTCGGTGAGGACGGCCGCCTATACGCCGTCAACCCGGAATACGGCTTCTTCGGCGTCGCGCCGGGCACCAACTACGGGTCGAACCCGAACGCGATGAAGACGCTCGAGGCCGGCAACTCGTTGTACACGAACGTCGCGCAGACCGACGACGGCGACGTCTGGTGGGAGGGCCTCGAGGGAGACCCGCAGCACCTCGTCGACTGGAAGGGCAACGAGTGGACGCCCGAGTCGGACGGTAAGGCCGCGCACCCGAACTCGCGTTACTGCACCCCGATGTCGCAGTGCCCGATCCTCGCCCCCGAGTGGGACGACCCGCAGGGAGTGCCGATCTCCGCGATCCTGTTCGGTGGACGCCGTAAGACCACGGTTCCGCTGGTCAGCGAGTCCTTCGACTGGCAGCACGGCACGTTCCTCGGTGCGACGCTGTCATCCGAGCAGACCGCTGCCGCCGAGGGTGCCGTGGGCACCGTCCGCCGCGACCCGATGGCCATGATCCCGTTCATCGGCTACAACGCCGGCGACTACCTGAACCACTGGATCAACCTCGGCAAGCACGCGGATTCCGAGAAGCTGCCGAAGATCTTCTACGTCAACTGGTTCCGTCGCGGCGAGGACGGCCGCTTCCTGTGGCCCGGTTTCGGCGAGAACTCCCGCGTGCTGAAGTGGATCGTCGACCGCATCGAGCACAAGGCCGGCGCCGAGTCCACCCCGATCGGATTCGTTCCGACCGCAGCCGATCTGGAGCTCGGTGGGCTGGACGTCAACGCCGACGACGTCGACGAGGCGCTCAAGGTCGACGTCGACGAGTGGAAGCAGGAGCTGCCGCTCATCGAGGAATGGTTCGAGTTCCTCGGCGAGAAGGTGCCCTCCGGCATCCGTGACGAGTTCGAGGCCCTGAAGCAGCGCCTGGGCTAGTCCCTCCCCGGTGACCGAATGTCACAGTGGTTCAGTTCGCCTGAACCACTGTGACATTCGTCGTTTCGGGGGAGGTTTCCGTAGTAAACGCATACCATTCGGTTTGTAAAGGCCTCGATTCTCGAAGCTCGCACGCGACGAAAGGATTGCAGATGCAGACAGGGACCAGCAGGGGCATGAAGCGACTCGCCGGAGGGGCCGCACTCGCTGCCGCAGCCGCCGCCACCGTAGCCATGACCATGCCGGCGACCGCTTCCGCAGCGACGGAAGTGCAGCCTCCCACCTTGGTGACCGCGGTCGACGGAAGCACCCTCGACATCACCGTCACCAACCCCAACGTCCTGAATCTGCTGGACGCACAGTCCTGCGGCGCAGTGGCATTCGACGCCACCAAGCTGCCCGCGGTACTGGCCGATCCCACCGTCGTTCTCGAACCGGGATTCGTCGCGTGGGCCACCAACCCGATCGAACGCGTCCTCGCGAACGCCGCCGGCGACGCGGTCAAGACGTTCACCACCCCGGAACTTCCGGACGGCGCCTACGCGGTCCTCGGCGAATGCCTGTCGCTGACCACCGTCGCCAATCCCCAGACCACGATGCCGCAGATCGTCCTCGTCGGCGGTCCGTTGGGTGGGATGCAGTTCGGAAGTTAGGCCCTCCGGGCTCGTGCGCCTTTCTGGTAGCTGGAGCAACCGGAAAGGCGCACGGGCGGCGAAGCCGCCTACCCCGTGTAGCCGGGCGGCATGAGCACGGACTTGGTCTCGCAGAACGCCTCGAGCCCCTCCGGTCCGTTCTCACGGCCGATGCCGGAGGCCTTGTAGCCGCCGAACGGTGATCCCGGATCGAATGCGTACCAGTTGATGGCGTACGTGCCGGTGCGGATCTGCTTCGCGACGGCGAGACCGTGATCGATGTCGGTGGTGTACACCGAACCGGCGAGGCCGTAGTCGGAATCGTTGGCGATCTTGATCGCCTCGTCCTCGGAATCGTAGGGAATCACGGACAGAACGGGCCCGAAGATCTCCTCGCGGGCGATCGTCATCGAGTTGTCGACGTCCGCGAAAATGGTCGGCTCCACGTACCAGCCCTTGTCGAGGCCCTCCGGACGGCCGCCGCCGAGCACCACGCGGGCGCCCTGTTCCTTGCCCTTGGCGATGTACCCCTCGACGCGGTCGCGCTGCTTCTCGGAGATCAGCGGCCCGAGTTGCGCGGCCGGGTCGGACGGATCTCCGACGGCCATGAATCCGGCACCCGCGACGAGGGCGTCCAGCACCTCGTCGTAGCGGGACCGCGGGGCGAGGATCCGGGTCTGCGCGACGCACGCCTGCCCGGTGTTCATCAGCCCGGACATCACCAGCATCGGCATCGTGGACGCGAGGTCGGCGTCCTCGAGGATGATGGCCGCCGACTTGCCGCCCAGTTCGAGGGAGCAGCGCTTGAGGTTCTGCGCGGCGATGGCCCCGATCTTGCGGCCGACGGGACTGCTGCCGGTGAACGTGATCTTGTCGATGCCGGGATGCGAGACCAGGTATTCACCGGTCTCGGCGCCGCCGGGCAGAACGGAGATGACGCCCTCGGGGACCCCGGCCTCGGCGAAGATCTCGGCGAGAACGTGGGTGGAGAGCGGGGATTCGGGTGCCGGCTTGAGCAGCACGGTGCAGCCGGCCAGCAGTGCCGGGGACAGTTTGTTGACGGCCAGGAACAGCGGGACGTTCCAGGCGAGGACCGCGGCCACCACACCGACCGGCTCCCGCAGCACCTTCGTCTGGCCGAACACGCCGGTGCGGGTCTGCTCCCACTCGAATTCGTTCGCGAGACCGGCATAGAAGTTCAGCGTCGCGAGTGACGGTGTCTGCTGCATCATCCCGACCATCGCGGGCGGCTGACCCATCTCCGACGAGATCAGCGCGTTCAGGGTCTCGCCGCGCTCCTCGATGAGCTTCGCCGCCTTCGCGAGGATCTCCCCGCGCTCCGCGGGAGTGGTCTGCGGCCACGGACCTTCGTCGAACGCCCGCCTGGCGACGGCGACGGCGTCGTCGATGTCGGCAGGCGACGCGACGGGACAGCTGCCGACGCGTTCCTCGGTGGCCGGGGAGAACACTTCGAGCACCTGGTCGGTGGCCGGGGCCACCCACTTGCCGCCGATGTAGAGCTTGTCGTAGTCGGTCATGAGTCCATTCCTCGTGTCGGTCCCCCGGTCAGGAGGCGGTGTCGGTGAAACTGTCGAATCCGTATCGTGCGTGTGGCCCGATCGCCGCGACCTCGAACAGCCCGGTCCCGACGACGGTCTCGCCGCCGTCCTCGAGCCGGAATCGGGTGAGATTGTCGACGGGGCAGAACATCCGGAGTCCCGGCTCGATCTCGGACGCCCGTTTGCGCAGTCCCTGCACCACGAGTTCGCCCTGCCACATGCCGTGACGCCAGTCGGCTTCGAGTCCGTACCCGGTGCCGATGCCGATGTAGTTGGGAACCAGCAGGTCGCAGGTGACGGTGACGACCTCGCCCGTCGGCCGGTGGAAACTCAGCGACGCCGACGTGACGTCCCGCGTCCCGGGCTCGAATTTCAGCTCGTGTTCGGGCCGGCCCAGCCATTCGGGTTCGCGGTCGGCGTCCGGCCAGATGCGGACGGCCTCCTCGACGATGCGCCTGCCGAGTTCGTCCTCCTGCAGGACGACGGAGACGGCATAGTCGTCGAACTGCATCACCGAGTAGATCCAGAAGAAGTTCTGAATCCCGTCGAACGCCCGCCGTCCGGGAGGCTCGGACTCGCCGACTGGGCGCACTCCCCACGACCGGTCGCGGTTGCCGCGCCAGGTGTCGGGGGTGACGGGGCGGGACTCGCCGTCGATCGTGAGTTCGCCTGCCCAGGTGCCGGTCTGGACGAAGCGGCTGGTGTCGAACGTGACGCGCTCGAGTTGCCTGCGGAAGTGGCGGGGCTCGAGCGTCGCGGGGATCGCGCCGTCGAAGGTGAGGTCGAAGGAGAGGTCGTAGTCGTCCGGTGCGAGCACCACGCGCAGGCGCTGCAGCCCCTCGAGCACCTCGACGCGGAACGGTCCGACGGTGCTCTCGGAGCGGTCGTGGCCCAGCGCCGCCGACCCGCGGACCACGATGTGGTCGTCGCCGCGGCGGAGCACCGCGAACGCGTCCGTGACCCCGAGGTTGGGGTACTGGCCGAGACCGATGATGAGGAACAGGTCGGACTCGTCGGAGGGATAGCAGTTGAAGTAGTAGCGGTCGTAGAAGTTGCGGTCGGATGTCGCGACCCGACGGATCGGTTCGGCCACCTGATGGATGGGGTAGTCGTCCATCGGGGACAGCGGGTTTCCGGCGTAGTCGGCGGTCATCGGATCTTCTCCCAGTACGTGCCGTCGAGCATCGCCTCGAGCGAGGCGCGGTGCATGATCATGTCGTCCGGATCCTCGGGGGCGACGGCCTGACCGAAGTGGATGGCGCGCTCCTGGATCCGCAGCATGATCGTGGCCTGCCGCAGGGCCGCGTAGGCGGTGTAGTACTCGAGATCGCGGGGCGTGTGGCCCGTAAGTTCCTCGTACAGGGCGGCGAGGTCGTCGAGGCGCAGGAAGTCGGGCATCCCGTCGAGTCCGGCGGACGCGGCGATGTCCTCGAAGAACCGGTGCAGGTACGTCATCCAGCCCAGGTCGAGTTCGCGGGGCCCGAGCGTGGCCATCTCCCAGTCGAGTACGGCCACGGGCCGGAAGTCCTCGAACATCATGTTGCCGATGCGGGCGTCGCCCCAGCAGAAGACGGCGGGGGAGGAGTCGTCGGGGAGGTTCTCCTCCATCCACGCGAAGCCGCGTTCGATCAGCGGGGACCGGGGACCCGACTGGGTCGTCCATTCGTAGTAGTCGCGTTGCTGCCGGAGGTGCGCGGCGAGCGCCTCGGTGACGGTGGGGCCGGCGCCGGGCAGTCGCAGGAACGCGAACCGCTCCCACGGCCGGTCGATGCCGTGCAGTTGCGCAAGCACATTCACCGCGCTGTGCTGCAGCACCGCACGCTGCTCCTCGGTCGCTTCCGTCACCCACGACCCGAAGTTGTAGGGCATCACGTCCGGCGGGACCTGCCCCGAGACGCGGGCCATGACGAAGAACGGGGCGCCCAGGGGTCCGGGGTCGGGTTCGGACCAGTAGACGACCGGGACCGGGACGGCGGAGTGCTCCCGGACCTGCGTCATCGCCCGGAACTGTCCGTCGAGGTCGTAGTCGGGGAAGACGGGCATCGTCGTGTCGGCGGGCGCGACGCGTGCGACCAGTGGGTGCATTTCGCCAGACCAGGTGGCGTCGAACAGGATGGTCTCGCTCGACATCCCGTTGGCGTCGGGGAGATGGACGTGCGTGACTTCGGGTGCGGCGTCGGCCGGCAATTGCGCGGCGAGCCAGCGTTGCAGCGCCTCCCGCAGCACCTCCGGATCGCGACGGGAGTCACTGGGCCTGGCAACTTCGGATCGGTGATCGGAGTCGTCGGCAGATCGGGTTGCGCTCGTGCTCACGGTCACCTCCTCTCC
Organism: Rhodococcus sp. NCIMB 12038; assembly: GCF_002165735.1. Lineage (NCBI taxonomy): Bacteria > Bacillati > Actinomycetota > Actinomycetes > Mycobacteriales > Nocardiaceae > Rhodococcus > Rhodococcus sp. NCIMB 12038. The sequence goes on from NZ_NHML01000001.1 coordinate 164,296, forward strand.
TGAACGTGGTGTGACCCTGAACACTAGAACACGTTACAGAATTTCGGAACAGGTGAGGAGATTCCGCTGCGTCAGCCCTCGCCGCCGGCCAGGACTGCCGCCCCGGCGAGCGTGCCCGAGGCGCCGAGTTCCGCGGGCACCACCCGCAGATCGGCGACGAAGGACAACCGGGCGTGACGGGCCGCGGCCCGGCTCATCGGGTCCCACAACGGCGGCCCGGCCTGCGCGAATCCGCCGCCGATCACCGCGAGATCCACGTCGAGGAGGGCCGCGGCCGACGCGATGGCTTGCCCCAGCGCGGTCCCCGCGCGGTCGAGGGCGGCCACCGCGACCTCGTCACCGTCCGCGGCGGCCCGCGCCAGTTCGACGCCCGTCGTCCCGCGCCATCCGCGGGACCGAGCCCAGCGCACGGACGACGGTCCGCTGGCGACCGTCTCCAGGCACCCGACCCCGCCGCACGTGCACGGGTCGGTCCCGCCGGGAACCACCATGTGACCGATGTGTCCCGCGTTGCCGGTCCGGCCGGTGGCGATGCGGCCGCCGAGGACCACCCCGCCGCCGATGCCGGTGGACACGACGAGGCTCAGCAGGTCGGGGGCGCCTCGACCGGCACCGTGACGATGCTCGCCGAGAGCGGCCGCGGCGCCGTCCATCGCCAGTCGCGCTGGGACCCCCGGGAAGAGTTCCTGCACCGCGCCGCCCAGGCCGAATCCGCCCGCCCACTCCGCGATGTTGATCGGCGACACGGTGCCGGCGACCGTGTCGACCGGTCCCGCGCACGCGATGCCGACCGACGTGATCTTCGCGTCTCCCGCGACCTGGCGCAGCAGCGCGGCGCACGCGTCCGCGACTCCGGTCGCCGGCGTGGGAGTGGTCGCGGGATGCGGCACCGAACCGTTCGCGTCGACGATCCCGGCGGCGATCTTGGTGCCTCCGATGTCGAGTGCCAGCGCGACCACGGTCAGCGCTTCCGCATCACGAGAACGAGGTTGCTCACCAGGAACTCGCGCACTCCGGGAATCCGCACCATCCACCACGCCCAGCGCGGGTGATAGCGGGGGAAGGCGGCCAGCAGGTCCGCGTCCGGGGTGCGCCGAGCCCACCGAAGCCCGTCGGTTGCACCCACTTTGAACAGGGACACACCGTAGCGGTTCTTGGGATCGCGGCCATTCTTGCGCAGGTAGCGCCGGGCGGCGTACTCGCCGCCCAGGGCATGCCACGGCCCGGTCTCGTGACCGCCGAACGGGCCCCACCACAACGTGTACGACAGCACCATCAGACCGCCGGGCTTCGTCACGCGGATCATCTCCTCCGCCATTGCCCACGGTTCGCTGACGTGTTCGGCGACGTTGGAGGAGAAGCAGATGTCCACCGACGACGTCCGGAACGGCAGCGCCAGCCCCGACCCACGCACCGCGCCGCCCACGGCGAGCCCCGCGGCGTGCATCTCGGACGGATCCGGTTCGACGGGAACGTACCGGGCGCCGGCCTGCTGGAACACGTCCGCGAAGTAGCCGGGGCCGCCGCCGACGTCGAGGACCGTCGTACCGGTGAGATCCGCGTCGGTCAGACCGCCCCACAGGTCGCCGATCAGTTCGACGGAGTCGCGGGCGAGGGCGCCGTAGAACAGGTCGGGCGCGGTCTGTTCGTGCCGGAAGTCGCTGAGCAGGCCGAACGACCTCTTCAGGGTTGCCCGTCGACCGAATCGCCGGGTCACGGGAGGCGTCGTCACGAGACTGAACCTTAGCGAGTGCAGCCCGCGGGACGGCAATCCGTGCGCGGTGGCTGCAACATCCGGCGGAATGCGACCGATAGGGTGTTCGGGGACTACCGCGCGGAACGTCCCGCCCCGAGACCACGAGTACCGCACCGACCACAGGAGTTTATGAACGTGCGAGAGGTTCTGCTGCTCTGCTGGCGCGACACCGGTCACCCGCAGGGTGGCGGCAGTGAGCGGTACCTCGAGGAGGTCGGCGCGCAACTCTCGGCGCGGGGCATCAAGGTCACTCTCCGCACCGCCGGTTACCGCGGTGCCGCCAAGAAGGAGACCGTCGACGGCATCGAGATCAGCCGGGCGGGCGGACGGTACAGCGTCTACCCCCGCGCCCTCGCCGCGATCGCCGCCGGACGGCTCGGGTTCGGGCCGCTCCGCGGCATCCGGCCCGACGCCGTCATCGACACCCAGAACGGCATCCCGTTCTTCTCCCGCGTCGTCGCCGGCGCACCCGTGACGCTGCTCGTCCATCACTGCCACCGCGAGCAGTGGCCGGTGGCGGGCCGCTTGATGGGCAAGATCGGCTGGTGGGTGGAATCCCGGCTGTCGCCGCGCGCGCATCGCGACGACCAGTACCTCACCGTGTCGCTGCCGTCGGCCGACGAACTCGTCGAACTGGGAGTGGAGCGCGAGCGGATCGCGGTGGTGCGCAACGGCGCCGACGACATCCCCCTCGACGTGGAGATCGGCGGCGCCGGCACGAGGACCGCGCACCCCAGTGTGTGTGTGCTGTCACGGCTCGTGCCGCACAAGCAGATCGAGGACGCCCTCGAGGCCGTGGCCGCCCTGCGCCCCACGATTGCCGACGTGCATCTCGACGTCATCGGTGGCGGCTGGTGGGAGCAGAACCTCCGCGATCGCGCGCACGAGCTGGGCATCGGCGACGCCGTCACGTTCCACGGGCACGTCGACGAGACCCGCAAACACCAGTTGCTGTCGCAGTCCTGGGTGCACGTGATGCCGTCCCGCAAGGAGGGCTGGGGTCTGGCCGTCATCGAGTCCGCGCAGCACGGCGTCCCGACCGTCGGCTACCGCAGCTCCAAAGGGTTGACGGATTCGATCGTCGACGGCGTGACCGGGGTTCTGGTCGGCAAGGCGGAAGCGGCGACGGCCGATGTCGCCGACCTGACCGCGGCGGTCAAGACGCTCCTGCTCGAGCCCGAGACCCGCACGGTGCTCGGCGAGAAGGCACGCGTCCGGGCCGGTGAGTTCTCCTGGAAGCACACCGGGAACGGCGTCCACGAGGTACTGGCGGGCACTGCCGCGGGCCTGCGCACGTCAGGTTTGGTGTCGCCGGCGCCGGCGCGTCCGGGCCTCGAGCACGCCCGCGCCGAGTAGACCGCCTGCCAACAGCATCGCCCACAGCACGTGGGCCGCGACCACCGTCGCGCGCGCCCGTCGGGTCGCCTCGTGCGGCGTGACGTCGCCGTCGACGCGGTACAGCTCCAGATGCTCGTCCGAGAACTGTCGCTCCAGACCGGCCAGGGTGGTCGCGGATTCGCCGCGCGGTCCGGGCGTGTCGCGCTCGACCAGAACCCATCGGACGCCCAGCGCCGCGAGATCGGCGGCGGAACCGCCGGTGAGCAGCACCCGTTCGACCTGCTGCCCCCGGGACCCCTCGCCCTCGACGCTGCCGCCGGCCACCACCAGCTCGCCGGTCTGCAGGACGTCCTCCGGCAGCATTCTCGGGGCGGGGTCCAGGACGGGAGCGGAACTGCTGTAGGGGAACTTGCGGAACATGCCGGTGGGCAGGACTGCGACGTCCCCGCTGTTCGGGTCGCTGTCCAGTTGGGAGGCCACCTGCTGCCACGACGGCGGATAGTGGACCGGGCGCAGGGCGCCGCCGACGCCCCACGCGAGGTCGGGGAGGGCGAGCAGCACGATCAGGACGGCCGAGACCGACCAGGTGACCGGGCGCCTCAGCACGGCGGCCGCACCGGCGAGCGCATACAGCGGCGCCGCGAGCGCCACCCACTTCTGCGCGTCCCGGAGCAACCCGGCGCCGGGGATGTGCTGCACCGACCAGCGGCCCGCGTCGAGACCCCACGCCGTCGCGCCGAGCGTGGGCAGCAGCACCGCGAGCAGTGCGAGCACGGTCAGCGCGGCCACCGCCGGATGCCGTCGCCGCCGCCGCAGCGCGGGCAGGCCACACAGCACGACACCGAGCAGCAGGACCGTTCCCACCACGGCGAACAGCGTGGTCCGGGTCTGCGGGACGGCGGTCTCGTTCCACACGCCGCCGAGCCCGGCGAGACTGCCGAGCGTCGCCAGTCCCGGCTCGGCGCGCGCCGCGAACGCCGCGACCCCGGCCGGATCGGAGCCGTCCCCACCGCCGCCGGACAGGGCCGTGGCCACCAGCCACGGCGCGCTCGCGGCGAAGAACAGGCCCAGCGCACCCGTCAGACGCAGCCACCGGCGGGAACGTCCACCCGGGCAGGCGAGGACGGCCACCGCCGTGACTGCCGCGAGCAACACCCCGGTCGGGGTCAGCCCGGCCGCGGCGAGGCAGGCCGCGAGCGCGAACCACCCCCGGCCCCGGCCCCGCCGGATCGCGACGGCCGCGCACACCGTCCACGGCAGCGCCGCGTACCCCGTCAGCAGACTCCAGTGACCCTGCAGCAGTCGCTCGGCGACGTACGGGTTCCACACCGTCACCGTCGCGGCCACGAGTTGCGGTCCGAGCCCGGCGGTCGGCAGGACGGCCCGGACCATGTGGGCCGCCCCCCAGCCCGCCGCCCACAGCGCGAGCAGCAGGATCGCCTTCACCACCAGGCCGCCGTCGACGAACGTGCTCAGCGCGGCGAGGAGAGCGTCCTGCGGCACCGCCCGCGCGGCGGCATCCGTGAGCCCGAGCGCCGAGGCCGTGAGATACGAGCGGGGAGTGCTCACCGCATCACGCAGCAGCAGGTAACCGGGACCGAGCAGCGGACCGAGGACGAGTAACGCCAGGACGAGGCTGTAGACCGCCGCCACGAACGGTGCTCGGCGCCGGACGGTCATGGGCCGTCACGATACGTGGTGCATCGACCCGGCCCGCACGGCACGTAGTGCATCATGGGCGAATGCCACGCCAGACCCTCACCAGCTCGGCGGTCGCCGGGGTGACGATGGTGACGGCGGGCTCGATGACCGCGAATATCGCGTCCTACCTGCTTGCCTGGGCAGCGAGCGCCTGGCTCGGCCCGGCCCGCTACGGGGAGTTCGCGAGTCTGCTGGCCGCCCAACTCGTCCTCGCCGTCCCCGCGCTCGCACTGCAGACCGTCGTCGCCCGCGAGGTGGTCCGGGGCAAGGGCGCCCACGCGCTTCGGCTGCTGGGGTACCGCTGCGCGCTGATCGTCGCGGTCGCGGCGATGCTGCTCGCACCACTCGTGTCGTGGGCCCTCGACACCGGCATGCTCGCCACGTTCTCGGCGCTCGTCACGGCTCCCGTCCTCGTCCTGCTCGCCACCGAACAGGGACTGCTGCAGGGCGCGGCCCGGTTCGGTCCGCTCAGCGTCGTCCTCGCCGGAGCCGGTATCGCGAAGGTCGTTCCCGCGGTCGTGGTGCTCGCCGTCGGCGCCGGGCCGGGACTCGCCCTCGCCGCCAGCGCGGTCGGCACCGGCCTGGTGGCGCTGTGCGCGCGACTGTTCGCCGATTCCGGCATCACCGGGGAGTCGAGCACCCGGATCGGCGTCGCGGCGGTGCTGAAGGCGTCGCAGGTGCAACTGGCGCTGATCGCGCTGTCGTCCATGGACCTCGTGATCGCCCGCATCGTGCTCAGCAACGACGACGCAGGCCTGTACGCGCTGGGTGCCGTCGCCACCAAGGCCGCGTTCTGGCTGCCGCAGGCCGTCGGGGTGGTGCTGTACCCGCGGATGGCGAATCCCGCGCACTCCGCGCAGGCGATCCGCTCGGCGCTCGCCGTCCTCGTCGGACTCGGCGCGGTGCTCGTCGCGGGCGTCGCGGTGGCCGCCCCCCTCGTCCCGCTCCTCGTCGGCGACGCGTACCGGCCCGTGCAGTCGCTGCTGTGGCTGTTCGCGCTGCACGGCGCGTGCCTGGCCGTCCTGCAGGGTGCCCTGCTGTCCGCCATCGCGGGGGAGCGGACGCACCTCGCCGTCATCGCGTGGATCGGTCTGGCCGTCGAGATGACCGCCATGCTGACCCTCGCGTCCACGATCGGCGAGTTCATCGCCGTCGCCGTGACGGTCGCGTCGAGCACCGCCCTGGTCGCGAGTCTCTTCGCCGTGCGCAGCGCGCGGCGTGACGCGCCCCGGACTATCTGACATCGGTCCGGTCCGACAGGACCCCGACACGCCCTGACACGACGAAGGGGACCTCGGTGAGATACCGAGGTCCCCTTCGCACCGGACTACGTGGCGTCCGGCTGTAGTGCTCTACCGCTCGTCGTACCGGCGCGGATCTGCGACGGGAATCTCTTCCGTCTTGTCCGTGGTCCAGTCGTGCTGCTCCGTGGGAGCCTCCGAGGCATCCGACTTGCCCAGGTCGACGTGGCGTCCACCGCCGCTCTGCGGGTAGTCGCCACCGTCGGCCGGTGCGGGCTGGTTGCCCTTGCCGCCGCGCAGACCGAGGAACAACCCGGCGATCAGGGCGATGAGACCGAGGATGCCGGCGATGATCGGCACGGTGCGACCGAACGTGCTGAGCTTGTCCATGCCGTCCTTGGCCTGCTGGACCTGGTACTCGATGGTCTGCTCGTTGAACGGCAGTTCCACCTTCAGGACGTCGATCTCCGGCTTGTCCTTGTTGCGGGCGTAGTACTGGTGCAGCTGCTCCTGGCCCTTGACGACGACACCGGTCTCGGGCTCCACCCACAGGTCACGCACGTTGGTGTACCAGCGGGTCATCGTGACGGGGAGGGTGCCACCGGGGACGCCCCAGGCTTCGGCGGGCAGCGTCAGCTTGTTGGTGGGCGAGTTGACGACCTTCGACAGGTCGACGGGGGCGATCGTCTGGCTGTAGTGGTACACCTTCAGGCCGTTGATCTCCGTCTCCTCGACGAAGTCGATGTCCTGGGTGGCGCGCGCGTTCAGGTCGAAGTAGGGGTAGCTCTGCTTCTTCGAATCGAACGGGAACTTGTACTGCAGTCCGTCGCGCGGAACTTCCTCGGCAGGCTGGTTGGGCTGCGTCTGGATGGTGCCCACCGGGTCGTTGGTCGGCATCGACGTCTTGCGGTCGACGGTGTTGCGGTCGACGATCGCGGACAGCAGTCCGGTGTCGCCCTGCTTGTCGGTGCGCCGCAGCGTCTGCCCCGCCTGGAGAGTGACGACGTCCGCGTTCGCGGGGTCCTCGGTGGTGACGTAACGCTGTGACACCAGTGGAACGTTCGTGTTGACTTCGGCCTTGCCTGCGAGAAGAGACTGCGAGTTGAGCACGCTGCCGGAACCTTCGGCGATCGTGGTCACTTCGAGGTCCAACGGCGTCTTCGCCAATTTGCCCACCGTGTAGGTGGGAATGAGAATGGCGACGGCCAAGAGGAAGGCACCGAGGCCCACCAGAATGCAAGCAAGTATCCGGCTCGGCCCTGAGCGCTCCGCCATGCTTTCTCTCCTAACCCAATTCTGTCGATTGAGATTCCCCCACCGGCAGCACGGCTGCACGGATCGCATGGAGCCCACATCGACACCACGTGAGGCAAAACACTAACAGTCTCGAATGCGCATTTGCCCCATCGGATAGTAAACGCACCGGCCGTTCCGCAGCGAAGTGACGGGGACGGAGTTTTCCGTCACAGCGCCCGGACCAGGCACACTGTTGGTGATGAGCACCTCGGCCACGATCTCGCCCGCGCCCGCAGCGACCGCTGCTGCGCGCAGTTTCATTCCCGCACTGGAGGGGATGCGCGGTCTCGCGGCGCTGGGAGTGCTCGTGACGCACGTCGCGTTCCAGACGGGCGCGACGCACGTGCCGGTCCTCGGCCGCATCTGGGGACGATTCGATCTGGCGGTGGCGGTCTTCTTCGCGCTGTCGGGATTCCTGCTGTGGCGCAGCCATGCCGGGGCGGCGCGGGGGATGGGTTCCGCCCCGAGTGTCATCCGGTACTGGATTTCGCGGGCGACGCGCATCCTGCCGGCGTACTGGGTCGCCGTGGCCGTGGTGTTGACGTTCCTGCCCACCGCCAACGCGAGTTACCGCACGTGGTGGGCGAATCTCGGTCTCGTGCAGGTGTTCGTGCCCCTCACACTCACCGACGGTCTGACCCAGATGTGGAGTCTGTCGGTGGAGGTGGCCTTCTACCTGGTGCTTCCGCTGCTGGCGTTCGCGCTGGTCCGGTTGCGGGGTCCGGCTGCGCGGCTGCGTGTTCCGGCGATCCTCGCGTTGATCGCGGTGAGCCTGACGTGGGCGTTCGTGCCGATCTCGACCCCGGGCGGCATCCACCACGACAACTGGCTGCCCGGGTACCTGCCCTGGTTCGGCGCTGGGATGTTGCTGGCCGAACTGGCGGTGAGCCCGCCCGGGCGGATGCATCACTGGGCGCATCACCGCATCCGGATGTTTCTCGTCGCCGCAGGGGCATTCGCGCTCACGGCGACCGACCTGGCCGGGCCGGAGGGGCTGGTGCGTCCCGAACCGTGGCAGTACGCCGTCAAGATGGCGCTCGGCGCCGTCATCAGTTTCGCGTTGATGGCTCCGCTGGTGCTGTCCGACACGTCCACCCACCGCTACCTCGCGAGCCCACTCGCGCTCGCCGTGGGCCGCTGGTCGTACGGCATCTTCATCTGGCACCTCGCGGTGCTGTCCATCGTCTTCCCGGTGTTCGGGCTCGTTCCGTTCACCGGCCACTTCGTCTATATCCTGTTCCTGACGACGGCGCTGAGCGTCGCGGTCGCGTCGGCCAGTTACGCGTTGGTGGAGGAACCGGCGCGCCGCGCCGTCAAGCGCTGGGAGGCGCGCGCCAGCAACGCCGAACGTCCGAGCGGCAGCACGGCGAGCCCGGTCGCGACGAGCGCGAGCAGCAGCGGGAACTGAACGAGGAACGAGTGCCCGACGTACCCGCCGGGCGCGCGCCACGGCCCGGTCGAGAGCATCGCGATGCCGAGCATCGCCGACGCTCCGGCGACCCCCACCAGCACGCGCGCGGTGGTGGCGGTTCCGCGTAGCCGGATCAGGACCACGGCCAGCAGCGTCGCCACGACCGTCGTCACCGCGCCCACGGGACCACCGATCACGGTGGCGGCGGCGAGGATTCCCAGCCACCCGACCGTCGCGCTGCCCCAGGTCCGGGGTGCCGGGCCGGGATCGCGCTCACGGGCGCGACGCGGCCACAGCGCGGCGGCGATCAGTGGGATCAGCAGCAGCAGGCCGCCGAAGATCCCCAGCCGGTACCAGTGGTCGGTGGGGAAGTCGAGGGTCACCGTCCCCTCGGCTCCGGCGGGCAGGATCCAGCCCTGCTGCCAGCCGTCGACGACGACCGGCGTCAGTTCGCTGCCGTCCGGGGCGGTGGCCACCCAGCCGACGTTGGTGCTCTCGGGGACGACGACGAGGCGCTCGGTGTCCGAGCGGGCAACCGTGAGTTCCCGGTGGTTCTCGGTCCACGCGGTGGTCGACACCTGCTCGGTCGGAACGGCCTGCGCCTGTGGTCCGGCGTCGAGGCGCAGACTGTCGACGAAGAACGCCGACCCCGGTTCGACGGTCACGTCCTGCGATCCCGCCGCCAGCGGAACGGGGCCGGGGCTGTCGCAGAGGGTCGCGGGAACCGGGTCGCCCGAAAGCAATTGCCCGGCGGTTGCGGTGACACTCGTACGAACCGGCACTCCGCCGATCGACACGACCGGCCCCTCCTCGCACGGCACCGTGACGGGGCGGTCCCCGGCATTGTCGACCGGACCCGAGCCGGGCAGCAGGACGCCGTCCTCGCCCAGCACCCCGACCTCGGCGAGTCCGGCGGGCTGCAACTGGGCGAACCCGAGCGCGTTCTGGTCGAGGGTGCTCTTCCAGGACACGAGGCTGAGCACGATCCGGTCGGTCACCCGGGGTTCGACGGTGACGGTCCCGTCGTCCTCGTCCACGTCGCGCACCTGCGGTCCGTTCCCGAGGTCGACGGCGACCCGATCGGGGGCGGCGGGCACGGCACCCAGGCTCGGCGTGAGCTGCAGGCCGGTGACGAGCGTGGGTTCGGGAAGATCGATCGTGAGGGTCGGTTTCGCGCCCTTGCCGCTGGTGGTGTCCTGTTTCGCCGACCAGCTGGTGCGCGGATCGTTGTCGGTGGCGGCGAACGCCGAGCCGCGCAGGTCGGTGATGTTGCTGGTTCCGTGGGCGGACGGCCGATCCCGTTGCGTGAGAACATCTTCCAGCGGTGCGCCCTGCCGGGCCCGCAGGGTGAGCTGCGGCGTCACCGCGGTCGGTTCGGGCACCGACAGCGTCCTCTCGAACGTGCCGACCTCCTCGGGCGGCAGGACCAAGGCGTTGCTGCACCTCACCCGGTCCGGGGCGTCCGCGCAGGCGTTGCGGCCGGGGAGTTCCTGACTGAGATCCCAACCCGCGACGGACGCGCCCTCGGGGGTGGGTGGCAGCACCGTCCGGTACCGGATCGGCACGGTGACCGGGGCGTCACGCTGGGAGAAGTCCTCGACCGACACCTCGCTGATGCCGAACTGTGTTCCCGCGGAACCATTCTCGGTGCGGGTCGCGGTGATCCGCACCCACGGGGTGACACCTCCGGGAACGGAGACGGCGATCGGTTTGCCCGGCGCGTCCACCTTCACGGCCGTGCTGCCGTTGGGCGTCGACACCTCCATCCAGCGGACGGGAGCGCCGATCGCGGCCGGGCTGGTCGTGATGTGCAGCAGCGAACTGGTGAGCGGAGTGTCGAAGTCGATCTGCAGCCACTGGCCCAGCGCCCGCTCGATGCCGTTGCTGAACCAGCCCGTCGCCGGGTCGCCGTCGACGGTCGCGGCGGCACTACTGGCGGGGGAGGAGCCGCCGAGTTGGGTGGCGTCGGACGCCGCACTCGACACGCTCAGCGTCGCGCCCTCCCACCGGCCCTCCACCAGCGGGGTGTCCGCCACCGGATAGTCGGGGACGAGATTGAACGTGCGGCGCGCATCGTCCGGGGTGCGCAGCGCCGAACTGTGATTGTCGACCTGGCCGTAATCGGTTTCGCGGTCCCGGGGCGTGTCCGTGACGGTGACGTCGTCGACGGGCAGTCCGGCGCGCTTCGCGTCCGCGGCCAGCAGGACGGGTCCGGTTCCGGGCAGGGCGCCGTTCTCCCGCAGGCGCTGCAGCGATTCCGGACCGCCCTGCACGCGGGGGATGCCGTCGACGTCCGCGGTGTACGGACCGCTCGTCGTGGGCGATCCGTCCGGCGTCGACACCGCGAAGATCTCGATGGCTGGGTATCGGGGCCGCAGGTCGCTGTCGATGACGAGGCCCTCGACGTCTCCGGGCCCGATGTCCTCGCCGAAGTCCGCGACCCGGGTGAATCCGGGAGACCCGGTGACGGCCTGGTGCGCGAGCAGCGGTCGCGTCGACCGCGACGTCTCCGGGTCGAGGTCGTTGCGGAGGACGAGGTAGTGGATGCCCTGGCCGAGCAGGGTCTGCGCCATGCCGTCCGAGGGCCGGCCGTCGGCGATCAACCGCTGGATCGAGTCCATCGCCCGGATGGTGCCGGGCGGGGTGAGCGGGACGGCGTCGCGGGACGCCCACGGCGTGGACGCCAGCGCCTGCATCGGCTCGTCGCGGGTGAGCCCCCAGAGTTGGCTGCCGAACGGTGCGCCGGGCACCACGAGCGCGCGCTCCGCGTCGGAACCGTCGGGGCTGGTGCCCCCGGCGTTGTCCTCCAGCCACGACGCGGCCTGCTGCCAGTAGTCCGGGACGTCGGTGTACGTGCCGCGCGGCGCGAGTTTGCCGGTCCACGCCAGCGACGTCGCCAGGGTGAGGGCGACCAGCACCAGGCTCGTCACCGCGACCATCGGTTCGCGCTCGGGGTGCGCCAGCGCGCTGCGCCACCGCGCGAACGGCACGGACCCCGGCAGTGGCACCTTCGCCAGGAGATGCGCCAGCCCGAGCACGAGCGGGAGCCGGACGAGCGGCTCGAGTTTGTGCACGTTCCGCAGGGGCGCCCCGGTGGAGTCGAGGAACAGTCGCACCTGCTCGGCGAACGGGGAACCCAGTTCGCCGATGTACCCGGCGGCGAGTCCCGCGACCCCGACGAACAGGATCAGGGTGAGGCGACCGCGGGCCGGCATCGACCGCATGCACAGTCCGGCGAGCCCGGCGGCGGCGATGAGCCCGGTCGCGGCGACCGCGGCGGGCTGGGTGACGAGGACCGCGCCCGCGATGCGCTCGGGGGACACGAACGGCGTCCAGCTGTCGGTGCCGCGGAGGATCTCGGCGAGGGACGTCCACTGCGTGGTCACCCCGGACGATTCGATGTAGTCGAGGAACGGCGGGCTCACCTTGCCGAGCAGCAGTAGCGGCACGATCCACCACAGAGTGGCCAGAGCCAGGAACGGGAACCACCACGCGGTGAACGTCCACCACCGGCGGTTGGGCCGGTGGGAGATCCACCACAGGCCTGCGACGAGGCACGCCGCCACGGTCGCGACGGCGTTGACCGCACCCATCAGCGCGACGGCCAGGGCCGATTGGGCCGCCAGCCGTGCAGGTGAGCGCCAATGTGTGTCCCGGGACGCTTTGCCACTCACGTGGGCGAGGGCGAGAACGACGGGGAGGAGAACCCACGGCGCCAGCATCATCGGGAGGGTTTCCGACGAGATCGAACCCAGGGTGGTGAGGACGCGGGGGGAGAACGCGAACGCGATTCCGGCGATCACGCGGGACGAGCGGCTACCGGCGCCGAGCGCCTCGGCGAGGCGGACGATGCCCCAGAATCCGGCGACGAGCAGCAGCGCCCACCACACCCGCTGGGTGATCCACGCCGGGACGCTCAGGATGTCGCCGAGCGCGAAGAATGCGCCGTGCGGGAAGAAGTACCCGTAGGCCTGGTTCTGCACCTGGCCCATGGGGGCCTGGCTGCTCCACTGATGGGACGCCCGTTCCAGGAATCCGATCGGATTCTGGGACAGGTCGTATTTGGTGTCGGCGGCGAGCCGGCCGGGGGTTTGGAGGAACGCGAGAAGGAACGCTACGACAGAGGCGCCGAACAGCCACCGCCGCGAAAGAGGCTCCGCCGAGGGCGCCATGGACGACATGGCCGCCGACTCGGGGGAAGTGCGGGAACTTGTTGAGCCGGCGCTCTCAGCGGCTGCCGTACTCAACCTGGTTCAGAAGTGAGGAATCCGCGTTGCCGCTCCGGTCGACCTCGGGACGCGTGTTGTCCTGTGCGGCGGCGGTGATGCCGAGCGTCGCCACGGTGCCGAGAGCGACACCGACCACGGCGCTGACCACACCGGGCACAAGGAACTTCCCCATCTGACATCTCCCACCGTCGTGCCATCGACGCACACGGCTACTCCCGCGTACGAATTGCTCGGGTCAAGGTATCACCCGCGGGCCGCCGAACTGCTGATTGGTGCTCGGGGGCCGCCGTTTCCGCAGTTCAGGGGTTCTGTTGCACACCCAGCGCCCGGAGCAGCGTGCGCAGTTTGGTGGTCGTCTCGTCGAGTTCGGATTCCGGGTCGGATTCGGCGACGATGCCCCCGCCCGCGGTCGCCAGGGCCTCGAGTCCGTCGGCGGCGATCTCGGCGCAGCGGATGGACACCACCCAGTCGCCGTCACCGTCGCCGTCGCACCACCCGACGGCACCGCCGTAGAACCGCCGATCCTCCTCGACGTCGCGGATGGTCGCCAGGGCCGCGTCGGTGGGGGTGCCGCACACCGCGGGCGTCGGGTGCAGCAGTACCGCCAGGCTCAGGGCGTCCGTCGACGTCTCGCGCAGCACGCCTTCGATGGGAGTCGCCAGATGCCATACCTCGTGCGTGCTCGTCAGCACCGGGGACTCCGGGACCGTCAACTCGGTGCAGTGCGGCGCCAGGACGTCCCTGATCCAGGCCGTCACGAAGGCGTGTTCGGCCAGGTTCTTCGTGGACTCCAGCAGGCCCCGGCCTTCCTTCTCGTCGGCCTCCGGGTCGGCGCGCCGCGGAGCGGTTCCGGCGAGGGGGCGGCAGGTGACGCGGCGGCCGCGCCTGCTGAGCAGGACTTCGGGGCTGGCTCCGACGAGGCTGCGGCCGCGGAAGCCGTCGCCGGCCGCGGACAGGTCGACGGCGAACCCGTTGGCGGTCGGATTCTGGTGAATCATCCGTGCGGCCAACGCTTCTGCGGAGATGGGGGCGTCGGCGCGGAGGGTGACGCTGCGCGCGGCCACCACCTTCCCGAGGGTGCCCTCGCGCAGTCGGTCGACGAGGGACCGGACGCGGGCCACGTGTTCGGCGGGTTCGGGGACCTGCCGAACGACGCGGACGGACGGGAGCGCGGCGACGGTGCCGGGCCGCCACGGACCGTCCGTGAACTCCCACGATTCCGGGGCGGTCAGCGCGGCGGGCCGTGCGGGATCGAACGGCAGGGCCCCGACGATCAGTCCGGTGTCACCGTTCGCGAGGGCGGCAACAGCGGCGGCCGCGGTGTCGTACCCGTGCCGCACTCCGGACGTGCGCAGCGTCCGATCGGCGCGTGAGAGAAGGAAGCCGTCCATGGTGCACCCGACAGTAGTCGGGCGTCCGGACTACTTCCCGGGAGGCACGATCAGCACCGGGCGGTGACTGTGCCGCAACACGTGGTCGGCGACACTGCTCTGCAGCAGGGACCGCAGGCCGGTGGTGCCCCGGGTGCCGGTGACGATGATGTCGACGGCCAGTTCGTCCGAAGTCTCGACGATCGCCGTCCAGATCGTGCTGGTGCACTCGATGCACCGACCCTCGGTGGTGAGCCCGGCGGCCTCGGCGAGCAGGATGCCCTCCTCGTTGGTGACCTTGGCGTCGGAGAACGCGACGTCCTCGGTCTCCTCGTCGGGCACCCACTCGGGTTGCATCACACCGGACAGTCCCGACATGCGCGCGGCCTGACGGACCATCGGCTCCCACACCGTCACCAGCACAGCGCGATTGGAGGCGAGGAATCGTCCTGCGCACTCCACGGCGCGCTTCGCGTTGTCGGAGCCGTCGTAGGCGATCAACATCAAACCACCGGGCACCACGACCTCCTGAGTACGGGTTTCCTCTGTGTCCAGATTACCAAGCCGGGCGGCAGTGGTCGTCGATTCGGGGCCTGCCACGGGAGTAGCGGTGGCGAACTGGGCTACCGTCGAACCCATGCGGATCAAGTATGCCCTCGCGCTCGCAGCCTGTACCGGCCTCGTCGCCGGATGTTCGTCGGGTGGTGGCGAGACGGTCGCGGAGTCGTCCTCGGCGACGCCGGCGCCGTCCCCGTCCTCCGTCGAGCCCGCGTCGCACACCGGCACCGCAGCGCCCGCCGCCGCGCCGGTGTCGTGCGAGACGCAGTTCCTGCAGTCGTTGCCGTTGCGGCGCAAGCTCGCTCAGCTGCTGAACGTGGGTGTGACCGGCACCGCGGATGCCGCCCAGGTGGTCCGCAACGAGCAGGTCGGTGGCATCTTCATCGGAAGCTGGACCGACGAGACCATGCTCGCGAACCATGAGGTTCCCCAGGTGGCCTCGGCGTCGTCGCTGCCGCTGATGGTGACGATCGACGAGGAGGGCGGGCGGGTGTCGCGCGTCGAGAACCTGCTCGGCGCCGATCCCTCCGCCCGGCAGACCGCGGCCACGATGACGGAGGAACAGACCTATCAGATGGCGCTCGAGCGCGGGCGCGGACTGAAGGACCTCGGGGTCACCGTCAACTTCGCGCCCGACGTCGACGTCAGCAGCCAGCCCGACGACAGCGTCATCGGCGACCGCTCCTACTCCGACGATCCCGCCGTCGTCACCCGCTACGCCGACGCGTACGCGCGCGGCATGCGGGACGCGGGAATCCTGCCGGTCATCAAGCATTTCCCCGGTCACGGATCCGCGTCCGGCGACTCCCACACCGGCGCCGTCACCACCCCGCCGCTCGAGCAGTTGCAGACCAAGGACCTCGTCCCGTTCCGGAACCTGGTGTCGACTGGTGTCGGCGTCATGCTCGGCCACCTCGAGGTGCCCGGCCTGACGGCGCCGGGAATCCCCGCCAGCATCAGCCCCGATGCGGTGGCCCTGCTGCGCGGCGGCACCGGCTACGGTGCACCGCCGTTCACCGGCCCGATCTTCACCGATGACCTCAGCGGCATGCAGGCCATCACCGACCGCTACGACATCACCGAGGCTGTCGAGACGGCACTCGAATCCGGTGTCGACGTCGCGCTGTGGCTCACCACCGACGACGTCCCGCGGGTCCTCGACCACCTCGAAAGCGTTGTGGCCTCGGGCAAGCTGCCGCAGCAGCGGGTCGACGACGCGGTGCTGACGGTCGCGCGGGCGAAGGGCGCTCTGGCCTGCTAGTGCGCGGTGCGGCGACGGGGTGCTGGTATTCTTCTCGTCCGCCGGTCGAGCCTGCTTTATTACCGTAGAGTAAGATAGCGGGTTCGACGATGATGGAGGACGTATGGCCGGCGGCACCAAGCGACTGCCGCGCGCAGTGCGCGAGCAGCAGATGCTCGACGCTGCCGTCGACGTCTTCTCCGACAGAGGTTTTCACGAGACGTCGATGGACGCGATCGCGGCCAAGGCAGAAATCTCGAAGCCGATGCTGTACCTCTACTACGGCTCCAAGGACGAACTGTTCGCGGCGTGCATCCAGCGGGAGGGGCTGCGCTTCGTCGAGGCGCTCGCACCGGCGGGCGATCCCGGGCTGAGCCCGCGCGAGCAACTGCGCCGTGCGCTCGAGGGGTTCCTCGGGTTCGTCGGCAAACACCGTAAGTCGTGGATGGTGCTGTACCGCCAGGCGATGGGGCAGCAGGCGTTCGTCGGCTCGGTGCAGTCGAGCCGCGACCGGCTGATCGAACTCACCGCACACTTGCTCGAGTCCAGCACCAAGGACCCGGAGCCGGGCCAGGATTTCGAACTGATCGCCATAGCCCTGGTCGGGGCGGGTGAGGCCGTGGCCGACCGGGTCGCAGGCGGCGAGATCGAGGTCGACGCCGCCGCCGACCTGCTGGAGTCGCTGGCGTGGCGCGGCCTCGCGGGCAAGAAGAAGCCGGAGTGAACGGGACGCTCGTTCGGTCAGATCGAACGAGCGTCCCGATCGCCGCCGTCAGCGCAGTGTCGCGGTGAGGTGCGGGTACCCCTTCTTCGGGTGCTTGATCGACAGATCCCAGCCGTCGGCGGTCCGATCGGCGTATACGTTCAGCGTGGACGGCAGCAGGATCGGCTTGCCGAAGCGCGCGCTGTACGTGACGGCGTTTGGTATCCGGCCCTCCACCGACCCCAGGACCGCGGCCGCACTCCACATGCCGTGTGCGATGGTCTTCGGGAACCCGAAAGCCTTGGCGCCCAACGTCGAAACGTGAATCGGATTCCGGTCGCCGGACACTGCCGCGTACTTGCCGATCGTCTTCTGATCGACCCGCAACGTCCGCAGCGGACGCGGCGGCTCCTCCTCGGCTTTCGGCTCGGGGCCGGGCTGGCCGGACAGCGACGTCTTCTGCTGACGCAGGAACGTCGACGTCTGCTTCCACACCAGTTCGCGTCCGACCCTGATCTCGCTGATCACGTCGATGAGCAGCCCCTTGCGGTGCTCACGCAGATTCTCCGCGTGCACTGACACGTCGAGAGGTTCGACCACCGAGATCGGGCGGAACTGCTCGATGACGTTCTCCGCGTGCACGGAACCGATGGCGGGGAAGGGGAATCCCTCGGACACCATCAGCTTCATCACCACCGGGAACACCAGTGTGAACGGGTACGTGAGCGGCAGGGTGTCGCCGAACCGCAGCCCCGTCACCCGGTCGTACGCCGCCAGGTTGTCGGGATCCACGTGCACGCCGTTCAGGACGAGCGTCGTGTCCGGGGCGCTGTCCCCGCTCGCTCCGATGACCGGCAGCGCGCTGCGCACGGCGCGGGCGTAGATGTCGAGCGTGCCCGGCTTCTCCGTGAGTTGCACGACCTTGCCCGGCATCAGGCGCCCAGCAGGCTCTGGCCGCAGACGCGGACGATCTGGCCGGTGACGGCGTTCGACGCGGGGCTCGCGAAGTACGCGACCGTCTCGGCGACGTCGACGGTCTCGCCGCCCTGCAGCAGCGAACTCATGCGACGCCCGGCCTCGCGCGTGGCGAACGGGATCGCCGCCGTCATCGCCGTCTCGATGAAACCGGGGGCGACGGCGTTGATGGTGATCTTCTTCTTCGCGAGCACCGGCGCGGACGCCTGCACGAGTCCGATGACACCGGCCTTGGAGGTGCCGTAGTTGGTCTGGCCCCGGTTGCCCGCGATGCCGGCGATGGAGGAGACGTCGATCACGCGGCCGCCTTCCTTCAGCGCACCCTTGGCGACGAGCGCATCGGTGATGCGCTGCGGTGCAAGAAGGTTCACGCCGATCACCATGTTCCAGCGGCCCTCGTCCATGTTGGCGAGAGTCTTGTCGCGGGTGATGCCCGCGTTGTGGACGATGATGTCGGCGCCGCCGTGCCGTTCCAGGACGAACTCGGCGAGCTTGTCGCCGGCGTCGTCCGCGGTCACGTCCAGCGCGAGGGAGGTGCCGCCGACCTTGTTGGCGGTCTCGGACAGTGCCTCACCGGCGGCCGGGATGTCGGCGCAGATGACGTGCGCGCCGTCGCGGGAGAGGACCTCGGCGATGGTCGCGCCTATGCCGCGTGCCGCACCGGTGACGATGGCGACCTTCCCGTCGAGCGGCTTGTCCCAGTCGGCGGGTGCGACGGAATCCTCGGACCCCACGCGGATGACCTGGCCGCTGACGAACGCGGACTTGGCCGACAACAGGAAGCGCAGCGTGGATTCGAGACCCGACAGTCCGGTGGAGGCCGTCGGCGAGACGTAGACGAGCTGAGCGGTGGCGCCGCGCTTGACCTCCTTGCCGACGCTGCGGGTGAAGCCCTCGAGCGCGCGCTGGGCGATGTGCTCGTCGACGCCGGACGTCTCCTCGGGCGTCGTTCCGATGACGACGACGCGCGCGGACGGTGCGAGGTTGCGGATCACCGGCTGGAAGAACTCGAACAGCTGCTCGAGTTCGGTGACCGAGCCGATGCCTGTGGCGTCGAACACCAGGGCGCCGTACCGGTCGTCGCCCGCGCCCGCGGCGGGGTAGTCGGACAGGAGTTGGCGCAGCGGCTCGACGAGGCGGCCCTTGCCGCCGATCAGGACCGGGCCGGCGAGCGCCGGCTCGCCGTGCTTGTATCGCCGCAGGTTCTCGGGCCGCGGCAGTCCCGCCTTCGCCGCGATGAACGCGCCGGGTGCGGATGAGAGGAACTGGGAATAGAGGTCGGGAGCTCCCTTGCTGGCTGCCACGGTCCTACCTTCTGTCGTCGTTTGGCGGTCAGTCACCGAGCACCGAGTGAAGTGCGGTGTCGACAAGTAACTTACTCCTGAGTAAGAATAGTAGCCAACAGGTAATCGCACCAGATCCTTGGAGACGTCAGTGACCAGCAAAGCTCGCACCAACTCGAACTCCGCTGCGGCCCCGAAGCCGGGCGGAAAGCAGCAGCGTCCCGTCGCGATCGTCGGCGGAAACCGTATCCCGTTCGCCCGCTCCGACCGCAAGTACGCGCAGGCGTCCAACCAGGACATGTTCACCGCCACCCTCGACGGACTGGTGAGCCGCTTCAACCTCCAGGGCGAGAAGCTGGGACTCGTCGCGGGCGGCGCCGTCCTCAAGCACAGCCGCGACTTCAACCTGATGCGCGAATGCGTCCTCGGCAGCGCCCTCAGCCCCTACACCCCGGCGTTCGACCTGCAGCAGGCCTGCGGCACCGGACTGCAGTCGATCGTCGCGGTCGGCGACGCCATCGCGGCCGGCCGGATCGATGCCGGTGTCGGCGGCGGCGTCGACACCACATCGGACGCCCCGATCGGGGTCAACGACGAACTCCGCGAATTCCTGCTGTCGCTGAACCGTGCGAAGAGCACCGGCGACCGCATCAAGCTGCTCGGCAACGTCCGCCCGTCGATGCTCGGCATCGAGATCCCGCGCAACGGTGAGCCCCGCACCGGCATGTCCATGGGTGAGCACGCCGCCGTCACGGCCAAGGAATTCGGTGTCCGCCGCGAGGACCAGGACGCACTGGCCGCCGCCAGCCACCAGAACATGGCGGCCGCGTACGACCGCGGATTCTTCGACGACCTGGTCACCCCGTTCCTCGGCCTTACCCGCGACGACAACCTGCGTCCGGACTCCACCGCCGAGAAGCTCGCCAAGCTGAAGCCGGTCTTCGGGGTGAAGGCGGGCGACGCCACCATGACGGCGGGCAACTCCACCCCGCTCACCGACGGTGCGTCCGCGGTCCTGCTCTCCACGGACGAATGGGCCGCCGAGCGCAAGCTTCCGGTCCTCGCGCACCTCGTCGATTCCGAGACCGCGGCCGTCGACTACATCCACGGCAAGGACGGGCTCCTCATGGCGCCCACGTACGCCATCCCGCGTCTGCTGGCCCGCAACGGCCTCACCCTGCAGGACTTCGACTTCTACGAGATCCACGAGGCGTTCGCGTCCGTCGTGCTCGCGACGCTGCAGGCATTCGAATCCGACGAGTACTGCAAGGAACGCCTCGGCCTCGACGGCGCACTCGGCTCCATCGACCGCAGCAAGCTCAACGTCAACGGCTCGTCGCTGGCGGCGGGTCACCCGTTCGCCGCGACCGGCGGCCGCATCGTCGCCTCGCTCGCCAAGATGCTCGCGGAGAAGGGGTCGGGCCGCGGCCTGATCTCCATCTGCGCCGCAGGCGGCCAGGGTGTGACGGCAATCATAGAGGCGTGAACCGGCTGGCCTTTCCGGTAGCTGGGAGACCGGAAAGGCCAGCGTGTGCGCGGTGCGAGCGGGGATCCGGCAACGAGGGGTGGCCGGATCCCCGAAAACTTTTCCGACAGGTGTAACGCTGGAGATTAGCTGGCGATATCCCTGTCAGCCCCGTGTTGCTGCCTGACCCCCGACCTGGCAGCAGCGCGGGGCTCTTGCATTTCCAGTCGGCCGGTAGGCTGACGTGGGGGTCTCGACCGGGCCTCGCTCGGATCGGATCGCGCTTGAAATGCAACGAGCACCGACGGCAAGCTGAGGCCCGCACGAAGGACGACTCGGCGAGAGGGCCACGGTGAATCACGAAGACGGCGACAAGGGGAGCACTGCACCCGAACGGTCGACGCCGGACCCTTCCGCGACGCCCGACAGCGTCGAACCCGACAGCGTCGAACCCGAGAACACGGCCGACGAGCCTGCTTCGGAAGCCGACGAGGCTCAGGCCACACAGCCGAGTGCCGACGAGGCTCCGATCACGCAGCCGAGTGCCGACGAGGCTCCGACAACCCAGTTGCACCTCGGTGACCTGGGGGAACCTTCCGAGGAGCAGGCCCCGTTGTGGGTGGAGCCGCCGGCGAACGAGGACGTCACACAGGTGATTCCCGCGATTCCGCCGGGTCCCGTTCCCGGTCCGACGCAGGCGTACACGACGCCGGCCGAGGATCCGACGGTCGTGGCCCCGGCTGCCGCGTCGCCGGCCCCGCCGCAACCGGAACCGCAGCCCGCAGAACCGCAGCCCGCGGAGGAGCCCGCCGAGAAGACTCCGGCGCGTGCCTCGTGGGTGAAGGTCGCCGCGATCGCCGGCGGTGTGATCGCCGTGATCGGCATCGCGTACGCCGCGGACCTCGCGGTGTCGTCCGGGAAGGTCCCGCGCGGGGTCACCGTGGCGGGCGTCGACGTGGGCGGCTCGACCCGGGAGGAGGCGGAGGCAACGTTGCAGGCGCAGGTAGGCCCTCGCGTCGGTCAGCCGCTGACGGTGCGGGCCGGTGACGTGTCGACGGAACTCGTTCCGTCCGCCGCCGGGCTCGGCGTTGACTGGGAGGCCACTCTCGACCGGGCCCATTCGCAGCCGCTCAACCCGTTCACCAGGCTGGCGTCGTTCTTCACCACCGACGAGATCGGGGTGGTGTCGACTCGGGACGAGGCGGCGCTGGCATCCGCCGTCGACGGCCTTCGCAGTGAGACCGACCGCGCGTCGCGCGAGGGGACCGTCGTGTTCGAGGGCGCGACCCCCGTGCCGGTGGATCCGTCGACCGGGCAGAACCTGAACGGTGAGGGTGCCGAGGCGGCGCTGATCGAGAAGTGGGCGTTCGGCGAAACCGTGGATCTGCCCGTCGACGTCGTGCCCGTGACGGTGACGCAGGAGGGCGTCCAGCGGGCGCTCGACGACGTGGCGGTGCCGGCGGCGTCCGCCGATCTGGTGGTCACCGGTCGTGACGGCAAGGTCGCGACCGCGCCGCGTCAGCAGATCGGTGCCATCGTCGGGTTCGAACCGGATGGCAACGGCGGGTTGAAACCGACGTACAACATCGAGGCGGCGACGGGCATCCTCGCCCCGCAACTCGTGTCCACGGAGATCGTTCCGAAGGACGCGAAGATCACGCTCGACGGGGGATCGCCCACCGTCGTCCCCGCGGTCGTGGGCGATCTGGTGCAGTGGCCCAAGACGCTGGAGACGCTGCCCGAGGTGTTGCGCGGCAACGGTTCTCATACCACACCCGCGGTGTACGGACCGATCCCGCCCGCCCTCACGACGGAGGCCGCGCAGGCGCTGGGTGTGAAGGAAGTGATCGGCGAGTTCACGACCGGCGGTTTCTCGGCGGCGTCCGGGACGAACATCCGGCTCGCTGCCAGCGAGATCAACGGGGCACTGATCAAGCCGGGCGACACGTTCTCGCTCAACGGGTACACGGGTCCGCGCGGTACCGCTCAGGGCTATGTGGAGTCGGGCATCATCAACAACGGCCGCCCGGACACCGCCGTCGGCGGCGGGGTGAGCCAGGTGGCGACGACGATCTACAACGCCGCGTATTTCGCCGGCATGGAGGACGTCGCGCACACCGAGCACTCGTACTACATCTCGCGGTACCCCGAGGCGCGTGAGGCCACCGTCTTCGAAGGCGCAATCGACCTGCAGTTCCGGAACACCGGAAAGACGGGTGTGATGATCCAGGCCATCGGCGGTGCCTCCGACCTGACCATCCGGTTCTGGGGTACGAAGTCGGTCGACGTCGAGTCGATCACCGGCAACCGCACCAAGCCGACGCAACCCGACACGGTCACTCTGCCCGCCGGGGACCATTGCATCGCCTCCAGCGGCGCACCGGGATTCACTGCCAGCGACACGCGGGTGATCTCCGATCACGCCACCGGCCAGGAGATCTCCAGGAACACCAGGACCGTCCGCTACGACCCTGTCCCGATCGTGAAGTGTGAGGAACCGGGCGCGCCCAAGCCCGACGAGCGCACCCCCGCCGCGTCGCCGGCCCCGTCCGCTCCGGCGGAGACCCCGACCACCACCCCGAAGCCGAACGGCGGCGGGTAGCCGCACCCGTTCTCTGTTCGCGCACACCCTCGTGGGCCCGAAAAGTTTTGCGTGAACAGAGAAGTGGTGCGTCTACGGTGCTCGTACCGTGAGCGGCTGCACGGACGGCAGTGGCGCCTGGACGACCCAGCCTCGCGGCGACTCGGCACGCGCGATTGCGCGGCGGACCCGGTCCACCACCTGCGCGGGTGACTCGAGGTCGTCCCACGTCCACCGCACCACCTGGAATCCGAGGTCGCGCAGTGCGTCCTCCCGTTTCTTCTCGGCGAACACCGCGTCGCCGGGTGTTTGTCCGGGTTTCAGCAGCCGTCCGTACTTGACGCGTCCGTCGAACTCTCCGAGCACGACGCCGTCGAAGTGGAAGTCGACGCGCCCGACACGGCGCCCGACGGGGTCGAACACCTCACCTTGCTGGGAGGGAACGGGGAGCCCGGCCCGCGCCAGCATCACCCGGCTTCGCGATTCCCCGACACTTTCGCTGTGCCCGCTGACGAAGCGGACGACTCTCCGCGCCGCGTCGATTCCGTGCCGCCGCGCGGCGAGGGCGAGTTCGGCGTCCAATTCGTCGCGGCTGATGCCGAACTTGCGGACCGCGGCGTCACCGGGCACGACTGCCTGCTCGAACGGCAGCGTCCTCGCGAGGTCGACGACGGTCCGCGCCGGGAGGGTCAGCGGGTGCCCGTCCACCACTGCGACGTGCTCTCCGATCGGGGCGCAGTGCACCGTGATCCGTCGCTTGACCCGGCCGCCTCCCCGCCGGTTTCGGGTGACGTGCACGCGGTCGAGGGCCGTTCTCCACAGCGGCAGTCCGTACACGACCGCCGCAGACTGGTGGCTGAGCGCCGCGTCGTCCGAGAGGGCGTGAAGGGTCGAATCGATCAGGAAGCGATGACGTTCTTCCTCGCCGAGCGCCGAGAACACCGCCGCGGAGAGGTACGCGCCGCGGCCGATGCGGTGCCACTCGCCGCGCGTGTACAGGCGTCGGATCTCGTCGTCGCTGTAGCCGCCGCCCAACGCGTCCTGGCGTCGCAGCATCGCCCCCGGGTCGTGTTCCATGGGAACGATTCTCGCCCGGACTGCGCCGAGAATCCGGCCCGGCGGACCTGCCTGTGGATGAACCGAGGGTTGTGGACAACTCCCGCACTCCTTCTCGGCTCGCGCTCACCCTGTCGGGACCGAAAGGGGGTTCGTGGGCCGAGAAGTGGTGCGGCGCCCCGGCCAGGGCACGAAAAAGCCCGGTGGCCGGGGACGAATCCCCGGCCACCGGGCCGTGTGAAGCCGATCAAAACGCTGCTTCGTCGAGCTCCATGATGTCGTTGTCGAGGTTGGCGACGATGCCGCGGGTGGCGGTCAGCTCGGGCAGTACGTTCTTCGCGAAGAAGGACGCGATGGCGACCTTGCCTTCGTAGAACGCCTTGTCCTTGCCGGAGGCGCCTTCGTCGAGGGCCTTGATCGCGATCTCGGACTGGCGCAGGAGCTGCCAGCCGATGAGCAGGTCGCCGACGGACATCAGGAACCGGACGGACCCGAGGCCGACCTTGTACAGCTCGGACGGCTGCTCCTGTGCACCCATGAGGTACCCGGTGAGGGTGGCGGCCATGGTCTGGACGTCCTCGAGGGCGGTGGCGAGCAGGGCGCGCTCGGCCTTGAGGCGACCGTTGCCCGCCTCGGTGTCGATGAACTTCTTGACCTCGCCTGCGACGTGGGCGAGTGCCACGCCGCGGTCGCGGGCGATCTTGCGGAAGAAGAAGTCCTGCGCCTGGATGGCGGTGGTGCCCTCGTACAGCGAGTCGATCTTGGCGTCGCGGATGTACTGCTCGATCGGGTAGTCCTGCAGGAAGCCGGAACCGCCGAAGGTCTGCAGGCTGTCCGTCAGGTACTGGTAGGCCCGCTCGGAGCCGACACCCTTGACGATCGGGAGCAGCAGGTCGTTGACGCGGAACGCGAGGTCCTTGTCGGCGCCGGACACCAGCTTGGCGGTGGCCTCGTCCTGGTGCGCCGCGGTGTACAGGTACACGGCGCGCAGGCCTTCGGCGTATGCCTTCTGCATGGCGAGGGCGCGACGGACGTCGGGGTGGTGCGTGATGGTGACGCGCGGGGCGGCCTTGTCCGTCATCTGCGTGAGGTCGGCGCCCTGGACGCGTTCCTTCGCGTAGTCGAGGGCGTTGAGGTAGCCGGTGGAGAGGGTGGCGATGGCCTTGGTGCCGACCATCATCCGGGCGTGCTCGATGACGTCGAACATCTGCGCGATGCCGTTGTGGACCTCGCCGACGAGCCAGCCCTGGGCGGGAATGCCGTGGCCGCCGAAGGTGACCTCACACGTGGCGGAGACCTTCAGGCCCATCTTGTGCTCGACGTTGGTGACGAAAGCGCCGTTGCGCTCGCCCAATTCGTTGGTCTCGAAGTTGAAGTGCGTCTTCGGGACGAAGAACAGCGACAGTCCCTTGGTGCCGGGGCCTGCACCCTCGGGGCGGGCCAGGACGAGGTGGAAGATGTTCTCGAACAGGTCGTCGGAGTCGGCGGACGTGATGAACCGCTTGACGCCCTCGATGTGCCAGGAGCCGTCGTCCTGCTTGATGGCCTTGGTGCGGCCTGCGCCGACGTCGGAACCGGCGTCGGGTTCGGTGAGGACCATGGTGGCGCCCCAGCCGCGTTCGACGATGGTGGCGGCCCACTTCTTCTGCTCTTCGGTGCCGTTGTTGAACAGGACGTCCGCGAAGGCGGGTCCGGCCTGGTACATGTGCGCGGCCGGCTGGGCGCCGAGGATCAGTTCACCGATGGCCCACACGACGGACCGCGGCACGGGGACGCCGCCGATCTCCTCGGAGATTCCCATGCGGTACCACTCGGCGTCCCACAGCGCGCGGAACGACTTCTTGAACGATTCCGGCAGGGTGACGGTGTGGTTCTCGGGGTCGAAGACCGGAGGGTTGCGGTCGGCGTCGGCGAAGGACTCGCCCAGCGGTCCCTCGGCGAGGCGGGCAACTTCACTGAGCATGTTGCGGACGGTGTCGGCGTCGAGATCGCCCCACACGCCGTCACTCAGCGGCTGCTCGAGACCGAGTACCTCGAAGAGGTTGAACTCCAGGTCGCGGACGTTGCTCTTGTAATGGCCCATGTCTTCTGTCTCTCCCAGTGAGATGGTGCGGTCTATCAGTTAGTACCGCCCAAGTTATTACTCGTCGGTAACATCAGCGATATTACGCGTCATTTACCGGACTGCCAAGACTCGGGCGGTGTGCGACGACGAGCGCGTCGATCGCCGTTCCGGCCTCCGTCTCGCGGAATCGCCGTTCGGCGACGTCCACGCTCAGACGACCATCGAGCACCGCTACCAAATCATCTGGTGTGTAGAGGATTTCGATGTCCTGAGGACCCCCGACTCCCTGCGACAAGTTAACGGCGTCATGCCCCAAAATCATGAGGATTCCGTCAGGTTTCAGCGCAGATATGGCGCGGTTCACAACCTGCAGACGCTCCTCGGGAGCGAGATGGAGGTAGATCATGAGCACGAGGTCGTACTCGCCGCCGAGGTCCGACTCGGTGACGTCGGCGACGCGGTAGTCGAGCCGTTCCCGGACCGAGCGGGGCGCTTCGGCGGCTACTCGGCGGGCCTTGTCGAGGGCGACGGCCGAGTAGTCGAGCCCCGTCACCTCCCAGCCGCGGGTGGCGAGCCAGTGTGAGTTGCGGCCCTCCCCGCACGCAAGGTCGAGTGCGCGACCGCGTGGCAGCGCGGTGACCTGCTCGACCACGACGGCGTTGGGTGGCGCGCCCCACACCAGTTCGCTCTGTGAATACCGTTCGTCCCAGGCAGCTGCATCCATGCCCCGACGCTAGTACGACCGCTACGGAGTGAGGGTGGTGTGCATCAGGAGAACGTTGTAGTTGTTGTGCACCGTCGTGAGGAAGTAGAGGTCGCGCCCCGACGACCACGGGTGGATGTAGGCGCCGTACGCGGTGGGCAGTTCCCGGGTGTCGACGAGCACCTCGGGTGGGCCCCACGGTCCGGTCACCGACGGTGAGCGGCGCATGACCACGGAGTTGAACTGGTCGGTGGTCAGCATGAGGTACTGCCCGAGGTATTCGTTGTACGCGACGGACAATTCGCCGACGCCGCCCGGCATGATCGGCTTGGCGACGTCGGGGTTGCCCTTGATCCACTTGGCGCCGTCGAAGTACTCGTACGCGCCGAGGTCCATGATCTGGGGTTCCGGGACGCGGGCGATGTGGACGAGTCCGCCGCGCCCGGCGGGGGTGCCGTACTGGTAGACGAAGCCGTCGGCCTTGACGAACGCGCTCATCTGGAAGTTGGCGTTGCCCCCGATGTTCGGGCGCTGCGTCTCGGGGGCGACGGTCCAGTTCTCGCCGTTGTCCTGCGAGTAGACGAGGCCGGAGTAGTTGGTGTCCCACGTGCCCGCCGGACCCCAGTTCTTCACCGACATCATGCTCAGCACCTGGGTGTTGCCGACGGCGACGCCTGCGGTGGGGATGCGGCTGATCTCGACGAACGGGATCTTCGGGCTGGGGACCAGCTCCTTGGACTGGCCGAAGATGTCGCGGGGTGAGCTGTCGAAATTCATCCCGTCGGACAGGATGCCGTCCGAGCTGCGGAAGAGGGTGCTGCTGCGCCACGCCCACAGGCTGCCCGACAGCAGGTTGGGCAGTCCGAGCCCGGCGGAGTCGCCGAACGCCGTGAGGACCTGGCCCTGGCCGTTGTCCCACATGATGCCGAGGTCGGTGCCGAGGACGTTGGAGTCCTGGGTGCGGTTGGGACCGAGCATGCCGGTCTGCTGCGCGACCGCCTGGGTGCGGCCGGTGAGGTGCGGAATCCCGTTGGTGCCGTTGAGTCCGGGGATCGGATTGATGGCGTTGGGGTTCGCGGCGGCCGGGCCCGCGAATGCGATCAACGTCACTGCCGCGCCGATGAGCGAGGCTGCTGCAAGAGCTCTGGTTCGCTTCACGAAGGACACTCCATCTCTAGCAGCAGGCGGCACTGCGTGGCCTGAAGAGACCACTCCCCCTACCGGTGATCAACTGCTGGAAATCGCGAGAAGTCTAACAAGACTGTTCTTCCGAAAGTGTCGGTTTGACCGCCCTGTTCGTTTCGCCGACGCCTCCACGGATCCGATATTACTCGTCAGTAACAGGAACCGGTGCTACCCGCGGGGCGGCCGCCGACGTAACGTGTGCTGGCGACAAGTCCACACTGCGCGTAACCACGCGGGACCTGATGAGGAGATCGATCGATGGGAAAGCAGATTGCCACCGTGGCTGGAGGTCGGCAGTCCGCCCTTCTCGGGCTCGGCGTGTACCGGCCCGAACGGGTCGTCACCAACGACGAGATCTGTGAACTGATCGACTCGAACGACGAGTGGATCCAGTCGCGCTCGGGCATCCGCAACCGGCGGTTCGCGGCGGAGGACGAGAACGTCGTCACGATGTCCATCGAGGCGGGGCGCAAGGCGATCGAGGCGAGCGGGATCGACCCCGAGCAGATCGGGGTCGTCATCGTCGCCACGTCGACGTACCTGCTGCTGACGCCGCCCGCTGCCGCGCTGGTGGCCGACGCCCTCGGAACCAACGGCCCCGGAGCGTTCGACCTCGGCGGTGGATGTGCGGGCTTCTGCACCGCGCTGACGGTGGCGTCCGATCTGGTTCGCGGCGGATCCGTCGACTACGCCCTCGTGGTGGGTGTCGAGAAGATGAGCATCACCACCGACCCGACCGACCGCTCGACGCGCTTCATCTTCGGCGACGGCGCCGGGGCCGTGGTCGTCGGCAAGAGCGACGTCGCAGGCATCGGGCCCGTGGAGTGGGGTTCGGACGGCTCCCAGGCCGACGCCATCGTGCAGGACCTGGATTGGTACGAATACATCACGACGCCGGGTGCCACGCGTCCGTACATCAAGATGGCAGGCACCGCCGTGTTCCGCTGGGCCGCCTTCGAGATGGGCAAGGTCGCGCTGCGGGCAGTCGAGAAGGCCGGCATGTCGGTCGACGACCTCGACGCGTTCGTCCCGCACCAGGCCAACTCGCGGATCACCGAGGTGATCGCGCGCAGCATGAAACTTCCCGAGGGCGTGCCCGTGTCCGACGACATCGCCGAGAGCGGCAACACGTCGGCGGCATCGGTGCCGCTCGCCATGGAGGAGATGCTGCAGTCCGGCGCCACCAAGCCCGGCGACACCGCCCTGCTGCTCGCGTTCGGTGCCGGGCTGTCCTACGCGGCCCAGGTCGTGACGATGCCGGCGCTCGCGAAGAACTGACCCGGTCCCGTCGGGGGCAGGAAAGCAGGGATCGATGGGTGTCACCCGGCAGTCGGTCGCCGTCGCCGTGCTGATGTCCTCCGCCGTGGCCCTCGCGGGCTGCGGCGGCGGGAGCACCGGCGGCGGCGGCACCTCGACGGTGTCCGGCTCTGCGGTGGAACTGAACTCGGGCGGTGACTGCGCGGGCCGCGACGTGATCGTCGACCGGGACGGTGCCGGGGTCGTCCTCGAGGGCGAATGCGGCACCGTCACCATCGAGGCCAACGGCGTCTCGGCGACCGTCGCCACGTCCAACGCGATCGTCGTGCGCGGTCAGGACACCAACGTCGTCGGCGGGCAGACCGGAACGCTCACCATCTCGGGGCGCAGCAACAGTTCCACCATCGACGTCGTCGAATCGATCGAACTTCAGGGCAACGCCGTGACCGTGCTCGGCAAGCAGGCGGAGCGGATCTCGGTCACCGGAAGCGGGAACTCCCTTAACGTCGACGACTCCGGTGCGATGACGGTGAGTGGCAACGACAACTTCGTGCGCGCGGTGTCCCTCGACTCCCTCGAACTGACCGGTTCCAACAACTCCGTCGACTGGGATTCCGGTGCGACGGCGCCTGCGGTCGACACCGGCTCCGAGAACCGGCTCACCCCGCCCGGGACGTGATCACCGCGCGCCGCAGCCGGTGAGCACCGCGGCCATCGCATCGCGTTCGGGCGGCGTCACCCAGAGTCGGTACGCCACTTTCACTTCCACCTGCCGTGCCACATAGGTGCAGCGGTACGCCGCCAGCGGGGGCAGCCACGTCGACGCGTCGGCATCGCTCTTGCGCTGATTGGTGGGTCCGTCCACCGCCTGCAGATTGCGGGGATCGTTCGCGAGGTCGGCCCGTGTCTGCGCGTCGAGTAGCTGAGCGCCCTTCTGCCACGCGTCCGACAGCGCCACCACGTGATCGATCTGCACGGCGTCCGACGTCTTCGTGCCGCGGGTGAACGCAATGATGTTGCCCGTGTAGAGATCCCGCAACGTGCCCGACTGCACCACGCACTCGCGGGTGCGGTCCCGCGACGTGATGTCGACGAGGTCGCGGCGCAAGATGTCGTTGCGGGTGTCGCAGCCGTTGCGTCCGAGCGCGACCGACACGTTGTCGGTCCAGCTGGGGCCGAACAGCTCCCGGTCGTATCCCGTCTTCGGTGCCCTGCCCTTCGCCTCGAGGGTGGACAGCTGGGTGAATGCCGTCTGTATCTGTTGTGCGTCAGTGGCTTCCGACGGTGCGGCCGGTCCGGTTCCGGAGGCGACGGTGCCGTCGGGGTCCGGGGAAAGCATCGTGACGAGCACGACGACGAGCAGGCCGGCGAGGATCCAGGGCCACTTGGTTCTGAGGGTCGTGATGATGGAGCCGGTGTTCGGTACCGCAGAGCGGGGCATGAATCTCTCCTGAAATCAACGCTGTTCGTCATTTCTATCAGGAGTGGCCCGGCAAACCGGTGAACGACCCGGGTTTACGTCGCGGCGCCCAGCAGCAGTGGAATCAGTAACTCGTCGTCGGTGAGCGCGCCGTGCTGCCCGGGGAGGGCGGACAGCCGCGACTCCGCCTTGCGCCGGACCACCGCGACACCGCCCTGCGCGATGGCGACGACGTCTCCGATGCGGCCCTGCACCTCGGATCGCACGGCGGGACCGAACAGTCCCGCGGTGACGGCCTCGTCTCTGGTTCCGATCCACATGCGGTGTCCCAGTTCGCTCCTCCACCGGGCGGCGACGTCGTGCGCGGCTCCGGTACGCGCGTGGACGTGCCTGCACCGCGGTTCGCCGGCGAGCGCCATCACGCCGTCGGAGAGTGCGGGTGTGTCGTCGAAGTCGATCTTGTCGGCGTCGTCGACGGTGACCATGCCGTGGTCGGCGGTGACGTGGAGGGCGGCGCCCGGTTGCGCGATCGCGAGTTCCGCGGCGAGTCTCTCGACGAGCCGGTCGACGAGGTCGAGTTGGTGCAGCCACGGTGCGGATCCCGGACCGTAGATGTGCCCGAGGGTGTCGATTTCGCTGAGATAGCAGTAGGTGAGCGTCCGTTCGCCGGATCGCGCCGCGGTGACGACGTGCGCGATCAGGTCACCGTACGCATGTATTCCCGCGAACGTGCCGCCGCGGAGGACGGCGCGGGTGAGCCCGGACCCGTCGAACTTCGCGGGAACCACGGTCGTGCACGCGATACCGGCCGCCGCGGCACGCTCGAACACGGTCGGTGTGGGCTGCAGGACCTCGGGGACCAGCCGGGTGAGTTCGTCGCCCTTGTGGCCTGCGCGCCACGACAACCAGTTGATCGTGCCGCGAACCTCACGAACGTATGACTGGTAGCCGGTGATGCCGTGACCGCCGGACGGCAGTCCCGTGCCGAACGACGCGATGCTGGTGGCCGTCGTCGTGGGGAACCCCGCGCGGATCGGCCGTCCGGTCAGGCTGTCGAGAAACGGGGCGCGCTCGCGATGACGACGCAGCAGGCTCCAGCCGAGGCCGTCGATCAGCATCACCACGGTGTGCCTGCTGTCGGGCAGGTGCAGCCGGTTCGGCTCGCCGGCGACACCCAGCGAAGCGAGGACGGACGGCATGAGGTTGGACAGCGTGGGCTGCGAGTACACGTCGAGCGGGGGCGCCGTAACGGTCATGACTCCCACTATGGTGGATCGGCCGAGGCTGCACTACGGAGTCGGCTCAGTACAGGTCCACCGGCTGGCCGTCGGAGGGGAACGGCAGCGACGTGTAGTTGAGCGGGGCGACGTAGCCGGGGCTCACCCGCCAGTCGAATCGCTGCAGCAGGTGGTGCATGACCGTCTTGATCTCGGCGCCCGCGAAGTGCATCCCCAGGCATTTGTGCACGCCGCCGCCGAACGGCTCCCACGCGAACCGGTGGACCTTGTCCTCGCGGCGTTCGGGTGCGAACCGCTCGGGGTCGAACCTCTCCGGGTCGGGCCAGTACTCGGGCATGTGGTGGGTGAAGTGCACGACCACCGACATGTACGTGCCCTTCGGGATGTAGTGGCCGAGCACCTCGGTGTCCCGGACCGCTCGCCGCGCGACCACCGGGACCGGGGGAACGAGGCGCAGGCATTCCTTCATGACGAGGTCGAGGTCGGTGAGTTCGTCGAGTTCGCCGTAGCTCGGAGTGGACGTGCCGAGCGCCGCGGACTGCCGCCTGCAACGTTCCTGCCACTGCGGGTGCTGGCCGAGGTACTGCATCATCGTCGACAGCGTGATGGTGGACGTGTCGTGCGCCGCCATCAGCAGGAAGATCATGTGGTTGATGACGTCGTCGTCGCTGAACCGTTGTCCGTCTTCGGATTCGATGTGGCACAGCGCGGAGAACAGGTCTTCGCCCGCGCCCGCGCGTCGGGCGGGCAGGTACCGGCGGAAGAACTCCTCGAGTCGGCGGCGCCCGTCGATGCCACGCTTCCATCGCGTCCCGGGCAGCGGGTACCGCACCACCGACGTGGCGGCCTGCACGCAGTCGATGAAGGCCTTGTCGACCTCGGCCATCTCCCGTGGCGTCGACCCCTCGGCGCCGCCCATGAAGATGCTCGTGGCGAGATCGAGCGTCAGCTCCTTCAGCGCCGGGTACACGGTGAAACCCGGGGTGGGCCGCCAGGCGTCGAGCCCCTTCTCGACGGCCGGGTGCAGTGCCTCGGTGTAGCGCGACAGTCGGTCCCGGGTGAAGGCCTGCTGCATGATTCGCCGGTGGACGAGGTGTTCGTCGCTGTCGAGGAGCATCAGCCCCCGGTGGAAGAACGGCCCGATCAGCACGCTCCACCCGTCGCTGTTGACGAAGGCGCGGTCCTTGTTCTGCAGCACCGACTGGCAGCCGTCGGGGCCGAGCACCGTGACCCATCTCTTGCCGGCCATGCTCAGCCACGACACGGGGCCGTAGCGGTCCCAGCGGCTCTGGAGCAATCCCATCGGGTCGCGGAAGTACTCCAGGGAGTGTCCGATGACGGGGAATCCGGCATTCCCCGAGATGGGGCTGAGCGTACTTTCCTGCGGCGGAGCAGCGAGAACTTTGGGCACGGGCACTCCCTCGTCGGGTATGTGACAGGACGCCATGTCAGATGTCTGTAGTGTGCGTCACACCAGGTGGTCTGTCAACATCGAGTCATGAGTCAGCCGGCGCGGCAGTACCGCGGGAGAAGTTCGGAGGAGCGGGCCGCCGAACGTCGTGCGCGACTTCTCGAAGCGGGACTGCAGGTCTTCGGGACCGTCGGCGGCGACAAGGCGACCATGACCGCCATCTGCGCCGAGGCGAAACTGACGGAACGCTATTTCTACGAGAGCTTCCGCGGCCGGGACGACCTGCTGGTGCAGGTGATCGAGGGGATCGCCGCGGAGATCGGCGAGGCCGCGCGGGTCACGCTCCAGACCGTGACCGGCGACCCCGAGGTGCGGGTGCGGGCGGCGATCGCGGCGTTCGTCGACATCCTGACGGCCGACCCGCGGAAAGGCCGGGTGTCGATCATCGAATCGGCAGGCGCCGAACCGCTGCGGACGCGAAGACGTGAACTGCTGCGGGCGTTCGCGCTGCTGGTGGCGGAGCAGGCGCGGGAACTCTACGGCGACCGGGCATGGTCGTCGCCGCAGGACGAAATCACCGCACTGCTGTTCGTGGGTGGGCTCGCAGAACTCATGACGGCGTGGCTGAACGGTGAGATCGAGGTGTCTCCCGAGCAGATCGTCGACGCCGCGACGTACCAGTTCACGTCCACCGCACACCGCTGAGAGGGTCCCAACCCCAAACGTGACGACCGTCACGTGCGAAGCTGTGGGAATGGTGGATATCGCACGCCCACAGTTGGAGGGCACGGTCGCGGTAGGCGAGGGGCGTCGGCTCGGCTTCGCGGAGTTCGGATCGGCACAGGGCAGGGCGGTGTTCTGGCTGCACGGCACACCCGGGGCGCGGCGTCAGGTGCCGATGGAGGCCCGGGCGTTCGCCGAGCGCGAGCACGTCCGGCTGATCGGGATCGACCGGCCGGGGGTCGGGTCGTCGACCCCGCACCGCTACGGCGCGGTGATCGACTTCGCCGAGGACCTGCGCACGGTCGCCGACACGCTCGGCATCGACCAGATGGCCGTGATCGGCCTGTCCGGCGGCGGTCCCTACACGCTCGCCGCGGCGTACGCGATGCCCGACCGCGTGGTCGCGACCGGCATCCTCGGGGGTGTCGCGCCGACGAAGGGCCCCGACGCGATCCGCAGCGGGTTGATGGATCTCGCGGTGCTGGCCGCACCGGTGCTGGCGGCGGGCGGCGTCCCGGTCGGGCTGGCGGCGAGTTCCGTCATCAGGCTGGCACGGCCGTTCGCGTCGCCGATCATCGACCTGTACGGGCGGATGTCCCCGGAGGGCGACCGTCGTCTCCTCGCGCGGCCCGAGTTCAAGGCGATGTTCCTCGACGATCTGCTCAACGGCGGCAGCAAGCAACTCAGCGCCCCGTTCGCCGATCTCGTCCTGTTCGCGCGGGACTGGGGATTCCGGGTGAACGCGGTGAAGACCCCGGTCCGGTGGTGGCACGGCGACTGCGACCACATCGTCCCGCTCCGGCACGGGCAGCACATGGTGTCGCTGCTGCCCGACGCCGAGTTCCACACGATGCACGGGGAAAGCCACCTCGGCGGACTGGGCATGTCGGAGGAAATTCTGCGCTCGCTCCTCGACATCTGGGACGCCAAGGAGGCGCAGGCGCCGTTCGGCCCGGTCTGACGGTGGCGCGGCCCGCGCGCCACCGTCGCAGGCCAGAATTGCGCCACCGTCGCAGGGTCAGGACTGCAGGGTGGTGATCTGGAACGTGGCGCCGAGGGGGTCGGCGACGGAGGCGAGCCGCCCGAACGGGGTGTCCTCCGGTTCGCGCCGGACGGTGCCGCCGAGTTCGATCACCTTCGCGACCGCCGCGTCGGTGTCGCCGACGCCGATGTAGAACTGCCAGAACGAGGGGACGCCGTCGGGCAGGAACGCGTCGGCGTCCATGACGCCTGCCACGGTGCGGTCGCCGAGGTTGGCCTGGGAGTACCGGAATTCGTCTGTGTCGCCGAGGGTCTGATACGTCCAGCCGAACACGTCCGCGTAGAAGGGGAGCGCGGCCCCGTAGTTGCGCGACAGCGTCTCGTGCCAGACCGGCGCGCCGGGTTCGTCGACGAGGTCGAAGCCGGTGTGCTGATCGGCCTGCCACACGCCGATGACGGCGCCGGCCGGATCGCCGAGGATGGCGATCGTGCCCTGGTCGCCCACGGCCATTGCGGGCATCATGACCTGGCCGCCCGCCTCGGCCGCCTTCGCCGCGGTGGCCGCGGCGTCCTCGGACGCGAGGTACGTGGTCCACACGTTGCCGTACGGGTTGCCCTGCTGTTGCGGGCCAAGGCCCGCAATGGGTTTGCCGTTCATGCTGAAGATCGAGTAGCCGCCGTACTGCGGATCCTCGTTGGTGTCGGACCTCCACCCGAACAGTCCGGTGTAGAACGGAATGACCTGTTGCGGGTCGGAACTGGTGAGATCGATCCAGCAGGGAGCGCCGGTGAGGGACGGACGGTCGGGCATCGCGGTCTCCTAGGATGTCAGGGGGGTTCGGGGCAGCGCACGGTGTGGTGCCGGTCACAAACCTACGCGTCCGCGCGACCCGCCGCCGGTTCGTGAGGTGCTGTGGAAGACTCGGCCGCATGTCTGCGAGCGAGAACCAGGACAGCCCGGGCCGGGCCCGCCAGAATCTGATCTACCGCGACGGCGTCCTCGGCCGCACCCCCTCCGTTCCCACCGACTTCGACACCCTCGAGCGGCGCGCGCGGCGGAAGATGAGCGCGAAGGGGTGGGCGTACGTTCACGGCGGCGCCGGGCTGGGCCGCACGATGCAGGCCAACCGCGACGCGTTCGACAAGTGGCAGATCGTTCCCCGGGTGCTGCGCGACGTCTCGAAACGCGACATCGGGGTCGAACTGTTCGGACGTCGCATCCCGGCGCCGGTGCTGCTCGCACCGGTCGGCGCCGCCGAACTGGCCAGGCCGGAGGCCGACGTGGCCATTGCCGCTGCCGCCGCCGAACTGGGTGTGCCGTACATCTTCTCCAACCAGGGTTGCGCCCCGATGGAGGAGAGCGCGGCGGCGATGGGCGACGCGCCCCGATGGTTCCAGCTGTACTGGAGCACCGACGACGACCTCGTCGACAGCCTGCTGCAGCGGGCGGCGAACATCCGGGCGGACGCCGTCGTCGTCACCCTCGACACGACGATGCTCGGCTGGCGGCCGGAAGATCTCAACCTCGGTTCGCTGCCGTTCGCGCAGGGGCAGGGAATCGCGCAGTACACGTCCGATCCGGTGTTCCGCCGGATCGTGCACGACCGGATCAAGGCCGCGACGAAGAAGCCGGACGTCGAGGTGACGCTCGGCGCCATCCGATCGCTGGTGTCGATGACCCGGCGCTTCCCGGGCCGCTTCCTCGGCAACCTGCGGTCGCCGGAACCGCGGGCCGCCGTGGAGACGTTCCTCGACATCTACTCTCGGCCGTCGCTGAGCTGGGCCGACATCGAGACCCTCCGCAGCCGGACGTCGCTGCCGATCCTCCTCAAGGGCGTCCTCCACCCGGACGACGCCCGGCGTGCGCTCGATGCCGGGGTGGACGGGATCGTCGTGTCGAATCACGGTGGGCGGCAGGTGGACGGCAGCGTGTCGTCGCTGGACGCTCTCGTGGACATCGCGCCCGTCGTCGACGGCAGGCTGACGCTGCTCCTCGACAGCGGAATCCGCACCGGAGCAGACGTCTTCAAGGCGCTCGCGCTCGGTGCGGACGCCGTGACACTGGGCAGGCCCCACCTGTACGGCCTGGCCCTCGCGGGTCAGGCCGGTGCGCGGGACGCCACCGCCAACGTGATCGCCGAGTTCGACCTCACGATGGGTCTCAGTGGTCTGACGTCGGTGGCCGAGATCGACCGGGACGCCCTGCGCAGGGCATAGCCCTCAGAGTTCGGCGATGGTGATGATGCCGTCCTGCAGGGCCCGCACCAGCAGTGTCGTCTTGGTGGACGCGTCACGTCCCACCAGGGCGTACTTCTCGCGGATGCGGGTCAGGTGGGTGTTGACCGTGCCGAGGGCGATGTGGAGGTCGGCGGCGACGGCGAGCTTGGAGTCGCCGCGCAGCCAGTGGCGGAGAACCTCGATCTCGCGCGCCGACAATGCCGGCTTCTGATAGACGCGGGCGACTGGCGGTTCGTCCGTGTGTGGGGGGTGCCCGAGTGCGTCGGGTGCAGTGGTCATGCCGGTCTCATCTTTCTGACATGTACAGAAATGACTACAGGTACCCGACGTCCCTGCAGGCAGTTCAGGTTAACTGGTGGTGGCGGTGCGTGTCTCGGCAGGCCCGGATCAGCTCTCACAGCCGACACCGTCGCCGTCGCGGTCCAGGTGTGTGCCGTAGCCCGGTTCGCCGACGTGGACCGGTGCGGCACCGGCCGCCCTGGCCGCCGAACAGTTCTTGTAATAGACCTCGCTCGGCCCCGCCGTATCCACGAACGGGACGGGTGCGGGCGCCGGGGCGGGAGCGGGCACGGGCGCCGGTGCAGGCACAACGGCCGGGGCCGGGTCGGTGGTCGGGGCGGGCGCCGCGCCGGGCGTTGCCGCCCCGCAGTCCTGGAGAACCCCGGCGATCGCATCGTGTTCGGCCTGGGTCACCCACAGCCTGTACGCGGCCTTCACCGACACCTGATCCGCCACGTACGTGCACCGGTAGCTCTTGTTAGGGGGCAGCCAGGTTGCGGCGTCGCCGTCCGACTTCTGCTGGTTGGCGGGGCCGTCGACGGCCTTCAGGTTCCGCGGATCGTTCGCGAAGTTCACCCGGGTCGCGGTGTCGAGTTGCTGTGCGCCCTTCTGCCAGGCGTCGGACAGTGCGACGACGTGATCGATCTGCACGGCGCTCGACGTGCTCTCTCCGCGGACGAAGGAGATGGTGGTCCCGGTGTAGGGGTCGTTCAGGGTTCCGGTCTGCACCGCGCAGTCGCGGGTGCCCGGCTTGAACACGATCTGGTCGAGGTCGCGTCCGAGGATGTCGTTTCGGGTGTCGCAGCCGTTGTGGCCGCCCTCGACCGTGACGTCGTCGGTCCACGCCTGGCCGAACAGATCCCGGTCGTACCCGGTCTTCGGTGCGCGGCCTTTGATCTCGAGTCCGGCGAGTTGCTGCAGCGCGGCGGTCGCGTCGGCGCCGCTGAGCACCGCAGGTGCGACCGGTGAGAGGGCCAGCGCAGACGAAACCGGCACCGGTGTCGAAGAACTCGACGTGGCAGCCGCTACCGTCGAAGCGGCGACCGCGGGCGTCGCCGACGCGGATAAGGCCTGGGCCGATTGGACGTCCTGTCCGGGGCTGCTACACGAGACCACGGCCACGGCTACGACGATCCCGCCGGTGATCCAGGGCCACTTCTTGCGAGCGGCAGATGATGAGGGCAGGGGAGACGTCATGCCGGTCCTTCAATGAACGTGGGGGGTCGAATGTTCATCGCACGGAAGGGCTCTTCCGTTACTCGGCAAATCGTGGGAACTGTTAGCATGCCCCGGGACCGGAATTCGTGCGGGTGGAGGGCGGTAAACGGTCGTGACACGACATGTCTTACGGGGGAAATTGCGCACCGCGGCCGTGACGGCCGTGACCGTGACGTCCCTCGTCCTCGGCGGCGCCGTTGCGGCCGCCGATCCGGTCGTCGACACCGGTCGGGCGCTCGGTTCCGCGGCGGCGCCGAACGGGTCGAAGCTCGACCACGTCACCGTTATCGATCCGAGACATCTGACGCTGCACGTCTTCTCGGCGTCGATGCAACGCGTCGTGCCGGTGCACGTACAGCGGCCCGCCGACACGAGCGCGCCGAGGCCGACGCTGTACTTCCTCGACGGCCAGATCCGCCGGGAGAAGACCGATGTCGAAGAGTTCCTGGCCGACCAGAACGTGAACGTCGTCAGCCCGTCCGGCGGCGAGAACGCGTATTGGACGGACTGGAAGAGCCCGGACCCGGTCATGGGGGTGAACAAGTGGAAGACCTTTATGACTCAGGAACTTCCGCCGGTCGTCGACGCGGCTCTCGGCACCAACGGAGTCAACGCGCTCGCAGGCATGTCCCGGGTCGGCACCGCGGCGCTGCAGTTGGCGATCGCCGCCCCCGGCCTGTTCCGTGGCGTTGCCGCCTACAGCGGTTGCGCCCTGACCAGTGATCCGCTCGGTCAGCTGCTCATCAAGATCACCATGAACAACTACGGTTACGGCAATCCGGCCAACATGTACGGCGAGCCGGACGATCCGGCGTGGTCGGCGAACGACCCGTACGTGCACGCCGCCGAACTGCGCGGCACGGAACTGTTCCTCTCCAACGGCAACGGTCTGCCGGGGCGCTACGAGACCCTCGACGGCCCCGGGATCGAGGGGAACGTCGGGGTGCTCGCGCGGCAGATCTACGCGGGTGGTCCGATCGAGGCGGTGACCAATTACTGCACACATCGATTCACGGATCGCCTGGGAGAACTGGGGATACCTGCAACCGCGAGTTTCCGTAACTCGGGTACACACTCGTGGGGATACTGGCAGGATGATCTTCACGATTCCTGGCCGGTGCTGGCTCGGGCGCTGGGAGTGTGAGCGAAGTTCCTCCGGTGTTTCCCGGCGGCGAGGTCACCGACGACCTGGAGATCACCCGGTCGCTCGTCGTCCCGGCCGCCGAGTTGCAGTGGCGGTTCTCCCGCGCAGGCGGTCCCGGCGGTCAGGGAGTGAACACCACGGACTCGCGGGTGGAACTGCGGGTGAACCTGTGGACGTTGTCGACCCTGTCGCCCACCCAACTCGAACGCATGCAGGTTCAGCTGGGACACAGGCTCGTTGACGGTGTCGTCAGCGTGACGGCGTCCGAAACCCGTTCGCAACTGCGCAATCGGCGCGCGGCACGGGCCCGGATGGCGGCGCTGCTACGCGCGGCCGTCCTGGCCGAAACCCGCACCCGGCGTCCGACCAAGGCCACCAAGGGTTCACACCGGCGAAGGCTCGACGCCAAGAAGCAACGCGGCCAGATCAAGAATTTGCGCAGGAAGCCGGACATGTAGGTGGTTTCACGCACCGGGAAATGGGGAATGTCCCGGATGTGTTGCCCCCTCGTGTGTCGGAAGATGAGTACGGAAGCGCCGTCACGGATGACCGGAGGCGGCGAGGTCGGGGGATCGAGGGCAGCATGAGTGTGCTTGACGAGGAATTACATTCGGCGGCGACGGCCGCCGCGGCGGGGGATCGCGAGGCCGTGCAGCGGGTGACGGCGACGCTGTGGCCTCAGGTGGTGCGGTATTGCCGTACCCGCGTGGGGAATTCCACGCAGGTCACGCGGCCCGCGGACGAGGTGGCGCAGCAGGCGCTGCTGGCGGTGGCACGGCAGCTTCCGTCCCTCGCCCGCAGCGACCATCCGGTCCGCGAGGTGTATCGCGTCGTGAGCCGGACCGTCGCGGACGCGCAGGGCGGTTCCGCAAGCCCCGACCTCCCGGCGGAAGTGGCCAGGTTGCTGCACGGACTCGACCCCACCGCGCGGGAGATCGTGCTGCTGCGAGTCATCGACGGACTGTCCGCGCACGACACCGCGGGCGTCCTCGGACTCCCGGTGGGGCGGGTTCTCGTCGTGCAGCACGAGGCGCTGCGGGCCCTGCAGGCGAAGGTGGCCTGATCGCGTCAGCGCCGGCCCGAGAGTACGCAGAACTCGTTGCCCTCGGGATCGGCGAGCACCACCCAACTCTGCTCGCCCTGACCGACATCCGCGTGCCGGGCGCCGAGTGCGAGAAGCCGTTCGACCTCGGCCTGCTGATCGTCGGGCCGGAAGTCGAGGTGGAGCCGGTTCGGGATCTGCTTGCGGTCCGGAACGGCGACGAACAGGATTTCCGGGTGGCTGTCGGCCCGGGGCCGGATGTGGACGTCGCCGTCGGAGTCGGTCACGGCGCCCCAGCCCAGGGCCTCGGCCCACCAGCGTCCCAGGGCTGCCGGATCGACGGCGTTGACCACCACGGCTTCCCATTCCAGGCCCATGTGTCAACGGTACCGGGGAGCGGCGGACGGCCGTCGCGGATTCAGGGCAGTGTCGGGTCGATCGGTTCGACGCCGAGGCGTTCGGAGTACTGCTCGTTGAGTTCGCGCCAGCCGTAGTTCATCGCATCGGCCCCGACGATCGGTCCGATCGGGTGGCCGTCGAGCAGGGCCTCGGCGACGTCCAGGCACAGGTGCCACCCGGCGGCCGTCATCGCCGCGGTTCGCTGGTCGTCGAGCGTGTGGCGCAGGGTCAGTCGGGTTCCCGCGTCGGTCTGCTCGATCGTCCACAGCAGAACGTCGTCACCCCAGGCGTGTTCGAGGACGTGCGGTGCCTCGGCGCGGATCACGGTGCCGTCGAGTTCGGTGCGGTCCGGCCCGTCGACCATGGTCAGGGTGGCGGGACCGACCGTGCCGAGGTCCCGGTCCGCGGTGTACGGCGCCCACTGCGGTAGTTCGCCGGGGTCGGTGAGTGCGGTCCACAGCGCCGACGGTGAGTGTGTGAAGTCGCGGACGAAGGTCAATGCCCATCGGTCGCCGTCGGGTTTTGCTTCGGCGTGCCGGAGTGGGCCGGGGCGGTAGTCGCGTCGTGCGTCCGACTCGGTCATGACGAGGTCTCCTTCGAATCGAGGTGCCGCTCGAGGGCGTCGAGGTGGTGTGTCCACAGCCGGCGGTAGGGCTGCAGCCACTGTTCGAACTCGTCGAACGGTTCGCGGTGCAGGCTGTAGATGCGCTGTTGTGCGGCGGTGCGGCAGGTGACGAATCCGGCCTGTCGCAGCACCCGCAGGTGTTTGGACACGGTCGGCTGGGGCAGTGCGAGTTGGTCGACGAGTTCGCCGACGCTGGCGTGGCCGGCCCGAAGCCGTTCGAGGATTCTGCGCCGCTGCGGTTCGGCGACCACGGTGAACACGTCCGGTGCCATGACCTTGAGTATGCCCCTACGCGTATATACTCGTCAAGGAATATGAACGTCCGGCTGCGGCATGAACGCGATGGACAGCAGCGACCGGACGAACTCGCGTAATGCCTGCTCGTCGGACGTGTCCACGATTCCCTCCGTGATGACGAGGGAACCGATGATCCGGAATGCCCACTCGGAGATGGCGGCGGGGCTCACCCCCGACAGTTGCTCGGGGGTGAACAGGCGCTCGAAGTGGGGCGTCAAAAGTTGCGCGCCGAGTTCGATCATCGGCTTCGCCTTCACCGTGAACCAGGGGAGTACCACGTCGGGGTCGTCGCGCAATCCCTTCTGCAGCAACCGGTGTCCGCGGGCGTACTGGACGGCGAACACGACGGCGTCGACGAAGCGCACCTGGAGTTGGCTCTGCCGTCCCCGCAGTACCGGATCGAGCACGACGAAGAAGCGGGAGATCTCCCGCTGGAACAGGGCCTCGAGGATGGCGGACTGGTCGCCGACGTGTTTGTAGAGCGTGGGCCGCGACAGTCCCGCTCGCTCGGCGATGACCGCATGCAGTCGGGTGCTGTACCCGAGTTCGATCAGGCACTGTTCGGCCGCGTCGAGGATCGTCTCCCGGAGTTCGCCCGGGGTCGGTGTCGTCGGCCGCGTCCTCACGGCCCTGATTGTGCTGGTCGGGTGGGGTGGGCGCAAACCGAAAGACGCAAATGTGAACTCGAGTTACAGACAACCATTGACCTGGATCACACCCGGGTTTACGTTTTACCTATGAACGGCAACGAGATGGAATCGCCCTCGACGAAGGGAAAAGCGATGTCTCAGCGTTCACACACGATCGACCGGGAGGAAGTTGCCGGTCGGCTCCTCGCCGGCTCCGTCAAGCGTTCGTACGCACCGGTCGTCGACATCGACTGGGATGCGCCGCTCGAGGACGGCAAGTACTTCCTGCCGCCGCAGGTCCTGTCCC
Organism: Rhodococcus sp. NCIMB 12038; assembly: GCF_002165735.1. Taxonomy (NCBI): domain Bacteria; kingdom Bacillati; phylum Actinomycetota; class Actinomycetes; order Mycobacteriales; family Nocardiaceae; genus Rhodococcus; species Rhodococcus sp. NCIMB 12038. The sequence continues at coordinate 207,660 of NZ_NHML01000001.1, forward strand.
TGTGGGGGACCGAGATGTGGGACGCGATGAGCGAGGCGCAGCGCATCGAACTGTCCCGGCAGGAATCGGCGAACATCCTCAGCGTCGGAATCTGGTTCGAGAACATCCTCAACCAGGCCCTGCTGCGCGCGCTGCTGCACAACGATCCGAGTTCGCTGCACACCCGGTACATGCTCACCGAGATGGGCGACGAGTGCAGGCACATGACGATGTTCGGGCGCGCCATCGAGCAGATGGGTGCCAAGCCCTTCCAGCTCCGGTGGTACCAGGCGGTCGTGGTCAACGTGCTGCCCAAGACATTTCGCGGAACCATGCTCTGGGTGGCCGCGCTGATCGGCGAGGAGATCTTCGACGCCACGCAGCGGCGGGTCGTCGAAGACCCGCAGTTGCAGCCGATGATCTCCCGGCTGATGCGGATCCACGTCACCGAGGAGTCCCGGCACATCCGCTTCGCGCGCGAGGGGGTGCGTCGCCGCGTCGCGGAAGGCCACCGGATCGACCGGCTGTGGGTCGGCACGCTGCAGGGGATCGGTGGCCCGCTGTTCCAGCGGCTGTTCACCAACCCGGCCATGTACAAGCGGGCCGGACTGGATCCGAAGGGGGCGCGTCGACAGGCGCTGGCAAATCCGAACTTTCGCGAGAATCAACGCCGCGGGTTCGAATCGCTGGCTGCGTTCCTCGAGGAGAACGGCCTCATGCGAGCGACCTCCCGCGCGCTGTGGCGGCGCGGGGGCTTCCTGTGAAACCCGGAACCGCTGAACCGGACGTCCTCGTCGTCGGTACCGGATTCGCCGGATTGTGCATGGCGATCAAGCTGAAGGAGGCGGGGCAGGAGAACTTCGTCGTCCTCGAGAAGGCCGATCGGGTGGGCGGAACGTGGCGGGAGAACACGTATCCGGGGTGCGGGTGCGACGTGATGTCGCTGATGTACTCGTTCTCCTTCGCGCCCAACCGGAAATGGACTCGGATGTACGCGCGGCAGCCCGAGATCCTCGACTACATCGAGCGCGTGGTCCGCGACTACGACCTGGCACCCCACATCCGGTTCGGCGCCGAGGTGATCTCCTACGACTTCGACGAGACCACGGACCGGTGGCGGGTCGAGACCCGCTCGGGTTCCGTGTTCCACCCGCGGATCGTCGTCGCGGGACCGGGGCCGCTGCACAAGCCCAGCGTTCCCGCGTTCCCCGGACGAGAGTCGTTTCGGGGAACGGCATTCCACTCCGCCGAATGGGATCACTCGGTCGACCTGTCGGGTAAGCGGGTCGCGGTCGTCGGCACGGGAGCGAGTGCCGTGCAATTCGTGCCGGAGGTCGCGAAGACGGCAGCACACGTGGACGTCTTCCAGCGGACGCCGCACTGGATCCTCCCGAAGCTGGACCGCCCGATCACCGCAGGCGAGAAGGCGGTGTTCAAGGCTGTGCCCGGCGTGCAGAAGGCCTACCGCCACGCGATCTACTGGAGTCACGAATCGCTGATCGCCGGTTTCCTGCACCCACGGCTGATGACGGTGCTGGAGTCGGCCGCCCGGAGGCTGTTGCGGAGGCAGGTGCACGACCCCGTCCTGCGTGCCACTCTGACCCCCGGCTACACCATCGGATGCAAGCGAATCCTGGTGTCCAGCAACTACTACCCGGCCCTGCAACGGGAGAACGTCGACCTGGTCACGTCGGGTATCGCGGAGATCACCGAGCGCGGGATCCGCACCGAGGACGGACAGATGCACGACGCGGACGTCATCGTCTACGGCACGGGGTTCGCGGTCGGCGACCGATTCGAGAACGAGCACATCGTGGGTCGTCGCGGGCTGACGATCCAGCGGGCCTGGCGCGACGGCATGGAGGCGTACCTCGGTGTCGCGGTCACGGGGTTCCCGAACTTCTTCCTCATGATGGGGCCGAACTCCGGAGGCGGCAATCAGTCGATCGTCTTCGTCATCGAGGCCCAGGCGCACTACATCACCCGATGCCTGGCGCTGATGAAGAAACGCGACGCGACGCGGATCGAGGTGCGGGCGGGCGCACAGCGCGAGTTCAACCGGGTGATCCACCGCAAACTCGAGGGCTCGGTGTGGAATTCGGGTGGTTGCGACAGCTGGTACCTCGATTCCACCGGCCACAACCGGGCGGCCTGGCCGGGTTCGAGCGCGTCGTACTGGCGGCGCCTGCGCACCCCCGACGACCGGCACTTCGAGCTGAGTTCGCTCGCCGAACGCGAGGACGACACCGAGTACCGGGGGCCGGGTGTGCTCACGTCCGGCGACCTGACCGTGGCCGTCGAGGTCTTCCTGAACGGTCACCTCGAACCGCTGGACGGTCTGTACCACTGGTACGGGCGTGTCGTCGGCGACGGCGTCGACGCGGCCAAGCAGCGCAACCGCACCCCGCTGTTCCTCACGATCGGCGACGGTCCCGAGGTGCCCGCCGCCCTCGCCGAGCGCGACCCGTGGGGCCACTACCGGATCGCCGGGGCCGGGACGCCCCCGTTTCCGCTGGCACCGGTCGACGTCGAGGTTCCCGTCTCCCGGGCCAAACTCGCGTCCGCGGAATAAGCTTGGTGGCGAGTCGGACTCGAGCGGGAAGGGTGCTGATGCGCGACGTACTGGCAGACCTGATGGCGGTGTGGACCGCGGGTGGAACGGCGGGCGTCGGAACGGTGGTCCGCACGTTCCGCTCCGCACCGCGGCCGGCGGGGGCGTCCATGGTCGTGGCACCCGACGGCAGCGCGTCCGGTTCGGTGTCGGGCGGGTGCGTTGAGGGGGCGGTCTACGAACTCGCCACCGACGTCGCGGCGACGGGAACGCCGGTGCTACAGCGGTACGGGATCAGCGACGAGAATGCGTTCGAGGTGGGTCTCACCTGCGGCGGAATCATCGACATCTTCGTCGAGCCCGTCTCGCGGGACAATTTTCCGGAACTCGGTGAGATCGTCCGGGACATCGAGAACCACCGGCCGGTCGCGGTCGCCACCGTCGTGGCGCATCCCGACCCCGCCCGGGTGGGTCGCCGGCTGATCGTCCGGCCCGAGGACGTGAGCGGTGCCCTCGGTTCGGACCGCGCCGACTCCGCCGTCACCGACGACGCCCGGGGTCTCCTCGCGGCCGGCGGCAGCACGGTGCTGACGTACGGCACCGACGGTCAGCGCCGCGGCGAGGGAATGGAGGTGTTCGTCGCCAGCTATGCGCCGCGGCCGCGCATGCTCGTCTTCGGGGCCATCGACTTCGCCGCCGCGGTGGCCCGGCAGGGCGCCTTCATGGGTTACCGGGTGACGGTCTGCGACGCCCGGCCGGTGTTCGCGACGCACGCGCGGTTCCCGACCGCGGACGAGGTGGTGGTGGACTGGCCACACCGGTACCTGGCCGGCCAGGCCGAGGCCGGTGCCATCGACGGCCGGACCGTGATCTGCGTCCTCACCCACGACCCCAAATTCGACGTCCCCCTCCTCGAAACGGCGCTGCGCCTCCCGGACGTCGCGTTCATCGGTGCCATGGGATCACGCCGAACCGACCTGGACCGGCGCGAACGCCTGCGCGAGGCGGGTCTGACCGACGCCGAACTCGACCGGCTGTCCAGCCCCATCGGCCTGGACATCGGCGCCCGCACCCCGGAGGAGACGGCCGTGTCCATCGCCGCCGAGATCATCGCCTGCCGGTGGGGCGGCACGGGGCGCCCGCTGGCGGAGTCGAGCGGCCGGATTCACCACGAGGAACCGGTGGATTCCCTCGTCGAATAGGCGCGGTTCACCGGGGTTGACGGACCACCGGTTCTTGCGCAGGCTGAAAGGATCCACATTTGTGAGGTAGGTCACAATGCAAGTACCAGGATCCTTCGAATACGAGCGTGCAACGGGCGTCGACGACGCGATCGCCCTGCTCGACCGGCTGGGCGACGAAGCCCGCCTCGTGGCAGGCGGCCACAGCCTGCTCCCCATGATGAAACTACGCCTCGCCAATCCCGAGTACCTCATCGACATCAACGACCTCGAGGGCGAACTCGGATACATCACGACCGAGCGGTCGAGGGTGCGGATCGGTGCGATGACCAGGCACCGCCGGCTCCTCGAATCGGACGAACTCGCGGTGGCGTTCCCACTCTTCCGCGACGCCGAGAAGGTGATCGCAGACCCGGTGGTCCGCAACCGCGGAACCATCGGCGGATCGCTGTGCCAGGCCGATCCGGCCGAGGACCTCACGACGGTCTGCGGTGTCCTCGACGCCACGTGCGTGGTGCAGGGACCCGGCGGACGCCGCGAAATTCCCATGTCCGAGTTCCTCGTCGGACCGTACGAGACGGCACTCGCACACAACGAGATGCTCATCGAGATCGTGATACCCGTCCACGGCCACAGCTCCAGCGCCTACGCCAAGGTCGAACGGCGAACCGGGGATTGGGCGGTCACCGCGGCCGGAGCAGCCGTCACCGTGGAGGGCGGCGAGATCGCCCGGGCCGCCGTCGGCCTGACCGCGGTCGACCCCGACCCGTCCGGACTCTCGGACATCGCCGACTACCTGACCGGACGCCCCCCGTCCGAGGAGGCGTTCGCCCAGGCCGGGCGGATGGCCGCGCAGGCCTGCTCGCCGGTGCGCGACGCCCGCGGGACCGTCGACTACAAACGTCATCTCGCATCCGAACTCACGATCCGCACACTCCGTACAGCGGTCGACCGGGTGCTCCGCAGCGACGTGGAGCACGAGCCGACCGGAGAAGAGGCATAGCCATGCAGGTGAACATGACCGTCAACGGTGAAGCAGTGACCGCCGAGGTGGAACCGCGCATGCTGCTCGTCCACTTCCTCCGTGACCAACTGGGCCTGACCGGGACCCACTGGGGTTGCGACACCAGCAACTGCGGCACGTGCGTCGTCACCGTCGACGGCGATCCGGTGAAGTCGTGCACGATGCTCGCCGCGATGGCCGGCGGGCACGACGTCCGCACGGTCGAGGGCCTCGAGCACGACGGCGAACTCGATCCCGTCCAGCAGGGCTTCATGCAGTGCCACGGACTGCAGTGCGGGTTCTGCACGCCCGGCATGATGATGACGGCGCGGGCCCTGCTCGACCGGGAGGAGAGCCCGGACGAGGCCACCATCAGGGAAGCGATCTCCGGGCAGATCTGCCGCTGCACCGGGTACACCACGATCGTGCGCTCGATCCAGTGGGCGGCCGACCACCGGGCCGGCGAAGCCGCCGAGCCCGAACCGGCGGGCGACTTCGACGCGGACGTCCAGGAAGACAAGACGCGGGGCGCCGAGGGCACGCCGAAGACAGTCGAAGAGCATGTGGGAAGTGCGTCATGACCACCGTCGAATCGCGTCCGCCCTCGGGCGACGCCGACGTCGTAGACAACGACAAGAAACCGTGCGGCCACGGTCGCATGCTCCGCAAGGAGGACCCCCGCTTCATCCGGGGGCTCGGGAATTACGTCGACGACATCACCCTCCCCGGCATGCTGCACCTGGCGATCCTGCGGTCGCCGGTTGCGCACGCGCGGATCGTGAGTATCGACACCACTGCGGCGCAGGAACTTCCGAAGGTCACGGCGGTGGTGACGGGTGCCGATCTCGCCGCGAAGAACCTCGCGTGGATGCCGACGCTGTCCAACGACGTGCAGGCCGTGCTGGCCACCGACAAGGTGCGCTTCCAGGGCCAGGAGGTAGCGTTCGTCATCGCCGAGGACCGCTATTCGGCCCGGGACGCGCTGGAACTGATCGACGTCGAGTACGACATGCTCGATCCCGTCGTCGACGCGCGCGCGGCGCTGGCACCCGATGCGCCGGTGATCCGCGACGACCTCGACGGCAAGACGGACAATCACTGTTTCGACTGGGAGACAGGCGATGCCGCCGCGACCGAGGCCGTGTTCGCGAAGGCGGACGTGGTGGTGAAACAGGAGATCGTCTACCCCCGCGTGCATCCGGCGCCGATGGAGACGTGCGGTGCAATCGCCGACATCGACCGGGTGTCCGGCAAGCTCACCCTGTACACCACCTCCCAGGCCCCGCACGCGCACCGGACGGTCTACGCCCTCGTCTCCGGGATCCCGGAGCACAAGATCCGGGTGGTGTCCCCGGACATCGGCGGCGGATTCGGCAACAAGGTGCCGATCTACCCGGGATACGTGTGCGCGATCGTCGCGTCGCTCGTGACGGGCAAGCCGGTGAAGTGGATGGAGGATCGCAGCGAGAACCTGATGAGCACCGGGTTCGCCCGCGACTACATCATGGTCGGCGAGATCGCGGCCACCGCGGAGGGCAAGATGCTCGCGATCCGCACGAAGGTGCTGGCCGATCACGGGGCGTTCAACGGCACCGCGGCCCCGGTGAAGTATCCGGCGGGCTTCTTCGGCGTCTTCACCGGAAGCTACGACATCGAGGCCGCGCACTGCGCGATGACGGCGGTCTACACGAACAAGGCGCCCGGCGGGGTGGCGTACGCCTGCTCGTTCCGGATCACCGAGGCCGTGTATCTCGTCGAACGGCTCGTCGACTGCCTGGCATTCGACCTGAAGATGGATCCGGCGGAACTGCGGCTGAAGAATCTGCTGAGGCCCGAACAGTTCCCGTACACCAGCAAGACCGGGTGGGTGTACGACTCGGGCGACTACGAGACCACCATGCGCAAGGCCATGGACATGATCGGCTACGACCACCTGCGGGAGGAGCAGAAGGAACGCCGCGAGCGTGGTGAGCTGATGGGAATCGGCATGGCGTTCTTCACCGAAGCCGTCGGTGCCGGACCCCGGAAAGACATGGACATCCTGGGTCTGGGCATGGCCGACGGTTGTGAACTGCGGGTCCATCCCACGGGGAAGGCCGTCGTCCGGTTGTCGGTGCAGACCCAGGGGCAGGGCCACGAGACGACGTTCGCGCAGATCGTGGCGGAGGAACTCGGCATCCCGCCGGACGACATCGACGTGGTCCACGGCGACACCGACAATACACCGTTCGGGCTCGGCACGTACGGCAGCAGGTCGACGCCGGTGTCCGGGGCGGCGGCCGCGCTGGTCGCCCGCAAGGTGCGGGACAAGGCGAAGATCATCGCATCCGGGATGCTCGAGGCGTCGGTCGCCGATCTGGAGTGGGAGAAGGGCGAATTCCATGTGAAGGGCGACCCCTCGGCGAAGGTGACCATCCAGGACATCGCGATGCGGGCGCACGGTGCAGGCGACCTTCCGGAGGGCATCGAAGGCGGACTCGAGGCGCAGATCTGCTACAACCCCGAGAATCTGACGTACCCGTACGGCGCGTACTTCTGCGTCGTCGACATCGATCCCGGCACCGCCGTGGTGAAGGTGCGGCGGTTCCTCGCCGTCGACGACTGCGGCACGCGCATCAACCCGATGATCATCGAGGGGCAGGTCCACGGCGGCATCGTCGACGGCATCGGCATGGCGCTGATGGAGATCATCGAATTCGACGAGGACGGCAACTGCCTCGGCGGGTCGCTGATGGACTACCTGATCCCCACCGCGCTCGAGGTCCCGAAACTCGAGACCGGCTTCACCGTCACCCCGTCGCCGCATCACCCGATCGGCGCCAAGGGCATCGGCGAATCGGCGACCGTCGGATCGCCCGCGGCCGTGGTGAACGCGGTCGTGGATGCGCTGGCCCCGTTCGGCGTGCGGCACGCCGACATGCCGCTCACCCCGTCCCGGGTGTGGGAGGCCATGCAGGGCCGCGCGACACCCCCGATCTGAGCGTCGCCCGGTCGGCTGCGAGGAGGCCCGATGGATTTGAAAGAGCGTGCGGCGCAACTGGTGCGCGACCGCAGGCCGTTCGTCCACGCGACGGTGGTGCGGGCGCAGCCGCCGACGTCCAGCCACACCGGCGACGAGGCGATCCTCCTGCAGGACGGGACGATCGAGGGTTTCGTCGGCGGGCAATGCGCGCAGAACTCGGTGCGCACCGCCGCGCTGGGCGTGCTGGAGCGCAACGAGAGCGTGCTGCTGCGGGTCCTGCCCGACGGGGCCGTGCAGTTCCCGGAGACCCCGGGCGCGTCCGTCGTGGTGAATCCGTGCCTGTCCGGCGGCGCCATGGAGATCTTCCTGGAGCCGCAGGTGCCGCCGCCGCTCGTCAGGATCTGCGGCACCACACCGATCGCGCAGTGTCTGGCGGGCATCGCGGAATTGCTGGGGTTCACCGTCGAGCACGACGACGCCGGACAGTTCTCCGGCACCACGGCCGTGGTGCTCGCCGGCCACGGCGGCCCCGAGGCGGAGGTCATCCGCGCGGCGATCGACGCCGGCGTCGGGTACGTCGGGCTCGTCGCCAGCCGGACTCGCGGGGGAGCCATCCTCGACACCCTGGGGCTCACCGAGTCCGAGCGGGCGCGGGTGCACACCCCGGTCGGCCTCGACATCGGGGCGCGGACGTCGGCGGAGATCGCGGTGTCGATCGCGGCCGAGTTGGTGCAGCAGCTGCGGAGAGCGGGACTGCGGGCCCCGGAGGACGATTCGGCCCGGCAGGCGGCGGTGGAGGCGGTCGATCCAGTGTGCGGGATGCCCGTCGTGGTGGGACCCGACACCGTCCACCTGCGGCGCGACGGCCACGACTTCTGGTTCTGCGGGCCGGGGTGCCGGGCGTCGTTCGCGCCGGAGACGGGAGCGGTATGACGCAGGGGTTCGAGGATGTGGCGGACGTGGTCCGGCGGTTCGACGCCGAGGACTATCTCCTGGACCTCGGAACCGCGTCGGCCCTGTACCTCGGCGCGGTCCTGCGCCGTCCGCTGCTGCTCGAAGGCGAACCCGGGGTCGGCAAGACCACCGCGGCGAAGGCCCTGGCGACCGTTCTCGGCGCGCCACTGATCCGGTTGCAGTGCTACGAAGGCCTCACCGCGAACGAGGCGCTCTACGACTGGAACTACCAGCGACAGCTGCTCACCATCCGGTTGGCCGAATCGCGGGGCGACGGACTCACCGAGGACGACCTGTTCACCGAGGAATTCCTGCTGGAACGTCCGATCCTGCACTGTGTGAGATATCGGGGACCGACCCCGCCCGTGCTGCTGATCGACGAAATCGACCGAGCCGACGACGAATTCGAGGCTCTGCTCCTCGAATTCCTGGGGGAGGCGTCGGTGACCGTTCCGGAACTGGGAACGTTCACGGCCGAACATCATCCCGTCGTCGTGCTGACGTCCAACCGGAGTCGCGACCTCCACGACGCGCTGCGCCGCCGGTGCCTGTACCACTGGATCGACTACCCGGAGCCGGCGCGGGCGGCCGCGATCGTGCGTCGCACCGTGTCCGTGGCGTCCGAACTCCTCATCGAGCACGCCACCCGATTCGTCGGCCGTGCCCGCGACCTCGATCTCGACAAGCCCCCGGGAATCGCGGAGACGATCGACTGGGTGTCCGCGCTCGCGGCGCTGGGCGTGGCCGATCTGGTGCGCGAAGACGCGATCTCGAGCCTGAGTGCACTCGCGAAGACCCCGGACGATCGCACAATGGTTCAGGACGCATTCGTCGATTACGCGCGCGGCCTGGCCACCGGATGAGAGGTTTCCGTCATGAAGATCGCCAACGAGTTCACCGTCAGCGCCCCGATCGAGCAGGCGTGGGAGGTGCTCAGCGACCTCGAGGAGGTTGCGCCGCTGCTGCCCGGCGCGCAGATGACCGGGCGCGAGGGCGACGACTACCTGGGGAAGGTGAAGGTCAAGGTCGGTCCGGTGACGAGTGAGTTCAAGGGCAAGGCCACCTTCGTCGAACGCGACGAGAAGGAGCACCGCGCCGTGATCGACGCCCGCGGCCGGGACTCGCGCGGTTCCGGCAACGCGTCCGCGACGATCACCGCCCAGTTGCACGAGGCGGGCGACGGCACCCGCGTCACCGTCGACACCGACATGAAGATCGTCGGCAAACTGGCGCAGTTCGGCAGCGGGATGATCCAACAGGTGTCGGAGAAACTCATGGGGCAGTTCGCGGAATCGCTGGAAGCGAAACTTTCCGGAGGGCCGGCCGATCAGCCCGCGGCAGAACCCGAAACAGCCGGTACCGCCACCGACTCCGCCGCCACCACGACGCTGTCCGTGGCACGGCCCGCCGCCGAACCGGCGCCGCTGGACCTGCTGGCGCTGTCCGGTGCGGGTGCGTGGAAACGGTACGCCCCGATCCTCGCTGCCGTCCTCGCGGGAATCGTGGTCGTTCTCGTGGTGGGCCGCCGCAGGCGATGACCGCGTCGGGCATCCTGCGGGGTGTCGATCTTGCGGCGTTCGCCGTGGCGCTCGTCGCCCGGTTGCGGGCCCGCGGCGTCGTCGTCTCGGCGAGCGGTCCCGCGGCGTTCGTGCAGGCGCTTCACCTGTCGTCGCCGAGTTCACGTTCGCGGCTGTACTGGTCGGCGCGTCTGACGCTCGTCAACCGCGTCGACGACCTCGCATCGTTCGACGCGGTGTTCTCCGCGGTCTTCGAGGACGCGTTGCTGTCGGTCGACCCGCATGCGCGGCGCACCGCGGCCGGGCGGGAGTCGGCCCTCGCCGCCGTCCGCGACGGCCGCGACCGGCCCGGCGACGCGCAGGACGTCGAGGGCGTGCCGTGGATGACCCGACCACTGATGACCGGCGGCGTCGACAACGCCGAGGACAGCCTGCACGACGCGTTAACCGCCGTGCCGGACACACTGCCCAGCAGGCTCGTCGCCCGCGCCGACGAACCCTTCGCGCGATTCGACGCCGGCGACCTCCGGCTCCTCGGAGCCTGGCTGGAACAGGCAACCGCGGTGTGGCCGTCCCGCCGCACCCGGCGTCGCGAAGTGCATCGCCGCGGCAGGCGTATCGACCTGCGGGCCACCATGAACCGGTCGAGGGCCACAGGCTGGGAGCCGGTGGTACTCGCGCGGAGCCGCGCCCGGAACCGTCCGCGCCGCATCGTCATGCTGTGCGACGTGAGCCGGTCGATGCAGCCGTACGCTGCGATCTACCTCCACCTGATGCGGGCGGCGGCGGTGCAACGGCAGACCGCGGGCAGGCCGGAGGTGTTCGCGTTCTCCACGTCGCTGACGAGGCTGACCCCCGTGCTCGCCCACCGCAGCGCCGAGACCGCGGTCCGCAGGGCGAACGAGAAGGTGGTCGACAGATTCGGGGGCACCCACATCGCGGGCAGCGTGAGTGAACTGCTCGCGTCCCCGCACGGCAACGCACTGCGCGGCGCACTCGTGGTCATCGCGTCCGACGGCTGGGACAGTGACGACCCGGAACGCCTGGCACACGCCCTCACCCGGGTGCGTCGTCGCGCCCATCGTCTGGTGTGGCTCAACCCCCGCGCCGGTGACCCCGGCTTCCGGCCGCTCGCCGGTTCGATGGCGGCCGCGCTGCCCTTCTGCGACGCCTTCCTCCCCGCGCACTCGCTGTCCGCGCTGCGCGACGTGCTGGACGTGATCGGCCGGCTGGGCTGACCGGGTGGCCCGACTCCACCCCCAGGGTGCCTGGCAGTCGTGGCGTCCGTCCCGGATGCTCGAACGACGGTGCTGCACACCGTGCTTCAGCTCACAGGAGGAACAATGTCGACTACCAGAACTTCCGTCAGGATCGTGGCGGCCATCGGGGCGATCCTCGCGGCCCTGTCGATCTCGTTGGTGGGAACCGCCGAGATCGCCGGCGCCAGACCCTGTCAGAACGATTGTCACGCACCCGTTCCCAAACCTCCGGTCGACGGCTGCCAACTCTGCAATCCCAACCCGCCACCGCCTCCGCCGCCACCACCCCCGCCGGCACGGTAGGGAAGAGCTCGGCATGCGGGACACACGCCTCGGCCGCACGGTCGGGGCGCGTGTCGCGTTGCGGTCACACGGCGAGTCGTTGATCCGCGGGACGGGATGACAGATGATCGATCGGGGGCCGATCGAGTGTCGTACCGACCAGAAGAGGCGAATGCCGTGGCCACGCTCAGTTCACTGAATGTCGGGATGCCCCGGGACGTGTCCTGGCGGGGCCGGACGGTCCACACCGGCGTCTGGAAGCGCCCCGTCGACGGGCCGCGGATGGTCCGGCGATTCAACATCGACGGTGACGGCCAGGGCGACCTCGGCGGACACGGTGGTGAGATCCGCGCCGTGCTCGTCTATCAGACCGAGTCGTACCGCCACTGGCGCGAATACCTCCGCCGTGACGATCTCGAACCGGGACATTTCGGGGAGAACTTCACAGTCGACGGTCTAGCCGACGACGAGGTCTGCATCGGTGATCGCTACCGGATCGGAACCGCGGTCTTCGAGGTCACCCAGCCCCGCGTGACGTGCTACCGGGTGGGCATGCGCATGAACGAACCGCAGATGGCGGCGCTGCTCGTGTCCCACCGCAGGCCCGGCTTCTACCTCCGGGTGATCGAGGAAGGGGAGGTCGAGGCCGGGCAGGACGTCGTGAAGGTCGCGGCAGGCCCGGAAGCGGTGCCCGTCGCGGAGATCGACGCGCTCCTGTATCTGCCCGGCCACCCGCGCGACGCACTGGAGAGGGCGTTGCGGATCCCGGCGCTGAGCCCCGGGTGGAAGGAGTCGCTGCAGAACATTCTGGACCGAGCCGATTCGGGTGCCGGCGGGAACGTCGGGCTGACGAAGACCGCAGGCAGCCCGCCGCCCGCGTGGCCCGGCTTCCGCTCGCTCACGGTGACCGGGATTCACGAGGAGAGCCGCCGCGTTCTGTCGCTGTCGTTGGCCACATCCGACGGCTCGGCGTTGCCGTCCTGGCAGGCGGGGCAGTCGATCACACTGCGCCTGCACCCCGACGACGTACAGGGCCCGGTGATCCGCAGCTACTCGCTGTCCAATCGCCCCGGCGCCGCCGACTACCGGATCAGTGTCAAACGGGAACCGCACGGTGTGGCAGGCCGATACGTCCATTCCCGTGTGCGCCTCGGTGACACCCTCGAGGTGGCGGCCCCGCGAGGGACGTTCTTCCTGGACGGCGAGGCGCGACCGGTGGTGCTCGTCTCCGCGGGTGTGGGGGTGACACCCCTGCTGTCGATGTTGTACGCACTCGTGGAAGCGGGGTCGTCGCGGCAGGTGTGGTGGGTCCACGGTGCCCGTGACGGATCCGAACATCCCTTCGCCGAGGAGAGCTGTGATCTCCTGGACCGGTTGCCGGGCAGTCGTTCGCACATCGCCTACAGCAGGCCTGCCGAAACCGACAGCAGGGGCGCCGACTACACCACCGCGGGCCGGCTCACGGGGGAGTTGATTGCGGGTCTCGGTCTGCCCGCCGACGCGGAGGCCTATCTGTGCGGGCCCGCGTCGTTCATGGCCGATCTCGGGTCCGCGCTCGCCGCCGACGGGCTCGACCCCGCGCGGATTCACGTCGAAACGTTCGGTGCGGAAGGAGCTCTCAATCCCGGTGTGGTTCACGCTTCTTCACGGGCGCCCCATCCGCCGTCCGGACCGCCGGGCACAGGCCCTTCCGTCTCGTTCGCGCGCAGCGGGCTCACCGTGCCGTGGGACGCCGGGCGGGGAACCCTCCTCGACTTCGCCGAGGCGTGTGACGTGCCGACACGCTGGTCCTGTCGCACCGGCGTCTGCCACTCCTGTGAAACGGCGCTGCTGTCCGGGGCCGTCGACTACGACCCGGAACCCATCGAACCGCCGGCGGACGGGAACACCCTCATCTGCTGCACCACTCCGTCAGAGGACGTAGTTCTGGACCTCTAGCGGTTCTGGACCTGTAGCGCCGACTAGTCCTCCGCGCCACCGGGATCCGGCTCGCCCTCGGCCTCGTCGCGGTCCGCCCACTCCAGCAGCGGCTCGAGTGAGAACACGGCGTCGTCGATTCCCGCGTGCAGATCACCGAGTGTCGCGAACCGCTTTGGGACGGTGGCGATCGTGAACTCGTGTGGGTCCACGTCGTCGATCTCGTCCCACGTCACCGGGGTGGACACCGTCGCGTCGGGCACACCCCGCACCGAATACGCACTGGCGATGGTGTGGTCGCGGGCGTTCTGGTTGTAGTCGACGAACAACTTGCGCGGATCCCGGTCCTTCCGCCACCAGGTGGTGGTCACGTCCTTCGGCGCCCTGCGCTCCACCTCGCGCGCGAAGGCCAGCGCGGCCCGCCGGACGTCGCCGAATCCCCAGTCGGGCCGAATCCGGACGTAGACGTGCATGCCGCTGCCGCCGGACGTCTTCGGCCACCCCGTCGCACCCAGTTCGTCGAGCACCTCGTGCACCACCCCGGCGACGCGCCGCACCGTGTCGAACCCGCATTCGGGCATCGGGTCGAGATCGATCCGCCACTCGTCGGGTCGTTCGACGTCCGCGCGGCGCGAGTTCCACGGATGGAACTCGACCGTGGACATCTGCACCGCCCAGATCACGTCCGCCGGGTGCGTCACGCACAGTTCGTCGGCGTGGCGGTTGTACCGCGGAAACGTCACGCGCACCGTCTGCACCCAGTCCGGCGCACCGTGCGGCAACCGCTTCTGGTGCACCTTCTCGCCGCTCAGACCGTCCGGGAAGCGGTGCATCATGCAGGGCCGTTCGCGCAGTGCGCGCACGATGCCGTCGCCGACACTCAGGTAGTAGTTCGCGAGGTCCAGTTTCGTGGCGCCGGTGGCGGGGAAATAGACGCGCTCCGGGTGCGAGATCCGCACGGTCCGGTCGCCGACCTCCAGTTCGACAGCGGGTGACTTGTCCTTACCGGTCGCCATGCAGCCAACCTAACCCGCGGCTGATCGGGCCCGCGCGGTTTCGCGGCCATCCTCGTCGCTCTGTTTGCACAGCGATTTGCCAGATGCGGGCGCAATTGCGCGGGAATCCGGCAAATCCGTGTGCAACTGTGGGCGCGGGGTCAGAAGCCCGGGGCCCGGCCGCCGTTCCACAGTTGTTCGGTGACGTCGTGGAAGCAGACCAGGGTCACCGGGTCGTCCTGCCGGCGGAGGATGGGCCTGCTGACGAGTGCGCGTACCCGGGATCCGTCCTGATGTGCGAGGTCGACAGGGGTGGTCGCCGACTCGCGGAGGTGTTCGACCGCCGCGGCGCCAGTCGACGCCTCGTCCCAGTCGAGGAGTTCGGACACCGGACGTCCGCGCAGTGACGCGACGGGGTGCCCCAGCATCCTCTCGAAAGCACTGTTCACGTGGACGACCGTGCCGTCGTCCTCGACCGCCAGGACGGGAACCGGCAGGCGCTCGAGCAGGACGAGGGCAGGTAGCTGCTCGAGGTAGCCCAATGGGGTTTCCGGGATCGGGCGACGTCTCTCCTCATGATCTGCCTCTGCGCTCACAGCCCTATACTCTCACCGATTCCGACCGCCCGTCCCGTTGTCGCCGCAGACGGCGATTCAAAGGCGCGATTCAGCGGTATGCGGACTCGATCATCGGTTCGGTCGCGAGGACCCGGCCGTCGCCGCCGACGATGGTCAGGGCGGACGGGGTGAGCCGGTATTCGGTGCCGCCGTCGCCGGTGGCGACGAAGCCGTCACCGCTGGGGCTCGGGTCGTCGACGGAGATCGCGGCGCCGTCGCTGATGCGTACGCCCTGGTAGTAGTAGCGTCCCACGCCCGTCTCGCAGACCACGACCAGAGACTTCGTGGTGCGACCGATGAACACCGCCGGGTTGGTGTAGTTGCATCGTGCATCGGACGGGGGCAGGAAGCCCTGCCGGTCGGCGCCCGACACCTCGCCGACGATTGGGGGCGGGGGAGCCGTCGTCGTTCTGGGCGGAGTCACGGCGGGCGGGGCCGTCGCCGGCGCCGCCCTGGTGGTCGCGACGGGGACGTCCTCTGTGACAGGAGTGCGCACCTGTCTGCTTCCGGCCGCGGCGACCGCGGGGGTGTCCGGGTTGTTCCGGTCCAGCACGAGCCATCCGACCACCCCGGCGAGTGCCAGTAACGCGATCACCAGCACGGTCACCGTCACCGGGACGGCCACCGAGCGCCGCGCCACCGAGCGCCGCGCAGGCGGGGTGGCGTAGGGAGCGGGCGGGTAGAAGGGCGGAGGCGGGCCGGGCGGACCGCTGTGGAACGCGGTCGGCGGGTAGACGGGTGGACGCCCGCGGTCGTCGACCCGCGTCGGCTCGGACCGCGGGACCGGCGACGGTTCCGGGCGGGTCGCGATGTCGGTTTCGGTCTTCCGCTCCGGAGCGGTCAACGCGGAGCGGGCTGCCGCCGCGAAGTCGCCTGCCGTCCTGTACCGATCGCGGGGGTCCTTGGCCAGACCCCGGGCGATCACCTCGTCGAACGTGGCGGGCACGTCGGTCCGGATCGAGCTGGGGCTGGGCACGGGTGTGGTGAGATGCGCGCGGATCGCGCTGCTGATGCTGTTGGACGGGAACGGGATGGATCCCGTGAGGCATTCGTAGAGGACGTACGCCAGCGAGTAGACGTCCGCGCGGGCATCGACCGGCGCGTTGTCGAACCGCTCGGGCGCCATGTACGCGTAGGAGCCGACGGCGCTGCCGAGGGTCGTCAGCCGGAGGTCGGAACTCGAGTGCGCGATACCGAAGTCGACGAGGTACGCAAATTCACCGGCCGTGACGAGGATGTTCTCCGGCTTGACGTCGCGGTGGATGAGTCCGTCGGCGTGCGCGGCGTCGAGCGCCGCCGCGATCTGGTCGACGACCGCGACTGCGTGTGCGGGACCCATCGGGCCGCGCGACCGGAGCAGCGCCCGCAGATCCTGCCCGACGACCAGTCGCATGTCGATGTAGAGCACACCGTCGATCTCGCCCCAATCGTGGATGGGGATGACGTGCGGCTCCTGCAGCCGGGCGGCGGCATGCGATTCGCGGCGGAACCGCTGCTGGTACGTGGGGTCGTTCGCGAGGTCGACGTCGAGGATCTTTAGTGCGACGGTGCGATCCTTGGTGGTGTCGTACGCCTCGTACACCTCACCCATTCCGCCTCGGCCGAGCAGAGCCCGGAGATGGTAGTGCCCGAACTGCGTGCCGACCCGTGTACCTGCCGCCATTCGTGTTCCGTTCATGCCGAGTGTCGTTGAGTGCATTCTGCATGAGTGTCCGGGTTACCCCGGCGGGTCAGTGTGAGATGGCGGTGGTGGCCGTGTCGTCGTCGATGTCGTCGGGGTGGGCGCCGCCTGGATGTCCGGTGTTGATGAGGACGAAGGCCACGGCGGCGGCGAGGACGAGGATGCCGCACGCCCACCAGAGGCCGGTCGAGAAGCCGTGGACCATGCTCTCCAGTTTCAGGAGCTGACCGGCCGCGGGGGTGGTGACTTCGGCTGCGTGGGCGGTGATATATGCGGCGGTGGCGCTGGTGGCGATGGTGTTGAGCAGGGCGGTGCCGATTGCGCCGCCGACCTGCTGCGAGGTGTTGACCATCGCGGAGGCGACGCCGGCGTCGCGCGGGGCCACTCCGTGGGTGGCCAGGCTCATCGCGGGCATGAACGCGGTACCCATGCCGAGGCCCATCAGGAACAGGCCGGGCAGGACTACCGCTGCGTAGGGGCTGTCGACTGTCATTCGGGTCAGGATGACCAGTCCGGTGGCGGCGACCAGAAAGCCGGGAGTCATCAGCAGCCGCGGCGCGACTCTGGTGGTGAGGCGGGCACCGATCTGCGTCGATCCGATCATCATCCCGACCACCATCGGCAGGAACGCGACACCGGCGACGACGGGGCTGTAGGCGAGCACCACCTGCAGGTAGAACGTCAGAAAAAGGAATGTGCCGAACATGCCGATCACGGCGAGCGCCAACGACAAGTACGACCCGCCCCGATTGCGGTCGAGCACCACGCGCAGCGGCAGCAGTGGCGCGGCTACCCGGGTTTGCACCACCACGAATGCGGTCAGCAGTACGACGGCCGCGATCAGGACCGCGATGGTCACGCTGTCACCCCAGCCGTCGGTGGCGGCGTGGCTGAACCCGTACACCACGGCCGCGAGTCCCGAACTCGCCAGTAGTGCGCCGGGGATGTCGAGGTGGGCCGGGTTGCGTCCGCCGGCGGGTTCGCGGATCTCCCACACGGCGCCGGCGACCGCGGCGAGGGCGAAGAAGATGTTGATGAACAGCGTCCACCGCCAGTTCAGGTATTCGGTGAGGATGCCGCCGAGGATCAGCCCGATCGCGGCACCGCCGCCGGAGATCGCGCCGTAGATGCCGAATGCCTTGGCGCGTTCCTTGCCCTGCGTGAATGTCACCGTTAGCAGCGATAGCGCTGCCGGGGCGAGCAACGCGCCGAACGCGCCCTGCAGAGCGCGGGCGCCGATCAGCATCTCGGTGTTGACGGCGGCGCCGCCGAGCGCCGATGCCGCGGCGAACCCGATCAGCCCGACGATGAAGGCGCGTCGGCGGCCCCACATGTCGGAGATCCGGCCGCCGAGTAGCAGGAGCCCACCGAAGGCCAGGGCATAGGCGGTGATCACCCATTGCCGGTTGGCGTCGGAGAAGCCGAGGTCGGCCTGCGCGTGCGGGAGCGCGATGTTGACCACAGTGCCGTCCAGCACCACCATCAGCTGTGCCAGGCAGATGAAGATCAGTGCCTTCCAGCGGCGCGGATCGGGTTCCTGATCGGTGTTCGTCATGTGCTCACCTCACGGTAGAAGCGGGTGGAAGCAGGTCGGGGCGCATCAATTGGTGCAGTCGGGCGGCGCACGGCTGTCGGCGCCCGAAATGGCAAGGCGGGCGGAGCAATACCTGACGGACGCTCGCGTTCTCTATTTTGAGAGGCTAGTCTTCGCCCGGTAGGGGACGCAAGCGTTCACTCGATGCCCTCACCGTCACAGGAGGGTCGGAAGGATCGGATGCGACATGGCCGTCTCGACGAGCAGCAGCGAACCTCTCACCGCGCCGCCGCAGCGAAAGCGCGGTGCCGCACTGCACGACGCGATCTTGGCGGGCGCATTCGCGGAGTTGTCCCAGGTCGGGTATCGCGCGTTCTCGATCGAGTCCGTCGCCGCCCGCGCGGGCACCGGCAAGGCCAGCATTTACCGGCGTTGGCGCACCAAGCAGGAACTCGTGCTCGACGCGCTGAGCGCGCTGCTGCCGACGCCGGCGCAGAGTGGGATCGATCCCGTCCTCGATGAGTCGACGACCACCGGTGATGCGCTGCGGCAGGTGGCCCGGGCGATCGCTCGGACCCTCGACAGCCCGGCGGGCCAGGCGATGCGTGCGGTGAAATGCGAGTCGGTGACAGACCCCCAACTCGCTTGCGCCATCGAGGAACGTTTTCAGGCGCCCGGGCGTGCGGGGCTGCTCGCGCTGCTGCGCCGCGGCGTCGATCGGGGCGAAGTGCGCCCCGAGGCGGTCACCCCGCTCGTCGCCGGTGTGCTCCCCGCCCTCCTGGCTCATCGCATCCTGTTGCAGCGTGAACCGGTCACCGAGAGCGACCTCGTCGACATCATCGACACCGTCATCATCCCGCTCGTCGCCGCACCCTGAAGCTGGACGACATCAAACCGCAGAGCGCGCAACCCCTCGAAGCCGGAAACAGCACGATACACGCAGCGTCGGACGCGTGGATCGTCGAAAATCCGTTGCCCGCCGCTGCCGCGGTCCGTAGTGTCACGAGGCTTTGTCCACCCGTCGACTGAAGGAGTTCTTTTCGTCATGGAACCCGTCACCGAACACGACATCAGGTCGTCGTTCATCAATTGCTCCAAGGGCGATGCCAAGCGCCTACCCGTCCCTCGTGACCTGGACGATCGGCCGTGGGAGGATCTCGACTTCCTCGGCTGGAGCGACCCGTCGTTTCCCGGTCGCTGTTATGTCGTCGTACCGCGGGAGGGTCGTCTGGTCGGCGTCGCGCTGCGCTACGAGACGGGCGGGTACCGCCGCGCGCAGATGTGCACGGTCTGCATGACCACCCATGCCAGTGGCGGCGTCTCGCTGATGACCGCGCGTAAGTCGGGGGAGTCCGGACGTCGGGGCAACTCGATCGGCACGTACATGTGCGCCGATCTCGCGTGCTCGCTGTACGCGCGCCGGAAGAAGTCGCCCGCGCTGGGCAGGCAGTACCGCGAGGATCTCGAACCGGAGGAGAGGATCGCGCGGGTTCGCGACAACCTCGACGCCTTCATCTCGCGCGTCTACGGCTGATCGAACCCCGACACACCAATCTGCAGCCAGGTGGCTGCCAACGAGAATGAGAGGTAGATGCCATGCGCCGACATTCGAGAATCCACTCGCCGACGCACCCCGAGTTCGGAGACTCCGCAACGGAACCCGGGGTGTGTGGGAGTCCTCTCCGGTCGAGACGGCCCGGATGTGACCGGACCGCGTCGTCCCGAGAGGATCCCGCTACGCTCGCCGGCGCCGAGAACTGAAGTGGGCGAATGCTTTCGCCATGATCGGGGTGGTGACGAGCATGATGACCAGGCGCAGCACCTGGGCGGCCGCGACGAACGTGACGTTGGAGGAGGTGGAGGCCGACACGGCCAGCACCGCCGCCAGACCGCCGGGGGTAGTGGCGAGGTAGGCCTCGAGGAGGCTCGCACCCGTGAGGTGGGAGAGGAGGACGCCCAGGCCGGCGCAGGCCGCCCCGACCAGGAGCGTGAGCAGCGCGGCGTACGGCAGGATCCGTCCGATCGCCCGCAGGCTCGCCCGGTCGAATGCGAGCCCGGCCTGCCAGCCGATGAGGATCAACGCGGCGGTCATCAGCATCGGCGGCACCGAGACCGCGTCGCTCCAGCCCCCGAGTTCGAATCCGGCGCTCACCGCCAGCGGCCCCAGCGTCGCGGGTGCGGGCAGTCGCAGCAGTGATGCCACGGCGGTGCCGCCTACGATGAACAGTGCGAGGAACGGTAGTGCCACATACCATTCGGTGCCGCCGCCGTCGGTGGCCGTCACCGTTCCCGCGCCGGTGTCCGCGCGGAAGCCGAACGTGACGATCATCGGCATCGACACCACGACGAGCGCCACCCTCAGGTATTGCACCACCGCCACGACGCGGTCGTCGCCGCCGAGTTCGCGGGCCATGGCGACGAGTCCGGTGGCGCCGCCCGCTGTCATGGAGAGGGATCCGGTCACCGCGTCCACGTCACGATGCAGCGCGAGGAGGGCGCCGGCGGCCACGCTGATCACCAGGGTCGCGGCCGCGATCGAGACCACCGGCACCCACAGTGAGCCCAGGGCGGCGATCGTCTCCCGGTGCACCATCAGCCCGACCGCGCTGGCCAGCACGCCCTGCGCAAGCTTGCCCAGCGGACTCGGCACGCGGGACGGACCCCATCCGGTGACGGCAAGGGCCGCTGCGACTATCAGGGCCGCGAAGAGGCCGGCCGCCGTCAGTCCGATGCTCTCGCCGAGCGCCCAGCCTCCTGCCGAGAGTGCGATCAGTGCGACCCAGCGGAGTCCGCGACGACGCAGTTCGGATGCGCGCGTCGGCACGGTCAGTTCGGGGGTCTGCACGTCGTTCACGGGTGGGCGCCTACTTCGGGTGCTGTCGAGAATCAATGGTGTGCATCAATGTATACCTTAGCGCACACCGTTGCGAACGTTAGGATGTATGCATGGCGGGCGAGAGCAAGAGTGAGCAGGTATACGGGCAGCTCAGGGCGGACATCCTGAACGGGGTTCTGTCTCCGGGGCAATCGCTGAGCGCTCTCGACGTCGGCTCGCGGTACTCGGCCTCCCGTACCCCCGTCCGGCAGGCCTTCCTTCGGCTCGAGGCGGAAGGACTGGTCTCGCTCGTCGACCGGCAGGGCGCACGGGTCGCTCCCATCTCGATCAAGAGCGTCCGCGACCTCTTCGAACTGCGCATCCTGCTCGAGGCGGCCGCGGCGCGGATGGTCGCCGAGGCTGTCTCACGCGACGGTGTGGCACGGCAGCAGTTCGAAGAGGTGGCGGAAGCGCTCGGGGCCATCGCCGAGGAGGCGCCGTCCGACTCCCGGCATGATCGCTTCTACGCCCTCACGGAAACCTACGACCAGGCGGTCATCGCGCACACTCGGAACGCACAACTCGCCCGCTCGATCGCCGAACTCCGGCCGCACACCGAGCGACTGCGCAACATCGCCCACTCCCGCCCCGACCGCCTGGACGTCTCGTTGGCGGAGCACCTGGCGATGTGCCGTGCGATCCTCGCGGGCGACGGACCGGCCGCCGCTGCGGCGTGCGCCGAGCACCTCACCCAGACGCAGAAGACCATCCTCGACGCCGTCGTCGACCCGCACGGATCGGCCGTCGCCATCGACCTGGTCACCGCGTAGCCGGCGCGGTCCAGCCGGGTCCATTGAACCGGTCTAGTTCGGGCTACCATGGGTTGCCGCGCGCATTCCGCGCACGAGCCGAACCGCCACCGTGGTTCCGCATTCGGGTCGGATACGCTGTGGTGTCTCGTGGTCCGGCGAGGGTGAAGGGGCTGAGTATGCAACGCGACGACGACGCTCGGAGTGACGGCCCCGCGCAGGCCGCGAAGCGCGCCGTCACCATGCAGGACATCGCCGACCGCGTGGGTGTGTCGAAGGCCCTGGTGTCCATGGTCTTCCGCCGTGTCGCCGGCCCGAGCGCCGAGACCCGCAAACGCGTCCTCGAGGTGGCGGACGAGCTGGGTTACCGGCCCAACCGCACGGCCGCGTTGATGTCGCTGCGGCGTACGCATCTCGTCGGCGTGATGGCCGACATCCGCAGCAGTTTCCACGCCGAGATGGTCGAATACCTCGTCGCCGCCGCGGACGAACACGGGTACGAGGTGGTGCTGGGTGCGGTCACCCCGACCCACGGGGAAGGGAAGGTCGTCGAGACGCTGCTCGACTTCCGGTGCGAGGCCCTGATCCTGCTCGGCACCGAACTCGGCACCGGCGTGCTCGACGCACTCGCCGAGCGGGTTCCGGTGGTCGTGGTGGGGCGCCGGGTCGGCGGCAACGTCGACGTGGTGCGGACCGCCGACGGCAAGGGCATCGGGACCGTCGTCGACCACGTGGTGGGGCTCGGGCATCGCCGGATCGCGCACCTCAGCGGCGGTGACGGCACGATCGCGGCCGACCGGCGATCCGGGTACACGCGCGCGATGCGGCGGCACGGACTCGACGCCGACGTCGTGGACGGCGACTTCACCGACGGTGCGGGTACCGAGGCGGCGCGGGCCCTGCTGGCGCGGCCGCAACTGCCGACCGCGGTGATCGCCGCCAACGACCGCAGCGCCATCGGGCTCATCACCGAACTGCGGCGGGTGGGTCTGCGGATTCCCGAGGACGTCTCGGTGTCGGGCTACGACGACAGCACCCTGGCGCAACTCGCGCACCTCGACCTGACGTCGGTCAATCAACAACCGCGGGAGCAGGCCGCGAAGGCGGTCGACGCGGTCATCGAACGCCTCGACCAGGGGCGCACCGAGTCCGCCTCGATCGTGCTGCGGCCCCAGCTGGTCGTGCGCCGGACCACCGGTCCGGTGTCGGCGTCGGTGGCGGGGCCGCGGTCCGGCGTGTCCTGATCCGGACCGCTCACTCACGCAATACTTTTCGTCCGTCGCCGACCCCGGCTAATCGCCTGCGGTCTGCCGTGACGGCCTCTCGACGTGTGCATTCGTGCGTCGCTCCGCGTAGGGCTTGACACCGCGGCGTGACTCAGCTCATAGTAGTCGAACTAGACCGGTCAAATAGACCGAACTAGCCGGAGGTTTTCCGCACACACTCGGGCACCTCCGAACCGGACACCCCGCTTGTTCATCACCCTCTCGAAAGGCTTCACTCATGACCTCCAACTCGATCGGTGTCGCCGTCATCGGCGGCGGCATGGCCGGACGAGCGCACGCCGCCGGGTACCGGACCGCGTCGACGCTGTTCGGCACCGACCGTCCCGACGTGCGGTTGGTCGCCGTCGCCGACACCAACGAGGCCGTTGCCGACGACACCGCCAAGCGGTACGGCTACGAGCGGGCCGAGTACAGCTGGCAGGCGATCGCCGAATCCCCGGACATCGACGCGGTGAGCGTCGTCGTCGCCAACCAGTTGCACCGGGAGATCGTCGAAGGCCTCCTCGCCGCCGGGAAGCACGTGCTGTGCGAGAAGCCGCTGGCCGGGTCGATCGCGGACGCCGAGTCGATGGTCGCCGCGGCGGCGGACGCCGACACGATCGCGACTGTCGGATACACCTACCGCCGCTCACCCGCGATCCAGGCGATCCGTGACGAACTCGCGACCGGGCGTCTCGGCGAGATCATCCACTTCAACGGGCACTACTGGTGCGACTACGGCCTCGACCCCGCCTCGCCGATCACCTGGCGACACCGTGGCGGACCCGGCACCGGCGCGCTCGCGGACGTCGGCAGCCACCTGCTCGACATGGCCGAGTTCGTGTGCGGCCCCATCGTCGAGATCAGCGGCGCGACGTTCGCCACGGTGATCACGGAGCGTCCCGTGCCTGCCGGAGTCACCTACGGCCACACCAAGGCCGAGACCACCGGGGAGATGGCTCCTGTCGAGAACGAGGACCTCGCGACGTTCACCGCGCGCTTCCAGAACGGCGCGGTCGGCACGTTCTCCGCTTCCCGTGTCGCGCACCAGCTTCCGGACGGACTCGGATTCGAGTTGTTCGGGACGTCCGGCTCCGCCGCCTTCGATCTGGCTCGCGCCGCGGAATTCACGGTGTCCAGCGAGGGCATCGACTCCACCGTCAACGGTCAGCGACGGGTGATCGTCGGACCGCAGCACCCGTACATCCAGGGCGGCCTGCCGATGGATGCGGGCGGCGTCGGACACGGTAAGGCCGAGTTCTTCGCCTACCAGTCCCGCGCTTTCCTCGACCAGATCGCCGGCATCGGCAACCTCGGACCGCTGCCGACGTTCGCCCACGCCCTGCGCGGCATGCAGATCGTCACCGCCGTCGCCGAGTCCGCCCGCTCCCACGGGGCAGCCGTCAAGATCGGCTGACCCGGCCCCCTCGCCCGACCCACACTCTTCTCACCAGTAAGGACCACTCATGAAGCTCGGTGTCTACACCGCCATCCTGCACGACCGCAGCCTGCGCGAGGCCCTGGAGACCATCGCGTCCCTCGGGCTCGAGGGCGCGGAGATCAACGCGGGCGGATTCCTGCCCACCCCGCACCTGCCCGTCGAGGAACTCCTTTCCGGCGAGGTGTCGCCGCAGGAGTACCTGAAGGTGTTCGACGAGACCGGCGTCGCCATCGCCGGCCTGAACTGCAACGGCAACCCGCTGCACGCCGACCCGGAGGTCGGCGTCGAGGACGCCGAGGACCTGCGCAACGCCATCCGCGTCGCCGGCCTGCTCGGTGTCGACCGGGTGGTCACCATGTCCGGGCTGCCCGCCGCGCACGCGGGCGGCCGGTGGCCGGCATGGCACGTGAACACTTGGGACAGCGGCTATCTCGACTCCCTCGACTACCAGTGGGATCAGGTCGCGGTGCCGTTCTGGAAGGAGATCGACGCGCTCGCCCGGGAGAACGGGGTCAAGGTCGCGATCGAGATGCATCCGCAGAACCTGGTGTTCAACCCGCCGACGCTGAAGCGTCTGGTCGAGAAGACCGGTGCGACGAACGTTGGTGCCGAGATGGACCCGTCGCACCTGTTCTGGCAGGGCATCGACCCGGTCGCCGCCGTCGACTGGCTCGGTGACCTCGTCTTCCACGCGGCGGCGAAGGACACCCGGATCAACGAGAACTGCAAGATCTACGGCGTGCTCGACGACCGGTTCACCCGAATCCCCGCCGACCAGAACCCCACCGGGCTCGGCGGCAAGCACGTGGTCAACAAGTGGCCCGAGGACTCGGCGTGGGACTTCGTCGCGGTCGGCCGCGGACACGACGTCGACTTCTGGTCGCGGTTCCTCGCGGCGCTGCAGCGCGTCGACCCCGATATGGCCGTCAACATCGAGCACGAGGATGTCGAACTCGGACAGCTCGAAGGGCTGCAGGTCGCGGCCCGCACCCTGAGGGACGCCGCGTCCGCCGTCGCGTCACGCTAGGACCCCGGACTCCCCACCCGCCGCTGAGCGGGTGGGGAGTTTGTCCGCTGTGCGGCCAGGCGGTCGAGGACCAGTCGCAGCGGCGGCCAGGTGGACCTGCCGCGGCGGGTCACGGCGTACGCCGTCAGCACCACCTTCGGGTCCGCGAGCGGCAGGACGGTGACCTCGTCGCGGGTGGGACGGTCGGCGGGCAGCAGGCCCACGCCGTAGCCGGCGGTGATGAGGTCCTCGACGAGGTCGAGGCTGTCGATCTGGTGGGCGATCCGCGGTGTGAAACCCGCGAGGGAGGCCAGCGTGCGGACGGCGTCCTCGTCGGCGGTGTTGCGGGAGTTCACGATCCACGGCGAATCGGCGTACGCCGCGACGTCGGCGGGTTCGCCGGCGGCGGGTGCGGGGACGCCGAGTCCCCAGGGCGTCGACCACAGCGGGACGGCCTCGAGCGCCGCCCCGGGCGAGGCCGGCGCCAGGTTGTAGTCGTAGGTCAGGGCGAGATCGAGTTCGTCGTCGGCGAGCAGTGCGAACGCCTCGACCGGCTCGTATTCGCTGATCACCACGTCCACCTGCGCGTGGGTGAGCGCCAGTTCGGCGACGACGGGCAGCAGCGACACCCGGATGCCCGTCGCGAAACCCCCGACGCGCAGGGTGCCGACCGGTTCGGCGTGGGGGTCGAGGTCGAGCCGGGCGGCGTCGACGGCCGCGAGGATGGTGACGGCGTGATCGGCGAGCCGGCGACCGGCCGGGGTGAGGCGCACCCGGCGGCCGATCGGTTCGACGAGCTGCGCACCCGTCTCCTTCGCCAGTGCGGCGATCTGCTGGGAGACGGTCGAGGTGGTCAGCCGGTGTGTCTCGGCGACCTCACGCATCGAGCCGAGGCGGGAGAGCTCCAGCAGGAGGTGCAGGCGTCGGGTATCCACCCACGCATTGTTCGCGATATCCGAACGGTTTGTCCACGAAAGTCACGTGGACGTGAACGGTCGAGGTGTCATTCAATTCAGGCATGATCAGGAATCCGACCCGCGTCGGCGCGACGATGGCGCTGACCTCGATGCTCTGCGTACAGACCGGACTCGCGATCTCCGTCGGCGTCTCCGAACGCGTCGGCGCCGAGGGTGCCGCCTGGTTGCGCCTGGCCTGGGCCGGGGTGCTGCTGGCCGTAATCGTCCGGCCCCGCCCGAAGGCGTTCACGCGCTCGTCCCTCGTCGCGTGCATCCTGCTCGGCGTGGTCACGGCGGCGGTCACCCTGCTGTTCATGGCCGCGGTGGACCGGATCCCGCTGGGAACCGCGAGTGCACTGGAGTTTCTGGGACCACTCGGCGTCGCGGTCGTGCACGGGCGGGGCCGCCTCCGGTGGCCGGCGCTGGCGGCCGTGGGGGTGCTGCTGCTGACGCAACCGTGGGTCGGCGGCGTCGACCCGGTCGGCATCCTGTTCGCTCTGGGCGCGGCCGCGTGCTGGGCGCTCTACATCGTGCTCACCCAGCGCGTGGGGGACGAGGTGGCGGGTATCAACGGTCTCGCGGTGTCCATGCCGGTCGCCGGAGTGGTCGCGACCGTCGTGGGCGGACCGTCGATGCTGGCGAAGATGACGCCGGACCTGTTGATCATCGGGCTGGGATTGGCGATACTGCTGCCGGTAGTGCCGTTCACGCTGGAGATGCTCGCCTTGCGCCGGCTGAACACGGCGGCGTTCGGGACGCTGATGAGTCTGGAACCGGCGTTCGCGTTGATCATCGGGTTGGTCGTGTTGCATCAGGTTCCGGACCACGCGGCGGTTGCCGGGATCTGTTTCGTCGTCGCGGCGGGGATCGGCGCTGCGCGGGCCGGGGCGCGCACGTCGCCCGACGTGGGCGAGGTGCAGGAGTCTGCCGCACCGTTGGCGGCGCCGACCTGCTACCTTGAACGTCGTTCAAGTTTGAAGCAAGAGGAGTCGTCATGACAGAAGTCGGGAGTACTCGAGTGTCGAGGCTCGGTATCTCAGCGCGGGACATGGCGCAGATCGCGGTGTTCGCCGCACTGATCGCGGCGCTGGGTCTGCCCGGCGCCATCACGGTCGGCTTCAGCGGCGTGCCGATCACGCTGCAGACCCTTGGGGTCATCCTCGCGGGCGCCGTGCTCGGGGCGCGCAAGGGCACCGCCGCCGTCGCGGTCTTCCTCGCACTGACCCTGATCGGACTGCCACTGCTGTCCGGCGGACGCACCGGTCTGACGGCGCTCGCCGGTCCCAGCGCCGGTTACCTCATCGGCTGGCTTCCCGCGACGCTGGTCATCGGCCTCCTCACCGCCCGGATCCTGCCGAAGTACCCGATCGCGCTCGGTCTGCTGATCAACGCCCTCGGCGGGATCGTGATCATCTACCTGTTCGGCACCATCGGTCTGCTGCTGCGCACCGACCTCGGTGTCGGCGCCGCCATCACCACCAACTTCGCGTTCATCCCGGGCGACGCGCTGAAGGTCGTCGTCGCCACCGTCGTCGCCAAGAGTGTGCACCGCGCGTACCCCGGCCTCATCCGTACGTGATTGCCGTACTCGGCGGCGCAGGCGATCAGCCTGCACTCGACGTCGACGGCCGCACGTACACCTACGCCCAACTCGACCGGGCGATCGACGAACACGGCTCCGACGCGTCTGTCCACGACGCGTCGGAGTTGCCGCTTGCAGATGCGTTGATCTGCGTCTGCGCCGCCGCGCGGCAGGGAACCGCGGTGATCGTCGAGAACCCCGACGCCCGTCCCGACCGGCCCGCGATTCCGCCGTCGGCGTTCCTGCTGGTGGCCACGTCCGGTTCCACCGGCAGGCCCCGACCGCTCGCGCGTACCGCGGCGTCCTGGTTCGACAGCTTTCCCGCCTTCACCGCGATCACCGGGATCGACGCCACGGACCACGTGCTGATCACCGGGCCGTTGCACGCCACGATGCACCTGTTCGGCGCGGTGCACGCGCTGTGGCGTGGCGCGTGCGTCACCGACGACCCGTCGCGGGCGACGGTGGTGCACGCCGTCCCCGCCGTTCTCCGCGACATGGTGGGGAAGGCCCCGAAGCTGCGCACCGCGATCGTCGCAGGCACCGCCCTCGACGACGGCGCCCGCGCGGTGGCGGACGGGATCGAGATCGTCGAGTACTACGGCGCCGCCGAACTCTCCCTCGTCGCGGCGCGGCGGGTCCCCGAACCGCTCCGGCTGCTGGACGGGGTCGACGCCGACATCCGCGACGGACTGCTGTACGTCCGCTCGCCGTACAGCGTGATCGGGGCACCGGACTGGTTCGGCGTCGGTGACCTGGCCGAACTCGGCGACAACGGTGAGCTGACCGTCCGCGGCCGGGGCGAATCCGCGATCAACGTCGGCGGCACCACGGTGGTCGCCGAAGACGTCGAACGCATCCTCGAGGCCCTCGACGGCGTCGACGCGGTCGCCGTCGTCGGATCGCCGCACTCGGTGCTCGGGGAGACTGTCACCGCCGTGGTGGAGCTCGACGGCACCGCGGACATCGCCGACATCCGTTCGCGCGCCCGCCGGGTGTTGTCGAAGGAGGCCATGCCCCGCCGCTGGGTGCCGATCGAGGCGTTGCCGCGGACCGCCAGTGGCAAGGTCGCCCGAGGCCGAGTGAGAGACTGGCTGGCATGAGCTCTGTCCCTGTACTGGTGGCGCCGCGCCGGACGCCGATCGGCAATGCCGGGCACGGGTTCGCCGATCTGACCACCACCGATCTGGCCGCCCCGGTGCTGCGCGACGTCCTGGACTCGCTGCGCGGGTCGGGCCTCGACGCCGAGGTCGACGACGTCGTGCTCGGCAACTGCCTCGGACCGGGCGGTGACCCGGCGCGGGTCGCCGCCCTGCGCGCGGGGATGGGGGTGGAGGTTCCCGGGGTCACCGTCGACCGTCAGTGCGGTTCGGGCCTCGACGCGGTGATGCAGGCCGCGCTGCGCGTCCGCAGCGGCGCCGACGAGCTGATCCTGGCGGGTGGCGTCGAATCGGCGAGCACCGCGCCGTGGCGGTTCTGGCCGCCGGTCGCCGGCGCCGACCCGGTGCGCTACACCCGCGCTCCCTTTGCACCGCACGGCTTTCCGGACCCCGACATGGGCACGGCCGCCGACGATCTCGCCCGGGTTCGCGGCATCAGCCGTGAGCGGCAGGACGCGTACGCGGCGCGGTCGCACACCCTCGCGGCGGCCGCCGATTTCTCGTCGGAGATCGTGCCGATCGGCGACATCGCGAAGGACCAGCGTATTCGCGCCGGCATGACGGAGGCCAGGCTCGCGCGTCTGCGCCCCAGTTTCGGTGCCGGCGGAACGGCGACCGCCGGGAACTCGTGCGGCATCTCCGACGGCGCCGCGGTGCTGGCCGTGACCACCGAGACGCTGGCCGCCGGACTGCCTGCGCTGCGGGTGCTCGGCTCCGCGGTCGCGGGATCGGACCCCGCGTTACCCGGGCTCGGCCCGGTTCCCGCGATCCGCAAACTCCTGAAGCGAACCGGACACGACGTCGCGGATCTGGGCGTCGTCGAGATCACCGAGGCGTTCGCGTCGGTGGTGCTGGCGGTGTCGGACGAACTCGGACTGGACGAATCCGTGATCTGCCCGCAGGGCGGCGCCATCGCCATGGGACACCCGTGGGGGGCGTCGGGCGCGATCCTGCTGGTGCGCTTGGCAAGTCAGATGCTGCGCGAAGACGGACCCGCGCTCGGACTCGCCGCCTGCGCCATCGGCGGCGGACAGGGCATCGCCGTACTCGTGGAGCGTGTGTCGTGAGTGAGATCGTCTTCGACTCGGTGAGTCACGCGTTCGGCGACCGCCAGGTGCTGCGCGGCGTCGACCTGCGCTTCGCCGAGCGTCGCGTCGGCATCATCGGATCCAACGGTTCCGGCAAGTCGACGCTGGCGCGCATGATCAACGGGTTGCTGAAACCCACGTCGGGCACCGTCACGGTCGACGGCGTCGACGCCGCCCGGAAGGGCGCGCAGGTGCGGCGCAAGGTCGGGTTCGTGTTCACCGACCCCGACACCCAGATCGTCATGCCCACCGTGTCCGAGGATCTGGCGTTCTCGCTCCGCCGGTCCGGTCTGAGCAAAGAGGAGATCGCGGCCCGCGTCGAGGAGATCCTGGTGCGGTTCCGGCTCGACAAGCACGCCGAGCATCCCGCGCACCTGCTGTCCGGGGGCCAGAAGCAGTTGCTCGCCATCGGGGCCGTCCTCATCCGCAGGCCCGAGGTGGTCATCGCCGACGAGCCGACCACGCTGCTGGATCTGCGGAACGCGCGCGTCGTCTCCGAGGCGCTCGATTCGATGGACCAGCAGGTGATCGTCGTCACCCACCAACTGGCGTTGCTGGAGAGTTTCGAACGGGTCATCGTCATCGACGACGGTCTCGTCGCTTTCGACGGCAGCCCGGACGACGCCGTCCCCGCGTACCGGCAGCTGGTCGAATGATCGGGCTGTACCGGCCGGGCGACTCGCTGCTGCACCGGATGCCGGCCGGGCTGAAACTGCTGCTGCTGATCCTGTCGATCATCGCGGCCACCGTGTTCGTGCGCACCCCGCTCGAGGTCGGCGTCGTCGTCGTTCTGGTGGGACTGCTGTTCGTGGTGGCCGCCATCCCGTGGCGGGTCGCCGTCGCGCAACTGCGGCCCGTCGTGTGGATGTTGTTGATCATCGCGGTGTTCCAGGTGCTGATCACGTCGCCGTCGCGGGCGGTCGTCGTGTGCGGGGTGCTGCTGATCTCGGTGGCGCTCGCCGCGCTGGTCACGCTCACCACCCGGGTCACCGACATGCTCGACACGGTGTCGCGCGCGCTCGGGCCGCTGAGGAGGGTCGGGGTCGACCCGGACCGGATCGGGCTCCTTCTCGCGCTGGCGATCCGGTGTATCCCGCTGCTCACCGGGATCGTGCAGGAGGTGGCGCAGGCGAGGAAGGCGCGAGGGCTGCAATGGTCGATGACGGCGCTGGCCACACCGGTTCTGGTGCGTGCACTCCGGACCGCGGATGCGATGGGCGACGCCCTCGTCGCACGGGGAGTGGACGATGACTGAGCTACCTGCCGAGCGCATCGCCGGAGTCGCCGCCGGCAACCCGGAGGCAGTGGCGATCGTCTCCGCCCGCGAGACCGTCGACTACGGCCGGTTCTGGTCGCGCGTCGCCCGGACCGCGGCCGGACTCGACGGCATGGACCGGGTCGCCGTGCTGCCGACGTCGGATGTCGGGTCGCTGGTCGTCGTGACGGCGGCGATGCACGCGGGCGTCAGCGTCGTCCTGCTGCACCGGCACCTCCTGCCCGCGCAGCTGACGCGGGTGCTCGAACTCGCGAAACCCGGAGCCGTCGTCGCCGCGCAACACCAGCACCGCCGGCTGCGGAGACTGGGATTCGACGGGACCGTCGAGACTGCCGCCACCCTGGAATCCGACGGCACCTCGGCGCGGGCGCACCCCGGCGCCGAACTGCTGGTCGGCATCACCTCCGGCACCACCGGTGAACCGAAGCTGTTCGTGCGCAACCAGCGATCGTGGGCCACGACCCTCGACCGCTCCGACACGACGTTCGACATCGGCAGCGGCGACCGGGTGTCGGTGCCCGGGGTCCTCGACCACACGCACTTCCTGTACGGCGCGATCCACGGTCTCAGCCGCGGCGCGACGGTGGATCTGCGGCCGGTCACGCAGTCGCTGGAGGACGCGGCCACCCACCTGTACTCGGTCCCGACCATCGCCTGGGACGTCGTGCGGTCGGGGATCGGCCCCGTCGACAGCGTCCGCGAGGTGCTCTCCTCGGCGGCCCGGTGGCCGCGCACGGGGCGTGAGGCGTTGCAGGACGTCCTGCCGAATGCGTCGCTCGTGCACTTCTACGGAGCTTCCGAACTGAGTTTCGTGTCCTACGACCGGGGTCTCGGTGCCGCCGACGAGCATTCGGCGGGTGAACTGTTCGACGGCGTCGACGCCGAGATCCGCGAGGGCCTGGTGCACGTGCGTAGCGACATGCTGTTCGACGGGTACCTCACCGAGGACGGTGTGGTGAACGGCCCCGACGACGGATGGATGACGGTGGGTGACCGCGGCCGGGTGGTGGGCAGCAGCCTGCAGTTGTTCGGCCGCGACAGCGACACGGTGATCCGGGCGGGACTCAATGTCGAACCCGCGGCCGTCGAAGCGGCGCTGACCGCGCTCCCCGGTGTCTCGGAGGCCGCGTGCATCGGGGTTCCCGACGCGCGGATGGGGGAGGCGCCCGCCGCCGCGATCGTCGTGCACGGCGACGCCCCGAGCACCGCCGAGATCTGGCGGCATCTGCGCGCGACCCTCCCCAGCCCGAGCATGCCGGTTCAGGTCCTCGTGGTGGACGGCCTGCCGCGCACGCCGCGCGGCAAGCTCGATCGTCCCGCGCTCGCCGCCACCCTGGCCGGCGCACGGAACCCGAATCCCGGTTAGACGCCTCGGATTTCGAGGCTGAGCAGGTGGTAACCCAGCGTCTTGCCGTGCCCGTCGAGTGCGGGTGAACCCGTGACGCCGCCGCCGAGGACGCCGGGTAGTTCGAACACCATCGCCAGCAGGTTGGGCTGGCAGGTGCGCCGGGCCGGTCCGGTGATCAGCTCACCGTAGTGGGCGGCGGCAACGTCCGCGGTCAGTCTCCGCTCGAGAAGGCCATAGGCGGTGCGGTCCCGGGCCAGCACGGCGACGATGAGCGTGTCACCCTTGTCGCCGGCGCGGACGTCCGCCAGTGCGTCGATGCGCTGAACGGTTGCGGGCGTGGTCATTTCGACACCTCCGTGAGATGCACGCGGGTGGGCACGAGTTCGCGGGGGAGGGTGCACGAGCGGATCGCGAGCACCTCGGTCGACGAGCGCCGGGCACCGCCGCCGCCTGCCGGTCCGTTGGTGTACAGGCTTTCGACCTCCCAGCCGACGAGGTCGGCTTCGTCGCGGGTTCCTGCCCGCGCGGTCACCCGCACGCGCACCTCGTGGGCGTCCTCGTCCGTGTCGAGTCCGCGGAAAGCCGCACCGGCACCGATATATTCGACGGAGACGGCGTCCTCGGTGACACCGTGCACGTCGACGAGTCGTTCGGTGACGATCTCGGCGGCGAGCCGGGCGCGGAGGTAGGCGCGGGGTCCCGCGTAGCTGATCTGCCCCTCACCGAGCCAGCCGCCGCGGAAGCCGAGAGTCACCTTCAGCTCCCGCGGGCGCGGGCGACCGGTTGCGCCGGTGATGGCGACGCGGTCGGGTCCGACGCTGCCGAACGACACGTTGCCGAAGTCCGCGGTGACGTCCGGGGTCAGGTACGACGTGGGATCACCCACCTCGTACAGCAGTTGCTCGGTGCAGGTTCGTTCGGTGAGGATGCCGCCCGATCCGTCGAGCTTGCCGAACGTCGCCGAACCGTCGGCGAGGACGTCGGCGAACGGAAAACCGAGATCGGCCATGCCCTTCACCGGTTTGGTGACGGGATCGGCGTAGTACCCGCCGGTGAGTTGCCCGGCGCACTCGAGCAGATGCCCGACCGCTGTTGCGGCGCCGATGATTTCGTGATCATCCAGGTCCCATCCGAAATGGTGGGCGAGCGGGGCGACGTAGAGGGACGGGTCGGCCAGTCGGCCGGTGACGACGACGTCGGCGTCCAGTTCGAGCGCGGGGAGCACGGCCTCCGCGCCGATGTACGCGTTCGCGGAGACGAGCACGTCCTCGTGCTCCGACAGGCGTTTCCCGGTTTCCCACACGACGGGGTCGTGGCGCAGCACCTGTTCGAGCACCGCGTCGCCCGTGACCGCGGCGATGCGCACCGGGCGGTCGGCGGATCGGGACGCGATGCCGGAGACCAGTTCCGTGGCGGCGAGCGGGTTGGCGGCGCCGGCGTTGGTGATCACTGTGGTCCCGGATGCGAGGGTGTGCGGGAGCACCGCGCGCATGCGTGCGGCGAGCAGCGGGTCGTAACCCTGGTCCGGGTTCTCCAGCCGGCGAGCGTTTCCGGCGGCGACGGTGCGTTCGCCGAGGCATTCGAAGATCAGGTAGTCGAGAGCGGCGTGCCGGGCGAGTTTCTCGGCGGGGTCGATGCGATCGCCGGAGAATCCGGATCCTGCACCGAGTCGCACGCTCCGCGGGGCGCTACGACGGAGGCTCGATGGTGTCACGGTTGCGAAGTCCTTTGCTGGTTCGGTGGGCGCGGTGGTGTCGCGGACTGTCACAGCGAGATGGCACCGGTGAGCAGCGCCACCACGGTCATCACGATCGTGGTCCCGAAGGCCCACCCGAAGATGAACCGCTGGTGCTTGCCGAGGTCCACCTTGCTCAGTCCGATCAGGATGAACGTCGCGGCGGTCAGCGGGCTGAGCGGGAATCCGGTGGTCATCTGGCCGAGGATGGCGGCGCGGCCGATCTCGGCGGGGTCGCCGCCGAACGATGCGGTGGTCTCCGCGAGCACCGGTACGACGCCGAAGTAGTAGGCGTCCGGGGTGAAGACCAGGCTGAGCGGCATCGACGTGACCGCGGTGATGACGGGGATCAGGGAGCCGGCGGACTGCGGAATCCAGGAGACGAACGTCTGCGCCATCGCGGTGATCATCCCGGTGCCGTTGAGGATTCCGGTGAGCACGCCCGCCGCGAGGATCATCATCACCACCATGGTGACGTTGCCGCCGTGCTTCGCGAACAGGGCCTGCTGATCGTCCCACTTCGGGCGATTGACGGCGAGCGCGAGCGCGAAGGCGATGGCGAACGCCACCTCCAGCGGCACGAGTTGGAACAGCAGGATCACGATCAGGACGAGGGTGAGCACCGTGTTGAATGCCATCACCGCCCGGTGGCGGCGGGTACGCATCGGCGGGTCGGAGACGTGCGGGGTGCCGGGACCGCCTTCGCCGGGGGACACGAGTTCGGTGACGCCGAGCCGCTTCCGTTCCGTGCGGCCGATCATGTACGCGGCGAACAGGACCCACAGGACACCGGCGCCCATCGCGGGCAGGACGGGAGTGAAGATGTCGGCGCTGGTCAGGTCGAGTGCGGCCATGGCGCGGACGGTCGGGCCGCCCCACGGAATCATGTTCATCAGACCGGCGGCCAGGCAGACGATGCCGGTCAGGACGACCGGGCGCATCCCGAGCCGCTGGTAGATGGGCAGCAGCGCCGAGATGGTGATCAGGAACGTCGAGGTTCCGTCGCCGTCGAGCGCGACCAGCAGCGTCAGCACCGCGGTGCCGACGGCGATCTTGGTGGGGTTGCCCCCGGCCCACCGGACGATCCGGCGGATCGCGGGGTCGAACAGTCCCACGTCGACCATCAGACTGAAGTACAGGACTGCGAAGGCGATCATGATGGCGACGGGCGCGACCTTCAGGAGGCCGTCGCCCACCATCTCCCCGAGGTCGGGTGCCCATCCGCCGACGATCGCGAACGCGATGGGGACGAGGATCAGCGCGACGAGCACCGAGACCCGGCGGCTGAATGCCAGCGCCAGGAAACACGCGATCGTGGCGAACCCGAGTGCGGCAACCATGTGACCTCCTTCGAATCGGAGTCTCAGTGTCGCGCGCCTCACAATTGCGCGTCAAATATCAATGGATGATCGATTTATGATTTTGACTCATTAAAGGGTTGTCGCAGATCGGACGGTGAACGTGACGGCTCGGCGCATGAATGGCGGCCATACTGATCCACATGAGCATCAATCTGGGGATTTCCCACCTGCGGAGCATCGTCGCCATCGCCGACTACGAGAGCTTCACCTCGGCGGCTCACGCACTCGACGTGTCCCAGTCCTCGCTGAGCCGCTCGGTCGCCGAAGCCGAGCGCAGACTCGACGTCACGCTGTTCGAGCGCACCACCCGCCGCGTCGAACTGACCACGCACGGGCACGAGATCATCGAGCACGCCCGGCGCATGCTCCACGACTTCGACGACGGGCTCACCCAGATCGAACGATTCGTCACCGGGGACCGCGGAATCGTGACGGTGGCGTGCCTGCCCTCGCTCGCGGCCACGTTCCTTCCCCCGTACGTGGTGAACTTCCGCGAGCAGCACCCCCACGTGCGGCTCCAGATCCGCGACGGCCTGCGGCAGGAAGTGCTCGACGCCGTGTACTCGGGGACGGTCGACCTCGCGCTGGTCACCACGTCGGGGATTCTGCCCGGCCTGCAACAGGACGTCCTGACGAGCGATTCCTTCTATTGCGCGGTCCCGCCGACGCATCCGTTCGCCGAACGGCCGGTGCTGCAATGGTCGGATCTCGCGGGGCAGCCGTTCATCGCGTTCGGTCCCGAGAGCAGTATCGCGGCGCCCGTGCGCCGGGCCGTCGAGGACGCTCGCATCGAACTCGGA
Organism: Rhodococcus sp. NCIMB 12038; assembly: GCF_002165735.1. Classification (NCBI taxonomy): domain Bacteria; kingdom Bacillati; phylum Actinomycetota; class Actinomycetes; order Mycobacteriales; family Nocardiaceae; genus Rhodococcus; species Rhodococcus sp. NCIMB 12038. The sequence goes on from NZ_NHML01000001.1 coordinate 244,734, forward strand.
CCCGTCATGCAGGCGCAGAACATCGGCGCGGTAGCGGGATTGGCGGCCGCCGGGCTCGGCGTCACCGCGGTTCCCGAACTCGTGCTCCCCATGATCTCGTTCGCCGGTCTCGTCCACATCCCCCTGGAGCCGAGAGTCGAACGCACCATCTCCCTCGTCCAGGTCGCCGGCCGGCCGCAGACGGCGAGCACCCGCGGTTTCGTGCACGCCCTCCTCGCCGGCCGGATCTAGTTTTGTTGTGCGACAGGGCCGGTGGTCGCGCGGCGGACCAGGTGCGGGGCGAGCACGAGGTCGACGGCCTCGCCTCCGGCGATCTGGGCCAGTGCCGCGTCGACTGCGGCATCGGCCATGTGCGTGGCGTCCTGCGAGATCGTCGTCATCTGCACGTGCGGAATCCTCGCCAGGCGGGAGTCGTCGTAGCCGACGACGGAGATGTCCGCGGGCACGTCCCGGCCGCGGCGGACCAGTAGGTCGAGTACGCCGGTGGCGCACCGGTCGTTGAACGCGACGACGGCGGTCGGGGGAGTGGGCAACTCGAGAAGTTCGTGCATACCCTGTGCGCCTTCGGTTTCCGTCGGACCGCCGGCCACAACCGTGGCCGAATCCGACAGTCCGTGCCGGTCCATCGCGGCCAGGAAGCCGGCCCGCCGGTCGGCGCCGCCGGGGGCGTCGGCGCCGTCGATGTGGGCGATGTTCCGGTGCCCGAGTTCGGCGAGGTGGTCGACGGCCAGGGTGATGCCTGCGACGTCGTCGCCCCGCACGGCGCCGACGCCGGGCAGACCGCTGGCGCGCGCCACGACGAGTGCGGGCAGACGGTCGGCCAGTGCGCCGAGTGCGTCGGCGTCGAACCGGGAGCCGAGGAGGATCGCGGCCTCGCAGCGTTCCCGCATCAGCGCCTGGACCGCGACCTGCTCGGCACGACTCGGGGCGACCGCGCTGAGCATCACGTCGTAACCCCGGCGGGTGGCCGCCGCGTAGATCTGTTCGACGAGATCGCCGTGGAACGGTTGCTGCAGTTCGAACACGACGCCGAGGAGCCGGGAACTGGCCTGGCGCAGTTTCTGTGCGCGACGGTCCGGCACGTAGCCCATCCCGTCGGCGATTTCGAGCACCCGCTGACGGGTCGCCTCGCTGGCGCCGGGGACCCCGCGCATCACGATCGAGACGAGGGCCGTGGAGACTCCTGCTGCTCGCGCGACGTCGCCCATCGTCGGGCGGGCGCCACCGGTCGATCCCGCCACCGGTTCGGCCACGTGCACGACTCCTGTCTTCCGGGCCCGCGCTCGGGGCCGCTCTTGACCAATGATCTCACGAGTCCTACGGTCTAGAACTAGAACGTACTAGTTCACCTCTACCTCGACCCTTCACCGCACTGGAGCGCATCCATGTCACTCACCGAAGCCGCACCCGTCCGCACGGCGACGCCCGCTTCCCATCCGGTCCGCATCGCGACGATCGGCGCCGGACGCATCGGCTCGAATCACGCGGAGATCGTGGCCCGCCTGGTCCCCGGGGCATCGCTCGTCGCGGTCAGCGACCCGGTCGGCGAGTCCGCGCAACGTCTCGCCGCGACGCTGGGCGCGCCGCTCGCCACCACCGCCGTGGACGACGTCCTCACCAGTGACGAGGTCGATGCGGTGCTGATCACCGCCCCCGCGCGGAGCCACACGGACCTGGTGGTCGCGGCCGCGGCGGCCGGCAAGCACGTGTTCGTCGAGAAGCCGATGGCGGTCACCCTCGAGGACGCCGACCGCGCCATCGCGGCGGCCACCGACGCGGGCATCGTCCTGCAGGTCGGGTTCAATCGCCGGTTCGCTCCCGGGTTCGCCGCCGCCCGCGCGGCGATCGACGCGCAGAAGGTCGGCACACCGCACTTGCTGCGTTCCCTGACCCGCGACCCCGGCCCGTTCACCGCCGATCCGGCACGCATCCCGCAGTGGACGATCTTTCTAGAAACGCTCATTCACGACTTCGACACCCTGTGCTTCCTCAACCCGGGTGCCCGACCGGTGCGGGTGCACGCGCTTGCCGACGCCCTGGTGCGACCGGACGCCAAGAGCACGGGCCACCTCGACACCGCGGTCGTCACCGTGCAATTCGACAACGGCGCCATCGCCACGGCTGAGGCGAGTTTCAGCGCTCTGTACGGATACGACGTCCGCGCCGAGGTGTTCGGCTCCGGCGGCATGGTCACCGCGGGCAGCGGGCTCAGCACCGACATGACCTACTACGGCCCCGACGGGCAGCACGCCGACACCGCGCGCCGCGACACCGACCTCCTCCACACGGCCTACGTGGGCGAACTGACCGCGTTCGTCGGCGCGATCCGCGCCCACACACCGGCCGTGGTCACGGGCGAGGATGCCCGCACCGCGCTGTCGATCGCGCTCGCCGCGATCCACAGCGTCGAGACCGGCGCCGTCGTCGAACTGGACCGGTGACCCCGATGACGTACTCGCTCGCCGCCAGCGCCGAAATGCTCTACCTCGACCTGCCGTTCGCGGACCGCGTCCAGCGCATCGCCGAACGCGGGCTCCAGGTGGAGATCTGGGACTGGTCCACCAAGGACGTCGACGCCCTCGCCGCGAGCGGCGCCGAATTCTCCTCGATGACGGGCTATCTGGAGGGCAATCTCACCGAACCCGACAGCATCGAGGCGCTGCTCACCACGGCACGCCAATCCCTCGACGTCGCGAAGCGGCTCGACTGCCCGAGGTTGAATTTGCACGGAACCGGACTCGACAACCGGGGACTGCCCGTGCGTCCGGTCGAAACGATCACGCCCACAATGTGGCTCACTGCCGCCGACACTCTGCGGAAGGTCGCCGAACTCGGCGAACAGGCGGGCCGGGTGTTCACGCTCGAGAACCTCAACCTCGCCGTCGACCATCCCGGCACCCCGTTCGCGACCGCAGCCGACACCCTTGCTCTCGTCCGGGCGGTCGACAGTCCCCATCTGCGCATGAATCTCGACCTGTACCACGCCCAGATCGGTGAGGGAAACCTCATCGAACTCGTCCGGAAAGCGTTGCCCTACATCGGTGAGATCCAGGTCGCCGACGTCCCCGGACGCTGCGAACCCGGAACCGGCGAAATCCATTACCCGGCCATCGCCGCCGCCCTCAGGGACCTCGGCTACACCGGCGTCGTCGGGCTCGAGGGCTGGGCGAAGAACGACCCGGACGCCGCGCTCGACGCGTTCGAGGCGGCCTTCGCGCACGGCTAGCGTCTGGACACTCCGCTGACACCGTGGTTACCGTGAAATAGCCGTCTCGGCCGAGCGGCACACGCGGCAGGAGGCAGGCGATGCCCCGCCATCGCACCCGGCGCCGGAACCTGGCGGTGCGGTGGGCGCTGCCCGCCCTTATTTCGGTCGCCGCCCTGGTCGCCGGGTGCGCTCAGTCCCCGCCGCCCGGCACCGGACCGCTGCCACTGCAACCGGTAGGGGAGATCGCGTTGCCCGGCAACGGGTCCCGGTTCGACTACGAGAGCCTGGACCCCGAGCGGGGGCTTCTGTTCATCGCGCACCTCGGCGCGAGCGAGGTCATCGAGGTCGACATTCACACCCGGCGGGTGGTGCGGACCATCCCGGACATCGCCCAGGTGCACGGTGTCCTCGTCGTCCCGGAGTTGCGGCGGGTCTACGCCACCGCCACCGGCGACGATCAGCTGGTCATTCTCGACGAGGACACCGGCGCCGTCCTCGCCCGCGGCCCCACCGGTAGCTATCCGGACGGGATCGCCTACGACCCGAAACGCGGGACGGTATGGACCACCAACGAATCCGGCGGATCGGAAACGGTGCTCGACGCCGTGACCGCCGCGGTCCGGGGAACAGTCGACCTCGGCGGTGATGTCGGCAACGTCGCCTACGACCGGGTCGCCGATCAGATGCTGGTCGCCGTGCAGGGCCGCGACGACCTCGCCGCCATCGACCCGCAGACTCTGACGATCACCCGGCGCCTCCCGATGCCCGGCTGCCGCGGGGCTCACGGCCTCGCCCTGGACTCGGTCGCCCGGCTCGCGTTCGTTGCCTGCGAGGACAACGCCACCCTGATCACCGTCGACCTGGACGGCTGGCAGCCGACCGGCGCGGCATCCGTCGGCGCCGGGCCGGACGTGCTCGCCTACGACCAAGGCGCCCACCGTCTCTATGTCGCGGCCGAATCCGGCAACCTCACCGTGTTCGACCAACAGGACCGCCGCCTCGCCGGGATCGGGTCCGGTCGTCTCGCCGACAATGCGCACGTCGTCACGGTCGACCCGGGCACTCACCACAGCTACTTCCCGGTCCCCTCCGGAGCCGACGGGCGGCCTGCACTCCTCGAGCAGGAGCCGCCCCCCTAGCGGCCGTACATCCACCGTGCTATCGCGCACGTGAAACGATTAGTCGGGCAACCATTCCGGGGCGGGCGAAGGCTGTGCCGATCTGGGGCCGGCTCTCGATACCCAGTCGACGGCGGCAACCCCGTGCGCACACTTGGGTTACACCGATCGTGAGGATTTCGCCGGTGTGTGATTGCCGACACATAGATTGACTTAGGGGCGCCAAACATTTTTACTTGAGCGGCCCGCAAACAAAGGGCAGGCTTAGCTACATCCTGTGAGTAAGCTGTGAGCAGATTCGAGAGGGGACCGTTCGTGACCACACCAGCATGCCGCCTCCTCTCGAACGGCACCGGCTTTTAGGAGCTGACAGGCTCCATAGACTGGCGTCCGGGACAGCGCGCGCCGACAACCGCACCCGTCGATACGTGCGGACCCCGTTCGCGCACATCCCATTCAGGACCGGTTTGCCCATGCACCCCTGCCGTACCCGTACCACCGAATGCACTCGCACCACCGAGCACGCGCCCGTCGTCGTCCGGAGCGTCCCGTGACGCGCCCCGAACCCGAGGGCGGGCCTCCCACTCTGATCTCCCCGGTCACACCGCTCGCGCCGCGACAGGTTCGTGCCGACGCCGTGTCGTGGGGTCCGGTCCACGCCGGCAGACCGCCACGCAACGCTCGGAAGCGTGTGCTGCCGGTTCCGCCGGGAGAACCGGAACGCCCGCTCGCACTTCATGACTCTTGGTTCATCGTGCTCGCCGCCGCGCTCCTGGCCGCACTGGCGCTCGCCGGGGTCTTGTGGATCTCCGTGCACGTCCGGGTGGATCCCCTGCTGCACACCGCGGCCCTCTTCGTGCACCTCGCGGCGCTGGTGCTCGGCTTCGGTGGTGTCCTCATCGCGGACTACCTGGTGCTGCTGTGGATCTCCGGCCGGTCGACCCTCGCCGAGGCCATCCGCGGCGCGGAACGCCTACACCTGCCCATCTGGGCAGGCCTCGCCGGCCTCGTGGCCAGCGGCGCACTCCTCGAACCCAATCTGGCCTCCACACTCACCCGGACCAAGCTGGTCCTCGTGCTACTCCTGACCGTCAACGGCTTACAGGCGCTGATACTGGGCAGGCGGATCGCGCACAACGATGCGACGCATCTTCCGACCCGGCTGACGCTGTGGGGCGCGGCGACCGCACTCGTCTCCCAGCTGTGCTGGTGGGGTGCCGTGTGGATCGGCTTCTGGAACGCCGAGCACTGATCTTCCCGTACCCCAGAGAGAGGCATAGATCGATGAAGAACACCCGCACGACGCTGTCGTGGGCCGCGTTGCTCGTCACTGCGGCGTCGGCGACCGCGTGCGCACCGGCCGCGTCATCGGACGCACTGCAGGATCTTCCCGGCAATCGTTACGCTCGAACCGCTCTCGTCGCGAGCAGTGCCGACGCCGCCGCCGGGACCACCGTTCCCTCGATGGTGAACGCCTGGGGAGTGGCCATCCGCCCGCAGGGCGAAGGCGGCCACTTCTGGGTCGGAGCGGGCGGAAAATCCTTCGAGTTCGTCGGCGACGTGACGGCGTCGCCCGACCCCGCACTGCGCACACTGCACCAGGATCCGCTGCACGAGGTCAGTGTGCCCGGCGCGGACGCGGACACCTCCGACACCGGCCTCGGAAAGACCACCGGCGTCGTGTTCAACCCCGCACCCCTCACCTCCGACAGCTTCGCCGTCACCGGGCAACCCGTGATGGTGGACGGCCGGCAGGAAATGCTCGGTGGGTCGTCCCGATTCCTCTTCGCCACCGATTCCGGCCGCATCTCCGGTTGGACCGAGCAGGGGGCCGACGGACGCATCGTCCGGCACGACGGCCCCGCGAAGGAGATGTTCAACGGTGAATCCGCGGGAATGAGCTTCTTCGGGCTGGCACTCGCACCCGGCCGCGACGACACACTGTGGGCCGCCGATTTCGGTGCCGAGCCGCAGATCCGGCAATTCGACAAGACCTGGCAGCCCGTCGCCACGCACGGTTTCGCCAATCCGTTCGCCACCGGAAACCCGCTCGACCCCGCCGACCCGAACGGTGGCAAGCACGCCCGCCCCGGCGATCCGGCCCCGTTCAACATCGTCACGGCCGGTGACCGGGTCTTCGTCACGTACGCGACGACCAAGGCCGCCGAGAGCGGCACGGGATTCGACGCGGGCGAGGAGGACTCACTCGACGCCGAACAGGAGACCGCGAGCGGCGACCGTCCCGACCGCGGCAAGGTCGCCGAGTTCGACGCCGCGGGCAATCTGGTCCGTGTCCTCGACGACCAGGGCCGCCTCAACGCCCCGTGGGGTGTCGCGGTCGCGCCCGCCGATTTCGGTGCGCTCGCCGGCGCAATCCTCGTGGGCAACTTCGGGGGCGCGGGCCGGATCGCCGCATTCGACGACGAGACGGGCGCGTTCATCGACTACGTACGTGACGAGTCCGGTGCCGTTCTCGCCGTGGAGGGCCTGTGGGGACTGTTGTTCGGCAACGGGGAAAGCCTCGGCGACAGCGACTCGCTCTACTTCACGGCCGGTCCCGCCGACGAGACGGACGGCGTCTTCGGCCGCCTGCGCGCGGCCAACTGACGTGGACGACACCAACACGCACGGACTCGGGCTCAGCGTCGGAACCGCGTGCGCCGTCGCAGCGGTCGCCGGTGCGGTCGGCGTCGACGCCGTGCTGACCCGCCGTTCCACGCTGACGTTCGGCCCCTTGTCGACCGTGCGGTTGGGCGACCCGCCGGGCGATACGGGTGTGGTGGCGGGCTTCGCGGATCGGATCGGGGAGACCGTCGTCGCGGGCGACGGCCTCCGCTACTCCGGACAGGATCTGGTCGCCACCGCCGCGCACTGCCTGATCGCGGAAGCCGCCCCGCCGGACGACACGCCGATCGTGCTCGCCCATCCGGCCGTTCACCCGGCCCGGGTCGTGAACGCACAACGGGACGCGCTCGATCGTGCAGGCCTCGGCAGGGTGGGTCTGGTCGCCTCTCCCGTCGCCGCAGTCGCCTGGCTCGAGTCCGAACACGGCCTTCTGGGCGAGGGACTCGCGCTCGTCTGCGAGGTCGGCGCCGACAACCTCGACCTCACCGTCGTCGCGTTCGGTGCCGGCAGCGGATCCGATCCGATAGTCGGGCGGCCACTGCGTTCGACGGAGTTCGGCGGGCGTCACCTCACCGGGGTAGGAGACGACTCGATCGACGACCCCGTCGCGGGGACCCTCGAACTCGTCGCGGACTGTCTCCGTGTCGCTCGCGTCAACGTCACCGATCTCGACGTCGTCATCGTGACCGGCGCCGCGGCGACCGATCCCGCCGTCGAGAAAATACTGTCCGCGGCGTTGGGCACGCCGGTGGTGTGCGAGCCGGCGCCCGGCCACGCATCGGCCTGTGGGGCCGCCGTTCTCGCGGCGGCAACCAGGTTCGTCACTGCAGCAACAGCATCCGATCGCTCGGCGTCGGTTGGACGACGGGCTTTGCGCGTTACCGCCGCCGCGACCGCCGCCGCGGCGATGATCGCCGTCCCGTGGCTTGCCCGCGACATGACCTCGATACGGGAGCCCGGGGCGGGTTCGTCAGTCACCACACACGCGTTCGAGTTGATCGAACAGCCCGAGCCGCCGCGAATCCCGGCCGCCAGAACCGCACCCTCGAGCCCGGCCTTGACTGCGGTGGCAGTTCCCCAGGCCCTGCCGGTTGAGGCAGTGACCCCGGCCGAGTCGATATCGTGGGTTCCCCGCGTGGCATCGATTCATGCACATTCTCCGCTGATCGAACCGAGCGTCGAATTCACCGGCGAAGCCGAGCCTCTCCCAACGGAATCCACATATGCGCCACACATCTCCGCGGTGACACCGGTGGTGTTCGTGCCCTCGAGCGCTCCTGTGGCGACCTCGACTCCGCCGGATCCCACCGAGTCCACGCCGGCGCCGACCGAGTCCACGCCGGCGCCCACCGACGCACCCGATCCGACGACGTCGCCTCTCGAGCCGCCCCTCACGGACGCGCCGAGCGAGCCGGCTCCGGACCCCGACGACCCAGCCTTGCCCTCATCTTCGTCCTCCGAGTCAGAGCAGCCCACCTCGTCACCGTGACAACCCGCCGCTCAGCACGGCCGTCCGCCGGTCGATTCGGTTGCCGGACACACGTCCCGTCGTGTGGGACTCGATCATCCGTTGCTCGTCGCGCTGGGAGCCGCGCAACGGCACGGACGAGGCGGCCGCGGCGTCGAGCAGCGCGCGCAACGCGGGCTGCTCACTCGCCAGTTCGTGCCACGCCGCGTTTATGGGCGTGCCGTACTCGACCGCCTGGTCGAGACGGGCGGCGAGATGGTTGCTCCACCGGTGCTGCAGGGCGAGCAGGATGTTGTCGGCCGAACCGAAAAGCTGGATCGCGCCGGGCACTTCGTCGAAGCGCAACGCCAGTGCGGGGTCGACGTGCGCCCGCGCCAGGACCTCTTCGAGTACCGCCCGGCGTGCACGGAAATCGTTCCACGACATCTCGGCCACCCTCCGTAGTTCCGTTGATGCCCGTTACGCTACGGATCCGCGGCGGCGGTTTCGCCGTGCCACGGTCGCGTTCTCGTCTCCTACCGTGGGTGGAGGTCGTCTCCGCTCCGGAGACGACGCGGCCGGGGTGGGTCTTCGCCTACGCTGGTCGTGTGCAGGTGACGACTTTCTTTCGTCAACGCGTGGCGGAGAGCGAGTACGACTACCCGCTCGCCGTGCCGGTGTTCGCGCACATCGCGGTCGTCGCTATCGCCGGTGCCGCTGTCGCGCAACGCGACGGCTTCGTGCTGCCGGGATGGGTGCTGCTGTGCGGCCTGGTCGCCGCGGTGACCCCCGTTGCGGGAGACATGATCCGACCGGGGGTGGTGCTTCCGCGGCCGTTCCTGGCCGTCGTCGTGACCGCGGCGGCCGCACTGTTGCTCCTGCAGCAACCCGACACGGCCTTCGACTTCGCCCCGCTCATCCTGGTGATCCTCACCGGCGAGGTCGCGGCGACGGCGTCGCTGGGAGTCGGCCTCGCCACCCTGGTCAGCTCGATCGCGGTCCTGTCGGCGTTCGCCGTGGCGGGGCGACTCGACGGCGCGCCCTACGCCCTCGCCGGAGTCGTACTGGGCTGGGCGTTCGGGTATCTGATGCTCACCCAGTTGCGTCTCCTGCATCAGGAGCGGGCCTCGAAGGCGATCCAGTCGGAGCAGGCCGCCACCCGTGAGCGCCAGCGGATCGCCCGCGAGGTGCACGACGTCATCGCCCACTCGCTGAGCATCACGCTGCTGCATCTGACCGCGGCCCGCCGGGCGCTCGAGCAGGACCGCGACGTCGATGATGCCGTGGATGCGCTCTCCGACGCCGAGCGGCTCGGGCGGCAGGCGATGGCCGACATCCGCCGCACCGTCGGGTTGCTCGACGCGGGCCCGGCAGGTACCCGCCCGGAACCCGGGGTCGCCGACCTTCCCGAACTGGTCGACGACTTCCGCCGCGCGGGTCTCCCGGTGGACTTCGACCTGCACGGAGACCTGTCCGCGGTGACCGGGACAGTGGGTCTCGGTCTGTACCGCATCACGCAGGAATCGCTGGCGAACGTCGCCAAACATGCACCCGGCGCCGGCGCCGACATGCGGCTCACGATCGAACCGGAACGCGTGTCCCTGGAAATCCGCAACCCGATCCGGGGCCGGGTGCCGGCATCGGACAGCTCGCGCGGTTCCGGTCTGCGAGGTATGCGCGAACGCGCCGCGCTGCTCGGTGGCACGCTCCGCGCAGGCCCGGAGGGCAGGCGGTGGTCGGTGCACGCCGCGGTCCCACTGCCCCGGGACTCGTGCCGGCCGGCGATCCTCCGTCACATTCCGGGACTGTCGTGACGGGCCCGGAGATCAGGGTGCTGCTGGTCGACGACCAGGAACTGGTGCGGTCGGGGCTGCGCCGGATCCTGCGGCGCAAGGACGGCTTCGTGATCGTCGGCGAATGCGCCGACGGCTCGGAGGTGCCGGGCGCGGTCGCGGAGCACACCCCGGATGTCGTGCTCATGGACCTGCGGATGAAGAACGTCGACGGCATCCGGGCCACCCGCGAACTGCGGTCGGCCGCCCAGCCGCCGCCGGTGCTGGTGCTCACCACGTTCGACGACGACGATCTGCTGTCCGGATCGCTGCGCGCCGGTGCGGCGGGGTTCATCCTCAAGGATTCGCCCGCCGAGGATCTGATTCGCGCCGTCCGCACCGTAGCCGAGGGCGGCGCCTGCCTCGACCCCGCGGTGACCGGACGGGTTCTCGCCACGTACCGCACCGTCGCGCCGTCGTCCGGCGGGGACCGCAACCGCCTCACCGAGCTGACCGCGCGGGAACTCGACGTGCTCGCGCTCATCGGGCGCGGGCACAGCAACAGCGAGATCGGGCGTGAGCTGGGTATCTCGGGCGTGACCGTGAAGAGTCACGTCGGGCACATCTTCCTCAAACTCGATCTCCGCGATCGCGCGGCCGCCATCGTGTACGCGTTCGATCACGGCATCGTCTCCCCGGGCGACACCGGTTCGGCCGTGTGATCAGGTGCCGCCGTTCCCTGACACCGACAGCTTCCTGCGCCTAGGATTCGCATAAAAGCCCGAGCCACTCTCACAGAGGAATTGGCCATGATCGCAATCGGTGTGGTGCTCATCGTCGTCGGCTTGGTCGTCAAGATCTCGTCACTGTGGATCGCAGGCCTCATAGTCGGCGCAGTCGGCCTTCTCCTCCTGCTCCTCGGGCTGATGGGCCGCAAGGTGGGCGGACGCAAGTACTGGTACTGACGGGTCGACGACGTCAGTCACGTTGTGTCCGTTCCGTATCGAAGCGTCGCGCGCGGCTACAGTCGGCGCACGGCGAATCGGGTCACAGGGGAGGGTGGTGGTGACAGCTGTTGCAGCCCTGTCGCTTCCGGCGGACGAGGATCGGTAGCGGGCGGCGACGTGGCTGGTTCCGGGATCGACCGTGTACGTCCGGGTCGGTAAGACCGAGGCGGCGGGTCGGACGTTCTGACGCAGGTCGACGGCAGCGGTGGCGGTGGACTGTTCCTCGTGCCGTCGGATTGTCCTCGCCGGATTCGGTCCCGTCGGTCGTGGTCACCTTCGAGCTTCCCTGATGGGTTGTCTGAGCGCTCTCCGGCGGCCGACCGCCATTTGTATGTAAGTGGAAGTCACGGCAAATTGTTTCCGCAAACTCTTTACTGAGTCCAGAAAAGTAGTCCATAGTGGGTGGGTGCCGTCGATGCCGGATTACGCAGCGTTACTGCGCGGGGCTGAGCTTCGCGTGACCCGCCCGCGGGTCGCGGTGTTGGAGGCGGTGCACGCACGTCCACACGCCGATACGGAGACGATTTTCGGCGCGGTGCGCACGGTTCTGGACGGGGTGTCCAGGCAGGCCGTGTACGACGTGCTGCACGCAGTGACCGCGGTGGGATTGGTGCGCCGGATACAGCCGGCCGGCTCCGTGGCTCGTTACGAGTCGCGGGTCGGAGACAATCACCACCACGTGATCTGCCGGTCGTGTGGGGCAATTGCGGACGTCGACTGCGCCGTCGGCGAGGCGCCCTGCCTGACCGCGTCGGACGACAACGGTTTCCTCGTAGAGGAGGCCGAGGTCATCTACTGGGGTCTGTGCCCCGACTGCTCGACAACACAGACTTCTCGATCGAAACCCTGACCAACAGCCCAAATTGGTCTCTCCCGGAAGGAATGTTGTGTCCGATAGCTGCCCGGTTGCTCACGAGGGAAACACTCAGAGCACCAGTGAAAGTGAAAACCCCGCAATCCCGTCCCCCACTCCGACGGCGCACCGCCCGAGGACGAACCGTGACTGGTGGCCGAACCAGCCCGAGCTGTCGGTCCTGCACGCCCATTCGTCCAAGTCCAACCCGATGGGCGAGAACTTCGACTACGCAGCGGAGTTCGCGAAGCTCGACGTAGAGGCACTCAAGCGCGACCTCACCGATCTGATGACGGATTCGCAGGACTGGTGGCCTGCCGACTTCGGCCACTACGGCGGTCTGTTCATCCGGATGAGCTGGCACGCCGCAGGCACTTACCGCATCGCCGACGGCCGCGGCGGCGGCGGTCAGGGCGCCCAGCGTTTCGCGCCCCTCAACAGCTGGCCCGACAACGCGAGCCTCGACAAGGCGCGCCGCCTGCTCTGGCCCGTGAAACAGAAGTACGGCAAGCAGATCTCGTGGTCCGACCTCCTCGTCTTCGCCGGCAACGTTGCACTGGAGTCGATGGGATTCAAGACCTTCGGGTTCGGATTCGGACGCGAGGACATCTGGGAGCCCGAGGAGATCTACTGGGGCCCCGAGGACACCTGGCTGGGCGACGAACGCTACAGCGGTGATCGTGACCTCTCGGGTCCGCTCGGGGCCGTGCAGATGGGTCTCATCTACGTGAACCCGGAGGGTCCCAACGGCCAGCCGGATCCTCTCGCCGCCGCCCGCGACATCCGGGAGACGTTCGCCCGCATGGCGATGAACGACGAGGAGACGGCCGCGCTGATCGCCGGCGGCCACACGTTCGGCAAGACCCACGGTGCAGGCGACGCCGACCTGGTCGGTCCGGAACCGGAAGGCGCCCCGATCGAGCAGCAGGGTCTGGGTTGGAAGAGTGCCTATGGCACCGGCGTCGGCAAGGACGCGATCACCAGCGGTCTCGAGGTCGTGTGGACTCCCACACCGACGAAGTGGGACAACAGCTTCCTCGAGGTTCTGTACGGCTACGAGTGGGAGCTGACCAAGAGCCCCGCCGGTGCCTGGCAGTGGACCGCGAAGGACGGCGCGGGCGCGGGCACGATTCCCGACCCGTTCGATTCGTCGGCGGGACGCGCCCCCACGATGCTGACCACGGACCTCTCGCTGCGCATCGACCCGGCCTACGAGAAGATCACCCGCCGTTGGCTCGACAACCCGCAGGAGTTCGCCGACGCGTTCGCGAAGGCGTGGTACAAGCTGCTGCATCGCGACATGGGACCCGTCACGCGCTACCTCGGCCCGTGGGTCCCGGAGGCGCAGCTGTGGCAGGATCCGGTCCCTGCCGTCGATCACCAGTTGATCGGTGACAGCGAGATCGCCGCCCTGAAGAGCAAGATCCTCGACTCGGGGCTGTCCATCTCCCAGCTGGTGTCCACCGCCTGGGCGTCGGCTGCCACGTTCCGCAGCACCGACATGCGGGGCGGCGCCAACGGGGCGCGGATCCGGCTTGCGCCGCAGAAGGATTGGGAGGTCAACAGCCCGGCTGAGCTGTCCAAGGTTCTGCAGACCCTCGAACAGATTCAGCAGGACTTCAACTCGTCGCAGTCCGGCGGTGTGAAGGTCTCGCTCGCGGATCTGATCGTTCTGGCCGGTGCCGCGGCTGTCGAGAAGGCGGCGAAGAACGCCGGCCAGGACATCACGGTTCCGTTCACGCCGGGGCGCACCGACGCCTCGCAGCAGCAGACCGACGTCGAGTCGTTCGCCGTGCTCGAACCGAGGGCAGACGGGTTCCGCAACTACCTCCGGCCGGGAGAGAAGTTGCCTGCCGAGGCACTGCTCGTCGAGCGGGCCTACATGCTGAACCTGACCGCCCCCGAGTTGACGGTTCTCATCGGCGGCCTTCGCGCGCTGAACGCCAACTTCGGGCAGACCGCGCACGGCGTGTTCACCGACCGGCCCGAGGTGCTGACGAACGACTTCTTCGTCAACCTCCTCGATATGGGGACGGTGTGGAAGGGGGCCGCCTCCGCCGAGAACGTCTACGAGGGCAGTGACCGCGTCACGGGCGACGCCAAGTGGACCGCCACGGCCGTCGATCTCGTGTTCGGTTCCAACTCGCAACTGCGTGCTCTCGCCGAGGTCTACGCCACCGACGACGCGCAGCAGAAGTTCGTGCAGGACTTCGTTTCCGCGTGGAACAAGGTGATGAACCTCGACCGGTTCGACCTCGACTGATCACGGTGGTCGGTCGGCCCCCGGGCCGGCCAACCGTCACCTGACCCGGCATCCCGCGAGCATCGGCTCGCGGGATGCCGGGTCTTCAGGCCATCGACAGTTTCTCGGCGTTGCGTACCGCGGTCTCGAGGTGTCTGTCCGCGGTGCTCAGGTCCAGCCGGGCGTCGCTGAGGCTGTCGATCACCCCTTCCCGCGAAGCGCCGTCGGCTGCGCTGTCGAGAAGGTCGAACGCGTCGGTCAACTCCTTGATCCGGTGTTCGAGTGCCTGCAGATCGGCCCGCAACCGGGCGGTGCGTTCGACGAGGTCGCCGACGTCCATGGCTGCCCCCCTCTCATCCCGAACTCACTGACGCGTCACCACCTCGTCTACCCGCGGTTGCGGCCGCGAAACCACCACTTCCGGCCGGGCCTACCGGTACACGAGGCCACCGTCGATCAGCCCAGCCTGCCCGGTCATGTAGTCGGAGTCCGGTCCGGCGAGATACGACACGTACGCGGCGACGTCCTCGGGTGTCTGTGCCCGGCCGAGGGCGATGCCGCCGACGAACTTCTCGAACGTGGCACCCTTCGGCGCCCCGGTGAGGGCTGCAAAACGCTCGTCGATGGTGACCCACATGTCGGTGCCGACGACGCCGGGGCAGTAGGCGTTGACGGTGATGCCGTCGGACGCGTACTCCTTCGCCGCGGCCTGAGTGAGTGCGCGGACCGCGAACTTCGTCGCCGAGTACACGCCGAGCATCGCGAATCCCTCGTGGCCGGCGATCGACGACGCGTTGATGATCTTCCCGCCGTGCCCACGCACCCGGAACTTGTCTGCCGCGGCCTGGATTCCCCACAGCACACCTTCGACGTTCACGGCCAGGATCCGTGACACGTCCTTCGGTGTCGCCTCGGCGATCGGGTCGACCTGGGCGATGCCCGCATTGTTCACGATGATGTCGAAGCCGCCCAGTTCGCGCTCCGTCCGGCCGACGGCAGACCGGACCTGGTCGCGGTCCGTCACGTCGGCGACCAACGAGATCGCCTTCGAACCCGCCGCCCGGACCTCGTCGGCCACCGCGCCGACCCGGTCGGCGTTGACGTCGACGAGCGAGATGTCGGCGCCGTCCGACGCCAATCGCAACGCGATCGCACGTCCGATGCCCTGGCCTGCGCCGGTGATCAACGCGACTTTGCCCTCGATGCTCATCCCTAGCTCCTCTCCGATGTGATCGTGCTCACACGGAGCCAAGCATCGCCGACCGTGGCTGTGCGAGGGTTGCAGCCGATTGCATGTGCTCCCTACCGAATGAGCCGGACGCCGTTCTCCCCGCGGATCGGTTCGATTGGCGGATGCGAAACGACAACACGATCGAGGTTCATCGAAAGCTCTTCAGAGACAACATCCCTGACGTGATCCGGGCCAACGACGGCACACCCCGCTGGCACACCCTGGTCGACGACTCGGAATACCTGGCGGCCCTCCATGTCAAGGTCGTGGAGGAAGCGAGAGAACTCCACGGCGCCTCACCGGACGCGCAGTCGGGGGAGTGGGGACGAGGGCCCACGCCTCGTTCTGCACTTGGTCGGTGTCAGAACGGGTTGTAGATCCACACCCCGCGGTAGTCCCATTCGCTCGACCCGGTCGGAATCTTCACCTGATCGAGTTTGTGCTCATTTCCGAGGTGGTCGAACTGGCGACACCAACCCTGCCCATGAAAGGACGCACACTCGATCGTTCGGCTCGTGCCGTACGGACTCAGGATGATCGACTTGTCGGCGTTCGCGCCGAACGCTCCAGGGTCCAGGGGCGTGACGAAGTAGGAGGTCCGATCCTTGTACCCAAACGGGTCGGGATCGACCGGATCGGCGGATGCCGTCGACACACAGATGCCGAAGGGGATGAGGGACAGGACGGTTGCCGCGATAGCCCGGTTCACTTGCACTCCATTCGCATTCGGGACGAACGCCGTCCCTGATCGAGTCGATGCTTTCACTCGACTATCGCGCGCCGTCTGATTGCGTTACGCCGCATGCCAGCTACTCCAATGTGAGTGGTGCATGCTCGTCGAACTCGTCGCACGTCTGCTGCACCCTGAGTGCGGAAAGAGTTTCCGATGCGCTGTTGGCCGGAGCTCCTCTTTCCCTCAGCGAATCATCGGTGACATCGCCGGCGGCGCGGAGGACAATGGAAGCCGACCGGTCCCGGCACGTGGAGTCGGCCGTGGTCGTGTTATGTCAGAGTCTCGTTCCGCAGGGGCCGAGGCTGCATGCCAGCGTGCCTCGCGTCAACCTATTACATGGAGTAGAGATGTCTGATCGCAGCCCGACCTCGACAACAATCCCTCCGCCGAACGATGTCTCCAATGCGCTGCTCGTCCGGTGGGCTTTCGAGCGGATCAGCGCCAAGGACGTCGACAGCCTGCGAAGTTTCTGGACCTCCGACTCCACCGTGCACTTTCCGACCGGGACATGTCACGGGAGCGACGAGATCGCCGTCTACTTCGACCAGGTCTTCGCCGCCGTCTCCGACTTCGCCTTCGAGATCGTCTCGGTGGCCGAGGCCGGCAACGACGTCCTCGTCCACTGGCGCCTGACCGGGCGGCACGTCGGCACCTTCGTCGGCGTCGCCGCCACCGGGCGGCGAATCGAATTCGAGGGATTCGACCACTTCGTCATCGCCGGCGGAAAGGTCGTCACCAACACGGTGCGCTACGACCAAATGGAGTTCGCCCGCCAGATCAAGTTGCTACCGCCCGACGGTTCGATTGCTGATCGCGCGTTGAAGGCGGCCTTCAACGCCAAAACCCGTGTAGTGGGTATCGCTCGTCGTCGTTAGCTCGCGATCACGGATCGATCGTCCGACGCAAGCTATCGATGGACGGACAATCCTCGTTCGGGAACCGCGGTGGCCGAGACGAACTCGGCGACCGCGGGATCTCGCAGTCGAACTCGATCCGGTGCTTCATCTGATCTCGTGTCAGATCAGGGCGCAAACTTCCCGACGGCGTCGAGGTTGGCGAACACCTCACCGGGCTGGACGAGGTTGGCGCCGGCGGTGTCGTTGAAGACCTGCGCGAAATATGGGGTGAAGCGGAACGGCCAATATGTGGGGCCGATCCCTCCGCCGTGTGGCGTCATGAGCGTCGGCATCATTTCACCCACGTTGTAGGTGGCGACCATCCGCTCGCCTTGCGGGACACCATTGATCGTCACAGCCCCGTACGCGCCGTCCATCCGCAGCCAGATATTCTCGACCGCAACAGAATTCCCGGTCTTGCCGACCAATCTCGGACCGCCGGGGTAGTACACGCCCTGGCATGCGTCGATATAGTTGGTGTGCGAGCCGATCGGAAGATAGAGACCGGTCTTCGCGGGCTTGGCCTCGAACGGCGTGATGCCTTCGACTGCGATCTCGTTGTCGTTCATTACCGCAACGATTCGCGGGGGGAAATCGAAGTTGGCATATCCGAACGGCGTGAAGTACGGCATTCGCAGACACTCGGCCTGAGCGGTCGGCACGGGCGCGTGAAGAGATAGTCCCAGAACCAGAATGATCGCCCCAGCGATCCCTCCTACAAACGCACGCAAGATACGCATCTCTGCTCCAATCTTCGGGTTTGTATGGCGCGGCACCGGGCGACAGGTAGCACCAAGAAGCGCTAAGAAGCGCCGAGAAGCCTCATGTAGTAGATTACGCGCCCAGCGCCCAACATTGAATCGCTATTTTTGCTGGGCTTGACTTTCTGTTGGGAGAATTGGCGCTGGGACCTGAAGTTCAACTTCAACTTCACTTTCCAGACGAGGTGCCGCCACCGTGCACGGTCGTGGCGATGTCGGCTTGGTCGGATTCCGGCGGGTCGAGACCACCTCGGACCGAAAACGACGGCCATGGAACTACTTCCGGGCGCCGGACGTCCCCGTGCTGGCATCGCGCATCTGGCAGCAGGCATGAAGGAGCATCGGGGCGAGATGATGCGTCCCAAATCGTTACCGGTCGTAAGAGTTTCGCGCTCGGTCGCGTCTTCGGCCCGTCCAGTGTTCGGGCCGCCGGGTGTTCATACGGTCAGGGCCGCGGGCGCGCCGATCGTCAGGCCGGAGACCGCGTACACCGCGCCGTCCTGGTAGTCGGTGACGTACAGCGTGTCGCCCGCGAGCAGCACGTTCCGGAGCGGACCGTAGGGCCCGGTGACTGCGCCGTCCTCGTCGGTCACGAAGGTTCCGACGACGGTGTTCGTGGTGGTGTCGATCACCGCGACGGTTCGTCCGTCCCCGACGGTGACGAATGCCTGGCTGCCGTCAGGGCTCACCGCCAGGTCCTGCGCGTCGCCGGTCAGTCGCACGTTCGCGAGCGTGCTGCCAAACGTGGCACTGGCCGGATCGATGTCGATCACTGTGACGAGTCCGTATCCGCCCGTCACCCGCCAGAGCCGTCCTGTGCTGTCGACGATGAACTGTCCGTTGGAGAACCCGCCGGAGGCGAGTTCGACGGTGCTGACGTGCTGGGTGACGTACAGCTGGTTCCCGTTGACGACGGTGAGGCTGTGCGTGACGTCGGTGAATTCGCTGCTCGTCCTGGTGTGGTCCCACGTGGGCCCGGTCGTGATGGTGCCGACCGTGGTCAGGGAGTCGGTGTCGATGACGCTGATGGTCGACCCGTTCGCGCCGTACAGGTAGCGGCCGTCGGCACTGACTTCCAAGCTGCCGTAGGAGCCGAGCGGTTGCGAAGCCACGACGGTGTTCGTGGCGGTGTCGACGACCGACACGGTGCCATCCGTGCCGCTGGTGTAGAGGCGCGTCCCGTCGGGGCTGGCAATCATCTTCTGTGTCAGGTCGTATCCCTGGAAGTCGGGTGAGACGGGAACCGAGATCGTCGTGACAACGGTGCCGGTGGTCGTGTCGATTACGTCGATGGTGCCGGTGTACCCGCTGTTGACGTACACCCGGTCCACAGCCGGAGCGGACGCGATCGTCGACGAACCCCAGTCGACCGCGATCGGCGTCCCGACGGTCCCATCTGCATCGATGAGCCGCACGTAGCCGTCCTCGCTGACGACGTAGATCCGGTCGTCGACGACGGCCGCGTCAGTCGGGTACCCCACCGAGATCTCCGTCGACTCGACGTCGAAGACGACCTGGGGAGGGGTCGGCGAAACCGAAACGGTGACAGGGATGTTCGTCACGGCTTGGCCGTCTGTGAGGGCGATGGTGAAGTGGTCGGCGTCCTCTCCCGGTGTTTGCAGGGCGAGGTCGCGGGCGGCGGCGGTTGGGGTGTAGGTAAAGGTCGAGCCGTCGGAGATCACCGATCCGGACCCGGGCGCGGTGTTCGTGAAGGTCACCGGGTCGCCGTCCGGGTCCGTGGGGTTGGCGAGGGTGACGACGACCGCGCCGTCGGACGCCCGAGGTGCGCCGACCGTCCAGCTCGCGGTGGGCGCGGAGTTCACGTAGGTGAGCGTCAGGGACCGCACCCGCCCGTCGGCCGCATCGGTCACGAGCATCCGGGAACCGTCGGCACTGAGCACGATGGAATGGTCGCCGGACTCGGTGGTCGAGTCGAGGGAGAGTGTGGACACGACGGTGTTGGTGCGCGTGTCGATGACGGTCAGCTTGTCCGGATCGGAGACGACATAGGCTGCGCTCCCGTCGGGGGAGACCCTCACGTCGGTCGGCCGCGACCCGACGACGACGGTGCCGACGACGGTGTTGTTGGCGGTGTCGATGACCGAGACGCTGTTGCCGGCGCTGTTGGTCACGTACACACGTTTGCCGTCGGGACTCACGGCGACGGCGCTGGGAGTCGTGCCGGTCTTGACGGTGGCCACGACGGTGTTGGTGGCGGTGTTGATCACCGAGACGGTGTTGCTGCTGCGGTTGGTGACGTACGCGCGGGTGCCGTCGGGGTTGACGGCGACGGCATTGGGTGTGGTGCCCACCTTGACGGTGGCGACGACGGTGTTGGTGGCGGTGTTGATCACCGACACGTTGCCGCTGCTGCTGTTGGTGACATACGCGCGGGTGCCGGTGGGGTTGACCGCGACGGCGCTGGGAGTCGTGCCGGTCTTGACGGTGGCCACGACGGTGTTGGTGGCGGTGTTGATCACCGACACGTTGCCGCTGACGCTGTTGGTGACGTACACCCGGGTGCCGGCCGGGTTGGCCGCGACGCCGGTCGGCGAGGTGCCGACGGTCACCGAGCCGACGACGGCGTTGTTTGCGTCGAGCACGGAAACGCTCTTCGAACCCTGGTTTGCCACATAGGTTTTGGTGCCGACGGACACCGCACCCGCTGGGTTGGATCCGACAGTGGTGGACTGCGCGACCTGCATCCGCGCCGCCGATACCGGCACCTGCACGGTCACCGGGTTGCTGGACTGCCCGGAGGTGACGGTAAACGAGTCGTAATCGGCGTCCGGGTTCAGCGCGGCCGCTTGGCGCGCCGCCTGGGTGGGGGTGTAGGTGAAATCGCCGGTGGTCCCGTCGATGGTGACCGTGCCGCGGCTCGGCTGTCCGGAGACGGTGTAACCGAGTTGGCTTCCGGACGCATTGATCGAGCCGAGCACCGCACCGGTGCGGCGGTCGGGTGCACCGACGATCGGTCCGGCAGTGGATGCAGAGCTCGCGACGGTGGATTCGGTGCTCGCGAGGGTGGATGCGGTGCGCGAGACGGCGAACGATTCGATTGGCTCGCTGGTCGTGACGGGTGCGGCAGCCAGCGATCGGCTCGCGTCGGTGATGACTGTCTTCTCCTGTCGACGGCACCATGCCGCGGCCAGCGCCCAGAACGTCGGCGACTCGATCGGTACCTGTGGGTCGTTCGACAGGAACGGACGTAGCCCGAGGGCGCCGAGCACCTTCGACACGACGCTGGATACAACTTCCACTGCCGGGGCGGGGAGCGTCGGTCCCAATGCCAGCGTCCCGACCTGCGGTGCATCGGCAGGGGTGTCGGATACTCCGCGCGTCAGCGCTGTCGTCGCGTCGATCGCAGGGATCGCGGGAACCGTCGCCGGTACTGCTTCTGGAACTGCTGCCGGCTCGACGGGGACGAGTCCGCGCACTATTGGGGCCTCCGCCGTAGCGGCCGGGTTCAGAGCCGCGCCGGGTCCGTCCGTCACCGGGGTGGTCGACAGATTCGGCACACTGGCGTCGCCGGCAGGTGCGCGGTCGTCACTCTGCGAGGATGTCGAGGACGCGGCCGAATCCGATCGCTCGGTGACTGCTCTTTCCGGAGGCCGGTCGGCCGGCGCGCTCGCGGCACCGGTCTCGTCTGCTGTCGTGCCCGAATCCGGCATGCCACCGCCGCTCGCAGTCGACGAACCATCGGGTGCCGTGGGGTCGGGTGCCGTGGCGGCGTCGGGAGTCGTCACATCGGACCCGCTCACGTCGTCGGAGGGCGTGGATTCGGTGCCCGTAGTGGATCGGGTATCGGTGCCGGAGGTGGATTCCGAATCGGTGCTGGACGTGGATCGTGAATCCGTGTTCGAGTCGCCGCTCGTCGACGATCCGGAGCTGTCGCTCGACGAGTCCGAGTCGGTACCCGATGTGCCGGATGACGTCCTGTCCGACGAAGTCCCATCGGTGGATCGGTCCGTGGATCGGTCCGTGGAGCCCCGGTCGGACGACGTCTGGTCGGACGAGTCGGAACTCGACGACGTGGACGAGTCGCCGACGGACGGTGATGCCACCGCCGTGCCGGCCGGCGCCCCGACCGCAAGCCCGATGCCCACTGCCACCGCCAGCTCGGTGAGGTGCCTGAGGTGCTTGTCGTTATTCATGAGTTCCTCCTCCGCGAGGACGCTTCGAACTCCAGCCCCCGGACGCACCATCCGGGGGCTGGGCCGGTTTTTCGCCCCGGCCGGCGGGGTAGTGACGAGTTGAGGTGGTGCCCTTGTTTGTCATCGTTGCCTCCCTGTCAGGCAACTGGTTTGAGGCTAGTTCGTGCGTCGCCACTGCCGCATCGGACGTTCGCTGTATTCCGCGTCGTGAGAATCAGGCCCGATGGGTATTTCGACCCATTGGCGCGCTCGCCGCTTCCGGCGCGAACATGAATCGCGACTGGTCAGTTCAGGCCGTGCTGGTATGCGTACGCGGTCGCGGCGGCGCGTGAGGTGACGCCGATTTTCGCGAAGATGTTGCTCAAGTGCCGTGCGACGGTCTTCTTGCTCAGCGACAGGTGTTCTGCCACATCCTGATTAGTCATTCCGGATGCGACGAGTCGTAGCACCTCGACCTCCCGGGCGCTGAGATGGTCCGGGAGTTGCGCCGGTGGTGGGGCACACCCGAGCAGTTCGTCGGTGCGCTGCAGATCCGGCATCGCGCCCAGTCGACTGAACACCACACGACATGTGTCCCATTCGAATCGCGCGGTGTCCTCGTCGCCAATCGCACAGCAGGCCAGTCCGATCAGCCGGTGACTGCGTGCGGCCTCGTACGGCACTTCGAGGTCCGTCCAGATCTGTGCGGCGGCTCGCAGACCGGGCAGCGCACCCGCGGGGTCGCCGTCCGCGAGCCGCACCGCACCGGCAACCTGTACTGCCGCGGCCCGAACGGCCAGCGGGGCGCCGACCATGGCGGTAAGTTCCTTGGCGGCCGCCCGTGCAAGTTCGAGGTTTCCCGCAGCTATCGCGATCTCTGCCTGTGCGGGGAGCAGTTTCGCCCTCGCGAGTCGGTCCGAGGGATGTTCGACCAATGCACGGGCGAGACCGGCGGTGGCTGCGTCGGTGCGGCCTTGCGCTGCCCGCAGTAGCGCCATGCCGGGCTGCACGTCCCAGCCGTAGGTGCCGGCGTGCCCGAACGCTTCCTCCGCTGCGGCGAGGTCACCGACCAGCCGCCGGATCTCTCCGATCTGGTACCAGGCCTGGCCGGCGTCCATGGCGATGGTTCCGTTCTGCTCCGCGCAGGCTTGCCGTGCTTCGTGTTCGGCGTCGGCCCAGGATCCGTGCAGGCGCAGGATCCGGGATCGGTGCATTCGGCACGAGCCGGAGACGGCCGTGGCACCGTGCTGGGTGCCCAGCCATTTCTCGAATGCGGATGTCCATGTGCCGGCGCGGCCGAAGTCCGACATGTATTCGCAGGTGTTGATCGAGCTGCAGTAGATCCACCAGGAGCTCACCGGCTTCACCTCGCGGGCGGCCACGGCGATCATGGCCTCGTCGAGTAGCGCAGTGCCGCCGGAGATGTCACCGAGCGCGACGAGGGCGCGGCCTGCCTGGTGCAGGCCGACGTTGACCAGATCGGGATCGGTGAACTGTGTGCCTATCCTCGTTGCACGGCGTGCCAGCTCGAGTGATCCGTCCGGGTTGCCCGTATGGAACGCACCCTCGGCCTGAGTTAGCGACAGGTAGCCGTGCACCGCGCACTCCGGCTCCTGCTGCAGCAGACGTTGTGCACGGGAGAGCCATCCCATGGCAGGGGAGATGTCGCCGTGCATCATCGCTACCAGGTGGATTCTGATCGCGCACATGGCGGCGTCGAGATTGTCACCGTTGTCCATGCGGTCGGTGTAGATCCGGCTGCGTACGTCGACGCTGCGCTCGGGCCGGCCGGTGAGGTGGGCGGACTCGGCGAGGGCCTCGAGGTCGTCCGGATCGAGGGCCGCCGATTCGTCTGCGCGGCTGAGCAGGGTGTACGCCTCGTCCCACATCTGCGCTCGGTAGGCGGCCCGACCGCGCTCCAGGTCGTCGACCGTGCGACCGAACCGCGTGTCGCGTGAGGGTGTCGCGCGTCGAAGGAGTTCACCTCGGGGCAAAGCGGTAGCAGCAGCATCGGGAACGATCATCTTGTCCACATTGAGCCCGCACCCACGCTGTATCTCTTGGAGTTCGGACCCGAACTCAGCGGCAGTGGCAGGACGATCGGCGGGACTGGTGGCCATGGCCCGTTCGATGGCAGCACACGCCTTCGGCGGAAGACCCGCCCCACGAATGTCGGGAATCGGCTGCGTGGTGATTCGCAGGAACTGGGCGATCAACTGCTCGTCGCTCCTGCGTTCGAAGGCGGCATGACCCGTGATTGCGCAGAACAACGTCGCACCCAGGCCGTAGACGTCCGTCGCCGGAGTAGACGGCTCACCCTCGAGCACTTCGGGAGCGGTGAAGGCCGACGAACCCGTAACCGTGCCGGCGGACGTCTCGAAGCCTCCGGCGATGCGCGCGACACCGAAGTCGGTCAACTGCGGCTCGTGGTAGTTGGTGATCATGATGTTTGCGGGCTTGACGTCGCGGTGGAGTATTCCGTTCCGGTGCGCAGCCTCGAGCGCACCGGCCAGTTTGACCCCGAGACCCATCGCATCACCCAAGTCGAACGGGCCTGCCCGGCGGATCTTTTCCTCCACCGAACCGTCAGGGTGGTACTGCATCACGATGTAGGGTCGGCCACTCCGGGTGACCCCAACTTGATGGACGTCGACGATGTTCGGATGCCCCGACAATCTGCCCATCGCCTGCTGTTCGCGGATAAACCTTTCGCGCTCGTCCTGTTCCACGTCGGCGGTGAACACCTTGATCGCGACCATGCGGTCCAGAGATGGCTGCAGACATCGATACACGATGCCGAAGCCACCCCGTCCGATCTCGATTGCATCTTCGAACCCGTCCGCAGCCAACTCGACCGTGACCGCAGAAACGGGATCACGCTGGATTTCCGGCGGGTCGTCCTCGGACATGGGCTATCTCGATTTCTCGACTTGTGGCATCAACAGTGACGGAGGAGTCTCTTCGGCCTGTGCCGGTCACCACAACAAGTCATCCGAGCAGCACCACGACAGGTCACCGCGCCCTCCTCGGATTTACAGACCGCATGGTTGTTTCATTTCAACCCTAATTCCCGGTCCCATTGGCAGGTAGGCCCAGCTTCACATTGGCGCAGGTCCAATCTGTGGATACAGCCGTGGCTGGTCGACCGTCTGCCCCGCGACTTCTCCTCCGAACGCGACCGCCACCTCGGGTGAGGTGGCGGTCGCGGCTGTCGTCCGTGGTGCTCAGAGTATTGCGGGGACGGCTACCAGGGTGAACCAGCACAGTGCGGGTGCGACTGCGACGACGATGCCTGCGTTGAGGAGAAGCTGGCGGTAGAACGCGGGTCGCTCGATGTTCTGGGCGTTGGCGAGGACGAGGGCGCCGTTCGTCGAGAACGGGGACACGTCGACGACGGTCGCCGAGATGGCCAGGGCCGCGACGACACCGACGACGGGGAGTGCGCCGGTCTGCAGCAGGGGCAGGGCGAGCGGGATGATCGCGGTGAGCAGCGCGGTCGAGGATGCGAACGCGGACGTGACGCCGATGACGTAGCAGAGGACGAACGCGACCAGCAGTGGTGCGCCGACGGTGATGGCCATTTCGGCGAGGTGGTCGATGGTGCCCATTTCCTCCATGATCGAGATGTACGTGACCATGCCGGCGACGAGCAGGACGGTGGACCAGCTGATGCCGGCGATGGCTTCGTTCTGCTTCGACAGGTCGGTGAAGGCGAGGACCGCGCCTGCGGCGATGGCGACGAAGCTAATCGGCAGATGCAGCACCAGTACGAGTACGAGCACGGTCGCGATGAGGAACAGGGTGAGCTTCTGGACCCGGGTCACGGGGTGTGCGTCGGGGACGATGCTGGTCGCCGTGGGCTTGCGGGTGAGTACCTGCGTCCCGCCCGACGAGCCTGCACCGCCGGTGGTCGGTGTGCGGTCCGGTGCGTCATCGGTGATGGGGCGCGTTGTACCGCTACCGGTTTCGTCACTCGTGCCGGTGGCGGTGTATTCGAGGTCGCGGACTCGGGCGAGGACCGAGTAGCCGACGACGGTCAGCACCGACAGCAGGAGGTTGATGCCGTAGCTGGCGAAGAACAGGGTCCAGGGTGCGATGGTCAGGCCGCTGGAGTTGACGATGTCGGTGACGAGGACACCGGAGACCGAGATCGGCGAGAACGCGCCGGCGTGGGCGCCGTTGATCGTCATGATGCCCATCACGAGTGGGCTCATCCGGGTGCGGGCGGCAAAGGACATCGCCGCGGGTGAGATCAGCGCGACCGCTGCGGGGCTGAAGGTGCCCAGTGCCGTCAGTACGGAGGCGGAGAAGAAGAACACCCAGGGAACGATCACCGTCCGGCCGCCGACTGCGCGGATGCAGGCGTTGACGAGGAGGTCGATGGTGCCGTTCCTCTTGGCCATGCCGAAGAAGTAGGTGACGCCGATGATCGTCAGGACGATCGAACTCGGGAATGCGGCGAGGATTTCCTTGTCGTCGTAACCGAGGGCGAAGGCGCCGACGAGGAAGGCTCCGATGAAGCCCAGGATGCCGATGTTGATGGGGAAGATGGTGGCGATCACGAACATCGCGACCAAGGCGATCAGGGGGAGTATTTCGATGGAGGTCATGGTCGTTCTTTCGCTTGCTGTCCGGCAGGGTCGCCTGCCCGGTCGTCGGCTGTTCCGGTTGCGTGAACAAGGGGGGCCTCGGCGCGTCCGCGGGCACTGAATGACGGTGCCGTGGTGTGCGTGTGCGGCGTCTCCCGACTTGTGACGGGGTCACGGTGTGGGGTCGGAACGGGCGCGGTGGAATCGACCAGTTCGGCGGACAGCTCCCAGGCCCGGTCCCGGTCGGGGGGAACGTCTGCGCTTTGGGGTAGCGGGCTCGTGGTTCGCATGTCACATCCTCTCGTCGATCATGTCCTACATCACGCTAGAGACGACAGATGTTCAGAACAATGTCACGTTTCTATCCGGGGGTTCAGTTCTGCTTAAGTCAGTGCGACAGGTCCGCGACCCGTCGATCGCCGTGCTGGTGCTGGCCCCGCTTGGTTACCAGTAGCTATGCGCGCCGCCCGGAGGGACGATCACCCCGCGATGTAAGTCAGACTTAAGGGTGGTCCCCATATTCGAAATTGTGCTCCAACCTGGCGTGGCACAGGGTTGACGGTGTCACCGCTGGAGATTCAGTTCCCTTACCCCGATCAGAGCCTTCGGCGGTGCCTCAGACTTCGTCACGAACGAAAGGCGGCCGGACGGTGTTCACACTCCGTGGAACCTGGATGCGAGGCGGCACCAGCAAGTGTTGGCTCTTCAACGCGGTTGATGTCGACCCGCTGGTCGAGCAGGCGGGCGGGCTCGACGCCATACTCACCTCGGCCTTCGGGTCGGGTGATCCCCGTCAGCTCGACGGCGTGGGCGGCGGCAGCTCGACGACGTCCAAGGCCGCGATCGTGCGCCGATCCGCCGAGCCGGGCATCGACGTCGAGTACCTGTTCGCGCAGGTGGCGATCGGTGACCGCCGGGTCGAGTGGGGCAGCAACTGCGGAAACTGCGCCACCGGAATAGGGCTGTATGCACTGCAGTCCGGGCTCGTCGCGGTCGACAGTGCGACGACGATCGTGCGGATGCGCAACACCAACACCGGTGCGATCCTCACCGCCGAGATCGCGACCCCGGGCGGGGTGATCCCCACCGAGGGGGATGCCGCCGTGCCGGGGACCAGTGCGCTCGGCGTTCCGGTCGCCCTGACCTTCACCGGCCTCGCCTCCGGGACCGCTCTGCTGCCCACCGGGTCGGTGTCCGATTCGATCACGCTCGGTGATCGCCGGTACCGGGGCACGATGGTGGCCGCGGGGGCGCCGGCCGCGTTGTTCGACGCCGCCGATCTGGGCCTGAGCGGCGCGGAGGACAATTCGGTGATCGCCGACCACCTCTCCGATCTCGTCGCGTTGCGGCGCGAATCGTCGCTGCGGATGGGACTGAGCAAGCCCGGTGACCCGATCTCGCATGCCATTCCGAAGGTCGGTGTGATCGGCCCACCGCGGGACTATCGCACCAGCGGGGGCATCGACATCGCCGCCGAGGACTACGACGTCTCGGTCCGCATGCTCTCCATGCTCGCCCCGCATCCGGCGATCGGCCTGACATCCGCCGTCGCCGTCGCCGCGGCCGCCACCGTGCGAGGGGGAGTGGTGGCCGACAACGCCCGGGTGCGGTGGCCCGGATCGCTGCGACTGGGAACGGCCGCCGGCGTCCTCGACATCGACCTCACCACCTCCCCCGACGGAGTGATCGAGGCGGTCTCACTACACCGCGCGGCACGGCGCATCGCGGCCGCCGAACTGTTCGTCGCCTCCCCGGCCGCCGTGCTGGCGGGATCCGCACGGTGACCCGGCCACAGCACCTCGCCGCGATCGGGTCAACGATCACACCATCCCCTACTGGTCGGACGACGTCGACCGCCTCGCGGGACTACCCGGCCCTGGCCGGGATGATGCTCGCCAAGACCGAGGCGGCCGACCTGCATAGCCGACGATCACCCTCTCGCCGTGCGCCTACACGTCGGCGAACCCTTCTTCGAGGCGCCGCGCTGCCGCCATGCACTGCGTGATGGCCTCCTGGGCGGCCGGGCTCAGCCGCCGCTCGGTCAGGTGCGCGACCAGGATGCGGCGCTGCGGAGAACGGGTGGCGAGCGGGATGGACCGGACGTCGGGGCGGGGATTGAGGACCGCGAGCCGCGGCGCGATGGCCACCCCCAGCTCGACCCCCACCATCGCCTGAACCTCCCCGTAGTCGTGGGCGAGGAAGCTTGTCCGGGGCGTGAATCCGCCTTGCTGGCAGAGTCGTTCGAGGGTGTGGGCAACGGGGTGATCGTCGGCGCGCACTACCCACGACTCGTCCCGGAGTTCGGTGATTCGGATCGACTCCCGGTCGGCGAGGCGGTGTTTCTCCGACACCAGCAGCAGGGTCGGGTCGTTCATCAGGTGGTGGTACGTCAGCAGCGGATCGTCGACCCGGTTCCACTCGTAGTCCCACAGCAGGGACAGCTCCGTCTCCCGGCGGCGAAGCGATTCGACCAGCTGCGCGAATCGTCCACTGAGAACGCGCAGGTCGATGCCGGGGTGGTGGGTCTTGAATTCCTTGACCACCAACGGCAGCAGCGTGGATCCTGCCGTGGGGAAGGTGCCTATCGCCAGCATTCCCGCGCGCAGTCCGCGGATCTCCGCGAGCTCGGCGTCTGTCGCCTCGAGTTCGACGAGGATCCGTTCGGTGTGTTTGACGACCGAGCGGCCCGCGTCGGTGAGCATGATGCCCCGGGCGTGCCGTTCCAGCAGCGGTTGCCCGGCCTCCTTCTCGAGCTTGGCGATCTGCTGCGAGACCGCCGAAGTGGTGTATCCGAGCGCCGCGGCAGCCGCGGTGATGGAGCCGTGCTTCGCGACCTCGCACAGCGTGAACATCCGCGTCGTGTCGAGCACGTCGGCCACCTGCCTTTAGAAGAATTTAAAGGGAGTCAAGATACTTGCGATTGTACTTCACTCAGGCGGGTGACAAATTGGAGTCAGTATTCGCGGGACGGTGCCGTCCCACTTCTACACAGGGCGCCGCCACCGTTCCGCCTCCATCGCCTCTCAACCATGCCGAGGACTGCCCATGAGCGTGAATTCACACGATGACACCCCGATCCCGAGTTCGTCGGGAGAGGCGAACCGCGGTCCGCTGCATGGGGTTCGAGTTCTCGACATCAGCACCGTCTACGCCGCACCGATCACCGCGATGCTGCTCGGCGACTTCGGCGCCGAGGTGATCAAGGTCGAGCACCCGACGGGCGACCCTGCCCGATCCCACGGGGCGAACAAGGACGGCCACGGACTGTGGTGGAAGGTCATTTCGCGTAACAAGAAGTGCATCACCCTCGACCTCGGCACCCCCGAGGGCCAGCAGATCCTGCGGGATCTGGTCGTCGCCGCCGATGTGCTCGTGGAGAACTTCCGGCCGGGGGTGCTGGAGAAGTGGGGCCTCGGACCCGGCCGGCTGATGGCGCTCAATCCGGGCTTGATCACCTTGCGGGTCACAGGCTTCGGACAGGACGGACCCTACGCCCAACGCCGCGCCTTCGGCACCCTCGCGGAGGCGATGAGCGGATTCGCACACCAGACCGGTGAGAAGGACGGCCCGCCGACGCTGCCGCCGTTCGGTCTCGCCGACGGCGTCGCCGGCATCACCGGCGCCTTCGGCGTGGTCACGGCATTACTGCACCGCAACAGTCCTGAAGGAAACGGGCAAGGACAGGTCATCGACCTCTCGCTGCTAGAACCCCTGGTCGGCATCCTCGGCCCGGGCCCCACCGCCTTCGACCAGCTCGGCGCGATCGCCGGCCGCCAAGGCAACCGCTCACCCAACAACGCCCCCCGCAACACCTACCTCACCAAGGACGACCGGTGGGTGGCGATCTCGGCCAGCGCCACCTCCGTCGCCGAACGGGTGATGCGCCTGGTCGGACGAGCGGACCTCGTCGAACAGCCGTGGTTCGCCTCCGCCGGGGAACGCAGCCGCAACGGCGACCTCCTCGACGAGGCGGTCGGGAAATGGATCGCCGCCCGCCCGTTCGACGAGGTCACCGCCGAGTTCGAGCGCGTCGGCGCCGCCCTCGCGCCCACCTACGACGTCGAGCAACTGATGAACGACCCGCACGTCCGTGCCCGCGACATGATCACCACCGTCGACGACGAGGACCTCGGGCCCCTCGCCATGCAGAACCTCATGGTGCGCATGCTCGGCACCCCCGGCGCAATCCGGTTTCCGGGACGGCGACTCGGGCAGGACAACACGCAGATCTACCGCGACACACTCGGATTGAACATCGAGGCTCTGCGGCAGAAGGGAGTCATCTGATGGCCCGCAGCTACCTCTTCGTGCCCGGAAACAACGAGAAACTCCTCGGCAAGGTCTTCGACGCCGGTGCGGACGCGGTGATCCTCGACCTCGAGGACGCGGTCCCGCCCGAGTGCAAGGGCACCGCCCGCGCTCGCGTCGCCGACGCTCTGACCACTCACCGCGCGTGGGTGCGTATCAACGCCGTCGGCACCGCGCTCGCCGCCGACGATCTGGCCGCGGTCGCCGACCGTGCCCACGGCATCCGCATTCCGAAGGTCGACTCGGTCGTCGACGTGCGGTGGGTGCGGGATCGGGCACCGGGCACGCCGCTGATCTGCGCGATCGAAACCGCGAAGGGAGTCGCCAACGCCCTGGCCATCGCCGCCGAACCCGGCGTCGAACACCTCGCCCTCGGCGGCATCGACCTCCGGAAAGACCTCGGCATCGGCGACGGGGACACCCCGCTGCAGTACGCGCGATCGCACCTGGTCATCGCCTCCCGGGCCGCGGGCATCGCACCCCCGATCGACAGTGTCTACCCCCACCTGCGGGACACCGACGGACTCGCCCGGCAAGCCGCCCACTCCCGCTCTCTCGGCTTCGGCGGCAAATCCGCGATCCACCCCTCCCAGCTGCCGATCATTCACACCGCCTTCAGCCCCAGCGAGGACGAATTCGCCTGGGCACGAAGGATTGTGAACGTCTTCGCGGAGTCCGGCGGAGCGGCCGTCCAGCTTCCGGACGGCGAGTTCGTGGATCTGCCCGTCGCCGAGCGCGCTCGCAAAATCCTCCAGTCCCAGTAGTTGGATCTTGCCTACTGGGCGGGCGCTTCGTAATCGACGGTGACGATCAGTTCACTGTTCGGGAACGAGAACTGTGTGAGCGCTTGGTGAGCGGGGTGAACGTAATACTCGCGTACGTCTTCTCGGTTCTCGAACTGGGCGGCTGGGGTCTGTCCGACCCGGACTGTCATCGCGGTCTACCTTGCGGTCAATTATGGCGACCAAAACGGGTCGACCGCAGCCGGACTTCCGTTGAACGGAATGAGGTAGGCCCGTATGTCAGCGGCGCCGCGGTCGTGCCGTCCCACTGTCGGCCCCCAATGCACGGGAAATGCCGTGTGCAGCAGTCAGCAGTGCGGGGAGGGTGAAGGGCACATTGGTCTCGCCGCGCGGAACGGTCGCGTTCAACACTGCGGCGATGTTGTTTCCGGCGCCGAACACTGGAACGGCAATGCCCGTCCATTCCTTGACGGCGATACCCGGTATCGCCGCGTAGCCGCGCTGGCGGATCTCGGCGAGGTGCCTCCGGATCACCTGCGGGTCCGTAATGGTCTCCCCGGTTACCTTTTCCAGCGGGCCGGCGAGAACTTCTTCCTGAAGCGCGGAGGGGGAGTAGGCCAGCAGCACCAATCCGGAGGACGTGGAATGAACGGGTGCCCGCTGCGCGATGTGCCCTGCGTCCAAGGCGCTTTCCAGAGCTGAATCCGGTGCCGAAAGCCGCTCCAGGTAGAGGACGGATCCGTGGTCCAGAATCGCCAATGTGGTGTACCGGTGTACTGCGGCCTGAACGTCCTCCATGAAGGGCAATGCGATTTCACGCAGCGTGAGGGCCCGGGAACCACGGGCCGCCAGTTCCCACAACCGCAGCCCCACGCGCAACTGTCCGTCAGGGTCCCGTTCGATCAATCCGTACTTGACCAATTCCTCCACGAGGCGGTGGGCCGTGGTCAACGGCAGGGATGCCCGATGGGCGAGCCCGGACAACGTCATCGACGGCTGCTGCCGGTCAAAGGCGTTCAGCAGTCGTACGACACGACCAATCACCGAATCACCGGTGGGGGAATTGGCCATGAATCGAGTTTGCCACACACGCTCGGGTGACTTCTTCCGTTCATCGGAAGAGCCTGCGACCTCGGCAATCGCCCCTCCCTACAGTGTGATCGTCCTCATAACGACTGGGACGTCCCGAAGCTTCCGATTCCAGCGTTGGGGAAGTGGTCATGGGAGGACCACCCAGCGCTTCATTAGGAGAAACACATGTCAGCAATCACTGCCGCACCGCCGAAGAGCGGCAACGCACTCTCTCGGGTCATTGCGGCGTCCATGGTCGGGACCGTCATCGAGTGGTACGACTTCTTCATCTTCGGTTCGATGGCTGCCCTCCTGCTCGGCCCCGTCTTCTTCCCTAGCGACAACGCGGCACTGAGCACCATGGCCGCGATGGCAACCTTCGCCGTCGCGTTCTTGGTCCGTCCGTTGGGGGCCGTCGTGCTGGGGCACTTCGGGGACAAATTCGGCCGGCGCTCGACGCTGGTCCTGGCCCTGCTCCTGATGGGTGGCTCCACCCTCTTTGTGGGCCTGATTCCGACCTACGCGAAGATCGGTGTTGCAGCGCCGATCCTGCTGATCGTCTGCCGCGTCGTGCAGGGTTTCGCGCTGGGAGGCGAATACGGCGGGGCGGTGCTCATGGTCGTCGAGAACTCGCAGGCCCGCAACAGGCGTGGCTTCTTCGGTGCCTTCTTGAGCGCGGCATCCCCCGTCGGATTCCTGCTTGCGACCGCGGTCATCGCCCTGACAACCCTCACCACCACCGACGAGCAGATGGCCGCGTGGGGCTGGCGCATCCCGTTTCTCACCAGCGCCATCATGGTGGGCATCGGCTTGTACATNCGGATCAAGCTCGAGGAGTCCGATGCATTCAAGGAACTCCAGGAGAAGGCNGACACCGAAGCGAANTCGGCGCAGGACGTGCCGTTCATCGCGATGCTCCGTAGTTNCCCGGTCCAGGTGCTCAAATCGATCCTGGTGCCCATGGGTGTGCAGGCGGGGTACTACATGACCACGGTCTTTTTGCTGTCCTTCGCGCGCGACTTCGGCGGCTTCGACGTCGGGCAAGCGAACTCGATGGTCATGATCGCGGCACTGTTCTTCCTGCTGTTCATCTTCGTCGGAGGTCTCTGGTCGGATAGCGCTCCCCGTTGGGTGCCCATGTCCGTCGGTCTGGGCGGGTTCGCCGTCGCGGTCTTCGTGATGTTCCCGATGGTCGAGTCCGGCAACTTCGTCTTGGCCACAGCGGCTTTCGTGCTGGGCCTGGCGTTCGTGGGCCTGCTCTACGGGCCCATGAGCATCTACATGGCCGAGTTGTTCGCCGGCGGTGTTCGCTATACCGGGGTCTCCTTCGGATACCAGACGGCCTCTGCCATCACCGGGGGACTGACCCCCGTATTCGCCGTCGCTCTACTCGAGCAGACCGGGTCGCATATTCCCGTCGCCGGCTACGCGGCCGTCATGATGGGCATCGCATTCGCCGGCCTGATGCTGCAACGCAACCGGACCAACTGGGACAAGGCCTGATGCCGGGCGCAGTTGGTGCGCTTACCAGTCGCATGCTTTGTACTGGGTGAGCAGGTAACGGGAGTCGTATCGTCAGCGATACACGGGACATGGTCGGGGAGGACCAGGAGTCGCGGTATGCGTTCGATTCGCACCATGGCCGTTGTGGGAACCACGGCATTGATGATTTTCCTGATGGCCGGCACGGCGTCGGCAAGCCCACCCAGCCCTGACCCGATTTGGTATTCATGGTTCCCGACTCGGGAAATGGGCGATGCCTTCAATCAATTCATGTGGGTTATCACCGGCTGGATGACTGGCTACGGTTACTTCTGAGGAGTCATGATGCCCAATACGCCATGGGACATTTTCCCGTACAACCTCTTTTATTGGATCGGTGCGTTGATCGCGCCGTTCCTCGGTGGATCATGATGTTCCGACCAATCGGTGACGCCGTTCAGTGGCTGTCACTTCACACAGCGCCCTTATGGAAACCGTTGCTGCAGGCCTCGAAGGATTGGAGGTATAAATCATGATCGGCAGTGTCGCTGACCTGTTCTACTTGATTTGGCTTGGCCCACTAGCACAAGCGTGGAACAACTTTGCCGTCTGGTTCAATCAGTTCTAGGGAAACTCATGATCGGCATCGGGTTCGACGGTCGGGTCGGTTCTTTCCTCTGGTTGGGCGGGCCGAGTTGTGCGGTCGCTTGTGTTCGGATCCCGGCAATCGTGGTCGCGTCGAGGAATCGACTCCATCGGCGGAGTGTGACGACGTAATCGAGCCGGTGCCAGTACCGCTCGGAACTAATCCCGAACTGTTCCCAGATTCGCTCCTCTGGGGGCCCTCCGTAGGGGAGCCAAGCGATGGCGAGGGTCACGAGCATGTGGTCCTCGTCGAGGTGGCTGCTTCGCGATGCTCCTGAGATCGCCTGTCGCATTGCGTACTCGCGCGGCAGTCTGTTGTTGTCTGTGGGTGGCATGGGCATCTCGGCGCGTGCAGGTGGGGAGGCCGCAGGCGATTCACGCTCCGCGGCCTCCCCTCAGTCCTGAGGTCCTATCCCTTCTTGATGATGACGGTCTTCGTCTCGGTGTACGCGTCGAGTACGGCGGCACCGTGCTCACGCCCCCAACCGGACTGCTTGTACCCACCGAAGGGCAACGCGGGGTCGAGCACGTGGTAGCTGTTGATCCACACGGTGCCGGCCTTGATCTTCGCGGCAATGGTGTGTGCATTCGACACGTCGGACGTCCAGACCCCAGCGGCGAGGCCGTACTCGGTGTCATTGGCGGCGCTGACGACGTCGTCGGCATTGTCGAACGGCATCACGGTGACCACAGGCCCGAAGATCTCCTCCTTCACCACGCGCATCGTCGGCTTCGTGTCGACGAGGACGGTGGGTTCTACGAAGTAGCCGATGTCGCCCTTACGTCCTCCGCCCGTGACGGCGATCGCGCCTTCGGCCCGGCCGCTGTCGAGGTATCCGAGGACCGTGTGCAGTTGCCTCTCCGACACCATCGGGCCGATTTGGGAGTCTGGGTCGAGGCTGTCCCCGACCTTCAACTCGGCTGCGATTCGTGCGACGCCGTCCACGACCTGGTCATACACCTTCGACTGCACGAACAGCCGTGAACCCGCTTCACATGCCTCGCCCTGGTTGAAGAAGATTGCCATCGCGGCACCCTGGATGGCCGCGTCGATGTCGGCGTCGTCGAACACGATATTCGGTGACTTGCCGCCGAGTTCGAGGGTCACCTTCTTCAGGTTGCCGCGGGCGGAGCCCACGATACGCCGTCCGACCTCGGTCGAGCCGGTGAACGAAACCTTGTCGACGCCTGGATGGGTGGTCAGGGCGGCGCCGACGGAGTCGCCGTGGCCCTGCACGATATTCACGACGCCGTCGGGGATCCCGGCGTCGCGAAGAACCTCACCGAGAAGCGCTGCGCTGAGCGGGGTTTGCTCGGCGGGCTTGAGAATTACGGTGTTGCCGGCGGCGAGGGCGGGACTGAGCTTCCATGCGGCGAGTAGGAGGGGGAAGTTCCACGCGACGATGGCCGCTACCACGCCGACCGGTTCCCGGACCGTATAGGCGAAGTAGTCGCCCGGCGCGGCGGTCGAGGTGACGGGGATCGTGCTGCCCTCCAGCTTGGTCGGCCAGCCCGCCATGTATCGGAACCAATCGGCGGACAGCGGGACATCCACCAGACGCGCATAGGTCAACGGCTTGCCGTTGTCGAGTGCCTCGACCAGGGCGAAATCCTCCACTCGCTCCTCGAGTAGGTCGCCGACCCGCCAGAGGATCTTGCTTCGCTCGGCGGGTGTCATGCGGCCCCAGGGGCCGTCGAGCGCGCGCCGAGCCGCGGTGACGGCGCGATCGACATCGTCCTCGCCGCCGAACGCGACCTGTGCGAGCTCGTCACCGTTGCAGGGATTGAATGTCCCGAAGAACTCCTCCGAGGCGGACGGAGTATTTCGTCCATCGATCAAGTGGAGGACAGGATTCGTCAGGAAGCTGGTGACCCTGGACGAGGGTGCAGTTGCGGTAGTTGTCATGTCGTGCTCAGTCCGTCACGATGCCGGACGAGGACTGCATCGGGTCGTAATCGGGGCGCTTCAGCAGTGCGTGCAACTGGCGTCGGCGCACCCCCATGTTTCCGCCGTCGTACACCGGGAAGCACAGCACGTCCTCCATGATCCCGGCGATCGGTGTCTGGTCGCCGTAGGCGTTCACCCCGACCAGGCGCATCGCGTCGTAGACGACCTGCACGGACAGTTCGGATGCGTAGATCTTGACCATGTGGCCGAGTTCCTCGTCGGCGCCGTTGGTCTTGTCGTAGAGGTCGCAGGCCTTCCAGGTGAAGTACCGGGCGGCTTCGATCCGTGTCTTGATGTCGACGAGCATGTAACCGACGTTCTGGTAGTCGATGATGGGGGCGGGGCCGGACCTGTTGTCGGTCTTGGCGAATGCATAGGCGTAGTCGAAGGCTGCGCGCATCCGGCCGACGCAGGCGGCGCCGATGATCGCCGAGGTCCAGTTGAATGTCCGGCGCACGATCTCCAAGCCGTCTCCGGGGTTTCCGATCATGTTCCCTACCGGGACCCGAACGTCGGTGAACGTGATGCGCGGCGACGCCGTCGCACGGTGGCCCATGGTGTCGATATACGACTCGACCGTGATTCCCGGCGTGTCACCGGGGACCACGATCACTGCCAGCGACTCCTGGGGTGGCAGCGCCGGGTCGGTGCGGCACAACACGCTGATCAACTCGGCACCCTTGCCGTCCCAACCCGAGCCGTTGGTGGTGAAATGCTTGTCGCCGTTGATGACCCATTCGTCTTCGTCCCGTCGAGCGAACGTCTGCACCCCGGCAGATGTGTCCGTCGTGTCGAAGTTCGCGCCGCCGGCAGTTTCGGTGAATGCCCACGCCGCAAGCAGTGGTGCACTGCCGGAGAACGGCGGCAGGAAGCGATCCTTCTGCTCGGTCGTGCCGAAATGGATGATCGGCTGCAGTCCGAGGCCGGTGCCGAGCAGCGCGCTCGGCACGTTGACGTCGGCGCGCGCGAGTTCTTCGGCCGCCACCGCGAAGTCGAGTGACGT
Organism: Rhodococcus sp. NCIMB 12038; assembly: GCF_002165735.1. Classification (NCBI taxonomy): domain Bacteria; kingdom Bacillati; phylum Actinomycetota; class Actinomycetes; order Mycobacteriales; family Nocardiaceae; genus Rhodococcus; species Rhodococcus sp. NCIMB 12038. The sequence goes on from NZ_NHML01000001.1 coordinate 282,549, forward strand.
CATCGCGGTACCGCCGTACTCGACCGGGATGAGGGCTTTGAGGAAGCCCGCATCCACCATGTCCTGGTAGAACGGTTTGATCGCCGCGAATCTCTCCTGCGGTGTCGGGAACGGCGCGATGACACTCTCGACGAGAGCGAGCCGGTCATCCGCGAACGTCCGAGCTGCTTTTTGCAGGCCTGCCTGTTCGGGACTCAGGTCGAAATCGATTGCCATTGGAATCAGTCCTCCGTTGTTCGCATGTGGTGAATGTGATCGCGCACACATTCGATCTCGGTACCAATACTGATCGGATCCGACGCGGTCGGCTTGGACTGCAGCGCCGACCCGTCAGGACAGATGCGCCACACTGTCGGCGGCGCGATGGCGTAACGGGTGGTTGGCGAAGGGATTGACAGGAGCGTGCGGAAGCGCAGAATTTGGGGCATATGGAGCGGCGGGTGCCTGCCGTTCCCAGGTCGACTCGGAGGTTGATGTGCCGTATTGGTCCACCTCGGGCCTGAGTGCGCGAGAGCAGGTGAACTACTGGGGCGACGTCGTCTGTCAGGCGTTCACACCGCTGTCCCCGACGCGGAGGCGAGCCCACCTCGCCCGCAGCGCTACGGCCGAGGGAGTACCCGGCTGGGTGCGCTCGGAACCCCTGGTGGACACCAACTGCGCGGAAATCGCCTCGTGCACTCAGCTGTTGACGCATGGTCCGATCGAGGTGCGTCGCGCTCCGATGGAGGCGCTGTTCGTGAACTTGCAGCTGTCTGGGGCCTGTTACGCGGAGCAGGACGGTCGGAGGTGCATCGTTCGAGCCGGGAGCTACGCCGTCTTCGATACAACCCGCCCGTACTCGCTCGAGTTCCGAGAGCCCGAGAACGACGCCAGCTGGCGTGTTCTGTCGTTTCGCGTGCCCCGCGACCAGTGGGCTGCAGGTCTGCGCACCGACGGTGCCACGGCGCGTGCTGTCGACACGAGCACCGGTGCGGGCAGTGTCGTGGCAACGATGATGTCCACATTGTGGAAGGAGCGGCCGAACCTCGACCCGCTCACGGTGCGGACCATGGAGCGGGCTTTCGCCGATGTGCTGTCCGCAGCAACGACCGCAGGAATCACCGACCACACGGTGACCGAGGACCGTGACGCCGCATTACGGGTGGTGGTTCGTCACTACATCCGGTCCGCGGTCCCGCTCGGGCGGGTCACAGCCGAGGCGGCCGCGCGGGATGCGGCCATATCGGTGCGCACGTTGAACCGCCTGTTCCAGGCGGTCGGTACCACGTTCACGGACTGCGTCCGGGAGGAACGTCTGCGCGGTGTCACCCACGAGCTCGCCGTCGCACCCGAGTCCGTCACCATCAGCGAGATCGCTGCATTGTGGGGATTCTGCGACAGCTCGCATCTCACCCGCACCTTCCAGCGACACCACGGATGCACGCCGAGCGAGTACCGGGCGACGCAGAGGGCGCTCGTCGGCCGACTCGAGCTGGAATCTCCACCGGGCACGGTCCCGGAGGAGGACCGTTAGCCGGTCGAAGCCGGCGCGCTGTGTGAAGGTGCCCGAAGCGTGCGTCGTCGTCAGCCTGCCAAGGGTTCGGCGGCGGGGTGTTGAAGGCGTCGTAGAACTGAAGTGCGCTGGTAACGGCGACGGGCCCACCCGCGATGATGGTTCCGGCCACGGCTCCGATGGCGCCTGCGGCGGCTCCGGCAACCAGACATCCGCCAAGGAATCCGGGGACCGCGAGGGTGCCGATTGTCGGGACGCCGACCGCGGTTCCGACGAGCGCTCCTCCGCCCATTGGGGGCGGTCGTGCTGGGGCATTTCGGGGACAAATTCGGCCGGCGCTCGACGCTGGTCCTGGCCCTGCTCCTGATGGGATTCCTGCTTGCGACCGCAGTCATCGCCCTGACAACCCTCGCCACCACCGACGAGCAGATGGCCGCGTGGGGTTGGCGCATCCCCTTTCTCACCAGCGCCATCATGGTGGGCATCGGCTTGTACATTCGGATCAAGCTCGAGGAGTCCGATGCATTCAAGGAACTCCAGGAGAAGGCGGACACCGAAGCGAAGTCGGCGCAGGACGTGCCGTTCATCGCGATGCTCCGTAGTTGCCCGGTCCAGGTGCTCAAGTCGATCCTGGTGCCCATGGGTGTGCAGGCCGGTTACTACATGACCACGGTCTTCCTGCTGTTCATCTTCGTCGCAGGTTTCTGGTCGGACAACGCTCCCCGATGGGTGCCCATGTCCGTCGGACTAGGCCTGAAATCTAGTCGTCAAACCCTCTGGGCTCGAGAAAAATTCGGGCACGACACCCGTACCTGTCGCCGCCACGCCCGCCCCGGCCGCAGAGGGGTCGGGGCGGGTGTTCCAGAGGCTGGACGTTGGCCCCCCGATCAGGTCGTCACACGCGGTGCAGACCAAAATGCGGTGGTGCGTTTCCAATGAACCGCAATGCCGGCGATCTTTGGGAGGCTGAGAAGGTGGTCGGATGTGGTAGCGATGCCCAGTTTTGCATCAGTTCTTACGCTTTCGAACGATCTGAGTCGACTCGAGCACCTTCTCTCGCTTCTCCGCACGGCGCTCCTTGAGTGCCCGTGCGGACTGTTTCGAACTCTTGACGGCGGACTTGTCAGCCATTGTCGGTCCTTTCCGAATCGGCAACCGCGAACCGACCCCGACCATACCCAACAAAAGTAATAAGTCCAGATCCCGGGGTGTAAGGCGCGCAGGAGATTTCATGACTTGCTTATTTCTTGCCGATGGCTATGGTGCAGGTCAGGATGCCGCATCTATTTGGAGGACTGAAATGTGAACGCAGCTACCGACCGTCAGTGGGCGGTTCGTGACGCTGTTCTGAGTTGGCTTCTCGCGATGACAAACGAGCGCTATCGCAGCCCGATTCTCGACGCGGATGCCATCGGCGCGGAAGTCGGGTGGGTAGCCTCGGCGCTCACTCACGACGAGGTGGCCGACGCCTCGATGTTTCTCTTCAAGGAGGCCTACGTCACCGGCGTGCCGGTAATGGGAATCGGAGTTCCACGACCGATACTGACGGTCGCGGGGCGTCGGGTGGCCAAGGCCGGCAAACCTCTCAGGTACAAGGACGATGCTCGGCGAGCGAAGTTGCGTCGGCGTCTGCCGGCTCCGCTCGCAGAGGCATCCGCAACGACGGCGACGGCGGTAGTCGAGTGAATGAGCGAAAGGTTCGTCCAGCTACTCGTCGATGAACGCGTGACCATTGGCTGAAGGTGAAGAGCGAATTGGGCTCTACCACATTGCGATCCGCACCCGCCATTGTATTCGCTGCACCCTGAGGAAGGATCTTCCCCGTGAACCTCAATGTCGCCCTGCTGTTCCTTCTCCTCGCCGGCGGAATAGGTGGTACAGCCGCTGTTCAAGCCGTTTTCCGCCGTTCCGCCGATCGCCGCGTGGGCCGCGCCCAGGGTGCGGTGTTCCACGTCGATGGCTGATTGATCTTTCTCGTTACCACGGGTGCACGCCGAGCGACTACCGCGCGACTTGCTGGAATCTCCCCCGGCCACGGTCCCGGGGAAGACCGTTAGCCGGTCGAAGCCGGCGCGCTGCGTGAAGGTGCCCGAAGCGTGCGTCGTCGTCAGCCTGCCAAGGGTTCGGCCACGGGGGCGTTGAAGGCGTCGTAGAACTGGAGTGCGCTGGCCACAGCGACGGGACCACCCACGACGATGGTTCCGGCGACGGCTCCGATGGCGCCTGCGGCGGCACCGGTCACCAGACATCCGCCGAGGAATCCGGGGACCGCGAGGGTGCCGATTGTCGGGACGCCGACCGCGGTTCCGATGAGTGCTCCTCCGGCGATGCATCCGATGCCGGCACCGATCGCCGTTCCGATCAGACTGCCCATCCCGATGCCGAGCGCCACTTCGGTTCCGAAGTTGACGATGGCGGCAGTGAATTCCGGTGATTGGACGTCCAGCGCGATCGGCTGCAGTGGGAGTGCTGCATCCTCGAGCGGCGTGGCGGTTGCGGGGTCGGTGTTTGGTGTGAGTGTGGCACTCCTGCCGTCGATTTGAGCGGCAACCGGCCATTCCTTTCCGTCCCGGGAGTAGGTCAGCGGGAAGCCGGCTACCAGATTTCCGCCGGCATCGAGTACCTGGAACTGGTTGCCCTGGATGGTCAGTGAGCCGGCATCGGTGGTCAGGACGACGGACTTGTCGACGATGCTCGCGGTGTAGTGGATCCCGGGAAGAATGTCCGTTTCGAGTGTCGATGCATTGTGGGGGTCGACCGGTGCGGGGGCGGCACTGGCGGTGCTAGAGGTGACGACCGCTGCCGTAACGGCAAAGGCTGTCACCGCAATGAGGCGTGTCAACATCATTGGTTCTCCATCGTGAGGGTTGGGGGAGAGGGCTGAACGGTGGGGCGGTCGAGTTGAGATTCAGTCGGCGATGCGATGGGCCGTCGGCGTCCGAGGCAGTCGAAGCGCCGCGAGGGCGCCGGGAATCGACATTGCGGCGAGCAGGACGAGCATGCCCCTCGGTGTGTCGAGGAACAGTTGCGGGGCGAGCACGAAGACCACACCACCGAGGTTGCCGGCGATCGAGAGGAATGCGGTTGCCGATGCGGCATTCGCAATGCCCGCGTGGATCTCCGACCACTCGAACACGACGGGCATTGCCGCCATCATGAAGAAGCCGACAACGACGGCGAGCACCAGCAGAATTCCGTGGCTGCCCGTTGCCGCGAACGCCAGGAATCCGAAGACCTGGACGACGCTGATGACGATCAGGGCGGTGCGCCTGGCGTCACGCCTGGCCGCGAAACCGGGGATGGTGATGGCGCCCGTGATGCCCCCAAGGGTCAGGGCGATCACGAGCGGTCCGCCGAACCCGGCATTGCCGAGGTGGTCCTGGACCGTCTCGATCCACGTGATGAACGCGTTGAACAGGCCGAAGAGGACGAACATCACTCCTCCGAGCAGCCAGAGCTCCCGGGTCCGGCGGAGGTGTCCCCGGACGACGGCCGGCTCGGGGTCCATCACTACCGCCGGCACCCGAACCACGACAACCATGATCAGCAGCGCCGCGCCGGTCGCGGCGCCCAATGCCCCGTGGACTTCGACCAGCAGGTCGATTCCCCCGCGGTCGTACAGCGGCTGGCCCGTGACGGCGGCCAGGAGTACACCGGCGTAGAACGACGCCGAGAGCAGCGCGATTACCGTGGGCCGCTCCTGCGCGGAGAAGTACCGTGCCGGGTACTTGGTGATCGCGTTGGCGACGAACGGCGTGCCGGCGGCGAGCAGTATCTGCCCGGCGAGGGCCCATCTGTAGGACGAGGGATCGACGACGCGGAGCAGGGGCCCGGCGGCGATCATCGCGGCGCCCACGGCGAGCGTGGCGTCGAACCGTCGGTCCAGGAATCTGCCGGAGAGGGGGCCCAGGAGCACCAGGAAGAGGGGAGAGAGCAGCGTGAGGTTCCCGACCGTCGCCTCGGTGACTCCGAAATCCTCTCGCACACTCGGTGTGACCGAGGCGTAGGCCAGCACCGTCGTGGTGCTGGTGGTGAGCGCCGCAGCGTAGGCGGCCATCACCGCCCACCGGGCTGCCGACGGCTTGGTCGCGGTGATGGAACTCGTTGTGGTGCCCTGGGTCATCGGGCACTCCTTCCGGCGTCTGGTCACGTCGAAACCGGACTCGTTTGCCGGTTTCCGACGTTCGCGGTGCAGTCGCGGAGGGCTGATGGCCGGGTACGGCGGATCAGCTCCGGGACAGCGAATGTGAAGTAGAACACTCTCATTCGGGACCCGGTATGCGGCTACACCAATGTGCCCCAGTCTTGGAAACCGCGAGGTGCGGTTTGCCCCTCTCGGCCTGGCACTGCCGTCCGGCACGTCGCGGGCGGTGGGAGCCCTGGCGCTCGCCGAGCCATTCGGTCACGATCGACTGGTGGACCGTGCCGCCAGACTTGCCCTCGCCGTCGACCGGCAAGGTGGGCGATGCCTGTGGTGTGGTCGGCGTTTCGGGCCGTTGATTCCGCCCACCACCGAACATCTGGTGCCGCGGCTCAAGGGTGGGCCCAGCATCGTGGCCAATGAGGCCGCGGCGTGCCGGCGGTGCAACGCGGACCGTGGCCACATCGGTCCGGTCGACTGGCTCGCGCAGTGCCGGCGCCGCCATGGATGGGCACCACAGGCGACCCTGCTCGCGACGCTGCTGAATGCGTTGGACATCGAACTCGAGAACGTGGGTGGTCATCGGCGTGCCAGGCGGTACCTGTCCAGCCAACTACGACGCTGACTCGCCCAGTGTGGTCGGTCGGTCCGTTATCGTCTACGGATGAGCGATGACGTGACTCGGTCTGGTCCAACCCGCGCTCCGACGAGCACCCGGCGGGCGGTGCTCAACACGATGAAGGGTTCGGCAGGAAACCTCGTCGAGTGGTACGACGTGTACATCTACACGGTCTTCGCGACGTATTTCGAGGCGCAATTCTTCGACGAGAACGACTCCAACTCCACGGTGTACATCTATGCGATCTTCGCGGTCACCTTCGTCATGCGACCGGTGGGGTCCTGGTTCTTCGGCCGGTTCGCCGACCGTCGTGGCCGCAAGGCTGCCCTGATGCTCAGCATCACCATCATGTCGTCGTGTTCCTTCCTGGTGGCGGTCATGCCGACACGCGAAACCATCGGGTATTGGGCAGCAGTCATTTTGGTCCTCGCCCGGCTTGTGCAGGGATTCGCCACGGGTGGCGAGTACGGCACCTCGGCGACGTACATGTCCGAAGCAGCGACGGCGAATCGGCGTGGCTTCCTGTCGTCGTTCCAGTACGTGACCCTCGTGGGCGGTCACGTCCTCGCGCAGTTCACGCTCCTGATCGCGCTCAGCGTTCTCGACGTCGACGCGTTGCACGATTGGGGATGGCGGATCGGCTTCTTCATCGGCGGCGTCGCCGCCCTGGTCGTGCTGTGGATTCGGCGTTCGATGGACGAGTCGCTCAGCGAGTCGCATCTGAAGGCCATCCGTGCCGGTGAGGACCGGACGGCGGGTTCGTTGAAGGCGTTGTTCACCCGACACTGGCGTCCGCTGCTGCTGGTGTTCCTCATTACCGCGGGTGGCACGGTCGCGTTCTACACCTACAGTGTCAACGCGCCGGCGATCGTCAAGTCCACCTTCGGCGACGACCGGGCGCTGACGGCAACGTGGATCAACCTGATCGGACTGATCTTGCTGTTGCTGCTGCAGCCGGTCGGCGGCATCATCAGCGACCACGTCGGGCGCAAGCCGCTGCTGATCTTCTTCGGTGTGGGTGGCGTCCTCTACACCTATGTCCTGCTCACCTACCTTCCGAAGACCACCTCGCCGCTGTCGGCGTTCGCGCTGGTCGCGGTCGGCTACATCATCCTCACCGGGTACACCTCGATCAACGCGATCGTGAAGGCGGAGCTGTTCCCCGCCGACATCCGTGCCCTGGGTGTGGGGCTGGGTTACGCGCTCGCGAACTCCGTCTTCGGCGGTACGGCGCCGCTCCTGTATCAGGCGTCCAAGTCGGGCGGCCACGTCGCCTGGTTCATCGTCTACGTGACGGTCGTGATCGGGATCAGCCTGCTGGTCTACATCTTCGGGCTGAAGAACAAGGCGGTCACCGTGCTCGATCGCGAACAGGGGAGCGCGTGGGGCGTGCCCGTGTCTTCGGGTCCACGCTGATTTACGTGGTGTCGTCGTCGGCTACGGGTACGGCGACCCCGCGGCGAGCCCCTGTGCAGCCGCCGCGGCACGCACGGCGTCGATCACCAGTTGCAGCGGCTGTCGGTGCGCTTCCGTCCCGCGATGGGCGATGGAGATCGTCCGCATGACCGGTTCGGTGAGCGCGACGACATCCATGCCCGGCGGGCGCAGTGTCAGTCCGAGATCGGAGACGAGGGTGACCCCCAGACCCGCGGACACCATTGCGAGCGCCGTCGCCTGCTCGCCGACCTCGTGGTTGATCTTCGGTTCGAATCCGCAACGCTGACAGGCGGAGCGCACCGCGCGGCCGAAATGCGACGTGGGTCCCGCGAGGATCCAGGGATGCTCGGCGAGGTCCGCCAGCGCCATGGTTCTGGCGGACACCGTTCCCGGAGGCAGCGCTGCGTGCAGTCGCTCCACGGCGATCACCACTCGGGTCAACTCGGGGTCCCACGGCATCGGGTAGTCGGAGTAGTTGATCACGAACGAGAAGTCCAGCGAGCCGTCCCGGACTGCGACCGCGGTGTCCTCCGGCGCGAGTTCCTTCGTCCGCACCTCGATGCCGGGATGTTCGGCGGCCAGCAACGACAGCGCACTCGGCAGCAGGCCCGACGCGACGGACGCCCACACGCCGACGGTCAATCGGGCGGTGACGCCCTCCTGCGTTTGTTCGAGGGCGGAGGTCGCGCGGTCCACCGACCGCATGATCTCCTCGGCGTGCTCGGCGAGGAGCAGGCCGATCTCGGTGAGCTGTACCCGCCGACCGCGCCGCTCGAATAGCTTTGCGCCGACGTCGCGTTCGAGCTGGGTGAGCTGTTGGGATACCGCGGAGGTGGTGTAGTGCAGGGCCTGCGCGGCGGCTGTCACGGTGCCTCGGCGATGCAACTCCCGAAGCATCCGCAACCGGCGCAGAGACAGCTCCATGCCCCCACCCTATGCATCCGGTCCGAACCGTCAATCGGACCACGCGGTGCGCTGTGTAGAAAGCGTGAACGCAATCATTCAAGATTCTTAACTGGACGCCTGGTCACCGGGGCGCGCACTCTGACGTCATCGGCTGAATGGTCGAAAACGGCGAAGTTTTTCCGAGGACGATTGGGGTAACTCGAGGTGACGACGACGACGGAACCCGGGTTCGGGCGCATCCCCGAGCACCGTGAGTACGACCACCGTGAGAACACTGCGACGCAGCGTCGGGTCGACGTGGCGACCGTGCACAGCGGTGAGCCCCTGCTACGTATGACGTGGACTGATCCGGTCACCGGAGCTCGGGGCTACCTCGTCGTGCACTCGTTGGTGTCCGGCCTGGCCACCGGGGGCACCCGCATGCGGGCAGGCTGCACGATGTCGGAGGTGGAGGACCTGGCCACCGGCATGGCCGCCAAGACCGCGGTTTTCGACCTGCCTGTCGGCGGCGCGAAGGGCGGCATCGACTTCGACCCCAAGGACCCCCGCGCCGTCGGTGTGCTGGAGCGGTTCTGTCAGGCGATGCGCCCGTGGCTGGACGCGCACTGGGTGACCGCGGAGGATCTGGGGGTGCCGCAGCATCTGATCGACGACGTCTTCGCGCGGCTGGGCCTTCAGCAGTCGTACCATGCAGCGATCAGGCGTGCGGACGATCCGCAGAGGACTCTGCGCCGGGTGCACGCCGCGTTGAACGCCCCGGTGCCCGGCGGGTTTCTGCTGGGCGACGTGATCGGCGGCTACGGCGTCGCGCAGGCCTGCATCGGCACGGTGAATGCCTGTGGATGGGCTCCGGCCGACACCACGGTGGCAATCCAGGGGATCGGCACCATGGGGGGCGGCGCGGCCTGGTATCTGCACGAGGCCGGAATGCGCGTGGTTGCTGTCGCCGACGCCGTCGGCACGCTGTACTGTCCCGACGGCCTGGACGTTCCCGCGCTGCTCGACCTGCGGAACGGCTACGGCGAGATCGACCGCTCCCGCGTCCCCTCGCATGTTCAGCGGTTGCCGCGCGCGGCTGTAATCGCCACTGCGGCAGACATCCTCGTCCCGGCCGCGATCTCCTATGCGATCACGGCGGACAACGTCGACCTCGTCGCCGCGAAAGTCGTGATCGAAGCGGCGAATGCCGCGACGACCCCGCAGGCCGAGGCGGTGCTCACCGGCCGGGGGATTCCGGTGGTCCCGGATTTCGTCGCCAATGCCGGAGCAGTCGCCTGGGCCTGGTGGGTACTGCTCGGTCACGTCGGCGCCGACCCGGAGGACTCGTTCCTGCGGTTGCGGACCGAGATGCTGGCCAAGATCGCGTTGCTGCTCGGGCAGTGGATGCTGGACGGCGTGACGCCGCGGCACACCGCGTCGGATCTCGTCGCGGCCAACCGCCGCGCGCCGGCACCGGGCGATCCTCTGGCAGTGCCGCTCACCATCCCGTAAACGGTCCGGCGAACGGCTCCGTTCTCAGGACAGCAGACCGATCAGCAGGCTGCGCAAGGCATCCTCGAAGAGGTCCCGATCCGTGGGCGGAGGGGTGGCGTCCGCGGAGATCGCCCTGGCCACGTGCGGGTAGGCATGGCTGTCGATCGGGGGAAGTGCGGGCTGCGACGCGAGCTCGCTGCGAGCGAACAACGTCGTGACTCCCGTTGCCATCGCAATCGCTTCGAATTTTGCCCGACCGGAGGCCGTGACCGGTTCGAGTACCAGCAGGCAGTGGTCCAGCCACGCCAGGGCTTCGGGGCCGAAGGCGGGCGATTGCTGGGTGACGTCGACGAGCCAGGAGTGACGCCGATACAGCTGCAACTGTCGGCGGGACATCTCGACCATGGCGTCGAGCCACTGATCATGGCCGGCTGGGTACGGGCGGAGCTCGCGCATGACGTGATCGGTCATGAGCGCGAGAAGTTCGTCGCGTGATGCCACGTACCGGTACAGCGACGCTGCGCCCGTATCCAGCGCCGCGGCAACGGCCCGCATGGACAGGCCGGCCAGTCCTTCGTTGTCCGTGAGTGTTATTGCGGCTACGGCGATGTCGTCACGGCTGTGCGTGGGGACCGGACCTCGTCGACGCCGCGGCGTCTCCCCGGCGGAGGCTGTGCGTTTGCGGGGTCGGTGTGGATCGCTCACCTCACAATCCTAAACTGCGAACACTGTTTGCTATTGTTTGTGTACGCACTCAGGGAGGCAGCGATGCAAGAGCGGGTTGAACGAGCGGGCGACGTCGTCCTGCACACAGTTGGTGACGGCCCCGCTCTGGTGGTCGTTCATGGTGGCGGGGTGACGATCGATTCCTACCGCCGACTGGCGCGCAAACTGTCGGACAGGTTCACCGTGCACCTCTACAACCGACGCGGACGCGGAGATGCGCCGCCCCGTTCGGAACCCTACGACGTTCAGGAGGACGTCGACGACCTGCGGACGGTGCTCGAAAACACCGGCGCAACTGACGTTATCGGCCACAGCAGCGGTGGGTTCATCGCCCTGACGGCTGCCCTGCAACTGCCCATCGCGCGTCTCGCGCTCTACGACGCAGCAGTGTCCGTGAACGGTCTCTTCCCCGCGCAGTGGCTGGAAGGCGCCAGAGCAGCGGCCCGGGACGGCGACGTTGCCCGCGCGATGGCGATCACCGGGGCCGGCATCAACACCCAGTCGCGGGCGAGCACCCTGCCACTGGGGGTGCAGATCGCCATGAGCCGACTGTTGTTGCGCACTCCCGTCGGGCGCACCATGGGTGCCTTGTTGCCCATGACGTTGGACGAGTCGCAGGCAATCGCACGCGCCGACGGTCCGGCGAGTCGCTGGGCGGGGGTGACCGCGGAGGTTCTGTTGGTGAGGGGTGCGGACGGACCGCCCTACTACGAACAACTCAACGATGCCCTTGCTGCCGCACTGCCCCACGGCCGTGCAGCAGCGGTCCGCGGGGGCCATGACGGCATCAACCGCGCCTCGGCCCAGCTGATCCGGACGTTCGCGGAATTCTTCGGACCTACGGCGCACGGTCAACGCTGAACATGCGCGCGTCGTGTCGAGAGCGCTACCGCAGTTGGTCGCGGCGGCGTGTCAGGTAGGCGGTCTCGGCGGTGTTGCCCGCCAGGTCGATTGCTTTGTCGTAGGCGGCGCGCGACTCCTGACTGCGGCCGACCCGGCGGAGCAGGTCGGCGCGGGTGGCATGGTAGGCGTGGTAGCCGGCCAACGCGGGTTCGAGACGGTCGACGGTTGCCAGTGCCACCTCCGGGCCGTCGAGTTCGGCGACCGCGACGGCCCGGTTGAGGGCGATGATCGGCGAGGGGTCGATGCGGACGAGTTGGTCGTAGAGGGCGAGGATCTGCGACCAGTCGGTGTCGCGCATGTCGCGGGCGGAGGTGTGGACGGCGTTGATCGCGGCGAGGATCTGGTAGCGACCCGGCACGATCCCGGCGGCGGCAGCGGCGAGGCGCTCGCGGACCAGTCGATGGCCCTCGGTGATCAGCGTCGTGTCCCAGGCTGCGCGGTCCTGCTCGTCGAGGGCGACCAGTTCGCCGCCGGCCGAAACCCGGGCGTTGCGGCGGGATTCGGTGAGCAGCATCAGCGCCAGCAGCCCGGTCACCTCGCCATCGTCGGGGAGTAGGGCTCGGATCAGGCGGGTGAGCCGGATCGCCTCGGCGGTCAGGTCGTGACGGACCGGATCGGTATCGGAGCCGGTGGCCAGGTAGCCCTCGTTGAACACGAGGAACAGGACAGCGAGGACGCCGGACACCCGTGCGGGGAGATCGTCGGCGGACGGTACCAGATAGGGGATACGTGCCGCCTTGATCTTGTCCTTCGCGCGGGTGATCCGCCGCCCCATGGCACTCTCGGTGACCAGGAACGCGCGGGCGATTTCGGGGACGGTCAGACCGCCGACCATGCGTAACGTCAGTGCCGCGCGGGCTTCCATCGCCAGCGCCGGGTGACAGCAGGTGAAGATCAGCCGGAGTCGGTCGTCGTCGATGGCGCCGAGAGGCTCGGGCGGGTCGTCGTGCACCATCTGAGCCTCCTTGTGTTTGTCGTCGCGCTTGTTCTCGCGACGGATCCGGTCGATGGCCTTGTGGTTGGCGGTGGTGGTGAGCCAGGCGCCGGGGTTGGGGGGTACGCCGTCGGCCGGCCACCGCTCCACGGCGGTCGCGAACGCCTCCGCGGCCGCGTCCTCGGCGATGTCGAGGTCGCCGAAACGTCGGGTCAGGGCGGCGACTACCCGGGCCCACTCCTCGTGGTGGGCCCGGGTGATCGCCTCGCGGACCTCGCTCACTGGAATGGCCGCACCTCGATCTTGCGGTCGCAGATCTTCGACGCCTCGGCGGCGAGTTCGAGCGCGACATCCAGGTCGGGGGCCTCCCACACCCAGACGCCGGCAAGGTACTCCTTCGACTCCACGAACGGCCCGTCGCTGAACACCGCCTGCTCGCCCCGGTTGTCGATGACCGTGGCCGTGGTGGTGTCGGCGAGTCCGCCCGCGAAAACCCAGTAGCCGTCGGCGATCAGTCGCTCGTTGAACGCACTGATGTCGGGCTGCCGGTCCGTGCTGCCGGGATTGCTCTTGTCATCGATCACGGAAACCAGATACTGCATCTCAAAGACCCTCTCCTGTGGTGTCGGACTGTGTGGTGTATCGGTTGGGGATTTCACGCCGTTGCGTACTGCGGGCGCCCGGCCGGCCGGTAGACCTGGATCGTCACGCCCTTGGAGTCGACTCGCGACTCGACCAGGTCGAGCGCAAGGTCAGGTCCGGACTCGGGGAACAACCGCGCACCCTGGCCGAGGACCACGGGGACGACGATCAGGGTCATCTCGTCGATCAGATCGTTCTGCAGCAACCACCGGGTCAGGGTGCCGCTGCCGTGTACCTGCAGCTCACCTCCCGGTGTGGCCTTCAGGTCCGCGATGGCGGTGGCGAGGTCGTCGGACAGGACGGTGGTGCCGGACCATTCGGGATCGGCGAGCGTGGTCGATGCCACGTACTTGGGCTGTGTGTTCAATGCCTGCAGAACGGGCTCCCAGCCGGGGACATCCTGCTCCGTCAAGGACCCCCAGGAGCCCGCGAACAGCTCGTAGGTCCGGCGGCCGAGCAGGAACGCGTCGGCACGCTGGTAGGTCTGGTTGATGAACGCGTGGGTGTCGTTGTCACCCTTGCCCCGGGACCATCCGCCGCGGTCGAATCCGTTTCTGCGGTCCTCGTCCGACGCGCCGCCGTTTCCCTGCATCACTCCGTCGAGGGTTACCTGGGTCATGGTGGTGAGCTTCATGGTCGCGGTTCCTTTGCCTCGGCGCCGCCCCTTGTGGGCGGCCTCACCCCTTCTACGAACGCCACCGCCCCGATCGGACACCGCCTCCCGGATTTCTTCGAAGAACTTTTCCGTTCCTCTGCCACGCGGTGCGGCCGGGCCGCTCAGACCAAGGGCGAACCCGACGGCCCGCCAGTGAAGGCGGCAGATTGTCAGGTGGCGACGAAGCCCGATACGGCCATGTCGAACGCGGTGTCCAGAATGGCCAGCGGATCGGATGCGGAGTCCTCGGGGTTCCACTCCTCCAGAGCGGCCTGCATGACCGCGAGTGCGGTGCCGGCGAGGGTCTGTACGTAGAGACTGTCGGCGTCAAGACCGGTCCGCCGGGCGATTCCCTCGGTGACCGAGGCTTTCGTACGGCGGTTTCTGGCGGTGATCCTCGGGAGTAGCCGGGGATGCTGCCGCACCAGAAGTTGACGCTCGCGCCAGGTGTCGTGTCCCAGGAGTCGTTGGATACCCGCACGGAGAGTTTGATGCACCGCCCGCAGGGGTGCCTCCTCTGCCGGCCGGGCGGCGATGCGGTCCGCCAGCGACGCGCCGGGAAGGTCCTCGTCCCAGTCCAGGACGGCTTCGTCCTTGGACTCGAAGTAGTTGAAGAAGGTGCGTCGGGAGACTCCGGTTGCGTTGCAGATGTCGTTCACGGTGACCGAGTCCGGACCCCGCTTTACGTACAGGCGGACTGCCGCACGGTGCAGGGCCTCACGGGTCTGCTGCTTCTTGTGCTCCCTCAATCCGCCGCCGGCGCCGGCGTCCACACTGCTCACGCCCACCATGCTAGTGCCCATGCTCACCACCAATATGCACTAGTGCAAAATTGCACCAGCGCAGAAGAAAAGCTTAGACTCGCTAAGTACTGGCCTGACGAGCGAAGAGGACACGCTGTGACGAGAGCATCCGGCTGCCGTGTGGGCAAGTGCCCCACCTGCCGTCCGCCCTGGCCCCGACGTGTGTGTGACTATCTGAAGGCCACCGATCCGACCTTCGGCCGGCTGCGCGCCGGCTGGCGAATGCTGGTCTCGCTCCCGGCCGGCATGGCAGCGGGCCACGGAATGGCGGTGGCACTAGGACAGCCGGGCCTGCTCGGTCTGATGTTCGGCGGCACGCTGGGCATGCTGGTCGGATTGACTATCTCCGATCCCAAACCCCTGTGGTTGGCGGTCCGCTGCGTCTGGGGTCTGCCGGCCTTCCTGGCCGCAATGCTGCTCGCCTCCGCGCTCCACCCTTATCGCATACTCGCGCTCTGCGTTCTGGCCGTGATGTTGGGACTGCATGTGGCGGGACGCGGCCATCTCGGCGATTTCGGGCACGACATGGGGCTTTTCCTCTTCGCCGGATACCTCGGCGGACTTCTTGCGCCCCTTCCGGTATCAGCGTTCGAGTACCTGGGCCCGATATGCGTGGCGGCGGCCCTTGGTGTGGCCGCGGTACAGGTGCTGCTCTGCCGACCGCGCCCTCGGCACTTCCTGGCACATGTCGAACGCGGCTTCCTGGCCCGTACCCGGTACGTCGTACGGGGCGCCGAACGGCTGATCGTGGCGGGGCACCGAAACACTCGCGCGGCGAGCAGACTGAGCAACCAGATGCTCAGCCTCAATGAAGCGGCCATGCTGGTGGACGGCTACCTCTCCCAGCCGGCCTGCACGCTACCGGCGGGCCGCGCCGAAGACCTGCACCGACTGGTCTTCGACACGGAGCTGGCCGTGCAGGCGCTGGGACATGCGGTCCTGGAACTATGCCGTGGACCGCTGCCAGGCGAGGCGCGCACCCTGCTGGCGGCGGCCCTCGCCGACGTCCGACACGACGGTTGCCACCACGATGTCCCGGCCTCGGTCACGCCTCTGCTGGAGTGGCTCGCCCGGCACGAGAAGCGGTGCCGGATTCCGGCGGACGAGCCGCTCGTGTCCTTGCTCTACCAATTTGTCGCCGCACTCAGCGATCTTCACCGCGCCTGTGAGGCGTGGACCTCCGGCTCCGAGCCCGACGCCGCACCCGAAGCCGACGGCAGCGGCCCCCGCGACGGACGGTGCGCCTTCACCACGCCGATCTCCCTGGTGGCGGGTGATCTCTCCGGCACCACCCTGTTGTCGCACCGGACTCACGCCTCCGGTGGCAGGCACCGGACCCGGCGCGCCTGGCGGCCCAATGCCTCGCTGCGCAGCGCCATCCAGGTCACGGCTGCATTGGTGGTCGCCGTGCCGGTGGGTGACGCGGTCAGCGGTGACCGGTCCTACTGGGCCGCCATCGGCGCGCTGATCATTTTGACCGGTACAAACTCGGTACACGAGCGGATGCGCAAGCTGGCCAAACGCATCGTCGGAACGGTCATCGGCGGCCTCCTGGGAATCGGCTTCGTCGACCTTCTCGGGACAGCGCACCCCGAGGCCACGGTGATTCTGGTCTGCGTGGCTCTGTCGATCGGTGCCTACTCGATCAGCACCTACTACACGATCTGGGTCATCGGCCTGGTCGTCTCGCTTTTTCAGCTCTACGCCTACATTGGGGAATTCCACGATTCGCTGGCAGTCATCCGCTTGGCGGAGAACGTGATCGGTGCGGTCGCCGCCACCGCCGTCGCACTGGTAATCCTGCCCCTGGCTGCGGTCACCCTGCTGCGCCGCGCCCAGTCCGACCACCTGCGCTCACTGGCCACGCTGGTACGCGAGTGCGGTCGGGCGTGGACCGGTCCCGCCGGGGCCGCCGGCACCCGCGAGCATGCCCGAGCGGTGGATCAGGCGGCACATGAACTGCACCGGGTGTCCCAGTCGTTCGTCCGTCTGCCGGGCAGCGTCCATGGGGCGCGCGCCGAGGACGTTCGTATCACCCTGCGGCGTGCCGCCTATTACGCCCGGGAAATCGCGGGCAGTGGCGGGTGGTCGCTAACCTCTTGGCAGCGAGCGCATCTGCTCGACATCACCTCCAACCTGGCCAGATCGATCGACGTTCTCGCCGAGACGGTATCGGGCAATCTCACCGCGTCCACCGCGGTTCCCGACCGGCCCTGGATTCGCAGCGCCGACCGCATCTGGCGGATGGACCGGAAACTGACACCGTGCACGGCCAACGCCGAACTGCGCCGCACCCTTCACTACCTGGGCGACCTGGACGACCTTCTGGCCGGCCTCGCCGCGCGGCTGTCCGTGAACGTCCACGGCACCGACTTCCGCACCGGCACCGCCGCCCACCGCCACGAGCTGCTCATTCTCCGCGCGGAACAGTCGTTGGCCGTGGCGCCCACCTCGCCAAACGAAAACCGAGTCCGATTATGAGCACGCCAACACGAAACCTGATGACGGAGAACGGTGTGTAGCCCGTTTCGTCGGTGGGCGCCCGCGTAGAACGCGAAGTCGATGACAGGTGAGTGGCGCTCGACTGTCACCGCCTCAGGTGAACCAGGCAACTGCGACCGGCGCCGTAAACCCCAGGCGCCGTAGCTGGTCGACGGCATTCTCACCACTTCACCACAGCCGCCGTCGTCGCGGCCCGGCTGCAACCGGGCCGCGATCGAGGGCAGGTGAGCTCAGAAGCGAATCAGGCCTCTGATGTTCTTGTTGTCAAGCATGTCCTTGTAACCTTGTTCCACTTCGTCAAGCGTGTACTCCTGCGTGATCAGCTCGTCGAGCATGAGTTGGCCGCTCTTGTAGAGTTCGATCAACCTCGGGATCTCCTCGAACGGGTTGCAATTGCCGTACACCGCGCCCTGGATGCGCTTCGCATACATGGCGAGGACTGCACCGGAGGTGTGAATGTTCTTCTCGTCGAATGGGCCGACTCCGGTAACTACGACCGTCCCGGCCTTTCGGATCGAGTCGATCGCGTTCGACAGGATCTCTTCGGTGACAACCCCTGCTGTGACGATCGCGCTGTCCGCCCCGACACCGTGTGTGAGGTCCTGGACCGCTTGTTGCGCTTCTTCGGCGCTCGCGAACGTGTGGGTGGCCCCAAATTTCTTCGAGCTTTCCCGCTTGAAGTCGGAGGGGTCAACGACTACTACGTTGAGAGCGTTGCGGATACGAGCCCCCTGGACGGCATTCATGCCGACCCCGCCGGAGCCGAAAATCACGACTGTATCGCCGGGCTCGATGTTTGTGGCGTGCACTGCGGAGCCGTAGCCTGTCGGAACGCCGCAGCCTATGAGTGCCAACGGCCCGAGCGGAACACTCTTGTCCTCAATCTTCACGCACGAGAACTGCGATACGGTCGCAAACTCGGAGAATGTGCCGAGCATGCATACACCGCCGGCGTCCAGGCCGTCGTGGTGAAAACGGTACGTCCCGTCCAGGAGTTGGCCGTCCAGGATGTTGGCCCCGCGATCACACAGGTTGCTCTGCCCCCGGCTACACCAACGACAGTGACCGCACACAGGGAGGAAGGACAGGACGACGTGGTCGCCGGGCACCAAGTGCTGGACGCCCTCGCCCACCATCTCCACAATGCCTGCACCCTCGTGCCCCGTCACGCATGGGGTTCGGACCGGGAACGTGCCGTCCCGAAAGTGCTCGTCTGAGTGACAGAGGCCGGATGCGACCATCCGGATCATCACTTCACCGGCCTTGGGAGGGTCGACGTCGATTTCAGTCACTTGGAGTGATGCACCCGTCTCGAGCAGAAGAGCCGCGCGTGTCTTCATCTGAATTTCTCCGTTTCTGCAGTTGGGTCATGGTTCGGGTAGGTGGATAAGAGTCGGTCAGTTGACCGGAAGTGCAATCGATTTGATGTTGGTGAGCTCGAGAAGACCCTCGATTCCGCCTTCGCGACCGAACCCGGACTGCTTCATTCCGCCGAAGGGTGCTGTCAAGCAGGGGAATGTCCCGTTGATAGCGAAGGCTCCGGACCGGACCCTTCGTGCCACATCCAGTGCCAGGGCTTCGTCCTGAGTGAAGATCGAACCAGCGAGCCCATACTTGGAGGCGTTCGCGAGGTCGACTGCCTCGTCGATACTGTCGAAGGGAATCACACTGAAAACGGGACCGAAGACCTCTTCCTGTGCGACTTCCATGTCATTCTTGACGTTCGTCAACAGTGTGGGCGTCAGGAAATGCCCTTCCGGAAACTCGGGGGGCCGGGTCCCCCCACAGGCGACCTGCGCACCTTCATCGACAGCCCGACTGATATAGCCTTCGGCCCGTTCCCTTGCCCGTTTCGACGCGAGCGGACCCCACACTGTCTCAGGATCGAGCGGGTCACCGATTTTGACATCCGAGAAGAAGGACACCAACCTCTCCACCAGCTCATCGTGAAGAGCGCGAGCCACCAGGATCCTGCTCATTGCTATGCACATCTGGCCGCTCATCATGGTCAATCCACCGGCCAAGACGGGCACGACGTCCTCGAGGTTGGCGTCAGGCGCGATGATCGCGGCCGACTTACCCCCCAGTTCGAGCGTGACCCGAGCCATCCGATCCGAGCACACCTTCATGATCTCAGCGCCGATCTCGGTTCCGCCTGTGAAGTGCACAGCTGCAACGTCTGGGTGAGCGACCAGGTAGCGACTCACGTCGGCCTCACCGGCGAGAATACTCAGCAGGCCGGAAGGCAACTCAGCCTCGGCGGCGGCGTCAGCGAAAAGGTAACCGAGCATGCGGTTCTCCGGTGGCAGCTTCACAATGCAGGGGTTTCCCGCCAGGAGCGCCGGGATGACAACCATGCCCATCTCTACCAGGGGCCCGTTATACGTGAGAATCGCAACGGACGGTCCTATCCCTTCGTGCCGAACCTCCACTTTGCCGAGCGGTGTGTCGCGAACTTCGTTCAGTGACATCGACGCGGTCAACGCCAGGGTGTCCCCCCAACTGGCCTGAGCTGCCGCGGTGAATGCTGCGCCGGTTTGGACAGGGATGCCGGTCTCCATCGCCCAGACCCTCTCCATGTCCAATGACCGGGAGTCGAGGGCTTTGCACAGCCGACCGATGTGTTCGCGTCGCTCGGAAAGCGCCAGTCGATTCCATCCGTCGAACGCCCGATCCGCTGCCTCCACGGCGACTCGGGCATCCTCGATGCCCGGCAACGGAAGCGTACAAATGTGAGAGGCGTCGGTAGGGCTTACGACGTCAGCCATGCCGGTCCCCGCCGGCTCGACCCACTCGCTCCCGATGAACAGCTCGCCGGAGTGTGGAACATGATTTTTGGTAGTCGATTTGACGGTGTGCGTTTGACTCATTGATGCCCCTCTCGTGTGTATCTACGAAGGTCGACTGGGACCAACAACCGGCCTACAGTGCAAGCCAATGTGATGTGACCGACGTAGGGGTTTCCTCTATACGGAATGAACGGGCCTTCTTTGGCGGTGCGAATTGTCCGGTCGCTGGACCGCACGGTCGATATGGTGCAACAGGCCGGGCGTGACCAGAAGTCGTTGACAGTGGGCTGATCTCCGGGGCTGCGTCCGCATCGGAACTGACCAGTGAAATCATTCGCGGTTTCATCGGCAGTTCCTGAATAGGTTCCCGAAGCCGTCATACCTGGCTAGTCTGGAGCGGTTCGACGGTGACCAGGAGGTCTCATGCCCCGCCTGACCAGCGACATGCAAGCATTTGAAGCCCACGCAACTGACGCCGACCTCGACGATCTGCGCGCGCGATTAGCCGCGGCGCGACTACCGGAGGCCGAGACGGTCTATCGCGCCGCGCCGGACCCTCGCCGATGGGAGCAGGGCGTTCCTCTCGCCGACCTCGTCGAGGTCGTGGACTACTGGCGCACCGGATACAACTGGCGGTCGTTCGAGGAGCGCCTCAACCGGATCGGCCAGTTCCGCACGATCATTGACGATCTGGGGATCCACTTCCTGCACCGCCGATCCGCGCGCGCCGATGCCACTCCGCTGATCCTGACGCACGGCTGGCCCGGCAGCATTGCCGAGTTCGTGGATGTGGTGGACGAACTGGCAGATCCGACAGATGCGGACGCGCCGGCGTTCCACGTCGTGGTCCCGTCGCTACCGGGCTTCGGTTACAGCGACAAGCCGGCCACCACCGGATGGGGAACCGAAAAGATCGCGGCCGCATGGGTGGAACTGATGGGACGGCTCGGCTACGGCAAGTTCGTAGCCCACGGCGGCGATTGGGGAGGCAACATCACCACGGTCCTCGGCGGCAGGTTCCCGGCGCACGTCCTCGGCATCCACACACTGTTCGCGGAGGCACCACCCGGGTTGACGACGGACATTCTGACGGCGGTCGAGCGCAGGTGGACCGAGGAAACCCGCGATTTCTGGCGCCACCGC
This sequence comes from Rhodococcus sp. NCIMB 12038, assembly GCF_002165735.1. NCBI lineage: Bacteria > Bacillati > Actinomycetota > Actinomycetes > Mycobacteriales > Nocardiaceae > Rhodococcus > Rhodococcus sp. NCIMB 12038. The sequence goes on from NZ_NHML01000001.1 coordinate 303,714, forward strand.
GCTGCGTACGCGAAGCAGCAGGCGACCCGGCCGCAGACCATCGGTTACTCGCTCGTCGACTCACCGGTCGGGCTGCTCGCCTGGATCCTGGACAAGTTCGCCGAGTGGTCGGACACCGAAGGCAGCCCGTTCGAGACCATCTCCAGAGACAGAATTCTCGACGACGTCACCCTGTACTGGCTGACGCGGACCGGCGCATCGTCGGCTCGCATCTACTACGAAAGCCACAACTCGCTGGATCCCGAACTTCGGGTCGACGTCCCGTCGGCAATCACCATGTATCCCCGCGACATCGAGAAGTGCCCGCGCCCCTGGGCGCAGGAGCGATACCGGCAGATCGTCCGATGGAGGTCGCCCGAAACCGGGGGACATTTCCCGTCGCTGGAGGTCCCCGAGTACTTCGTCAAGGACCTGCAGGACGGCCTCGCGGCAGTGCTTGCCGCTGGTCGGTGAGCAGCGGACCGACTTATCGCCGGTACCGGAGGATCTGCGCACTCCGGTACCGACGCATGTTCAAAGCCCTTGGGTCGCTGCCGATAAAATTCGGATCACCGGGCAACGCCGTCCGGCTCCACCAGTGAGACATCGCCGATCTCCTCGGAGGCGAAACCACCCGGGCGCTGCCCGGTGCGATGTCGTCGCAGACTGAGTCGGAAGACGCCGATCAACGCAACGATGATGAAAGCCATCACATAGATCATCGTGCTGCTGACGCCCGGCGCCGCGTTCCGGACACCGTCGACGAGGACCCAGGCCATCGTCACCGCACCGAAACCCGATGCGATCCACAGGATCGGACGGAACTCGCGCTTGCGTACAGTGCCCACTATCGCGGCGAGCATGATCACGATGTACGGCAGCACCCAGAGGAAGATGACCAGCGTCGCTGTCATCGAGTACATGTCGAAGACGTTGCGCCGGGCAATCGAGAACACGAGAATCCACGCCAGGCTGACACCCGCTACGGCGACGATCGCGATATGCGGTACGCCTCTGCGTAAGTCGACCTTCTGCACGGCCGCGGGCAGCAGACCGTCACCGGCGAGGTTCTGCGCCAGCCGCGACGCATAGTTCAAGAATGCGAGCGTCGAACCGAGGGATGCAATCGCCAGAAACAGGTCACTGAACTGCCCGATCCAGATCGGCAGGCGTGAGAACGGTGTGCGTCTGGCCGCGGTCGGTGCCGCTGCTGCCGCGACCATGGGCTTCGTCTCCGTCGGTGCGGCGAACGCGGACACGTTCGTGCCGTTGCCCGGTGGTTCAACCATGCAGACGTTGGCGGACCGCACCGTGGTGACGGTGAACCTGACGGACGACACAGCGAACATTTCGCCGTCGATGGGTTCGACGCCGTTGCACCGCAACGTCTGGGTCTCCGGCAGGGCCGCCGTCGACCTCGAGGGCGACGGGGTGCAGTCCGCCTACATCTACCCGGGGTACGTGCTGGCCTGCCAGATCGACCTCGGTGCCGGCGTCGACGCGTCGGGCGGGGCGTCGATGTCGTGGGCAGATATGGCGGCGGGAACGGTCGGGAACCCGCTGGCGGCGGGTGCCGGTGGTGGCGTCACTCTCGGTCCCGGGCAGGCGGTACCGGTGGACGTTCTCGATCAGGAGTACGCCGACCCGTACGGAGCCGAGTCCCACTGGGGTGGAAACTATTTCGAAGGCCGGTCCGGTTCGGTGAGCTGGGTGGATTCGACCCTCGGTGTCAGTGGTTGCGCCGGCTATGCCCAGGCCCGGGCCTTCGTCAACGTCAACGTCGAGGTCGAGACCGAGAACGTCACCAGTACAGCCACACTCTGGGGTCAGCCCTTCAGTATCGGCTGATCAGGTGAAGGGATCGCGGACCGCGAAGCCGTAGGTGGCCTACGCGGGGCGAGCCGAATCCAGACCGGTCTGTCGTCACCGAGAGAGCCGGCGGGTGGCCGGCGACTCGCCGGTGGCGTCACACCGAGCTTTGCGACCGCGATGGATCAGTCCGACGCTGACGAGCGCCACCAACGCGAGGAGTACGACGTACACGGCGAATCTCCACGCGTTGCCGCGTTCTCCGTCGATCAAGGCCACCATGACGATGGGTGTGAGGCCTCCGATGACCGTGGCGATCTGGTATCCCAACGATGCACCTGAGTACCGCACGTGCGGGGGAAACATTTCCGCGAAGAGCGCGGCCTGTGGGCCGTAGCAGACGCTGATCAAGGCCGAGGCGACGACGACGGACACCCAGATCGGCGCAGTGTTCTGCGGGGTCGCTTGGCTGAAGATCCACCACATCGGCACGGACCACAGTCCGATCGCCACGACCCCGATCGTGTAGACACGAAGTCTGCCGAAGATGTCCGAGGCGAGCGCAGCCACCGGCATGAGAACGACCTGCACACCGGCGCCGACGAGGATGGGTAGCAGGACCTGGGGTGTCGCAATCTCGAGCACCACGTTCGCGTACTGCAGAGACGAGATGATCGTGGCGTAGAAGACGGCGTTCACCACGATGAACGTGCCTGCCGCTTGCAGGATCGTGGCGAAGTTGTTCCTCACAACTTGGAGCACGGGTGAGGTGGACTTCGCTGCGGATGCGAGGGACGTCTCGGCGGCGCGGAATGCCGGAGTTTCCTCGAGGTATCGGTGAATGTAGAGCCCGACTCCGAGCATCACGATGCTGATCCAGAACGGGATCCGCCACGCCCACGTCAGGAAGGCGTCTTCGCCGACAGTCCCGTTCAACACCAGGAAGACCAGATTTCCGGTGAGCACGCCGATCGGCACCCCGATCTGCGCGAAGCTCCCGTAGAAGCCGCGGCGCTTCTCGGGGGCGTACTCGGTGGCGAGGAGCATCGCTCCTCCCCATTGGGCGCCGAGAGACAGTCCTTGCGCGACTCTGAGGACGATCAGGAACGTCGGTGCAAGCCAGAGCAGTTGGGTGTCCGGGGTGAATCCGATGAGAAACGTCGCGACGGCCATCAGGACTATCGCTGTGATCAACACCGGTTTCCGGCCGACCTTGTCGCCGAAGTGTCCGGCAATAACACCACCGAATGGCCGGGCAGCGAACGCGACGGCGAAAGTTGCGAAGGAATTGACTGCGGACATGACCGGGTCGCCGGTATCGAAGAACGTTTTGTTGAAGACGAGCGCGGCAGCGGTGCCGTAGATGAAGAAGTCGTACCACTCGAGCGACGAGGCGAGCGCGGCAGCGACCGAGGCCTTCCGGGCTTGTGCGCGGAGGTTGGGTGGGGCGGCAGTGGCGGTGAAAGTCATTGCCCTACTGTGACGGTCCTCTCACCTGGTGGCGAGATGCGGCGGCGAAGATTGTGAGCATCCACGGGACAATTTGGGGGTGCGTCACAGGTCGGATGGCGCCCTCATTCTCACTTGTGTGGACGCACAGACGAGTTTGTCACTAATCCACTGGTGACGCAGAAGGCCTGTTCCTACAGTTCGTTTCATGGTCAATTCATCGGGGCAACCGCAGAATCTGCCGGGTAGTGCCGCGGACGTCGACTGCGATCTGGGTTGGTCGGTCAGCACAGTTCAGCGCCACTTCAGCGGTCTCGTGGCACCGGCTGTTGCCGATCTACCCCATGGCACACGGGGCTACCCTCGCTCCACACCGTGCTGCGCAAGGAATTGCCTACCCAGGTCGGTCTTGCCGATTACCTCGGAATCGATCGCACCGTCATCACCTATGTGATCGATGCCCTGGTAGATGCCGGTCTCGTCGAGCGAGTACAGGATCCGGCGGACCGTCGTGCCCGCAAGATCGTCCCGGCGGACCTCGGAGCCGCTCACCATGCCGCCCTCGAACGCGATGTGCGCGTCGCCGAAGAGGCGGTTCTCCGCGTACTCGCCGTGGACGAGCGAGTTGTATTCCGTTCGCTACTCGGCAGAGTTGCCCGTGGTTCCCGCGACGACCTGACCTGACAACACTCAACTCACGACACGAATAGGACAGCACATGACAACTCGTTCGAAGGTTCTCGTCATCGTCACCAGCACCGGCGAGTACGAGAAGGTGGGTTACCGAACCGGTCTGTGGCTCGGGGAACTCACGCATTTCTGGGATGTGGCCGAGGAGGCCGGGCTGGAACTGACGATCGCCAGCATTGCGGGCGGACGCGTTCCCATCGACCCGGAGAGTCTGTCCCACGATTTCCTCGACGATCTCGGAACCGGAAACCGGTATGCGGATCGCGATTTCATGAATCTTCTCGACAAGACCGTGTCGGTGGCCGAGGTGGATGCGGCGGACTTCGACGCGATCTACCTGACCGGCGGACACGGTGTGATGTTCGACTTCCCGCAGAGCCGGACACTCGCCGAACTGATCGCACAGTTCTACGAGGCGGGGAAGATCGTGTCCGCGGTGTGCCACGGTCCGACCGGGTTGCTCAATGTCAAGATCGGCGACGACGAATACCTCGTGAAGGACCGCTCGGTGACGGGATTCACGTGGAAGGAGGAGGAACTTGCACAGCGGGGCGACGCGGTGCCGTTCAGTCTGGAAGACGAACTGCGCAGCCGCGGAGCTCGGTTCACCCTCGCACCGAACCCCTTCGACCCGTTCGTCGTCGAGGACGGCCGACTGATCACCGGGCAGAATCCGAGCAGTGCCCGCAAGGTGGGCGAGGCCGTCATCCGGCAACTCGGCTGAGTGAGGCTGCCGGCCGGGAGTCCGGCGCGGCTCCCGGCCGGCGGGCCGCTGATGCGTGGGCAGATGTCAGATTGGCTGCAGCGCCTTCACGACCGCTTCAGCGACTGCGCGGGCACTCCCGGGGTTCTGGCCTGTGATCAGGCGACCGTCTTCGACGACATAGGTTTCGAAGGGTTTGGCGGCCATGCTGTAGTGGGCACCCAACTTCTTCAGCTCGTCTTCCAATCGGAAGGGGACCGCGTCGGCTCGCTGCGCCGCCTCTTCTTCCGGCCATGAGAAGCCGGTGACGTTCTTCCCCTTGACGAGCGGGTCCCCGTTCCCGAGTGGCACATTGAGTAGACCGGCTGGGCCGTGGCAGACGGCGGACACGATGCGGCCGGTGTCGTAGAACGTGGCCGTCACGGCGCCCAATGCATCACCCCGGAAGTCGAACATGACACCGTGCCCACCGGTGAAGTAGATGGCGGCGTAGTCCTCGACATCGATGTCGGTGACCTTCTTCGTATCGTCGAGCAGATTCATGAATTCGCGGTCGCGGTACCGTTTGTCTGTTCCGAGTTCGTCAAGGACGTCGTGGGCGAGGCTTTCGGGGTCGATGGGGACGAATCCTCCTGCTGGGCTAACAATGTCCACCTGATAGCCGTGATCGGTGACGTAGTCGTAGAAATGCGTCAGTTCTCCCAGCCATAACCCGGTGCGGTAGCCGACCTTTTCGTATTGCCCTGCGTTGGTCACGATTACCAGGATTCGATTCGATTTTGACATGTTGTGCGCCTTCTCTCGCGGAGGTCAGAAATGATTGCGGTGGGTGTGGAGGGCCGTGCAACGCGGCTATCCGGAGTACTCGGCCAGAATGGTGTCGGATGCCTTCTCCGACACCATCCACACCGCCGCGGCGATGAAGAAGCCGGGGATTCGGGGAAATACCGATGCGTCGACAACGCGGAGTCCCTCGACACCGCGTACCGAAACCGTCCGTCCAGAACAGCCATGGGGTCGTCGTCGGCCCCGATCTTGCATGAGCAGGATGCGTGATGGCCCCACGCCTGTTGCCGAATGTAGTTGCCTATCTCCTCCCTTGTGCGGACGTTCGGACCGGGTAGAACCTCGTGTGTGACGAATCCGCGTAGTCGGGCGCTCAGGGTGCGTGCGAATTCGACACCGTCGACGACCGCGGCCAGGTCTTCGCCGCCGTCGTCGTCGGTTCCTTCGGCGAAATAGGTGAAACAGATGTCCGGCGGGTACAGAACGCCCGCGCGGTCGGGCGTATGTTTCGGATCTTCGGCCTGCGCGTGGTCGTCTCGATAGTGACGGACGAAGTAGTCCCAGCGCATGTCTTCGTCCTCCGATGCCTGGGCATGGAAGATCGGCGCCTCGTAGTAGACGCAGGAGTGGTCGTCACCAGCCTCGAGCAGGAGCACCCGATGTCCCGCGGCGGCGAGGTTGGCCGCGAGTGGGCCACCACCGGCACCCGACCCGACGATCACGAACTCGTATTCCGACTCGGTAGGACTCATGGATGCTCCCGTCGAATGATTCCACGGCGCGTGCCTCGTGCCACATTATTCGCCGCTCGGATCGCCCTGTCGCCGATTCTTGTCGCAGAGTTACCTCGACAGACCGGTGTAAACGGATGATTTGTGCGAGTTCGCGAACCATGACCCCCCGAGAATCGACAAGCATTCATGTGCAGTGGCACGAAGGACGCACCCCCGTCACGATAGGCAGACTGACCGGGCGGACACAGTGCCCGAATCACAGACTGCCCTGTGAACGATCGACAACGGCCGGGCATCGATGCGGGCCACTACCCGAGCCCAGCACCCTGAGCGCCGGCAGCGGTCCCGGCGCGGGTACGTTGACCGGCGCCAAGCCTCATGCGACCGGGTGCCGCCGTACCGGGCTAGCGTGTGAGGTATCCACAATTCCGAACGGCACACCGGTATGGCGGGTGGTGTCGTACCGGGACGCACATCGTTTTTTGCACTTCGTTAGGGGTGACGCCCGTGGTCGACCGACCGCACTCCGACGCACAGAACCTCACGCGCGAACTCGCACAGCACGTCCAGGACACCGTGCACGAGGTCGCCGCGCTCGCCGCGACCCGGATCTGCGAGCAGGTGCCGAGTTATCGGGACAATGCCGATCCCGGTTTGCGGGAGGACGTCGCCGCTCACTGCCGCGACGTCTTCGACACCTTCGCGCACAGCCTGGCGCAGGACCAATTCCCGTCGCGGGACGACTTCCGGATCACCGGAAACCACGCCCTGCGCCGGGTGACACAGTCGATTCCGCTCGCCGACTTCCTCCAGGCGTTCCGGATCAGCCAGTCGACTCTCTGGGAGAGCGTCCTCGACATCGCCCGGCAACACCCCGACCTTCAGGCCGCGGCGACCGACTCCGTCAAATTCATCATGGGCGTGATCGAAGCGGGCAGCACGATCGCCGCAGAAGGGTACCTGGAGGCGCAGCAGTTCCTGCTCGCGGACGCGGCCAGGGCGGCCCGGGACCTCGTCGACGACCTGCTTGCCGGCAAAACTCCCACCGTGGGTTCCCGGCAGGCGACGCTGCGGACCGCGGGCCTCGAACTCGGCTCGACGATCGTCGTCGCGTCCGGTCTCGCGGTCTCGGACGGAGGAAGCCGACAGGCAATCGTTCGTGCGTTGGGCGTTACGGGCGCAGACCGCACCCGCGGACTGATCGCTTTCCGGCACGGAGAATTCATCGGGATCTTTCCGACCGATGACGGCAGCAGCGACATGGTCACCCAGAGCCTGACTCATGCCTTCGACACCTTGCGCGCACAGCGCATCGAACTGACGATCGGCATCAGCACGGTGCACCGCGGTCTCGATGCCGTGCCTCGGGCCTACTGCGAAGCCGTCACCGCCCGCGAAGCGTTGGCCGATCGCCCGGGCGTCAAGCCGCTGAACGACCTGACGAGTTTCGAATACCTCATCACCAAACGCGACGACACCGCGCGCCGTCTCATCGATCCCGCGGTCCGGCGTTTCGTGGAAGACGACCTTGCTGCCGATCGCGTGTACATCGACACCCTGGAGGCCTACGCAAAGGCCAACCTTAACGCTAAGGCAGCAGCCGAGACACTGTATGTCCACGGCAACACCGCCTACTACCGACTGGACCGAATCGCGGAGCGGACCGGAAAGGATCTTCGACGCTTCGACGACGTCCTGGATCTCCTCGTCGCGGTCAAGTTACTCACCCCACGCGGTCCGTCCGGTCGCGAGTCCTGAACTCTCCGAGATAGTGCAGCTGCCGGTGCGTCGCCATCATGTGGGCGCGGTCTGTTGTCCGGGCACCAATTCGGTTGGTACTACACCACGAAATCGCCGACGGGACGTTCGCATCAGCCCGCTTCTGTGATCCGATCGAGTTCGGCGACGAGTGTTTCCGGAAATCCGGTGTCGCCGGTGTCGGGTTCGAAGGTGATGCGATAGATGATGGGGGCGACGAGGTGGTCCATGATCTGCCGCACGCTGGGAGTGACCTGTCCGCGCGCGTGCGCACGCTCGACGAGTCGCTCCGCTTCGTCTCGACGCGATGCCAGACAGTTGGTCTCGCCGTCGTCGGCGAGCACGGCGGAGGCCCGCAACAGTGACGCCTTCGTCGGGCGGGCGAGGTGCCCGTACAACTCCCGCGCCCACTCCCGCAAGTCGTCGCCGATGTTCCCGGTGTCGGGGAGCGGCCGGTCGGGGTCCAAGCGCAGTGTGGCGACCTCGGCCACGAGGCTTCCGACGTCCCCCCATCGTCGGTAGATGCTCGAGGGGCTCACGCCCGCGCGGGCAGCGACAGCCGGCACGGTGACCTTGTCCGCGCCGCTTTCCGCGATCAGATCCTCGACGGCGTCGCGTACCGCCGCGATGACCAGTGCGCTTCGGCCGCCGGTCCGGCGGGCGGGAACAGAATCGGACGACATGAAGTTACTTTAACGCACAGTAGTTTGCTTTAAGGGATGCGCGCGGTCTACCGTCACCCTTAATGCACATATCTTCGCTTTAAGGAGAGGGATGTCCACCTCCATCCACACGCGCAAGCGCACCGCACGAACAACCGGAATCCTCGCGCTGCCGCTGTTGAGCGTGGAACTACTCGCGTTCTTCTTCGCAGCGAGCGCTCCCTCGCCGCTGTTCGTCGTCTTCCAGAACCGCTGGTCCCTGGGCGCGTCCACCCTCACCATCATCTTCGCCGTGTACGCGATCGCGTTGCTGGTCGCATTGTTGACGGCCGGCGCCGTGTCCGACCACATCGGACGAAAACCAGTCGTCATCACCGGCATTCTCGTCCAGATCGGCGCCATGGCGATGTTCGTCGCGGCCGATGACGTCCACTGGATCGTCGCCGCGCGAATCGTGCAGGGACTCGCGACGGGCATCGTCACCGGCGCACTGACAGCGGCAATCGTCGAGGCGGCGCCGCCGGACAAGAAGCACATCGGAGTCATGCTGGGCAGCGTCTCGCCACTTGCCGGCCTCGCGCTCGGCGCTCTCAGTTCCGGGTTGATCCTTCAGTTCTCCGACACGCCGGTGCTGTCGACCTTCATCTCGCTCGCCGTGTTCTTCGCCGTCGCCGGCGTGCTGACCTTCTTCATCCCCGAATCGGCTACACCGCGCCCGGGCGCCCTCACCTCGCTCATCCCCAGAGTGTCGATTCCACCCGCCGCCCGCGCGGTCTTTCTCGCCAGCGTCCCGGCCATCATCAGCGTGTGGATGCTCGGAGGTCTCTACCTTTCCCTGGTCCCATCGACGATGACCGAGATTCTGCACATCCACACCGGGCTCGCCAGCGGGGTTGCCATCGCCGTCCTCAACGGAGTGGGCGCACTGACTCCCATCATTCTGCGCAAACGTGACAGCCGAACCACGACGCTCATCGGTGCCGGCGCGCTGACGGCGGGAGTGACAATCACAATGACCGCCATCGGCTTCGGCTCCGCCCCCGCGTTCTTCATCGGCACCGCAGTAGCAGGTGTCGGCTTCGGGTCCGCCTTCTCCGGCAGCATCCAACGCCTCAGCCCACTGGTGGCACCCCACCAGCGTGCCGAGTTGTTCGCGGCGTTGTATGTCGTCAGCTACCTGTCGTTCAGCATTCCGGCGATCATCGCCGGCCGCATGGTCGCGCCGTTCGGCCTGTTGCAGACCGAACTCGTCTACGGCGCCGTCCTTGTCGCCATGGCGCTTGTCGCTTTGATTACCGGTCTCATCGGCGGAAGAGACCGAGAAGAGTAGTTCATTCCATCCCCACGGCGAGGCGGCCGCCGCCGCAGGTCCCGGAGCCGAGTACATCACCCGGCCGGACCCAGGTGCCACGGGAACCTCCGAGCCAATGCGCCCATGACCTGCGAACGGGAAACGCAGCGACAGGCCAGCACAATCTTCGTGCGAACAACGTGGGCGGTGGACACCCTTACATCAGCTGAGGGCTGATGGACTGCTCCTGCCGTGCAACGTCGTCGTTCGCACCGGCTCCGCCGGCCGGTCTCGGTACTGATCGGATCCGTGGTGGCGGGGAGGGCCAGTTACCTGGTCTTTCAGTGTTCTTTCAGCTTGCGTGTGTGACGATCTGGCAAAGTGACCATCGACAACCGAACAGCAACTGCGGGATCGTCTCGCGCGCCATGCACTGCTCCCGTCCGACATGGCGATCAGAACTGTGACAGCAGAATTCGTCCGTGTGATCAGGGTTCGGTCGCCGCGCCGACAAGAGGCTGGGAAGAAGGGGGCGTTGATGATCATTCGTTTTCCGGGTGTCTATCGCCCCCAGCATGATTCGCAGATTCTCGTGGAATCGCTCGCCGTCGAGCGGGTGCATCCGGGTACGCGGGTTCTGGATCTGTGCGCGGGTTCCGGGGTCGTCAGTGTGTGGGCAACGCAGTCCGGTGTTCGCCATGTGACCGCGGTCGATATCTCGCGCCGAGCGTTGGTCAGTACCTGGCTCAACACGGCAGTTCGCGGGCACCGTGTGCGCGTTGTTCGGGGCGATCTGGTGTCCCGAGTACGTCATCGGCGATTCGACTTGATCGTAGCGAACCCACCGTATGTTCCTGCCGAGCACGACGAGCTGCCGGCAAGGGGTCGTGCGCGGTGCTGGGACGCCGGACATGAGGGGCGGGCGTTGTTGGACCGAATTTGTGCTGATGCCCCGGACCTACTCGAGAACGGGGGGCGGCTGGTGGTCGTGCAATCGACGCTGAGCGGGGTGGAGAAGACGCGAGCAATGCTGGGGGAACGCGGTTTACGCGTCGAGATAGCACGCCGCATGCGTGTCCCGTTCGGGCCGGTACTGCAGCAACGCCGAAGCCTTCTCGTTGCACGCGGTGTGATCTCGCCACAGCAGAGCACCGAGGAGCTCGTGGTCTTCCGGGCGGTCAAATGAGCACCCGGCAGATGTGGTCGGGCGTGCTCGCCGAGCGAGACCGAGGCGGCCGATGACACTCCCGGGTCCGCCCGACCGCGTGGTTCCCCTGACCGCGGCGCAGCGGGCGATCTGGTTCGCCCAGCAGCTGACTCCCGACGTGCCCTACGTCATCGCCCAATATGTGGACCTGAGTGGTCCCGTCCAGGTGGAGGCGCTGGTGCAGGCGCATGAGCGGGCGAGGGACGAACTCGCCGCGGAGGTCGTCCTGGTCGACGTCGACGGACTACCGCATCAATTCGCGGAACCTTCACCGGCTGGCCGGGTCCGGGTTCTGGACTTCAGCGCCGAGCACGACCCCGCCGAGTCCGCCCGCGCGTGGATGCGCCGGGACTGCACGGTCCCGCTCGAGATGGACGGGCAGTCGCTGATCTTCTCGTGCGTGCTGCGGGTCGATGACGACCGTGTGTTCTGGTATTCCCGTGCGCACCACATCGCATTGGACGGGTACGCGGCGATGCTGCTGATGCAGCGGACCGCCCAGTGGTACACCGCAGTACTCGACGGCGAGGAGCCGGGCCCGCACCGCGAGGTGGGGCCCGAGCAGGTCGAACGCGAGGATCGGGACTATCGATCGTCTCGTCGGTTCGATACCGATCGGGAACACTGGACCCGGGTCGCCCAAGATCTGCCACCCGCGGTCAGCCTCGCCGACCGGGCCGCCCTGCCAGGTCCGGGTGTCCGGGTCACCGGTCCGCCGCTGCGGGTTCCCTGCGCACCGGTACTCACGGGTCGGTCGGTGCTCGACCGCACCGCAGTCCTCGTGGCGGCGTTCGCCGCGTACCTGGCACGGATGCGAGACGTCGACGACGTCGTGGTGTCTCTTCCGGTGACGGCGCGGACCACCGGACTGTTGCGTGCTGCGGCGGGCTCGGTCTCGAATGTGGTGCCCCTGGCACTGCCGGGGATCGGGGCCACCACGGTGGAGGTGGCGATCGACGTCGCCCGGTCGGCGGTGATCGCGGCACTACGGCGTCAACGGTATCGGCGCGAGGACATCGGCCGCGACGGCGGCACGGTGACCGGCGAGCTCACCTCGTTCGGGCCGGTGCTGAATCTGATGCTGTTCGAACCGGACATCAGCCTCGGTTCGGTCACCGGTCGCGTACACGTTCTCACGACCGGTCCGACCGCGGATCTGGCGGTGAACATCTACCCGGGCAGCACGGAGTTGATGCCGCGGATCGACTTCGAAGGCAATCCCGCCCTCTACAGCGAGCGCGAACTGAGCACTCACCACCGCCGGTTCACCCAGTTTCTGCAGATGTTCGTGGCCGAGATCGGCCAGGGCTGCGCGGTGGCGGACCTCGAGATTTTCCTGCCCGGTGAACGCGAGGTCCTGACACCGGCGTGCGGCCCGGTCGACGTCGAACCGGCGACCCTCGCACAGTTGCTCACCACCTCTGTCGGTGACTGCGGTGACCATGTCGCGGTCCGTGACGGTGAGCGATCCTTTTCGTACCGGGACCTAGACCACCATGCGACCGCGTTGGCGGGCAGGCTGTTCGGCGCCGGCATCGGTCCGGAAGATCTCGTCGCGGTCGCCGTCCCGCGCTCGTACGAGTCGGTGGTCGCCGTGTGGGCGGTCGCGGCCACCGGCGCGGCTTCTGTGCCCATCGATCCGACGCATCCACGCGCACGCATTCAGTACATGCTCGACGACTGCGCGCCGGCAATCGGGCTGACCGCCGCCGGTACCGGCGACCTCCCGGACACCCTGCGATGGCTCACCGTGGACCTGGACATCCCCGCCTTCGCGCGTCCACGTATGGAGCGCCCGATGTACACGGGAAACCCCGCGTACGTGATCTACACGTCCGGGTCGACCGGTGCGCCCAAGGGCGTCGCCGTCACCCACCAGGGACTGGCCAATCTCGCGCAGGAGATCCGCGACAGCTACGCCCTGTCCGCCGCCTCCCGGATCCTGCATTTCGCCTCGCCGAGTTTCGACACAGCGGTGGTCGAAGTCCTCGCCGCGGCCCTGGCCGGCGCCACCCTGGTGGTGACCCCACCGGATGTCGTCGGCGGCCACGAACTGGCCGATCTCCTGCGCACCGAACGCGTCACCCATGTGCTGTCGACGCCGTCGGCCTTGGCGACGCTGGACCCCGCAGGTCTCGACGACGTCGAAGTGGTCCTGGTCGGCGGCGAGGCGTGCCCTCCGGAGTTGGTGACGCGCTGGGCGAGCGGGCGGACGATGCGCAACGCCTACGGGCCGACCGAAACCACGTGCAGTGTCACCCTCAGCTCCCCGATGGCACCGGATCGGCCGGTGACGATCGGGGCGCTGATGCGCGGCGTCGACGCGGTGGTGCTGGACCGGCGCCTGCGGCCGGTCCCGCCCGGGACGGTCGGCGAGCTGTACCTCGACACCCCCGGATTGGCCCGCGGGTACGTGCGCCGAGCCGGGATGACCGCCGGCCGGTTCGTCGCGAATCCGTTCGGGAAACCCGGCTCGCGCCTGTTCCGCACCGGCGATCTGGTCCGATGGACACCGGACATGACTCTCGAGTATCTCGGCCGCAGCGACGACCAGGTGAAGGTCCGCGGGTTCCGGATCGAACTCGGCGAGATCGACACCGCATTACGCGAGCATCCCGATGTGGAGTTCGCGACGACCGTGGTCCACGACAGGTCGGGGGATGCCCTGCTGGCCTCGTATGTGCTGTTGCGAGCGTCGTCGACGGTGACCCCGGCGAGTCTGCGGACGGCGGTGGCCCAGCTCCTGCCGGACTACATGGTGCCCGCCGTGATCACCGTCCTTGACGATGTGCCGCTGACACCGACGAAGAAACTCGACCGGGCGGCTCTGCCGACCCCGGATTTCGGCTCCGCCACCGCCTCGACGAGACCCGCACGCACACCGGAAGAACGGGCGGTGGCCAGGGTGCTCGCCCGGGTCCTGTCCACCGACGTGGTGGACGCGGAAGCGTCCTTCTTCGACCTCGGCGGCGATTCACTGTCCGCCACCCGGGCGGTCGCGGCGCTCAACACCGATTTCGGCGCCCGGCTCGGTGTGCGCGATCTGTTCGAGGTCCCCACCGTCGCCGCCCTCGCCCAGCGTCTCGCCGACGGACCCCCGGAGTCGAGTGCTCTCCCAACGCTGGAGGAGTTCGCAACACAGGCGCTGCCCGCGCGGATCCCGCTGGCCCCGGCCCAGCAGTTCCTCGACCGCACCGCCACCCGTCCCGCCCTGTACAACCTGCCCTTCACCGTCACGATCCGCGGCACCCTCGACATCGAGGCGCTGCGCCGCGCCACCACCGACGTCCTCGACCGGCACCACCCGCTGCGCACGATCTACCCCGATTCGGCCGACGGCCCCTCCCAGCAGCTCCTGGGCGTCGCCGACGCCGTCCCGGACCTCACGCCGACACACGTGAGCGCACCCGCCGCCTCGGCCCACATCCGCCCTCTGCTGCACCGTGGCTTCGACGTCCGCACCGAACCACCGCTGCGGGCCGCACTGCTGACCACCGGGCCCGAGGAGCACCTGCTCGCCTGCGTCATCCACCACATTGCCGCCGACGGATGGTCGCTGGCGGTCCTGGCCCGGGACCTGCTGACGGCGTACGCGGCCCGCGCGGCCGGCACGGCACCGAACTGGGCGCCGCTGCCGGTGCAGTACGCGCACTACAGCCTCTGGCGGCACGACCTGCTCGGCGACGACACCGACCCCGACAGCCTCGCGGCCCGTCAAATCGACTTCTGGACAGCAGAACTGGCAGGGCTATCCGGGGAACTGAAGCTGCCGGTGGACCGACCCCGCCCGGGGTGCTGGACGTACGCTGCCGGCCGCATCGGCTTCGAGGTCGACGAACACACGCACCGAGCACTGCTGACCATCGCCCACGCCCGGCACGCGACCCTGTTCACGGTGCTGCATTCCGCGCTGGCCCTGCTCCTCGCGCGCCTGTCCTCCCAAACCACGATCGTGATCGGCACACCGACGGCCGGCCGCAGCCACCCCGACCTCGACGACGTCGTCGGCATGTTCGTCAACACTCTCGTTCTGCGTTCGACGATCGACCCAACCACCACCCTTGCCGAGCTTCTCGACCAGTCGCGTACGACCGAGCTCAACGCGTTTGCGCACGCCGATGTCCAATTCGAGCGTCTCGTCGACGTGCTCGACCCGCCCCGGTCGGAGTCGCTGCACCCGTTCTTCCAGGTGGCGTTGTCCCTGAACAACTTCACCGCCGCCACACTCGACTGCGACGGCCTCGAATTCGCGATCGCACCGCAACCGCTCGACATCGCCAAATGCGATCTGCATTTCCATTTCACCGACCATCACAACGCAACTGGCGACCCGGCCGGCATCAGCGGCGAACTGGTGTACGCGGCCGATCTTTTCGACCACGACACCGTCGCCGGATTCCTCCCCGTGCTGCGCGCCATCCTCGCCGAAGGCATCGCATGACCTGCGGCACCGCACCGACGCCAGGGCAGCGGTGGCGGTGTCGGTCACACTGAACATCATGGACCGCCGCAGCCTGCACCCCGGAAACTGGAACGTGCGGGTGCGGTCCACCGCGGCCGCGGTCCTCGTCGTCACCCTGTGCCTGGCCCTCGCCGGCGGGGCACTCCTGCTCGTGCTCTACCGCACGCTCGAACACTCCGCCCGCGACGCCGCCGACTCACGAGCCCGCCAGATCATCGAGCAACTCCACACCCAGACACCCCAGGAACTCGACTCATCGCTGCTGGCCACCGACGGCCAAGTCGGGGCCATCCAAATCCTCGACCACCGGGGAAACGTAGTCGCAGCCTCGGCCGGCATTCCGACGTCACCCGTCCTCGCCTCCCCACTCCCACCCGGCGACACCGCCTATCTCGGAAACCTCCACTTCGGGCACGACCGCGACTACTGGGTGGCCGCCCATGGCACCACCGCCCCGAACGGTCCCGTCACCGTCGTCACCGGCGCCGACCGCGAACCGGTCGAAGGTGTCCTGGCCACCGTCGCGGTGCTCCTCGCGATCGGTGCCCCCATCGTCATCGGTTTCGTCGCGGTCGCCACCTACAGGCTGATCGGCGCGGCCCTGCGCCCCGTCGAGCGGATCCGGGCCCGGGTGTCGGCGATCTCGCCCGACCAACTCGACGAACGGGTGCCCGTGCCCGCGGCCCGGGACGAGATCGCCGATCTCGCCGTCACCATGAACAGCATGCTCGCGCGGCTCGAGACCGGGCACCTCGCCCAGCGGCGCTTCGTCAGCGACGCCTCCCACGAACTGCGCAGTCCGCTGGCCACCATCACCGCCGCGCTCGAACTCGCCCACACCCGCCCCGACCTGATCGACACCGCGCTGGTCGACGAGTCGTTGCTGCCCGAAGCCCGCCGGATGCACGCCTTGCTCGAAGATCTCCTCCTGCTCGCGCGCGCCGACGAACACTCCCTGTTCCAGAACCGTGTCGACGTCGATATCGACGATCTGATTCTCGCCGAACGCGCCCGACTCCGGGGTGTTCCTGGCGTCGTGGTCACTGCCACCGTCGAACCGGTGCGGGTGGCAGGCGATCCGCAGCAGCTGGCGCGACTGGTCCGCAACCTCGTCGACAACGCCGTCCGCCACGCCCATACCCGCATCACCCTCGGATGTCGACGGTGCGAGGGGAACGCCGTCGTGGAGGTCACCGACGACGGCCCGGGCATCGCCCCGGCGGACCGGGCCCGGATCTTCGAACGGTTCGTCCGGCTCGACACTCCCCGCACCCGCGCATCCGGTGGCTCGGGACTCGGCCTCGCTATTGCCGCGGAAATCGCCGCTGCCCATCACGGATCGATCGACATCGACGACCGGAAGGGTAGGGGTGCACACTTCGTGGTCACACTGCCGATCGTCGACGACCCCTATGCTTCCGACCGCATCGAATAACCGACACCCCGGACCGTGTCGATGCTCGTCGTGCCGAACGGCGCATCGATCTTCCGCCGAAGATAGCCGATGTAGACCTCCACGATGTTGTCGTCACCCTCGTAGTTGGAGTCCCAAACAGATTGCAGAATATCGTGTTTGGTGACGACCGCCCCGGAGTGGCGCATCAGGAACTCCAGCACGCTGTACTCGCGCGGAGTGAGCTGAAGGCGGGTGTCACCGCGGGTGACCCGCCGCATGGCCGGGTCCAACTCGAGCCCGGCGACACTCAAGACCGGCGGCCGCGGCGGCGCACCGCGCCGCACCAGCGCCCGCAACCGCGCCACCAGCACCACGAACGAGAACGGTTTGACCAGATAGTCGTCAGCACCGAGGTCGAAGGCGTCGGCGAGGTCGTATTCGCCGTCCTTGGCCGACAGCATCAGCACCGGCGTCCACACCTGCTGCCGGCGCATTTCCCGGACCACGTCGTACCCGTGTTTGCCGGGCAACATGATGTCGAGGACAACCACATCGAAACCGCCACCTGCCGCGGCCGCCAATCCAGCGACGCCATCGTGTTCGACCTGCACGGTAAATCCGTCGGCCGTCAGACCGCGGCGCACCGTCTCGGCCAGTCGTGTTTCGTCCTCGACCAGCAACACCCGCACCGCAACCTCCTCCACCACATCCTCGCAACCAGTGGACCAACGGTACGACTGACGGCGCGGCCGCCGCCCGTGACGCTCGTCAGTCGACCGCAGCCACTGTCACCTGATGTCTTCGTCTACCGCCGTGAACGTCGCGACGTTGCCCCGGGCTGCGGAGGGTGTCATTCCGGCAGTCGCCAAACCCAGCAGCACCCCCGCCAGCGCGAGCACCAGCGGAGCGGTCGCGGGGGTACCACCGACCGCCCCGGTCGACGCCAGCCAGAGATGTTCCCAGCCGGACAGCTGCGCCCAGTCGTATCGGTGGTTGAGGATCCCGGTCTCGAGATTCGCGCTCACATGCTCATACACGCCGAACAGAGCCGCGGGGATGGCGCAGAGCGCAACCAGTCGGGCCTGCGCGATGGCGATCCGTGAGCGGGTGAACACGACGATCAACACCGAGCAGACGAGCACACCCAGCACAATCCACGGCACGATCTGCTCGGTGCTCTTCCAGTGCCTCAACGAGGCCAGTTCGACCGCGACGAATACGCAGGACAGCGCGGACAGCGCGAGTAGTGCCGCCTGGAATCGCGCGACGAGCCGCGCATGACGCGCATCGCCGCGGTCCGGGGCAACCTCATCCTGCGTGGCCACCTCTCCGCTCCTATTGGGGGGCCAAAACGCTGAGAATGGTGTTCAGCGTCTGTTCGTCGATGCCGTATTTGCCCAATTCCTTCGTCAGGGTGTCGGAGATCGTGTCGGGACTGTAGGGGCCGTACTCTGTGACCTCTTTCGCCCACTTTCCCGCGTTGCTGACGCCGGCCGCCTCGAACGCCGCCTGGATCTGACTCTGGCTTGCCGTGTTCGGATCGACCTGAGCGACCTCCGCGGCACTGCCGCCCGGGGCCACGGTGGAGGATACGACCACCGACGTTGTCGGGCTCGCCGACTGCGCGGTGTCAGCGTCGTTGGAGCCGCACCCCGCGAGCAGGCCGGCGGCGAACAAGACCGGAATGCCGAACTGGACGATCCTTTTCGTCATGGTGATCAACCTACTTTCGCTGTCCGGCAGCAACCTGGCTGCCGGCTGGGAACAAGCTGGCAGGACGCACCGCAATCCGCGAGCACCACTCTCGAGAGTTGGGTGCTCGGTACTCGGTCGACATGATCGCCATCATGCGCGGTGGCAGCTGAAAGAGCGCTGAAAGTCGGCGGTGGCGTCCATACCCTCCACCGACTCGAAGAAGTCGGTACGCCAGCGCGGTGGCTTGTTACTGACGCTGAGGTGCACGCTTGTGTCGTCGCCAGCCGTGGCATGCACTGGGGGACTGTCGGCCAGATCCAGTTCAACCGTTATCCCGACAGTCCCGCACACTCTTCCGTAACCAACTCACTGGGCTGGGAGCGTCCGGGCAAGGAAGGTCTCCGGTATGGACGGCCATTCGGGCTGCCAGCGGCCGCGGCGTTGATCGTCGGCGATGTCGGTGAGGAGTCCGGTGACGGGTTCGCCGCCGTCGGCCACCAGGCGGGGCAGTCCGTATTCGGCGCAGTCGGCGGCAACGGGAACGAGGACCTGTTTCGCGTCCGTGACCCGTCCCGCGGCAGCGAGGCACCGGGCGAGCAGCATGCTGGCCTCGAGGAGGGCCCGCGGTCGCCGCGTTGTTTCAAGTGCCCGGACCACCGCTTCCGCACGCGCACAGGCTTGGTCGTCGGCGTGTGCGGTCAGGAGCAGCCGGATCTGGGAGTCTTCGTCGAGTTCGGTTGTCCGTGTGCCGAGGTCGGCGGGTCGGTGTTGTGCCGTCGATCGCTCGGTGCGAGTGCGGAATTCGGTGCCCGGTTCCAATCCGCAGCGAATCCGCTCGTTGTCGATCCGCGCGGCGAGTCGCGGCAGTGACAACTTCCGGGCGGTGTCGGCGCCCTCGTCCAACCGCTGCACAGCCGCGGGCATGTCCCCGTGCAAGGCCTTGATCCGGGCTCCGGTGCCGTAACTGGCGAGCATGAAATCGACGACTCCGCCCTCGGCGCCGAGTCGGTAACTGGCATCCAGCAGTTGCTCGGCCTCTTCGATCCTGCCCTGCTGATACAGCAGGTCACCGAGCAACGCACCGGACAGCTGTGCCGCATACGAGTGGACTCCGACCGAGGCAACGGCGAGGTCCCAGGCGGCCCGGAAGTGGCCCTCGGCGGCGGTGACGTCGAGAAGTTCGTTGTCGGCGATGCCGGCGAAACAGTACCCGATCATCCCGAAATGCGGGCCGCGGGTCTGCTCGTGATAGCGCCGCGCCCAGGCCTGCCGGCGACGGGCGGCGGCGAACTCGAAGCTGCAGATCTCTGCAAACGAGGTGACGTCGGCCGCGGCGGCGACGACGAAGGGCGGCAGGGTGTCCGGTCGTTCGAGGCATTCACGGACCTGGTCGACGGTCTCCTCGATGACGTCGGCGTGACACCGACCGACGTCCGCGATGACCGCTGCCTCCACCCGCAGATCGATCGCCTGCGCCTCGGTCACGGTGTGCTCGTCGAGGGCGGCCTCGACCCGCGCCAGGGCTACCTGCATCGGCTCGAGGCGATGCAGCAGGACGTTGGCCCATGCCACGATCAACTGGAGCCGGGCCCGGTTCTGTGCGAGCGAGGCGGGCAGTTTCGCGACCAGTGCGAGGACCGTGCCCATCTTCGAGCTTTCGATCAAGGGCATCGCGCGCGATTCGATCAGGTCCACGGCACGGTCGTCGTCGCCGGCGGCCAGTGCATGATCGACCGACTCACCGAGCGCGTTGTGGCCGGCGAACCAGTCCGACGCTTTCCGGTGCAACCGGACGAGCCGCTCGGGTGCGTCGCGCTCGAGCCGGCGTCGGAGAAACTCGGCGAACAGGTGGTGATAGCGGAACCAGTCCCCGTCGTCGTCGAGGCTGCGCAGGAACAGATCCCGCTCTACGACCTCCTCGAGCAGCGCCTGCCCGCGAGTCGTGTCGGCAAGGATCCCCGCGAGCTCGCCGCAGATTCGTTCCGGAACCGAAGTGGCCATCAGGAAGTCGAGCAGTTCGGGTTCGAGTGCATTCAGCACATTCTCGGCCAGGAACTCACCGATGGCATGATGTCGACCGGACAGGTGCGCGATCAATTCTCCTGCTCCGGATCTGCCGCGGAGCGACAGGGACGCGAGTTGAAGAGCGGCAACCCATCCGTCGGTGGATCGGGTCAGCGCCGCGAGCTCGGTGGCTTCCAGTGCTAGACCGTTCACGTCCACGAGAAATCGGGTGGATTCGTCGAGGTCGAACCGCAGGTCCGCGGCAGTGACCTCGACGAGTTCGTCGCGAACCTTCATTCGACCGAGCGGCAGTCCGGATCGCGTCCGGCTGGTGACGATGAGCTGGAGGTGGTGGCAGCCGTTGTCGAGCAGGTAGCCCAGGGCGGCGAGGGTCGCGGAATCGGTGACCCGGTGCCAGTCGTCGATCACCACCGCCACCGGCAGTCCCCGGTCGTGCACCTCGTCGACCAGTGAGGTCAGTACGTAGCGGTCCGCGTCGTCGCCGCGGTCCTCGAGCACCTGACCGAGATCGTGACCCAGAGTGGGCTGCACACGCCGGATCGCCTCGATCAGATGCGCGAGAAACCACACGAGGTTGTTGTCGTCGTTGTCGACGGAGAGCCACGCCACTACCGTGCCTCCCTCGACGAGCACCTCGCGCCACTGGGCCGCGAGGGTGGACTTGCCGTATCCGGCGGGTGCATGGATGAGCACCAGCCGACGCCGCCTCGCGGCCCGCAAGGCCTCGAGCAGCCGTGCCCGCGGCACCAGGGCCTTCGGTGCTGTGGGTGGCCGGAACTTCGTCGCCGGAGTCGGCGGCGCAAGCCGCGTCCGTTGCGTGCCGGCGAGAGGCTCGGCCGGCACGGACACCGATTTCGGCGAGCCCGCGTACACCTCTGCGGGACCGCGGAGCGTCGTGTCCTCGTCCGCACGCGCTCCCGCCCGGGTCCGAGCGTCGCGCAGCTCGTCCCCGAACTCCGCCGCCGTGCGTGGCCGCGCCGTGGGTTCTGCGGCCATGGCGTGTCCGATCACCGCCGTCACCGCATCGGGAACGGCCGAATCCCGCAAGTCCGGCACCGGCTCGCTGGTGATCCGCACGAAGTGGGCGACGAGCTGTTCGCCGCTGCGGCGTTCGAACGCCGCGTGCCCGGTCAACGCGCAGAACAAACTCGCGCCCAGGCTGTAGACGTCCGACGCGGGGGTGGGGCTCTGCCCGGCGAGGACCTCGGGGGCGGTGAACGCGGGCGAACCGGTGATCACACCGGTACCGGTCTCGAAGCCCCCCGGAATTCGGGCGATCCCGAAATCGGCCAACTGCGCGTCGCCGTATTCGGTCAGCAGGACGTTCGCCGGTTTCACGTCGCGGTGCACGACCCCGGCCCGGTGGGCCGCTTCGAGCGCCCCGGCCAACGCGATCCCCATATTCAACGTATCGGCCCAGTTCAGGGGGCCGGTGCGGCGGATCGTGGCATCGAGCGAGCCGTACCGGTGATACGGCATCACGAGGTACGGTCGGCCCGTCGGCGTGGTGCCCGCTTCCAGAACAGTGACGATGTGGGGGTGCCCGGACAGCCGGCCCATCGCCCGCTGCTCGCGCAGGAACCGCTCCAGATCCTCCGGGTCCGGGTCCGCGGCAAGTACCTTGACCGCGACCGTGCGGTCCAAATGCGGCTGACGGCATCGGTAGACGACGCCGAACCCACCGCGGCCGATCTCTTCGAGGTCGGTGAATCCGGCGGCCTCCAGCTCTGCCGTTACGTCCCCGGCGTCGTCACGCTGGGTGGCAAGCGGATCGAATTCGGCCATCGCACGCCCCATCCCGGTCGGCGCGACACCGGTGGCCGGCTCGAGTCATCCCGTCGCAGGCGGACAGTGATCCCAGACTATCCCCACACCGACACCAGGGGTACCGATCGCGGGTGGCGCTCCCGCCCGCCAGGAGGCGCGGAACCCGCCTACGCGTTTGCGCAGCCGGGGCGACAGCTCGATTTGCACCGAGGGGAATGACCCGATCGTCGCGCCCGTGCACGATCGCGGATTCAGATACACCGGTGCCGGCCGACAGCGAGTTGGTCTGCGCCCGCGGGTGGGTGTCGCTCGGCGAGTGTTACCCCACCAGATACACATCGCAGGCGACTCCGTGCGGATGGCGGACTGCGGAGCCGATTCCCAACCGGTGTTCGATTCCGCGAAGAGAGTCACTGTCTGCCTCGAATCGGAAGCCGAGTCGAAAGTAGTACTCGGCCGGGTCGACTACTTCGCCGGCACGCAACCTCGCAGAGGTGCTCGGGTCCGCGCAGCGCAATCCGAGCCCGTGGACAAGAAGGTGGGAGTCGTCCTCGGCTCGGACGGTGCACAGCCGGCAAAGCTGCCGTTCTTCCCACCGCCGGGACAGTTGGGCCAGCTGCCGTTCGTGCCGCCGCCCGGACTCTGGGACAAGCCGTGGAAATGCATTCGTTGACGAGCCACAACATCAACGGATGGTCGAGCCTCTACCCGCAAGCCGTCCGGTTTGACGTTGACCAAGACGGACCCCGGTGCCCGCTGAACGGCGCTTCGGCCCGTTCAGCCCCTCGACAGGGCTCGCGTGAGAGCTGATGGAGTCAATTGTTCGTGACCGTCAGCTACTCGTACCCGAGAGAGCGCGCGGATCTCCACGCGCAAATCGGGCGGACGTTGCTCCACAAGCTTGCAACCGGCAGTGACTTCAGTTACACCTGGAGAAAGCGTGGATTCTTCGGTCGGGTGTCACGGTCACATGATCGACTTCTCGCGTCGTGACCTGCGTTCCATCAGAGTATTGCGCGGTCGTAGTCCCGACGAAGGCCTGGGCTGCTGCACCCTGTGGCGACGTGGTGAAAATGCCGTGGCCTTCGGAAGTCGCAGTGACTCCGGGCAGCGAGGGGTCGAGCGGAATCCCGGTGATCGACTGCGTCAAGGTCGTTCGGACATGAAGACGGCCACCCGAGTTGGTGACGAGGTCATCGGTCACGGTGAGGGTATCGGTGAGGGTGTAGACCGGGCCCCCGTCGCATGTCACCGGTCCATCGAAAGTGAAGGTTTCGGTGAAAGTTTCGGTGCTGTGTTGTGCGGGATCAGCATGCGCGGTGCCCGTGACAGCAATAACCCCACAGAGCACGAAGGCGGTTGCTGCCGCCATACCCTGAACAGGGTGACGCGCGCGGTTGCCCAGTCGCGGAAGATGCCTGAATGCAGTGTTCATGTGGTCCACTCCTCTCGATGGTGCGCACCACGGACGACGTGAACACAGTTGATTTTCAACGGGTGTGGTGCGTCATGCTGAACATCGGCCGGCGTGTAGTGGCCGTTACCGAACTCGGCTTCCACGGTTCGTGGTCCACGGAAGTCTCACCCACCGGAACCGATCTCTTGGAACAGTCTCACCTAAGATCTCGGCAGTGTTGCGGGGACTTAGCCGCAGGGCGGGACTAATGGACGCGTTCTCGACGCTTTGTCGTGTCCGCGGTGACTCACAGCAGCGCAGGCGCGGTCACACTGGTCGAATGGGCATTACATGGTGTGACGATTTGTCGACTGCTCGCTGACTCGAGCAGCGAGACGAGGACTGGCGACGGCTGGCGGCTTGAGGGCCAGTCGCCTTCGGCAAGTACGCACGCATACGTTCGTATCCCAGACCCGGCCTATCCGGCACAAACGGAATGTGATGCCCAACGCGACCCGAAGGGGCTGTCAGACAACGAACAACTCGGGGTCGTTCTGACCGAACTCCCGAAGCCCTGAGTCACCCTCCAATCCAACGTTCCTCGACCGCCCGAGCCAGGGACGCATCCAACGCGTGTCCGATCTCCATCGCTTCTGGCTGCGGATCGAGACGGCGGCGACCGAGGAAGTGGAAACGGGCCCGAATTCCCGAATGGTTGGAGGGGTGTTCACCTCTAGCGAGTATTCGCAGGGAGGTGCCCATGGCGTTTCACGGAAACCAGAGAACCGACATCTATGCAACTGAACGAAAAACCAATTCTGTTGGACGAGTGATCAAAATGGAAAATGGACGACTGATCAAAATGTGTGCAAATTCCCGGGCGCCCGAACGGTCTGTGTTGGGGTATTGATGACGAATACCTGCCACGAGTAGCGTAATAATCAGCGGCCGGGCGGCCGTCGGGACTATCGGATGCGTGGTCGTCCGCTTCGCGTTTCACCTCAGGCGCGAATCAAAGGAGTGCGGCCATGATCACCTTCGCAAGTCCAACTGCCGGTCCGGGATCGGTAGGCCAGGGCATGCATGTTCGGCGTCGGCAGACGCGACGGCTCAGGACGCCAATGTTCGCACTCGGCGCCGCGGCCAGCGCGATGGTCCTGATGGCCACACCGGCCGAAGCGGTTGCTGTCGATACCGCGACGGCGGTGTCCGTGCAGGGTACCGTCGCGACCACCTGTCCGGTCACGCTGACCGCGAAGATTACGCCCGTAAACGCCGCTGGCACGGTGGAGTTCAAGGACGGTAATACGGTAATTGTTCCCGCAGCCGTCGTGACGAACGGCACCGCCACAGCCAACCACACCTTCAATGCGACAGGCGTGCACGTCATCGGCGCCAAATTCAAAGGAACAGGAGACTTCAAAGAGTCGACGGGCAGCACGAACGTCACCGTCGCGACGGGACTCAATCTGGGCTCGATCTGTCTTCCAATTGGTTGACCGACTCTGTTGCGAATCGTCGAATTTGTTGCCCGCGTGTCCAATTTCGCACCGTCTCGCCGGTGGTCGCCGTCTACCGAATCGGACGAACCTTTCGTCGACCGGACCGTCGAAAGCCCTTCCGGTGCAGTCGGATCCGGTGAGTGAGACGAACGAGTCGCTCGCTGCCGAGGCGGAGTGGCTCGGCTCCCACCTGGCGAGTCGAGCCGCCGCCGTCCAGGCCGTATTGCTGGTCAGCCAATTCCAATACCGCCTCCGAACGTGATACTCAACCACTTCAGGAACGCACCGAAGGCGACGGCGATGTCAACACCTGCAGAACCCATGAACCCTTCACTCCTCTTGCATTTTGTTATCGACGGGCACCGAACCCGCATACTCCTATATCGGCTGTGCGCGCCCCAAGCGTTTCATGGAATGCCATACAATTTTTCCCGCAAACTGAACGAAGCCCATTTCAATTGGACGTGTGATCAAAATAGAAAATTGGACGACTGATCAGAATGTTGAAAGATTTCGGTGATCGACTGGCGCAACAAAGTGAGCCCTGCCGGCAATGCACGACAGGGCGAGGGCCGGCGGTGACCGCGATCGGATTGGCGCAGGGTTGCGATACGGGCGCGGGTGATCGGTGCATCGCCTCTTCAGTCGTGGTCGCCGCTGATCATTGTGGGATAAGCCCCCGGCCCGAGCGTCCGAACATTTACGCTCGGCACATGGCGAAGAAGCTCCCCGCCGATGAGCGTCGCGCCCAACTTCTCGAGGCGGCGCTGGCAATCGCGGCCGAGCAGGGCGTCGACGCGCTGACCATGCGTCCACTCGCCGCCGCAGCGGGGACTTCCCTCGGGATCGTGCATTATCACTTCCACGACAAGGACACTCTCCTCACTCAGCTTGCCGAAACCCAGATCCTGCAGGTCAACGATGCGATGCAGCTGGCATTCGGGCACTACACCGAATCCGCCGGGCTGACAGGGACCCCTGCCCTCGAGGACCTGCTGCGCGCCGGAATGCGAGGACTGTGGCCGATCATCGAATCCACACCCAACCATCAGCTGCTGACCTATGAGATCACCGCCCACGCGCTCCGCCAACGCAGCGCCGGCAACGTGTTGGCCGGGGCGATTGCCGAGCGGCAGTACCGCACCATGGACGCAGAGGCCGTCGCGTTCCTGACGCTGTGCGCAAGGCGAGCGAACGTCACCTGGACCACTCCGGTCGATCAGGTTGCCCGGTTCGCGCTGACGTGCATGAACGGGGTGGTGCTGCGCTGGCTCGTCGACCGCGATAGCGACGCCGCTCTCAGCGATCTCGACGACATCGTGCAGATCCTCATCACCAAAGCCAGCTGACCCTCAGGCCGACGCGTACGACCCGGCCAGCCGCCGTCCCGGTCGTCGGACCCTGCGGCAATAGCTGCGCACAGAGACTAACGCACAGAGACTAATCGGTGTTTCCGGCGTGCCGGTGGTGCCGCTCGCGGAACCGAGCGCGGTGCCGCTCGAGGGTGACGGCCTCGGTATCTCGGGCGATCTGCCGTTGCCCGGGGGCGATAGCGTATCGCAGGGCGGCACTGCGCTGTCGCAACTTCTGTGCGTGGGCGGCCGCCACGTCATCGTCGAACAGAATCGCTGCGGCCGTGTCGCACTCGATCAGCGCCCACTCGTATGCCAGTCGGGCGGGGGCGCCGTCGTCGAAGAGCGCCGGCATCACTACGTCGTCGAACAGGTGAAAGTGCGCACACGTGGGCCGATATTGGAGGCGGCCGAACGCTCGTGCTGCGCCTGCGACTCCCATGACGATGGATGATACACCGTAGGACGAGCCGACGGTATCAATTCCACTGCCTCACAGTCGAATCTGAGGTCGTGTGAGCGGTTCACCGATGAGTCCGTCGCCGGGGCGGGTCCGGTGGCGAGTCTGTGCTATCTGCGGGCGGTTCGTTCGGCACCGAGGGTGATGTCTCCGCGGTTGTCACGGTAGCGGTGGCAGGTGCGCCAGATCTTGACGAGCCGGGGTAGGACGGTGGGGTGCGTGAGGGTGCGGCCGAGGATGGCTGCGGTGCCGGGCAAGTCCTTCGTCGGCGAGGACGGTTCGGGGATCGAGGAGCTGGTGGAGTCCGGTCGACGTCCGATCACGGCAGCCTCGGGAACATCGCCTTCGGCGACGACATGGTGTGAGCAGCGGACACCTCGAGTTTCATATGATGCGCGGGCCTGAGCCAAGGCCGCCTGTGCTCCTTCGCGGAGCGCTTCGTAGTCCGCGGCGAGGGCGACGGTGTGGATTCCGTTTTCGTTGCACGTCAATGTCATTTCCTGGCTTCCCCCGTAAACGGCGACGTCCAGTCCGTGGCGAGTGCATGCGTCCACGATTCGGCGAACGGCATCGGAAGTAGCTCCCCCCAGTGCATCCGAGGCTGAACCGGCCAGGGACAGCGTGAGGTCTGCGGTATCGATCAGGATCCCGTCGAGTCCGGGTGTTGCGCAGATGGCGTCGGCGTCGGCCAAGCCGTTGGTGTCCTCGATCATCAGGTAGACCCCTTGAGGGGGCGCCGAGGTGGAACGCGATCACGCGAAACGGGAAAACCTGTCGTCTCAATTCGGCCGTGGGTGGGCGGCGTCAGGGCTGTGTGTCGGGCGGGGCCGCGAACGAGCCTGATGCCCCGAGGATGGCGTGGACCGCGGCACGGACCCGGTCCGAAACGGAGTCGGCGGAGATGGCGTCGAACTTGCCGTCGAGGTGCAAAAACGCCAAGCCGTGCACCAGCGCCCACACCGCATCTGCCATCGAATCTGGGTCCGCAGTAGGAAATGCCTGCTGCACAATAGATTTGACGTATTCATGGATCGCCGTTGTCGCGGCCACCCGTTCGGGATTTGTTGGGTCGCAGGGTTCGGCGAACATCACCCGGAACAGTCCGGGTCGTGCGAGCGCGAACTGGACATAGGCAACGGCGATCGCCGCAAGGTCATCGGCGGTGGTCGGAGCCGGATGCGCGGCGGCCAACCGGTCGGCCAGGTCGCGGTAGCCGACCGCGGCGACGGCGGACAGCAGGGCATCGCGGTCGGAGAAATGCCGATAGGGCGCGGCAGTGGACACGCCGGCGCGTCGAGCGGCGGCGCGGAGCGAGAGTTCGGCGGCTCCGTCCTCCTCGAGGAGTTCCACGGCCGCGCGCACCAGCGCGTTGTGTAGATCGCCGTGGTGATACGGCTGGGTCGTCGTGGCCATAATCTCAATCTAGCAAGAGTTGACAACGCTTACATATCCGCCTGGGTCGGCGGCGTGCCCAGCGGGATCCGGAGCCGAACAGTCAGACTCGCGCGAGACCGATCTCGGCGCAGGCTGCGGGAAACTCGTCAGCTCCCAATCCGTCGATCGGGCCGACGACACCGGGGGTATGTCCCAGACCCAGAGCCAGGCGATGTGCTGCCATGGCCATGAGTTCGGCCGTGACCACGGACGGCGATGGGCCTTCCACCTCCACCTCGGCCAGGACCTTCCCGGACCACGCACGGGCGATTGCGACCGCGAGACCGCGGGTCTTGGCGCGCTCTGCGGCATCCGGGCCGCCGGGCGGGCCGGCCATCCGTGTGAGAGCGCCGTCGAGCACTCGGCGTCTGAGGGGGCTACGGGACAAGGTGGTCGCCAGGAGTGAGGCGGCCTGCATGGGTCGCGCGAGTTCGGGGAACCATCCGTTGAACACCCGCACCTGGCACAGCCGCGGGTATCGAGCCGGAAGCTGCAGAACCTCGGTGCCGGATGCGAGGATCGCGTTGCGCGCGACGCCGCGCACCGTGAAACGTTCGATCTCCTGCGCGGCGCGCCGGTTCGCCAGTGCCCCGTTTCGGTACACGGTGACCGGCAGGGTCATCCCTTCGGCGACCGTTTTCCGGGTTCCCTGGCTCAGCCCCTTCCACAGAAGTCCGGTAGCGAAGTAGCCGATATCGATCGACCACGTTGCCGCGCCGCCTTGTTCGGCGGCCAACGCCCCGGCGAGCACTCCGGGAACGTAGTCGTAGCCGAACGCGGGAAGCATTACCGATCCGGTCTCGCGAGCACGTACGTCGTGGCGACTGTGGAGTTCGCGCACGAATCCGATCTCGCCGGTGGAGTCGACGTAGTGCGCACCGGAACGGGCGGCGGCCTCGGCGGCTACCCACCCCACGCGTTCGAAGGGCCCGACGCCGGTGACGAGTACGTCGCCCGGCCCGATCAGAGCCTGCATGCCGGTGGGGTCGGAGACGTCGGCGACCCGGTACTCCAGGCCACAGTGCTCGGCCGCCAAAAGGTGCGAGCTTGTGCTCCGATCGGGCGGCGAGCACTGGTCGCAAGCCTCGACGGACGAGCGCGTCGACGGCGAGGCCACCGGCGTATCCGGTTGCGCCGAAGACGATGATCTGGTTGGGCGTGCTGCCTGTCATGGTGGGGGACTCCGTCGAGTGGTGTCGGATGTCGAAGCGGATGCGATGCCGATTACCGGTGGCGGACCGAGAACGGGATCGGCATGTGCAGCGCGGCCTGCGTCTCGGTGCTGACGTCGAACCGGATGGTGCGGATCGGCTGGAGTGCGCGCAGGTCGTCGGCCATGCGTCCGTCGCCGACGGTCAGGTCGAGGCCGCGCGGGAACATCGACGTTCCGGTAGCCAGTACGTTGGTCTGGTTCAGGGTGGCGTGCCAGGCGCCATCGACCTTCGTGTACGAGGTCAGGGCTGATACCTTCTCGCCGCTCCGGGTGTGCTTCTGGGTCGGTGTCGGTGCGGAGAAAGCGAGGTCGACGCCGCCGTCGGCGTTGGCGATGCGGGCGGCGGTCCGGCTGTCGTCGATGTTCACGTCCAGCTCGGTGACCCATTTCGGAAAGCCGTAGCCGTGGTGGCCGCGCACTTGGGCGATGTCGGTGTTCACCGGCAGCGAGAGCACGTACGAGTGGAGGTGATCGTTCGCCAGCGCGGAGGCCACGTCTGCAACCGGGAGTTTGCCGTGACGGGCGGGGCGCACCGCGACCCCCACTGCAGCCTCGGTGTAGAAGTCGATGTCGCAGACGTCGTAGCTGAAGAACATCACCGACACCAGACCCATACCAGGAACGATCTCCAGTGGGGCGAGCTCGCGCGGGATCCGGTTCCGGATCGCCCTGCTGGGAGCGATCATGGTCAGACGCGCCGACGACATCGCGTAATAGAAGTTCGGAGTCGAGGTGGGCCCGATAGGGGACTCGACCCGGGTCTTGGGAAGTGTCCGGAAGAAGTCGACTCCGCTGACCCGCGGATCGCGCGCCACCTCGTCCAGGTCGGTGTCCATCCGGAAGCGCTCGAACAGGCCGCCGGCGGGGACTGTGACGGCGTGCCCACCCAGGTCGACCTCGATGGTGTTCTGCTCGGTTGAAGTCATGTGTGGTCCTTCACCAATCGGTATGTGTGCACTGCTTACATGAGGCTAGAACGGCAATGTAAGCAATGTCAATACCTGGTCACGGGCTCAATTTTCCGGGTTGTTGACGCCGCTTACATTCGAGCATAGTGTAAGCGGTGCTTACTTGCTTCTGGGCCAACCGGAAGTTTCTGGCCGAAAGGGTTCGAGGTGTCCGAGAAAATATCCGCAACCGACTTGTTCCAGCCGATCACGTTGAGGTCCGGGCACATGCTGCCCAACCGAATCGCGAAGGCTGCGATGGAGGAGGGAATGGCTGCCATGGGTCAGCTGCCCACCGATGGACTGATCGAGCTGTACCGCCGCTGGGGTTCCGGTGGTGCGGGGGTGCTGATCACCGGGAACGTGATGGTGCACGCGGAGGCGCTCACTGGACCCGGGGGTGTTGTGCTCGATGAGAATTCGCCGCTGGGGCCGTTTGCCGCCTGGGCGAAGGCGGGTAAGGCCGGCGGTGCCGCCATGTGGATGCAGATCAGCCATCCCGGTCGGCAGATTCAGGCGAACATGCCCGGCGTGATCTGGGGGCCGTCCGACAAGACCGTGGACGTCGGCAAGCACTCGAAGAACTTCGGTCGCCCGACCGCCATGACTGCCCAGCAGATCCACGCCACCGTGGACCGGTTCGCAACCACCGCGCAGCGCGCGGAAGCGGCCGGATTCGACGGGGTCGAAATCCACGCCGCGCACGGCTACCTGCTCTCGCAATTTCTCTCGCCGCTGGTCAACACCCGCACCGACGGGTGGGGTGGCTCGCTGGAGAACCGCGCGCGAATCCTCCTGGACATCGTGCGAGAGGTGCGCGCACGGGTATCGCCGACCTTCGTGGTCGCGGTCAAACTCAATTCCGCTGATTTCCAACGGGGCGGGTTCGACGCCGATGACGCCCGCAGCGTGATCGCCATGCTGGCGCCACTCGGCGTCGACCTGGTCGAGGTGTCCGGCGGCAGCTACGAAAGCCCGGCGATGTCCGGACGCCCGGTGGACGGGCGCACCGCGGCCAGGGAAGCCTACTTCCTGGAATTAGCCTCCGAACTTGCCCAGAACACCCCCGTGCCACTCATGTTGACGGGGGGAATCACCCGCCGTGAAACCGCGGAACAAGTGCTCGCCAACAACGTCGCACTCGTCGGAATCGGCACCGCCCTTGCAGTGACACCCGATCTCCCGGCCCGCTGGCGCGCGGGAACCGACGCCACTACCTCGCTCAAACCGGTCACATGGAAGGACAAGCCGCTGGCGTCCCTCGCCGGGATGGGCATGGTGCGCTATCAACTGCGCCGGTTGGCCCGCGGAAAGCAGCCCGCCGTCAACATCGGCCCGGCCCGCGCACTGGTTGCCGACCAACTGGTCAAACGGCGCGCGCTTCGGCAGTACTCGAAATGGCTTGCTGCCCGGCCGCACAGCGAGATCGGTGCGTCTCGCGTGTGAACCCGCCTATACGGCGGAGGGGAACGAGCACTCGCAACTACCCGGGCAAAGACCAGGTGGAGTCGCCACGTAAGCGGTTGACGCGCACGCACGCCCCACATAATGAATGCAGTGTGCACATTTGAGCGTGCGCCTGGAACTGAAAAACCCATCACTGTGGGCCCGTAGGCGTCCTTTTGGAGGAACACATCATGACGAAGGTCTTGTTCGCAGTAACCGCAGCCGACCGTTGGACTCTCAACGACGGCACCGTTCATCCCTCGGGCTATTGGGCTGAGGAACTCGCGGTGCCGCACCGCATCTTCTCGGAAGCTGGGTGGGAGATCACCGTGGCCACCCCCGGCGGCACAACGCCGACCCTCGATCAGCTCAGCCTCGGTATCTCCGGAGGGATGCCGGGAAAGCGCCGCGAGGTGAAGAGCTACCTCGACAGCATCGCCGATGTGCTCTCCCACCCGGCATCGCTGGATTCGGTGGACCCAGACGAATTCGACCTGGTGTTCTATCCAGGCGGTCACGGTCCGATGGAAGATCTCGCCTACGACAAGACTTCAGGGGATCTGCTGACCCACCGTCTGGCATCGGGCAAACCGCTGGCGCTGCTGTGCCACGCGCCGGCGGCGGTCCTGGCCGCGACCAACCCGGATGGCACCTCAGCCTTCGCCGGTTACCGGATGACCGGACTGTCCAACCGCGAAGAACTGCTGAACCGGTTCGCCAAGAAAGCGCCGTGGTTGTTGGAGGACAGGTTGAAAGAAGCCGGCATCGAGTACTCCAAGGGACTGATCCCGCTGCGCCCGCACGTCGTCGTCGACCGCAACCTGTACACCGGGCAGAACCCTCAGTCCTCGGAGAAACTGGCGACCCAGCTCGTCGAGGTCGTCGGCTCCGCGAAAGGCTCCACGGCCGGATAGGCTTGGCCGTGCTCGCATGTCGGTGTTGTGGTCGGCGATCACGCGTTGCTCGGCGCAATCAGGCAGGCCGTGCTGAGAACGGCAACGGCAGAGTGTGGTCCCGAGGCGTTCAGCTTCCTCTTTTCCTGCGATCAGAGCTCGAGAACCCTCGGGAAGGTCGGTTACCGCGACGAGCACTGTCATGACCAGATCCTTCTGGACGAAGCGTTGTCATGAGTACTTCGCGCGGAAATGGTCTTCGAGTTCTTCGAGGGAACGTCCGCGGGTTTCGGGAACCTGGGTGGTGAAGATCAGTGCGAGAAGGCCGAGTCCGGCGAAGATGAAGAAGGTCATCGCGATGCCGATCGCGGCGACGACCGGCGGGAAGAGCAGCGCCACGAGGGCGTTGGCGATCCAGAGGACGAAGATGCAGACACCGATGGCAAAGCTGCGGATCTTCAGTGGGAAGATCTCCGCGAGCATGAGCCAGGCCAGTGGTCCGATCGTGCCCTGCATGGAGAACACGAACAGGACGACGAATACTAGGATGCAGTAGGCCTTGACGGTGCCATCCGGCAGCAGGACCGCCGAGAGACCGATCAGCAGGTGAAAGACGGTGATGAGTGCGAAACCGACGAACAGCATGGTGCGACGGTTGACCTCGTTCATCACCTTCAGCGCGATGGTGATACCGAGAACGCTGACCAGACCGTTGAGGGTGTTGGCGATGATGGCGGCGCTGGAGGAGAAACCGGCGTCCGCGAGTAGCTGGGTCCCGTAGTACATCACCGAGTTGATGCCATTCCGCTACCGGTCGATTCGGGTTTCCCGCCGGAGCTCGAACAACCCGCGAGCAGCACGGCCGCGGCGACGCCCAGTGTCAGGGTCATTGTTCGGCGGGTGGTCGTCGGCGGCAGTGAGGCGTTCGGGCCGGTGTGTGTGTCCATGTCGTGGACCTTTCGGGAAGCGGCAACCATGCAGGCATGGCGACGCAGCGGGGGAGGGGGTAACACGATGAGGCAAGGGTGTGGAGGCCCCGCCGGGCCGGACGTCCGAAGACGGTTTTCACGGCCCGGCGGGGTGAATGGGACTACCGCAGAGGTAGATCCGCTGCGCGGTACGCGGAGTCGATGAGCTCCATGGTGGCGACCGCGTCGTCGGCGTCGATCGGGAACGTGGTCCCGTCGGCAAGGTGTCGAGCGAAGGTGTCGAGCTGATAGGTGTACGTCGAACGGGTGCCGAGGTGCTCGACCGCGGTCCCGGCGTCGGTGGTGACGGTGATCCGGTCGTCGCCGGACTGGAGCATGTAGTCGTGCGCGAGGGCTTCACCGCGGTCCCCGACGAGGCGCAACGTCATCTCGAACCGATCCCAGGTCATCGAGTTCGTGTTCGATCCCGTTGCGCCGCTGGGGAACACGAGCTCGATGTCGCAGGCCTCGTCGACTCCCCGGGTGCGTTCGACGGCGCGGGCCGCGACCACGGTGGGTTCGCCGCCGGCGAAACGGCCCAACTGGCGGTGCACGTGCAGGCCGTAGCAGCCGAGGTCCATCACCGACCCGCCGGCGAGTTCGAGGTTCCACCGCAGGTCGTCGGGTTTGGGTTCGGGCATCCGCATGACCACTTCGACCCGCTGCAGGGTGCCGAGGGTGCCGTCCTCGAGCAGCTCGAACATCCGCCCGACGATCGGGTGGAAGAGGTAGTGGAACCCTTCCATGATCGGCACACCCCGTTCGCGGGCCGCGCGGCGGACCTGATCTGCTTCGGCGGCGTTGCGGGCGAACGGCTTCTCGGTCAGCACCGCCTTGCCGGCCTCGATCGCCTTCAGATTCCATTCGGCGTGGAAGGCGTTGGCGAGGGGGTTGTAGATCACGTCGACTTCGGGGTCGGCGATCAGCTCGGCGTACGAGTCGACGACCCGCTCGACGCCGTGCGTCTGCGCGAACGTCTCGGCGCGGCCACGGTCGCGGGCGGCGACCGCGACCAGCCGGTGCCCGAGGATTTGGGCCGGCTTCACGATCGCTTGCTCCGCGATCCGGGAGGCGCCGAGGATGCCGATCCGCAGTTCGGTCACAGCTCGAGGCTCCGCAGGAATGCGGCGCTGGTCTTGACGTCCGCGACCGGTCCCTCACCGTCGGGTTCGCCGGCGAGGATGGTGTCCTGCTCGAGGGTGAACCAGCCGTCGAAGCCGGAGCCGACGAGGTGCCGGACCACGCCTGCGACGTCGACGTCACCGGTGCCGAGCGGGGTGTACATGCCTTGGGCGACGGCCTGGGTGTAGCTCAGCTCGCCGGCCTGCACGCGGGCGGCGAATTCGGCGTCGACGTCCTTGAGGTGCGTGTGGGTGATCCGGTCGGCGGCGGCGCGGGCCAGCTCGAGCGGGTCGGTGCCGCCGATCAGCAGGTGCCCGGTGTCCAGGCACAGCGGAATCGAGGAGCCGTCGAGGACCCGCTGGACCTCGATGTTCTGCTCGATCATGGTGCCCACGTGCGGGTGCAGGACCGCGCGGATGCCCTGCTCGGCGGCGACGTCGTGCAGCCGGTCCAGGTTCGACAGCAAGGTTTTCCAGCCGGCGTCGTCGAGGTCGGGCCGCGAATCGTAGCCGTCGGTGCCGGTGATCGCGGCCAGCACCAGCACCTCGGCGCCGGCGGCGGTGAACGCGGCCAGGGTGCCGGTGATGTCGGGGACCGGGTCGTGGCCGGCGTCGTGCAGCAGGACCGGGGTGAAACCGCCGACGGCCTTCAGGTCGTAGGAGGCGAGGGTGGCAGCCAGTTCCTGCGGGTCGGCGGGCAGGAATCCGTCGGGGCCGATCTCGGCGGCTTCGAGGCCGGCGTCGCGCATCTCCGAGAGCACCCGTTCGGGGCCGAGCTGGTGACCCCAACCGGGAACTTCACAGACACCCCACGAAATAGGTGCTCCTGCAATACGAATCATCGTCGAACCTCACTCATCTGGACGGGTCGGTGGTGGGAGAGGGACAGCGTGGCCGCCTCGGCGATCCACGCCACCTCGAGGGCGTCGGCCGCGGTGCACGGTGAGGGTGCGGTGCCGGCGATCACGTCGAGGAACGCGCCGAGTTCGGCGCGGTAGGCGGAGGTGAAGCGGTCCATGAAGAACTGATGCGGTGGGCCGTCGGGGAAGGTGAGGCCGGGTTCGAGGTTGCGCACCGGGGCGTTCGCGTCCCAGCCGGCGACGACGCTGTCCTCGGAGCCGTGGACCTCGAGGCGGCAGTCGTAGCCGCGGGCGTTGTAGCGGGTGTTGGAGACGACGCCCAGCGTGCCGTTCTCGAAGGTCAGGGTGGTGGTGGCGGTGTCGACGTCGCCGTGGTCGGCGAAGATCGAGTCGCCCTGGTTGGTGCCGGCGGCATACACCTCGGTCACCTCGTGTCCGACGACCCAGCGGACGATGTCGAAGTCGTGGACGCTGCAGTCGCGGAAGATCCCGCCGGACGCGGCCACGTATTCCGCCGGCGGCGGCGCCGGGTCGAGGGTGGTCGAGCGCACCGTGTGCAGCCAGCCGAGTTCCCCGCCGACGACGGCGTTGCGGGCCGCGACGAACGCGGGATCGAACCGGCGGTTGTACCCGATCTGCACCGGCACCGTCGAGGTCTTCAGCCGCTCGACGACCTGATAGCTCTCGTCGGCGGTGAACGCGACCGGCTTCTCGCAGAACACCGGAATCCCGGCATCGACGGCGGCCAGGATCAGCGGCGCATGCGCCGGGGTGGCGGCCGCGATCACCACCCCGTCCACGCCCGAGGTGAAGACCGCGGCGGCGTCCTCGACCGCGCGCGCCCCGAACTTGGCGGCCACGGACGCGGTGACGTCCGGACGCTCGTCGGTGACGACGAGGCCGTCCACCCCCGGCAACTGAGCCAGGGTGTCGGTGTGGAATGCGCCGATCCGGCCGAGGCCGATCACGCCGAGTGTCGATCCCATCAGTCCTGCCCTCCGATAATGGTCTGGTCCCAGTCGATGACGGAGCCGGTGACGACGCCGCTGCGATCCGAGAGCAGGAACACCACCATGTCGGCGATCTCGTCGACTTGCCCGAGTTTGCCCATCGGCACCTGCGCCGCGGCCTCGGCGGCCCAGTTGTCGGCGGCGCCGTGGAAGCGTTGCTGGATCGCGGTCTCGCCCTCGGTCTCGGTCCAGCCGATGTTGAGGCCGTTGATCCGGATCCGGTCGAAGCGGTGCGCGTAGGCGGCGTTGCGGGTCAGCCCTGCGAGCCCGGCCTTCGCCGACACGTACGGCGCCAGGTAGGACTGCCCGCCGTGC
Organism: Rhodococcus sp. NCIMB 12038; assembly: GCF_002165735.1. Classification (NCBI taxonomy): domain Bacteria; kingdom Bacillati; phylum Actinomycetota; class Actinomycetes; order Mycobacteriales; family Nocardiaceae; genus Rhodococcus; species Rhodococcus sp. NCIMB 12038. The sequence goes on from NZ_NHML01000001.1 coordinate 341,044, forward strand.
TGCGCGATGGAGATGATGTTGACGATCGTTCCCGGCGCCCTCCGCGCCACCATGTCCGCGACGGCGGCTTGCATGGTGAAGAACGGCGCCCGCAGGTTGACGGCCATGTGCTGGTCGAACAACTCCGGCGTGGTGTCGAGCAGGGTGCCGCGGGAGGTCAGGCCGGCCGCGTTGCACAGTGCGTCGATGCGGCCGAACTCCTCGATGGTCCGGGTCACCGAGTTCGTCGCCTCGGCCGGATCGGCGAGGTCCGCTTGCACGAACCGGACCTGCGCGCCCTCGGATTCGAGTTCGGCGGCGAGGGTCTTACCGGCCTCGGCCCGGCGGCCGGTGAACACGACCTTCGCGCCTTCGCGGGCCGCGGCTCGCACGACGCCTGCGCCGACACCTTGCGTCCCTCCGCTGATCAGAACGACTTTCCCCTCCAACAGGGTGGCCACTGGATTCCTTTCGATCTGTCCCTACCGACATCAGTGCCGGTGGGTCGGTCATGCACACGTCCGGTCCGCGTATCGACAGCGTCGGCGGTTGCTGTCTGTGTGCCCTTGTAAGTCTTGTTGTGACACAGGCCTCAATCAAGACGGTATTTCCATCATTTTCGCCTCATCGCCGCGGGCGGGATGGCGACGGGAGATCCGATGAGATCAGGTGTTGTCCCGATTCGCGGCCAACCCGTCGGCGCGCGCGAAGCATTGCAGAACACCGTCCCGTGCCCGGGTGAGGGCGTCGACGACGGGCAGCTGCCGGAACTCCTGCGACATGTGCTCGACTCCCCACGGTCCGTCGAAGCCGATCCGGCGGACCGCGTGGATGAATTTCGGGACGTCGAATTCGCCTTCACCGCAGGGAACTCGGTTGTCGAAGGTGTCCTCGAGGTCGGTTCCCCGGACAGTGGACCAGCCGTCGTCGAGTTCGACTCCGAACACGAACCGCGATGGAACGAGCTGCGGCAGAGAGTCGTAGTCGGTGCCGCCGCGGAAGGCGTGCCAGATGTCGAGGATGAGTCCGCCGTTGGGGTTGTCGACGTCCTGGACGAACTGCGCCGCCTGCTCGGTCGTCTTGACGTGGTGCGAGAAAGGGGTGTTCTCGAACGCGACCTTGACGCCCGCAGCCGCACCGTCGGACGCGAGGGCGTCGAACTGCTCACAGAGTAGGTCGCGGGAGACCGGGACACCGTCGTCGTCCGCGCCGACCTTGATGTTGTCGACACCGAAGACGGGGGCGGCGTCGAACAGATCCCGGCGGACCTCGTCGGAGGCTGCGCGGGCGCCGCCGGTGGTCCACCAGTTGGTGATCCACTCGAGCTGCACGTGGGTGATGCCGTTGTCGGCGAGCATAGTCGCGACCTCGCCGAGCCCCACTGTTTCTCTCGCGGCGACCAGGTCGGGGCGGGTCAATCCGAACCCGGTGTAGCCGGTTCGGGCGACGGCCTCGATGCGCTCGCGGATCGGGACCGGGCTCAGGTCCGAGCCTCGCGCCGGCATCATATCGCCGGCGGAAGTCCAACAGGCGGCCAATAGTTCCGGACGTGGTGAGTCGATCATGCCCCGTACCCTTCGGTGGTCGTCTCGATCGTAGAACGCGGATGGCGAGGAAGTCGCAGAGCGACGGTCATGAATTCCTCACCGGGGTGACGGCGCCCGCGTTGTTCATCGACACAGTCGCATCTCGACGCAGAACTCGGCACAGGCCAAGATGTAATGACCTCGTGGGAGGAGGACACATGCCGAAGATGCGAAGTCCGCGGCGTCGTCGGCGTGCCCGACCCCCGCGGTGGCGCCCGTACCCGGCCCGAGCCGGGCCACAAACCCCGGCAGGGATGCAGTAAGTCTCCGACACCACAGGTCGACACTGGTCATCGAATGCGTAAGAGGAACCCGTAGGAGGAGTTGTGTTTGTTCCGTTCAGTGTCAACGATTTTCTCGACCGCGCGGCGACCGTGTACGGGGATCGGATCGGTGTGGTCGACGAACCTGACCAACCCGCCCCGTCTCAGGGGGCGCTGACCTACGCCGAGATCGCCGACCTGGCCCGCCGCCAGGCCGCCAAGCTCGACGAACTCGGCATCGGCGCCGGTGAGCGGGTCGCGATCGTCAGCCACAACTCGAGCCGGCTGATGACCTCGTTCTTCGGGGTCAGCGGATCGGGGAGGGTGTTGGTCCCGGTCAACTTCCGGCTGCGCCCCGACGAGGTCCGCTACATCGTCGAGAACTCCGGTGCCCGCGTCCTCTACGTCGACCCCGAACTCGAGGATTCGTTCGAGGACGTCGACTGTGAGCACAAGTTCGTCCTCGGCTCGGACACGGACCTCTACGCCGCCCCCGGAGCGGTCCCGCATCCGTGGGAGCCCGACGAATCCGCCACCGCCACCATCAACTACACCTCCGGGACCACCGCCCGCCCGAAAGGTGTGCAGATCACCCACCGCAACATCTGGGTCAACGCGGTCACCTTCGGGCTGCACGCCGGGATCGGTGACCAGGACGTGTACCTGCACACGCTGCCGATGTTCCATTGCAACGGCTGGGGTCAACCGTTCGCGCTGACCGGCGTCGGCGCCCGGCACATCATCCTGCGCAAGGTCGACGGCGCCGAGATCCTGCGCCGGGTCCGCGACCACGGGGTCACGGTGCTCTGTGCGGCGCCGGCGGTCGCGTCCGCGGTCCTCGAGGCCGCGCAGACCTGGGAAGGGGAAATCCCCGGCCGGGACCGGGTGCGGATCATCATGGCCGGTGCGCCGCCGCCGACGAAGACCGTCGTCCGGGTCGAGGAAGAGCTTGGCTGGGAATTCATCCAGATCTACGGCCTCACCGAAACCTCCCCGCTGCTGACCGTCAACCGCACCCGCGCCGAATGGGACGACCTCGACCCCGAAGCCCGCGCGGCGAAACTGATCCGGGCCGGCGCCCCGGCACTCGGTGTCCGGCTGCAGATCGAGGAGCCCGAGGAAGGCGCGGGGGAGGTGCTGGCCCGCTCCAACGTGGTGATGGACGGCTACTGGAACAAGCCCGAGGAAACCGAGACCGCGCTGGACGGTGGCTGGTTCCACACCGGCGACGGCGGCGCGATCGGCGACGACGGGTATCTGACCATCGCCGACCGGAAGAAGGACGTGATCATCACCGGCGGTGAGAACGTGTCCTCGATCGAGGTCGAGGACTGCCTGTTCTCCCACCCGGCGGTGTCCGAGGTGGCCGTGATCGCCGTGCCGAGCGAGAAGTGGGGAGAGACGATCAAGGCGCTGGTGGTACTACACCCGGATGTAGAACCTGGCGACAGTACCGAGGCCGAGCTGATCGGCTGGTGCAAACAGCATCTCGCCGGGTACAAGGCACCGACCTCGGTCGAGTTCCGGGATGAGTTGGCCCGCACCGCGACCGGGAAACTGCAGAAATTCAAGCTGCGGAGCCCGTACTGGGACGGGCACGGACGTCAGGTCAACTGACATCGAGTTTTCAGTGTGGGACGTACGACCCGTTCCACGCGCACGGCATCGTTGAGGAAAGGTCGGTGCAGCCGTGGACCTTGTCGATCGGCGAGGACCGACTCGATCTCCGCCCCGCAACTGCCCCGTGAAACGTGGCAGTACAACTGAATCGTTTGTGCCACAGTCGTGAAAGTTCGACGGGTAGGGCTGGATCATCGAAATATCGACTCGGGCCGCGGTGTGCGGGTTGCGCTGCGGTGTCATTCATGGACCGCTGTGCCTCAGACGTTCCGACGAATCGGGGCAGTGGCCAAGAATCAGTAGATCTGGTCATCAGCGCGGCCCTCGGGGCAGTCACGGGTTTCGTCTGTGCGCGCCACGGATACCGATTGATCCGAGCAGCGTCTGACCCCGCGGACGTTCACAGGGCGCGTCCGAGGTTACGGAGCCACGGTCGGGTACACCGTCGACGGTATGATGGTCAGGGATTGGCCGAGGGAGCCTCGGTACTCGTCTCTCCGTGCTTGACCTTGGAGTCGACTCGAAGGTTTACCGTCGTGTCATGAGCGCCTATCGGATCTCGCAGCTGGCGGAGATCTCGCGGATCCCGGCCACGACTCTGCGGTTTTACGAGACCGCCGGGCTGCTGTCTGCCGAGCGGACCGCGTCGGGGTACCGGGTGTACGGCGACGAGGCGGTGGAACGGTTGTCGTTCATCTCCTCGGCCAAACATCTCGGGTTGCCGTTGGAGGAGATCCGGGATCTGCTCGAGGTCTGGGAGCAGGGTGTCTGTGCGCAGGTTCGGCAGCGGATGCTTCCGATGGTCACCGACCGGATTGCCGACGCCGACAACAGGATCGCGGAACTTTCGGCATTCGCGGCGCGGCTGGCGGGTGTCCGGGATGAGCTGACCGGATCGGCCCCGGCCGGGGCCTGCGGCCCGGACTGTGGCTGTTTCACCGCCACCACGGCGACACCGGTGCCGGTGCCTCTCGAACGCAGCCGGCCGACCCGGCCGCCGGAGCAGGCTTGGCGCGACGCGCCGGTGGTCTGCACCCTGGGCAGTGGCGAGTACGACGAACGCGCCCGGCAGTGGCGGCAGGTTTTGTCCGCGGCGACAGGTCGTGAGGAGATCGACGGCGGCCTGCGGGTGTGGTTCCCGTCCGACCCCGATTTGGTCGCCGAGGTGGCGCGCCTGGCCGCCGCGGAGCAGAGCTGTTGCGCCTTCTTCGACTTCACGATGCAGCTGGCCCCCGATCGGCTCACCGTGACTGTCCGCGCTCCCGCGGCCGCGGGAGACCTGCTCAGCGAGTTGTTCGGGTGACGGCATGACCCCGCGAGAACCGGTGATCGGCTCCGTCCCTGTGGTGAATGCGGCCAGAATGGGTCGCACCCGTACCGAGGAGGACATGATGGCCAAGTACCTGCTGCTCAAGCACTACCGCGGCGCACCGGCGGCGGTCAACGACGTGCCGATGACGGAGTGGACGCCGGAGGAGATCTCGGCCCACGTGCAGTACATGCAGGATTTCGCGACCAAGCTGGAGGGGACCGGGGAGTTCGTCGACGGTCAGGCGCTTGCTCCGGAGGGGACGTTCGTCCGTTATGACGGCGAGGGGCGGCCGCCGGTCACGGACGGTCCGTTCGCGGAGACCAAGGACCTGATCGCCGGCTGGATGGTGATCGACGTCGAGACCTACGAGCGGGCGCTCGAACTGGCCGGCGAGCTGTCCGCGGCGCCGGGTGCGGGTGGGAAGCCGATCCACGAATGGCTCGAGCTGCGCCCGTTCCTGACCAAGCCGCCCACGATCACTTACTGATGAACCCCGGAACAGGCCCCGCGCCGGACTCGCCCTGAATTGGGCCCGGGCCGGATCCAGGGGTGTTGGGTTCAGCGGGCGTAGGCGACTAGCGTCGTCCACATGGTCTGCACCGGGGCGTCGTTCTGGTCGAGCATGATCGTTTTCGTCACCAGGATGTCGTTGCCCGCGGCCTGCCGGTAGGAGTCGAGGTAGACATCGCAGATCAGCCGGTCGCCGACGGTGATGGGGCGGTGGAAGATTAGGCGCTGGTCGGTGTGCAGGATCTCGCGGGGGTCGTAGCCGGTGACGATCTCGTCGAACAGGTGCTGTTGGGCGATCATGGCGATGACGGAGCCGAAGGTCAGCGGGGCGATCAGGCCGTCGTAGCCGTGCCCCTTCGCGGCGTCTTCGCTCCAGTGCGCCGGATGCCGGTCCTGCAGCGATCTGGCGAACTCGCGGACCTTTTCGCGGCCGACCTCGTAGAAGTCGGTGACCCGGTAGTGGTGACCGACCAGGCTCGCTGTGCGCTCGGCTCTGCTGCTGGTCTGCTCGACGATGCGGGTCACGTCGGGTGAAGTTACCCGGTACCGAGGTGCATGGCACCGCACCGTCGTGTCGGGCCTGGGTGGGTGGCGTGTCGCTATGATGCCAGGCCGACAACGAATTACACCGCACTGAGGGACCAAACCCCCAGCGCGGCCGCCTACTGCGGGGACAGGGCGCCCTCGTGGGCGGTGAGCAACAGATGATCGAACTGGGTGCGCAGACTCGCGCCGGAGTCGCACTGCCCGAATCCGGCGACGAGCAGTTCCGCGAGGATGCGGAGCCGGGTGTTGGTCTCCTGGGAGCGCCAGATAAGGATGTCGAACGCCCGTTCGGCGGAGATGCCGTAGACCAGCATCAGTGCGCCCTTGGCCTGCTCGATCACCGCCCGCGACTCCGCGATTTCGGCGACAGCCTCGTCGACGGAGTCCTGCACATCGCTGGTGTGCGCATCGGTGATGTCGATGTAGAACCCGGTGGTGCCGATCACGGCGCCGGTGTCGTCGTGCAGACGGTCCCCGACGACCACCACGTGGTGGACTGTTCCGGCGGTGTCGATGATGCGGTGTTTGCTGCTGAACGGTTCGGCGTCGCTGATCATCCGGTCCAGGACCCGCGCGACACGCGGGTGGTCCTCGGGATGCTTGTGGGAGAGCAGCAAAGCGGTGGTCGGGGTGATCTCACCGGGTTGGTAGCCGTGGATCCGGGCGACCGCGTCCGACCATTCCCACCGCTGCCCGTCCAGGAAGAACCGGAAACTGCCCACCCGTTGCGCCTCGTCGCCAAACACCTGCTCTGGATCCACGCCCTATTTTCTAGCGCATAGATAGCCGGGGAGTTGCACCGGCCGTTCGGTCGTGACCGGGGCCACGTGACCGTGCACGTTGGAGCCGGCCCTGCGGGTCTCCCTCGCGGCCTTGTGCGATGGCGCCCGTTCGGGGGTGCGGCGACGCTCGCGGGCGGGCGCTCAGCGTATGGACAACGGGGGAGGGTTTGTACACGAACAGCTTCCTCAGTAATGTTCTGGCAACGCACCGGATCGTCCGGCGCACGCACACCTGCAGGGAGGGCGGGCACAGATGAAGTTCCGAGAGCACCTTGCCAGTGGTGTCGGTGTCCTACGGTTGGCTGTCGACGCGTGTATCGCTGTGACGTCGATGGTGATCGCAGTTCCGGTCGCCTTCATTGTCGGCAGGACCGGCCAGCATCGGGCGGAGGGTGCGTGGACGAGTCCGTCCACTGTGCCGCCGGGGTCGACGACGCACGATCTCGGGACGTCCGTCACATACCGGGAACGGACCGGAGGCGGCTGCTTGCGTTCGGCAGAGGCTCAGGGGGAGTTGGAAAGAGATGAGCGACGCCGACCTGACCACCCTCGATAGCCTGGTCCAGATCATCGCCGCGCAGGTCCGCGAGGATTGCTCACGGTGACCATGATCCGGGAGATGCGTCGAAGTCGTTTCCGCGGCGACTGTGTCGACGGGGCGTGCGGGCCTTTCCACCGCGAACGCTACGACCACCGCCCAGGCCGGTGGGCGATCCGCCGCTACCGCTACAAGAGATGCGAGACACCGTGACAGGGGCAACCGAAGTCGCGGCCCTGATGGCGGGTCTGGTCGGCCGCCGTCATCGGGTCACCGACTACGAGGTCGGGCGGGAGAACATCCGCGAGTATGCCCGGGCCGTACTGGATCCGCATCCGGCCCATCACCGCGACGGCGCCGCCCACGAGCTCGGATACGACGGACTGATCGCACCGATCACGTTCGTCAGCATCCTCGGAGCGTTCGCGATCGAGGAACTGTTCGTGCGGGTCCTGGTCGGCTACGACCTGAGCCAGATGATGCACACCGACCAGCAGCTGATTCTGCATCGGCCGGTGCAGGTCGGGGACCGATTGGACTGTGACGTTTGCCTGGAGTCGTTCCGGCAGATGGGCGGTACCGACATCATCGTCATCAAGAACCTGATGACCGACCAGCACGAGGATCCGGTGGCCACCACCCGCACCACACTGGTCGCCCCCACCGGCGGGGTGGCCGACCCGGAACTGGCTCGGGCGGTCGCAGCGGTGATGATGCACCAGGCGCCCCTGCCGGCCCCCGCTCGATAGGACCACAGCATGCGCTTGACGTGCAGGGGAAGACCACACCACCGGCGCAGTGTCCATCCCGCCGGATCGCCCGGTCGATCATTGTGCGAACTCCCCCTGCGGGGACGCGGCGATCACGGAGACAACTTGCTGCCGATTCGAATCCGATCGTCCGTCTACGACAGCATCAATCTGCGCAAATGACGGACCGCGTCACTCATGCTTGATGAGTTTTCGCGTCCCGGGGATCTACTGGCTTGCAGGGGACGCGGGTGGTGGTCAGAGCAGTAGGTGGAAGATGTCGAAGGCGACGTTCCATTCTGCGGTCCCGGGGTTCTTACGGTCCGGCTCGACCGTGACGAAGGTATGCGCCAGCGCCACGCTCAGGCCTCCGGCGATCAGCGGCAGTCGCTGCTCGGTCTGCTCGGAGAGGGCCATGTCCAACGGTGGCCGGGCCGTCAGTTGATCGAGCAGAGGTTGTAGTTCGATCTCCTCGTCCAGTTTCTCGAACCGGTGAATGCTCTCCTGCAGTCCTTTGGTGATCGGCAGGTCCCACGGTTCGATCACGTCCCGCAGGTTTGCCTTTGCCGAGGCCTTGCCGATGAGGATCAAGTCGTAGATCTTGTCGTCGATGAAATCGGTATAGCGCTTGAGATCGTTCCGGTCGACCTGCAGGCCGGCCGCTGCCCGGAAGAACCGCTGGAATTTCACGGTGCCCATCACTGGCATGTCGTCAGCTCCTATCGAAGTATTCATGGATTTGGCGGACCGCCATCGCTCCTTCACCGACAGCGGATGCGACCCGTTTCACCGAGCCGCTGCGGACGTCGCCCGCCGCGAACAGACCCGGCCGGCTGGTTTCGAGCGTCCTCGACACCTGGGCGCCGATCCGCCGCCGGTTGCCGTCCCCTCGGGCGTGGACCGCGTCCACGCCCGTGAGGACGAAGCCGTGGTCGTCGAGCGCGATCGCGTCGGCCAGCCACCCCGTGTGCGGCATCGCCCCGATGAAGACGAACAGGGCGTGCACCCGGATCGTGTCCTGCTCCCCCGTGTGATTGTCCTCGACCACAATCTCTTCGAGGTACTTCTCACCGTGAACTTCGCGGATCTCGGTATGCCGGTGCACGGTCACCCGGGGATGACGCTCGATCTGGTCGACGAGGTACCGGGACATGCTCTTTCCGAGGTCACCGCCGCGGATGAGCAGGTGAACGTGGGAAACGTGGTCCGCGAGAAAAACGGTGGCCTGTCCGGCGGAGTTTCCGCCACCGACGATTGCCACCGGGTCGGTGCCGCACATCCGCGCTTCCTGATGGGTCGCGGCGTAGTACACGCTCGTCCCCTCCAGTGCCTCGATCCCCGGAACCGTCAACTTGCGATACCGCGCCCCGGTGGCGAGCACGACGGCCCGGCCGTGGACCGCGCCGCCATCCGCCAGTCGGAGCACATGGTTCCCGTCCTCGGATCCCAGACCGGTCACCTCCGCCGACACCAGGATGCGGGCGCCGAACTTCCCGGCCTGGAGCACGGCCCGCTCGGCCAATTCGGAGCCGGAGATCCCGGCCGGAAAGCCCAGGTAGTTCTCGATCCGGGAGGAGGTACTCGCCTGGCCGCCGGAGGCGATCGACTCCAGCGTCACCGTGTTCAACCCGTCCGAGGCGCCGTACACGGACGCGGCCAGACCGGCCGGTCCCGCACCTACCACGACGAGATCGCATACGTCCTGGGCTGCGTCGGGGACCGAGTCCGGGACCGGAAGCCCGACGATGCGGGCGAGTTCGGCATTCGTCGGATTGCGCAGCACCTTCTCGCCGTGCCAGATCACGACGGGAGTGTCCTCGGGGGCGACGTCCAGGCTGCGCAGCAGCTGCTCCGCCCGTTCATCCTGCTCCAGATCGATCCATCTGTGGGGCAGTCGGTTTCGCATCGCGAACTCGCGAAGCCGCAACGTGTCCGGGGAATAGCAGGAGCCGATGATCCGGAACCCCGAACCGAGCCCGATCAGCAGGTGCCGGCGCACCAGGTAGGCGCGCAGGATCAGATCGCTGAGCACGGGATCGTGGGCAACGAGTTCGCGCACCCGCTCGGCTGGGACGACGAGCACCTCGCCGTCTTCGATCGCCTCGGCGGTGAAGAACGCGACCTGGCCTTCCAGCAGTCCGAGCTCGCCCAGGAAGCGGCCGGGACCGTGCAGGCGCAGTATCCGGCGTTCGCCGTCCCCGGTGCCCTCGTCGACGACCGCGACCTTGCCGGAAAGGATGACGAAGAAGTCGTGGCTGGGCGCGCCCTCACGGATCAGAACCTCGCCGGCGTGAACCGATCGACGCGTGCCACCGGTCTCGAGCGTTGCGACCTGGTCGTCCGTCAGCCGAGGGAATGCTCCGACCGCATCCGGAGTCTCGTCGTCGACCGACGGAACGTCGCCGACGGGTGTGGCGTCCTCAGACGAAGTTCTGGTCGACATAACACCAGCGCCAATCTTCACCGGGCTCCATCGACTGGACGATCGGATGGCCGATGGTGTGAGCGTGCGCGCTCGCGTGCTTGCCCGGCGAGGAGTCGCAGCAACCGACGTGTCCGCACGTCAGGCAGAGCCTCAGATGCACCCACGGGGTGCCGAGGCGAAGACATTCCTCGCAACCCTGCGGGGTCCGGGGCACCACGGCCCGGATCGCGGTCACGTGCGGATCCGCATGGACAAAGGTCATGACTTCGCCTCCTTGCCTGCATTTTCCGAGAGTGCCTGATCGAGCCACGTGCGCAGCTGGGGTACCGGAGCTGCGCCCGCCTGCCGAGCGAGGACCTCACCCCGGTCCATCACCAGCAGAGTCGGCACGGCGCGGACGGTGAACCGTTCGGCCGTCTGGGGAGCAACATCTACGTCGACCTTGACCAGCTTGATCTGACCTGCGCGTTCTGTGGCGAGCTGCTCGAGCGCCGGGCTGACCATGCGGCACGGGCCGCACCACGTCGCCCAGAGGTCGACGAGCACAGGCACCGAGGACTTCTCGGCGACCTCTGCGAAGTCGTCGTCCCCTGCCGAGGCGATCCACGGCAGCGGCTCGTGGCAGTTCCCGCAGCGCGGTCGTCCTTCCCCGGCCGCCGGCACCTTGTTGACCTTGCCGCAGTTCGGGCACTTCACCTTGTCGGATCCCATGACCAGACACCTCTTCTCAGGCCGCCGCGACGGCGGGTTCGGCGTACGCGACGGCGAGCTCGCCGCCGTCCACCGTGACAGCGATGGTGCCACCTGGTTCGATCTCGCCGCGCAACAGCGCGCGACCGATCTTCGTTTCGACCTCGTGGGCGATGTACCGCCGCAGCGGCCGCGCACCGTAGACCGGGTCGAAACCGTGTTCGGCGATGAGCCGGCGTGCTTCCGGCGTGATATCCAGGTGTATCTGGCGCTCCGACAACCTGTTCCGAAGATCGGTGAGCTGCAGCTCGACGATGTGCTCGATCTGGGGCAGCGTGAGCGGAGTGAACAACACGATGTCGTCGACCCGGTTGAGGAACTCGGGACGGAAGTGCCCGCGCAGCTCCGCCAGCACCCGCTCCCGGGCGTCCGGCTTGATCTCGCCGTCGGCTGTGACTCCGTCGAGGAGATGCTGGGATCCGATGTTGGAGGTCATGATGATCACCGTGTTCCGGAAATCGACCTGCCTGCCTTGAGAATCGGTGATCCGGCCGTCATCGAGCACCTGCAACAGGGTATTGAAGACGTCGGCGTGGGCCTTCTCGATCTCGTCGAAGAGCACCACGGAGTACGGCTTGCGGCGCACCGCCTCGGTGAGCTGGCCGCCCTCGTCGTACCCGACGTACCCGGGGGGCGCACCGATGAGCCTGCTCACCGTGTGCCGCTCCTGGTATTCGCTCATGTCCAGGCGCACCATGTTGTCTTCGCTGTCGAAGAGGGCACTGGCCAGCGTCTTTGCGAGCTCGGTCTTTCCCACGCCCGTCGGGCCCAGGAAGATGAACGAACCGATCGGCCGGCGCGGATCACGGATACCGGACCTCGCCCGGATCACCGCGTCTGCGACCAGTTGCACGGCCTCGTCCTGACCGACGACCCTCTCGTGCAGAATCTCGTCGAGCTTCAACAGCTTCTCCCGCTCGCCTTCCTGCAGCCGGGCGACCGGGATACCCGTCCATGCGGCCACGATCTCTGCGATCTCGTCCTCGGTGACCACTTCACGCAGCAACGGATTCTGTCCCTGCCTGGTGGACAGTTGCTCCTCCGCCGCCGCGAGCCTGCGTTCCAACTCGGTGATCTCGCCGTATCGCAACTCGGCGGCCCGATTGAGGTCGTAGTTACGCTCCGCCTCCTCGGCCTCGTGGCGCAATCGTTCCAGCTCTCCCCGCAGCTCCTGCACCCGCCGGATCGCCTGCCGCTCCGCCTCCCACTGAGCGTGCCGGGCGTCGGCCTCGGCCCGTAGATCGGCCAGCTCCTTACGCAGCTCGTCGAGGCGCGTCTTGCTGGCCGCGTCCGTTTCCTTGGACAGCGCGGCCTCTTCGATCTCCAGCCGGGTCACCTTCCGGGTGAGCTCGTCGAGTTCGGCGGGCATCGAATCGATTTCGGTGCGTAGCCGGGCACACGCCTCGTCCACCAGATCGATCGCCTTGTCCGGAAGGAAGCGGTCGGTGATGTACCGGTGCGAGAGGGTCACGGCGGCCACCAGTGCGCCGTCCTGAATCTTCACGCCGTGAAACACCTCGAGGCGTTCTCGAAGTCCGCGCAGAATCGAGATCGCATCCTCGGCGCTGGGCTCGTCGACGAGAACGGTCTGGAAGCGACGCTCCAGTGCGGCATCGGATTCGATGTGCTTGCGATACTCGTCGAGGGTGGTGGCACCGATCATGTGCAGTTCGCCGCGGGCGAGCATCGGCTTGAGCATGTTGCCGGCGTCGAGAGATCCCTCGCCGCCGACTGATCCCGCACCGACCACTGTGTGTAACTCGTCGACGAACAACAGGATGTGCCCCTCGGCCGCCTTTACCTCGGACAGCACCGCCTGCAGTCGCTCCTCGAACTCGCCGCGGTACTTCGCGCCGGCCACCAGAGAACCCATGTCGAGCGAGAAGATCGTCTTGTCGCGCAGGCCCTCGGGCACGTCGCCGCGGACGATCCGCTGGGCGAGACCCTCGACGATCGCGGTCTTGCCGACGCCGGGGTCGCCGATCAGCACCGGATTGTTCTTCGTCTTCCGGCTCAGGATCTGCGTCACCCTGCGGATCTCGGAATCTCGGCCGATGACCGGATCGAGTTTTCCTGCCCGGCCCTCGGAGACGAGATCGCGTCCGTACTTCTCGAGCGCCTCGTACGCGCCCTCCGGGGTCGCCGAGGTGACGCGCTGATTGCCGCGCACCTTTGTCAGCGCTGTGAGGAAGGCGTCTCGTGTGACCCCATGACTGGCGAGGACGCGTCCCGCCGCACTGGCCGACCCCTCCTCGGAGAGGGCCATCACGAGATGTTCCACCGACACGTAGGAATCCTTGAGTCGCTTCGCCTCCCGTTCCGCGGCGTCGAGCAGCTTGGCCAGGCGCTGGGTGATCATCACCTGACCGGGCGTCGCGCCGGGGCCGCTGACCTTCGGCCTACGCGAGAGTTCCCGTTCCAGATCGGACCGCAGGGCATCGACGTTCGCGCCGGCCTGCTCGAGCAGTCGGGGTACCAGCCCGTCCTGCTGATCGACCAACGCGAGCAGCAGATGCTCTCCGTCGACCTCGGTGTGACCCATTCTGGTCGCGACGTTCTGGGCTTCCTGCAGGGCTTCTCGAGACTTTTCAGTCAGGCTGCCGGTGTCCATGGGGGTGTCCTCCTTCTGCGGGAAGCTGCTTCGAGTTTCTCGATTCGATCCAGCAGATCGAGCACGAGCCCGATTGCCGAGTAGTTCAGGCCCAGACCGGTCCGCAGCCGTTGGATACGGGCGGCGTGGGCCACTTCGGATGGTTCGAACGACATCTCGCCGCCGGCGTCGCGGCGTGCGTCGAGCAGGCCGAGAGCCACAAGCTTTCGTGCCAGATCCGGGTGCAGACCGGTACGTTGTGCGAAGGCATCGGGCGACAACCCGGTACGGCGAACCAATACGTACTGGGTGACCGGGGTCGGGGTGCTCATTTCTCTTTCCTCGGATCGAAGTTCGATTCGGCGGCCAACTGCTCGAACAGCTCGCGTTCGCGTGCTGTCGGTTTCGACGGCACCATCACCTTGATCTCGGCGTAGAGGTTGCCGTTGGCGCCCCGCGGATTGGGCATTCCCTCCCCGCGCAGTCGCAGCTTCCTTCCCGTCGACGAGCCTGGTACCACTTTGACTTTCGCCTCGCCACCCGGGGTGGGAACGACGACGCTCGCCCCCAGTGCCGCCTCCCACGGCGATACGGGCAGATCGACGTAGATGTCCCGGCCTCGTACCCGGAACCGGGAATGCGGCTTGATCCGCACCACGAGGTACAGATCCCCGTGCGGCGCGTCGCCGTTGCTCCGGCCACCTTGCCCGGCCAGCCGGATTCTCTGGCCGTCCAGGACACCGGCCGGAATGTCGACGTCGTACTGGCGTCCGTCCAATCGGAGAGTGCGTTTGCCACCCCGATACGCCTCTTCCAGGGTCAACTCCAGTTCCGCTTCCTGATCGGCGCCGGGAATCGGCCCGTACCCGCCACCGCCGCCGAACATCTGCCCGAAGAGGTCCTCGAAGTCGACGGCGCCCTCGCCACCGAATCCTTGACCGAAGTGCACCCTTCTGCCCCCGCCACCGCCGCCGTACCCACCGCCGCCGCCGTACCCACCGGCGCTTGCCCGGACCCGTTCGTCGTAGTCCTCGGGCACACGCCGGAAGTCGTCACCGAATCGGTCGTAGCGTTTCCGGGTGTCCGGGTCGGACAACACCTGGTAGGCCTCGTTGGCCTCCTTGAACTTGTCCTCCGCAGTGGGGTCCTTGTTCACGTCGGGGTGGTACTTGCGGGCCAGCTTGCGGTAGGCCTGCTGGATTTCGTCGGTGCCGGCGCCCCGCGGGACCCCGAGCACTTCGTAGTAGTCACGCGCCATCGGTGCTCACCCCTCGGGGCGGCTGACTACCACCGCGGCGGGACGCAACTGCCGCCCGTCCTCTCCATAGCCCGGGCGCAAGACCTCGATCACGGTCCCGGAGGGAACGTCGGGTTGGGCCACCACACTGACCACTTCGTGGAGCTCCGGGGAGAACGGCACACCGACCTCGTCGTGGCGCTCGAAGCCGAACCGTGAGAGCACCTGCACCGCCTGATCCCGGATCGCCTTCACACCCTCGACGACGGTCTGAGGATCGCTGCCCGCGTGGGCCAGCGCAAGCTCCAAATTGTCCAGTACCGGCAGCCACGCCGCGGAAACCTTCGCCACCTCCGCGGCGCGTTCACGGTCCAGATCCTTGGCATACCGCTTGCGCAGGTTGTCCAGATCTGCGAGGGCCCTGCGCCAGCGGTCCTCGAGTTGAGCCAACTCGGCCCCCGTGTCGGTGCGATCGGGCGCCGTCTCGGTCTGATCCCTGTCGGTACCGTCGGTAGCCGGCTCGGTCGTCGAATGATCTGCAGACCTTTCCATCGTGTGCCTCAGCTTCGATCGAATTCGGCGTCGATCACATCGTCGTCATCCGACGACGCAGCCTCTGCGTCGCCGGCCTGGTGTCCGTCGCCGCCGTCCTGGACCGGCGCGAGCCCGTAGAGCAACTGCTGGAGCTCCGAGGTGAGCGGCTCGACCTCCGCGGGTGAAGCACCGTCTTTCACGGCCTTCCTGGCGTCGGCGATCAGCATCTCGGCCCGCGCCTTGTCGTGCGGTGGCGCACTGTCACCGAGTTCGGCGAGTCGCCGTTCCACTTGATATGCAACCGAATCGAGCGCGTTGCGTGCGTCGACCGCCTTGCGCAGCGCCTCGTCCTCACCCCGGTTCCGTTCGGCCTCGGCGAGCATGCGCTCGACCTCACTCTGGTCCAGGTTGCCCTGCTCACTGATCGTGATGCTCTGCTCCTTGCCGGTGTCCTTGTCGCGGGCGGTGACGTTGAGGATGCCGTTGGCGTCGATATCGAACGTGACTTCGACTTGGGCCTCACCGCGTGGCGCGGGACGGATGTCTTCCAGCCGGAACCGGCCGAGCACCCGGTTGTCGGCGGCCCGTTCGCGTTCGCCCTGCAGCACCACCACGTCCACGGCGGACTGATTGTCTTCCGCCGTGGAGAACACTTCGCTGCGCCGGGCCGGGATCGTCGTGTTGCGCTCGATAATCTTGGTCATCACCCCGCCCTGCGTCTCGACGCCGAGGGACAGCGGTGTGACATCGAGTAACAGCACATCGGAGACCTCGCCCTTGAGCACGCCCGCCTGGACCGCGGCACCGAGCGCCACGACCTCGTCCGGGTTGACGCCCATGTGCGGGTCCTTACCGCCGGTGAGCCGGCGAACCAGCGCCTGCACCGCCGGAATACGTGTCGAACCACCGACCAGGATCACCTCGTCGATGTCGTTGGCGGTGACCTTGGCGTCACTCATCGCCTGCTTCACGGGGTCGAGGCAGCGTTCCACCAGATCCGCCGTCAGATCCTCGAACTTCGATCGCATGATCGTGGTGGTGAGGTGCTTGGGACCGTTCGCGTCTGCGGTGACGAAGGGCAAGTTGACCTGAGCCTGGGTGACCGAGGACAACTCGACCTTGGCTTTCTCCGCGGCCTCGAAGAGGCGCTGCAATGCCTGCGCATCCTTGCGCAGATCGATATTCTCCGCACGCTGGAATTCGTCGGCGAGGTAGTCCACCAGGCGTCGGTCGAAGTCGTCGCCGCCGAGGTGGGAGTCGCCGGCCGTGGAACGAACCTCGACCACTCCCTCGCCGACGTCGAGCAGGCTCACATCGAAGGTGCCGCCGCCGAGGTCGAAGACCAGTACGGTTTCGTGGGTCTGCTTGTCCATGCCGTACGCCAGTGCCGCAGCGGTCGGCTCGTTGATGATCCGCAAAACCTCCAGGCCTGCGATCCGGCCGGCGTCTTTGGTGGCGTTGCGCTGCGCGTCGTTGAAGTAGGCGGGAACGGTGATGACCGCTTCCTTGACCTTCTCGCCGAGGAACTTACTCGCGTCGTCGACGAGCTTGCGCAGCACGAGGGCACTGATCTCCTCCGGCGCGTATTTCTTGCCCCGCACGTCGAATCGCGCCTCACCGTTGTCACCCGGTACGACGTCGAAGCTGACCGCTTTGGCCTCCTCGGAGATCTCGTCGTAATGACGTCCGATGAAGCGTTTCGCCGAGTAGATCGTGCCCTTCGGATTCAGGATCGCCTGCCGTCGGGCGAGCTGACCCACCAGACGCTCGCCGCTCTCGGTGAACGCCACCACCGACGGCGTCGTCCGCGCACCCTCGACGTTGGAGATCACCACCGGCTCGCCACCTTGCCAGCTTGCGATGACCGAGTTGGTGGTGCCCAGGTCGATGCCTACAGCGGTTGCCATGACTCATTCCTTTCGATCGGTCCGGCCGGTGAGCAGGCGGACGGCTTCGTCCGCGACCTCGACGTCGGCGAGGACTTCGTAGTGACGTGGTTGTAATGACTGGATTGAGGTGAAGTCGCGCCGGCCGCCCTGCAGCGCATACATGAGCAGGCCGAGCAGAGCGCCGACAACGGCACCGAACACCAACCCGTAGAAGGCGAGCGCGAGGCCCGTGAGCAGCGGCTGGACCCAATCGAGTAATCCGAAGATCCAGCCGAACAGTGCACCCGTCAACGCGCCCGCGGCGGCGCCCCGCAGCGCGGCCCAGCCGTAGTTCAGCCGGCCGACGACCTGCTCGACCAGCTCGAGATCGCGTCCGACGATGGTCAGTTTGTCCACCGTGAATTTCTGGTCGGAGAGGTAGTCGACGGCGCTTTCAGCGTCGGTGTAGTTGTCGAACGTTGCTATTACCTGGCGGGCAGGTTGGTTCGGACGTACCGCGGAGGTCCCGCCACTGGACTCGGACATCACGCCCCCTAGGCGTCGATGATGTGTGCTACGTCGAGCCCGCGCGTACCGGTTCGGCGTCCTGCCGGTCGGTCAATCGGTTGAGCTCCGGACGGCTCAACCGCGTGAGAGTTCTTCATTCGCCGGATGGGCGTCGACAGAATTGGGGAACGGTGGTGTTCACACCCCGCCCTCGGCAGAGATATCCGCCGGAACCCGCTCGAGGCGACCGGTACACGCACTCCGGGCATCAGCCACTATTCCGGTGCTTCCACGAGTAGAACTCCCGATGCAATCAATCTTCGCAGCCGAACCGGTCGGGTGGCAAGGGTCCGGTAAGTCGAAAGTAGGAAGCCGATTCCGCCATGGCAATACAGTCGCGGGAGCGCTGAGAAAGAAGCTCCTTCACCCTCACGTATAGGGTCAGGCCCTCGGTGGTGGGCCCTAATCCCCTGGTGCAGAATCGAACCAGTGACGAAATCCACTTTCCAGCTGTTGGATCAGCCCATCCTGTGGAGTCACTACAGTCTGATTTCGCTGTACGGCAACCGAATCGGGCGGAAGCCGGGCAGCTGGTCTGAAAGCAAAAGTAGTACAACAATATACGACTCGTCGCCGCAGCAGTTGAGCACGCGCACTGTAATCGTCGATGTAGGTTTTCCATGGGTATGTGACGTGGGTCGGGAGTCGCCGACCACGGGAGCAGGGCGGGGTATGTTGATCGGGTGGGCCCGCTCGCGGTAGGTGCAAGTAGGAGACCGATTTCTCACAAAGGCGGTCGCTGATGCGCGCGCCGTCGACCGTACGTTCCTCGATCTGGGTGCCGCTGGTCGCGATCGTGGTCCTCCTCCTCGCAGGATGCGGCGCCTCGGCTCCCACCACCTCGACGCCCTCAGCGGGGCCTGCCGTAGACCTGCCGGCACTGGTCCGGCAGGTGGAGGCCTCGGTCGTCACCGTGCTCACCGAGTCCGGCGTAGGCAGCGGCATCGTCTACAAGACCGACGGCACCATCGTCACCAACGCCCACGTGGTCGAGGGTGCCCGGCAGGTGAGTGTGGCCTTCGCGGACGGGCAACAAGTGTCCGCGAACGTGCGTGCCGTCGATCGTGTGACCGACGTCGCGGTCCTTCAAGCGGACCGCACGGATCTGACTGCGGCGACGTTCGAGACAGCGCTGCCAGAGGTCGGCGCGCTTGCCGTAGTCGTGGGCAGTCCGCTGGGGTTCGAGGCCACGGTCACCTCGGGCATCATCTCAGGACTGCACCGTCAGATCCCCGGGTCGGCTTCCACCGGGGCGCCGCTGGTCGACCTGATCCAGACCGACGCCGCGATCTCGCCGGGTAACTCCGGGGGTGCCCTGATCGACGGACAAGGGCGGGTCGTGGGGATGAGCCAGGCCTACATTCCCCCGTCGGCGGGTGCGGTCGCTCTGGGTTTCGCCATCCCCGCGGCGAATGTCGTCGACGTCGCGGACCAGCTGCTGGCCTCGGGAACCGCCCAGCATGCGTACGTCGGCATTCAGCCCGGCACGCTGACCCCGCAGATCGCCGAACAATTGGCAGTCGACCGCACCAGCGGTGTCGTCGTCCTCGAGGTCGTCCCGCTCGGTCCGGCTGCGACCGCGGGTATCCGGCCGGGTGATGTCATCACCGCGGTCAACGGCCACGACACCGAGTCGGCGGAGGACTTCATCGCGGCGATCCGTGCCGTCGACCCCGGCGATCGAGTCGAACTGACCGTGCTCCGCGGCGGCGAGACCCAGCAGATTTCGGTTACCGTGACAGACCGCCCCGCCAGCTGACGACGATTCCAAGAGCGACCAACACGGGCGTGGACAGGATCTGTGTTGCGGCCCGGCACGTTGCGTTGGCTAGCCGGTTGTAGTCGTGTCGACGGTGCGTCCTCGGCCGCTCGTGGTGTTTACGGGACAGAGGCGGCGGAGATCCGCGGCGGCGCCGTGATCGACTCGCAGCCACTGCCTGGAGTTTGGGGGCAGACCGGGCGGGTATGCGAAGGCGTGAACGAGCATCTGCAGGGAGGGCAATTCAGTGCGGCCGGTGAGCAGGTCTCGGTGCTGTTCATCGCGGATCCGGGCACGTCTGCGGCTCTCGCGGAACGTATCGCGGAGTACCTGCCGCAACGCTTGCGAAGCCGTGATCGCCCCGAGCGTCGGTGGACGACGTGCGTGCGCCGAAAACCGTACCTCCCCGACGAGCAAGCAGACTTCGCAGATGTGATCGACACAGTCGATCCGTCCTCCGAAGCGGAGGACATCGTCGTGTACCTCACCGATCTACCACGCCGCGAGGACACCCTGCCCGTGGTGGGCGAAGTCAGCGCCGACTACCTCTTCGCGCTCATCGCGGTCGCCGGGGTGGGCGGCGTCCACATCGAGCGCCGCGTCCGCACTGTCACCGAACTCGCGATCGCCCGCATCCTCCGGGAACCGGAACTGACGCCGCCGGGCGCGGCGCGACGGTTTCCGTGTGTGCAGATGGAGGACGGTATCCGGTATTTCGCGCCCTCGGGGCTGCGGCGGCTGCGGCTGCTGTCGGGGATGGTGCGAGCGAACCGGCCGTGGCGGCTGGTCACCGGACTGTCGAAGGTGCTCGTCGGCGCGTTCGCCACGGGGGCGATCGCACTGGCCACCGACACGATCTGGTTGTTCGCCGACACGATGGGTCCATGGCGTATGAGTGCGGCGACGGTCCTGTCGATCGTGGCCACCCTGGTTCTCGGCGTCGTCATCCTCCACGTGGCCCTGTTCTGTCTGCTGCTGTTCACCGCGTACCTCGCTCTTCCCCCGGAACTGCTGTCCCGTGTTCTCGGGCGAGGGGTGAACTTCTCCGACTACCTCACGCTCACCTGGCTGCTGGCGTCCATCGCCACCATCGGTGGGGCGCTCGGGTCGGGTCTCGAGGACGACGCCGCCGTCAAGGAGGCGGCGTACGGGGTCCGGCAGCGGCAGCGCATCGAGGAGACCCAGAGTCAGTCGAACGAGGCGTGATGATCGCGGCCTACGAACCCGCGACCCAACTCGCGAACGCTGACGAAGTTTGCGATATACCGTCGACCGATCCGTCACCGGAATCGATCGCCTTTTAAACTCAATCGGCGAGGGCGCCCGACGGCCGGCCTTGGCGCGTCCGGTGACCGATCGCCTTACGGGATAGCGACCGGGATGCGGATTCCGGCAAGTTCGTGAGAATCATGCACTTACACGACGTTGAGAACACCGAGCGTTCTTTGACCCAGGTGAGCATGGTGGTCGCGGAGGATGTCCCGAGTTCCGTGGAGTTTGGTGGGGCCCGGTGACGGATCAGGCTGCGCTCGCCTCGTCGTTGTGCACCAAGATTCGACAGGTTGGGCGGACTCGCGTGTCTCGGTTCGGGTCCGCGTGGGTGATGTCGGTTCTGTCGAGCTTGCGGGCGGGCTGTTTCCAGTCGGTGGTTCAGAGCTTGTCGGCGAGCACGTCGAGGTTGCTGATTTCGGGCGGCGCAGCGAAGAGTTCGTCGGCGCGTTCACCGAGGGCCTTGCCGACCTGCCCATTGAGATGTGTTTCACGGGCGGCCTCGTCGGGGAATGCGTCGATGATGCCGAACGTCGAGGGACCGAAACGTACCGCCAACCAAGGCTTCGTGCCGGGCTCCTGCTCGACGAGCGGCAGCGCGGATCGGAGGAATTCCTCGACCGCGTTTTCCTTGCCGGGTTTGGCTTCGAGTCGGACCAGCAGCGCCTTGGTGGCCATGTCGGGTCTCCTGTTCGAGGTGGTGGACATGGTCCAGCATCACACCATCGACCGGTAAAGGGAAGAAGCCCGCGAGCCCACACATCAAGGAAACCGATCTCACCCCTAGTAATCGTGGAGCCGGAAGAGGAGACTCCATGGTGGACGGAATGCGACGCCTGGAATGCACCCGCTGTTGTCGGATGTGACGCGAAACATGTTGGCGAGCAAAAGTTTTAGATTTGCTTTCAGTTCCGTTCGTTGTCGCGTCTGCCCCAGCAGCACGATTCATTCGGTCGCTCACACGTAACCGCCTGTGGCCGCCGGGCCGGCATCAACCCGAAACGCAGCATCAGGGAGTCGAGATGAAAGCGCTTGTGTACGACGGGCCACATGAGGTTCATGTGAAGGATGTGCCCGATGCAAGGATTGAGCAGCCGACCGATGTGCTGGTAAAGATCACCAGCACCAACATTTGCGGGTCGGATCTCCACATGTATGAGGGCCGCACCGATCTGGAGCCCGGGATGGTCCTCGGTCACGAAAACTTGGGGATCGTCGCCGAGGTGGGCAATGCGGTGGTCAAGGTCTCCCCGGGGGATCGGGTGTGCCTGCCGTTCAACATCGGCTGCGGTTTCTGCCGAAACTGCGAGGAAGGGTTGACCGCGTTCTGCCTGACGGTGCACCCGGATCCGAAGATGGCCGGCGCCGCATACGGGTTCGCCGGGATGGGCCCGTTCTGGGGCGGGCAGGCGGAATATCTGCGGGTGCCGTTCGGCGACTTCAACTGTCTGCGGCTGCCCGAGGATGCCCAGGACAAGGAAACCGACTACGTGATGCTCTCCGACATCTTTCCCACCGGCTGGCACTGCACCCGCCTGGCCGACATGCAGCCCGGCGATTCGATGGTGGTGTACGGGGCCGGGCCGGTCGGGTTGATGGCGGCGTATTCGGCGATGATCCAGGGCGCGAGCAAGGTGATGATCGTCGACCGGCATCCGGACCGGCTCAAGCTCGCCGAGGAGATCGGCGTCATTCCGATCGACGATTCGAAGGGCGACCCGGTCGAGCAGGTCCTGGAACAGACCCGCGGGCAGGGTGCCGACAAGGGTTGTGAGTGCGTCGGGTATCAGGCGCACGACCCGCAGGGTCACGAGGACGCCGCGATGACGATGAACCGGCTCGTCGACTCGGTGCGCTTCACCGGCCACATCGGGGTGGTCGGCATCTTCCTGCCCCAGGACCGAAACGGCCCCGACGAACTCGAACGCCACGGCAAGATCGCCTTCGACATGGGCAAATTCTGGTTCAAGGGGCAGAAGGTCGGAACCGGGCAGGCCAACGTCAAGCACTACAACCGGCAGCTGCGCGACCTGATCCACCAGGGCCGTGCCAAGCCGTCCTGGATCGTCTCCCACGAACTGCCACTGGCGGAGGCCGAGTCCGGCTACCAGCATTTCGATGCCCGCGACGACGGATGGACCAAGGTCGTAATGCATCCGTGAGGCGGCCCGGACCGAGAGGAGCACAACGATGGCAATGACACTGCAGGGCAAGCGGATCGCGATACTTGCTGCCGACGGGGTCGAAAGAGTCGAACTCGAGCGACCCCGCGACGCGGTGCACCAAGCCGGCGGGCACACGGAGCTGCTGTCGCCGAAGACCGGCGAAATCCAGGCACGCAACAACGACCTCGACGCGGCCGGCACGTTCACCGTAGATCGGGCTGTGTCCGATGTTGCGGTCGACGACTACGATGCCCTGCTGCTGCCGGGCGGCACGGTGAACCCGGACAAGCTGCGAATCGAGGAGCCGGCGGTGTCGTTCGTGCGCGACTTCGTCGGCTCGGGAAAGCCGGTGTGGCCAAAGGCAGAACGCTCACCTCATACCCGAGTCTGCGGACCGACCTGCGCAACGCCGGGGCCGACGTCGTCGACGAAGAGGTCGCGATCGACGGGAACCTGATCTCGAGCCGCTCGCCCGACGACCTCCCCGCGTTCTGTCAGGCCATCGTCGCGCAGTTCGCGAAGCCCCGGACGGGTGCGTCATGACAGTGAACCAGACTTCGGTGTCCCTCGACGATGCGCAGCGGGTGATCGCCGCCGGGCAGGCCAAAGCTGACGAGATCGAGTCGCCGTCGAACATTGCGGTGGTCGATGCCGGCGGCAACCTCGTAGCCCCACGTGCGACAACGGATGGACCAAAGTCGTCCTCCACACATAGAGCGACGCGCCAACCGGCTCCGCTGCGACCCGTGGCGGTGCCGACACCGAACTCGCGATCTCACCGCGGAGTTGTCATGCCAGCAATGTCGGATGCCGAGTGTCGCGGTTTCGTCACCGCCGGAACCCGAACGGCCAAGTGGGCCACCACTCGCCGCGACGGTCGCCCGCACGTCGTGCCGGTGTGGTTCGTTCTCGAAGGCGACGATCTGCTGATCACCACCGGGTCCAAGTCCGTCAAGGGCCGGGCGGTGCTTCGCGATCCACGGGTCGGGTTGTGCATCGATGACGATCGCCCGCCGTACGCGTTCGTCCTTATCGAGGGCCGCGCCAGCGTCAGCACCGATCCGGATGAGGTGTTGCGCGCCTCCACTCTCAACGCCCGCCGCTACGTCGGGGCGGAGCGGGCGCAGGAGTACGGCCGGCTCAATGCGGGCGAGGGGATGCTGCTGGTGCGGATCACCCCCGAGAAGGTGATATCGGAGAACAACACTACTGGTGAATAGCAACGGGCGATGATCATGGCCACTGGTCGACGATGACGGTCAACGACGGCAACGCCGCCGGGGGATCCGCCGGCCGCGAGCCCGACACCGACGGATCGCAGGAGTCTGATAGGCGGTCGGTGGGCAACCTGGAGTTGTTCTTCGACCTCACCTTCGTGTACGCGATGTCGCAGGTCACACACCTGATGCTCAGTGACATCTCCTGGCAGGGTTTCGGCCGGGGTGTGGTCGCGTTGCTCGCCCTGTGGTGGGCGTGGGTGTGCTACGCCTGGCTGACCAACACATTCGAAACGGCGCGGGTGACGCACACGACTTTGATCATCGTCGCGATGGCGGCGATGCTCATCGCTGCGATCGCACTGCCGACCGCATTCACCACCGGGGCCCTCGTTTTCGGGCTCGCATTGCTCGCCGTCCGACTCATCAACGTCGGTATGTTCCTCGCTTCGTCATCCCGAGACGAGGATGGATTGGCGTCAGCGATCCGCCGACTGGCGCCGGGCCTGCTCGTCGGGCCGGCAT
This sequence comes from Rhodococcus sp. NCIMB 12038, assembly GCF_002165735.1. Lineage (NCBI taxonomy): Bacteria > Bacillati > Actinomycetota > Actinomycetes > Mycobacteriales > Nocardiaceae > Rhodococcus > Rhodococcus sp. NCIMB 12038. Next base: position 365,835 of record NZ_NHML01000001.1, read on the forward strand.
TGATCGTTGCCGCCGCTTTTGTGGCCTCCCCCTACCGTGAGTTGCTGTGGGTCGCGGCCGCTGCGGTAGACTTCGGCAGTCCCCTGATAGCGGGAATCAGCGGACTTCGTGTCGTACCTTCGTATTTCATCGAGCGCCACGGTTTGGTCATCATCATCGCGCTGGGCGAGACGATCATCGCGCTGGGGACGGGGGCAACCGAAAACCTGCGCCATCCCGCGGTTCTCGGCGCTGTGGTTCTCGGGGTGCTGATCTCGGCCACCCTGTGGTGGACCTACTTCGGCCTCGCTGCCGGCGCCGAAGAACGGATGCGGCGAACACCCAGTGTCGATCGGGTACGGTTGGCGCGCGACGCCTACAGCTACCTGCACCTGCCGCTCGTCGCGGGGGTCGTCTTCTTCGCCCTTGGGGCAAGGGTTTCGGTGGAACACATCGACGAGCCGCTGGCGCCGCTGGCCGCCCTCGCCCTCACCGGTGGGGTGGCACTGTTCTACGCCGCCGAGGTGGCCTACCGATGGCGTGACCACCATCAGCTCACCGTCGATCGGCTCCTCACCGCCGTCGCGGCCCTCCTGGTTTTTCCGGTGGCGATTTCCGTCCCCGCCGTCTTGTCGCTGACCGTTCTTACCGCGATCGGGGTCCTGCGACTCGCATGGGAGCTGTGGCGGCGCCCGCAGATAGGCACCGGCATAGCGGGAGCCGTACGGTGAGAACGACTCCGCTGACGTAGTACGGGCATTCCGCGTATCCCGGATGATCTCGAGCTCGCGCCGGCCGAACCTCTCGTCTGGCATTCGACGCGCACGAGGTGCTCGAGGCCGCGGGGAAGACCGGTCCGGACGACGAGCGGATGCTGTGGCAAGGCAAGGCCTGGCCCAGCTCATGGTCGGCATCACCCACGTCCGGCGCGGCAATGTGGAGGGCGCGATCGCCCTGCTTCGCCGTGCGTCGGCCCGTCCTGCCCACTACGAACTGGCCGCGCCGTACGCCATCGACGTCGCAGGTTTGGTCGATACGCCGCCGCGCGCTGATTTGCGACGTCGCTGCGGCCGTCGAGATCCCGCCGACGACTTCGCCCCCGTCTGGTTGTCGTCCGCCCCCAGTAGTCGCGGCGTTGGGACGAACTGCCGCTACGGCCTTCTATTGTGTCCGCGGCTCAGTCCCATGTCTGGTAGATCCGCTAGTTCGAGTCCGACAGACGGATTGACTCTCGGGCAAGCGTGGGGCACCTCAGATCTCTCTGCCTGGGTGCAGGGTGGACGGGCCGCCCGTAGACCCGGGTCAACGGGCGCCACATGCCCTGCGCCGGTGCGCTATTCGAACCATCGGCCATCGGTCCCTCCAGGTCCCAGATCGCGTCGCTTTGCCTTCGCGGACGAGCCCCGGAAGATCAACCCCCGACGGGAGAGCGGGAAGGTGACCGTCCTAGAGTCGCATTGAGCCGGACTCCAGGTACCGCTGGTGGAACGAGAACGCCTCCCCGAGCAGGTGCGGCGTCTGGCCGGCTCCCGCAGTTGCCGTCGCCCGCTCGACGTAGTCGGTGAGCAGCGGCCGGAATTCCGGATGCGCGCAGCGCTCGATGATCACCCGTGCTCGGCGACGCGGCGACAACCCCCGCAAGTCGGCCAGGCCCTGCTCGGTCACCACAACCTGGGTGTTGTGCTCGGTGTGATCGACGTGCGGGGTCATCGGGACGATCGACGAGATCGCCCCGTTCTTCGCCGTGGACGGGCTGAGGAACATCGACAGGTACCCGTTGCGCGCGAAGTCCCCGGATCCGCCGATGCCGTTCATGATCTTGGTGCCCATCACATGCGTCGAATTGACGTTCCCGTAGACGTCGGCCTCCAGCATCCCGTTCATCGCGATGATCCCCAGCCGGCGGACCACCTCGGGGTGGTTGCTGATTTCTTGCGGACGGAGCCGGATGTGCTGCCGGTAGAAGTCGATGTTGGACGTCAACTCGGCGATCCCCGCCTCTGAGAGTGCCAACGCGGTAGCCGACGCGAACCGGACGGTGCCGTGCTTGATCAGGTGCAGCATCCCGTCCTGGATGACCTCGGAATAGCAGGTCAAACCTCGATAACCACCTTGGCCGGGTCCACCCGGTAATGCGGTTGCCCGATGCGGTCCTCGACGTTGGTGAGTTCGATCGGCCGGCGGTGCGGGGGCAGTGCGGTGCCGTAGTAGATGTCGTGAATGCCGTCCATCGCATCCGGGACCCAGGAGTTGACTTCGAGAATGACCTTCTCCGCGACATCGAGCCAGGTCTTGTTGTTTCCGACAGACGCGGACGGAATCAATTCGCCGGTCTCGGTGATGCCGGCGACCTCGACGACGGCGACATTCACCGGACCGTAATAGCCCTCCCATACCTGCTGCGCCACGTGCGACAGATGAATGTCGACGTANTCCATCCGCCCCGCGTTGATCTTCTGCCGAGCCGTGGATTCCGCTTGGTAGGGCATCCGCAGCGCGATTCCGTCGACCTCGGCNAGCATTCGCTCGGTCTCGGGCGAGACGGACGCCCCGGTCAGCAGGTCGATGGTGAAGTTCGCGCCGGCCGCGCGGGCGGCGTGAATCCGGTCAGCCAAGGCCGGGATGACCGCCTTGGGTGTCCCGGCGCTGGCGAAACCGCTGACAGCGACGGTGTCACCCGGACCGATGACCTTCACCGCTTCCTCCGCCGACGTCACCTTCTGCTGGAACGCCGAGTGTCGAATCCGGTTCGACTGCACCGGGGATGCACCGAAGGGAACAGGGCCTGATGGGGGAGCTGGCCGCGGTGAGCAAGGCGGCTGTGAAGTGTCGTACTGGTGGAGCCACGGCGACGTTGTTCAGGGTTTGAGCTGAATCTTCACCGCACCGTCCTGTTTCTTCTGGAAGATTTCGTACGCGTGGGGTGCCTGTTCGAGGGGGAGTTCGTGGGTGGCGAAGGTGTCGACGCCGAGTGGGTCGCCGTCGCCGAGGAGCGGCATGATGTCGTCGACCCACTTCTTGATGTTGGCTTGGCCCATGCGCAGCTGAATCTGCTTGTCGAACAGGGTGAGCATGGGAATCGGGTCGGCCATGCCGCCGTAGACGCCGATGATGGAAATGGTTCCCCCGCGGCGGACGATGTCGATCGCCGAATACAGGGCGCCGAGTCGGTCGACACCGGCCTTCTGCATGAGCGGCGCCGCCACCGCGTCGGGCAGGTACCCGACGATCTGCTGGGCGAGTTTGCCGATCGGTGAACCGTGCGCCTCCATGCCGACCGCGTCGATCACCGAGTCGGTGCCGCGACCGTCGGTCGCATCGCGGATGACGTCGGCGAGATCGCCGCCGTGCTCGTCCAGGTTCAGGGTTTCGATGCCCCGGGCCTTGGCGCGGGCAAGACGTTCGGGGACGTTGTCGACCGCGATGACCCGTGCACCCTTGTGGTGGGCGATGCGCGCCGCCATGTCTCCGATCGGGCCGAGGCCGAGCACGGTGACCGACCCGCCCTCGGGGATGGCGGCGTACTCGACCGACTGCCACGCCGTCGGCAGCACATCGGACAGGTAGACGAATCGGGAATCCGGCGGGCCCTCGGGGACTTTGATGTGGGTGAACTGGGCTTGGGGGACGCGCAGGTACTCGGCTTGTCCTCCCGGTACCTCGCCGTAGAGCTTGGAGAATCCGAACAACGCCGCTCCCATGCCCTGCTCGCGGACCTGCGTCGTCTCGCACTGCGTGTACAGCTGCAGGTTGCACATGAAGCAGTCGCCGCACGAGATCTGGAACGGGATCACGACGCGGTCGCCGACCTTCAGGTCGCCGGCCGCCGTGCCGACTTCTTCGACGATCCCCATCGGTTCGTGGCCGAGGATGTTCCCTTCTCCCATGAACGGGCCGAGAGTTTCGTACAGGTGCAGATCGGAACCGCAGATGTTCGTCGTCGTGACCTTGATGATGGCGTCGGTCGGGTGTTCGATCTTCGGATCGGGGACGGTGTCGACGCTGACCTTTCGTTTGCCTTGCCACGTGACTGCTCGCACTGGGAACCACACCTCTCGTCGGTCGATGTCCGTGTTCGGGTGCCCGACGGGTGATCAAGGTAAACCGCGCTCGGCATGGTCTTCCTCCGCTATGCCGTGAGGGAGTGAGTCCGGAGGCCAGCATGAAGATCCCACCGATTCCCGCTCTTGTCGACGATGCCTCCGCGGACCAGGCGGACGTGTCTACCGGACGGACAGCGGGCGCCACAATCGACTCACACCCACTGCCTGGAGTTTGGGGGCAGACCGAGCGGGTACGCGAAGGCGGTGAAGGCGAACGAGCAACTCCAAGGGCAATCCGGTGCCGCGGGTGAGCGGGTCTCGGTGCTATTGATCGCGGATCCGGGCGAACCAGCGGCACTCGCGCAATCCGTCGCGGAGCGCCTGCCGGAACGCCTGCGTAGCCCCGACGGGCTGGAGCGCCGGTGGACGACGTGCGTGCGCCGGAAGCCCTATCTCCCCGACGAGCAAGCGGATTTCGCCGATGTCATCGACACGGTTGATCCGTCAGCCGAAGAGGAAGACATCGTCGTGTATCTCACCGATCTGCCGCGCCGCGAGGACACCCTGCCGGTGGTTGCCGAAGTCAGCGCCGACCACAAATTCGCGCTCATCTCCGTCGCCGGGGTGGGTGGCGTCCACATCGAGCGCCGCGTCCGCAGCGTCACCGAACTCGCGATCGCCCGCATTCTCGATGAACCGGAACTCACGCCCCCCGGCGCGGCGCGACGATTCCCGTCTGCGCAGATTGGCGACGGCATCCGGTATTTCGCGCCCCCGGGACTGCGGCGACTGCGACTGCTGTCGGGAATGGTGCGGGCCAACCGGCCGTGGCGGCTGGTCACTGGACTGTCGAAGGTGCTCGTCGGCGCCTTCGCCACCGGTGCGATCGCGCTGGCCACCAACACGATCTGGTTGTTCGCCGACACGATGGGTCCGTGGCGGATGAGTGCGGCGACGGTCCTGTCGATCGTGGCGATGATTCTCTGGCTGATCCTCGACCACGAACTCTGGGAGCGGCCGAAGTCGCCGGAGGAACGCGACCGTTCGGTGCTGTACAACACCGCGACCGTGGTCACCCTGGTCATCGGCGTGGTCGTCCTCCATGTGGCCCTGTTCTGTCTGCTGCTGTTCACCGCGACGCTCACTCTTCCCCCGGAATTGCTGTCCCGCATTCTCGGGCACGGGGTGAGCTTCACCGACTACCTGACGCTCACCTGGCTGCTGGCGTCCATCGCGACCATCGGTGGGGCACTCGGGTCGGGTCTCGAGGACGATGCCGCCGTCAGGGAGGCGGCGTACGGGGTCCGGCAACGGCAGCGCATCGAGGAGACGCGTCAGTCGAACGAGACAGGATGATCGCGGCCTGCCAGGGGTGGGACCCCACTCGGGAGCCTCGACGAGGTGCGATCCGAACCGGGTGCGCTGCCCGAATCATCCCGTGTCGATGCGCGCGCCGCACAGCGGGCCGACGACGTCGTGCACACGGAGGCTTATTGGGTGAACACCCCATGGATGGATGGAGCCGATGACGGGAATCGAACCCGCGTATTCAGCTTGGGAAGCTGATGTTCTGCCATTGAACTACATCGGCGCGCACGATATTGGGCGCCCGTAGGCAGGCCCAACACCTTGCGGCGGCAACATTATCAGATGGTGATCCGGACTACGCGCGCACACGCGTGGAGTGTCATACGAGGGGTTTGCCGGTCCGCATTCTGCGTCGGAGATCCCGCATGAGCAAGATGTAGGGGAGTTCGCGGATGGTGACGGGGACGCGCCGGCTGACGGCGCCGATGGTGCTCATGGTCCGGTCGAAGCGCCGCTGATCCTTGGGGGTCCAGGTGAGGTGCATCTGGTCGCGGAAGAGGGGCGGGAGGAAGCCGGTGGTGAAGAACAGGTTGAGTCGGCCGAACAGCCGGGACACGACGGCGGGCATGAATTCGACCTTGGCGACGGACACCAGGTATTCGCGGATGGTGTCGTCGATCGACACGTTGGCGAGCGCTTTCTCCCAGTAGTCGTCGAATGCGGCCCGGTTGTCGGGCCACATCTCCTTCGGCACCTGGAGGGTGGTGCCGAAGGTGGCGCCCTGCTGGTAGAAGTATTCGCTCTCGGTGGCGGTGAGTTCGCCGTGCATGGAGCGGTGAACGTCCTCGAATCCGCGGTAGATGCAGGCGGCAACCCACAGCTGCAGTTCGGGGTCGAACGCGTTGTACTGCACGGGGCTGTCGGGCCCCGACCGCACCTTGGCGTGGGCGCGGTTGACGCCCTTGCGGAACTGGGCCTTCTCTTCCTCGGTGCCGCGCGCGGCGACGACGAGGTAGGTGAGGGTGGTCCGGGTGCGTTTGATCGGGTGCCGGAAGATCTGTCCGCTTTCGACGCGGCTTTCCACGACGCCGTATCCGACGGCGGGGTGGGAGAGCTGCATGATCACGTTCGCTGCGCCGGCGAGTAGGCCGGCTCCGTCCATGACCAGTTCGAGTCGGTCCGGCACCTCGAGAGATGTCGACATGTGCACTCCTGTCGCAAGCGGTGAATTCCCTATCTGAATACGACCGTACTCACATATATGTGGCGAGTCCAGAGGCAAGTGCGAAGATGTTTCCATGGCAATCGCGTCGGACAGGGTGTACGGCGGCCAAGAGGGTGACCAGCGTCGATCGGAACGACGTGGCCAGCTCATCGAGGCCGGACTCGACCTGCTCGGCAGCCCGGACGGCGACCACGCCCTGACCGTGCGCGGAGTCTGCAAGCAGGCCGGACTCGCCACCCGCTACTTCTACGAGAGTTTCCCCGACCGCGAGGCGCTGACCGTCGCCGTCTACGACCACGTCGTGGAGCGCATCGCGACCAGCACCCTGGACGCCGTGACGAACGCCGGGCCGGGGGAGCGCGAGATCGTCCGCGCCGGGGTCCGCAACATCGTGCGGGAGGTCGCCGAGGATCCGCGGCACGGCCGGCTGATGTTCTCGGTGGCGCAGTCGAGCGCGGTGCTGGCGCAGCGTCGCCTCGACAGCTCGCGACTGTTCGCGGGCCTGGTCACGAAGCAGACGGTCGGGTACTACGAGGTGGCCGAGAGCCCGCGCCTCGACCTCGCCGCGCACTTCATGGTCGGTGGCCTCGCCCAGACCCTGACGGCATGGCTGAACGGGACCGTGACGCTCCCCGAAGAGGAGCTGGTGGATACCTGCACCGAACTGCTGCTCTCGATGGCCATCCACACCCGTTAACCTCTACCTGTGCTCCTCTCCGATCGCGATCTCCGTGCCGCAATTTCCACTGGACGTCTGGGCATCGACCCGTTCGACGATTCGATGGTCCAGCCCTCGAGCGTGGATGTGCGCCTCGACAGCCTGTTCCGGGTGTTCAACAACACCCGCTACACCCACATCGACCCAGCTCAGCGGCAGGACGAGCTGACCACGCTGGTCGAGCCGGCGGAGGGGGAGCCGTTCGTCCTGCACCCAGGCGAGTTCGTCCTCGGGTCCACGCTGGAAGTGTGCTCGCTGCCCGACGACCTGGCGGGACGCCTCGAGGGCAAGTCCTCGCTCGGCCGCCTCGGACTGCTCACGCACTCCACGGCAGGGTTCATCGACCCGGGTTTCAACGGGCACATCACGCTGGAACTCTCCAACGTCGCGAACCTGCCCATCACCCTGTGGCCGGGGATGAAGATCGGCCAGCTGTGCCTGCTGCGGCTGTCCAGCGCGGCGGAGCACCCGTACGGCAGCTCGGCCGTCGGCTCCAAGTACCAGGGCCAGCGCGGCCCGACACCGTCGAAGGCCTACCTCAACTTCGCGCAGCGCTGAGCGTCGGCGGTCCGCCGAAAAGTTGCAAACCGAGTGGTCCGCTACTCGTGTGTATTGCGGCGAGTAAGAGAAGACTGGGATTCGAAGCCGCCCTCTCCTGGGCGTTCGATCCCGGAGGCCGTGATGAAAGACGTCGTCGTGTTGTTGCCCGGCATCGGCGGGTCGGTCCTCGCACGTGACGGCAAGGACGTGTGGGCACCGACACCGGGAGTCGCGCTGGCGAGCGTGCTGTCGCTGGGCAGGAACATCAAACGCCTGACACTCGACGGCGACGACCCGGACGTCGACGACCTCGGTGACGGCGTCGTGGCCACCCGGCTGGTGCCGGACTTCCATTTCGTTCCCGGGCTGGACTGGAAGATCGACGGCTACACGAAGTTCCGCGACGACCTGGTCCGCCGATTCGGGGCCGTTCCCGGCGACAACTATTTCGAACTGCCCTACGACTGGCGGCGCGACAACCGGGTGGCGGCCCGCACGCTGGCCCGGCGATCCCACGACTGGCTGGCGCGGTGGCGCGAGAAGTCGGGCAACGCGGACGCCAAACTCGTGCTGGTGTGCCACTCCATGGGCGGAATCGTCGCCCGACTGTTCCTCGAACTGCTGGACGGCTGGCGCGACACCCGCACCCTCGTCACGTTCGGCACCCCGTACTCGGGTTCGGTCAATGCGCTCGACTTCCTCGTCAACGGATTCCGCAAGGGCTGGGGTCCGTTCACCGTCGACCTCGGTGCGCTGATCGGGTCATTCACGTCCGCCTACCAGTTGCTGCCGTCGTATCGGTGCATGGCAGGTGACGACGGGTCGTGGCGCGCACTCGACGACGACACGCTCGACTGGTCGGGGACGGGTCTCGACGCCGGCCGGATGGGGGCGGCGGTGCGCCTGCACCGGGACCTGCGCGACACCGTCGATGCGCGGCTGAAGGCGGGACCCGAGGGCTACGACATCCGTCCGGTGATCGGCGACTTCCAGCCCACCAAGTGGGCCGCCCGGCTCGCCGGGACGAAGGTCGAGACGCTGACCGTCCGCGGGCCCGGCGAGAGCGGCGGGGACGGCACCGTGCCGAAGCTGTCGGCCACCCCGCACGAGCTCATGACGGGATGGAAGAACGCGGCGTTCTTCAGCCAGCGGCACGGATCCCTGCAGAACGACGACCCGGTGCTCGACCACGTGGGCGGGATCCTGACCACCGCAGTTCTCGCGCCCCCGAACGTGTTTCCTGCGGTGAACGAATCGGTCGCGCTGGAGGTCGACGACGTTACCACCGCCGAGCCGCTGGTGATCCGCGCGCGCACCGATGCCGGGGGCGCTCGGCTGGTCGCGTCGGTCGAGCCCGTCGCAGGCGGACCGGGCAGGCAGCACCCGTTGTCGCCGGCCGTCGACGGCTGGCAGCAGGCCATCCTCGACGGGCTGCCCGCCCAGGACTACCGGATCACTGTGCGCGCGCCCGGGGTGCACCCGGTCACCGACGTCGCGAGTGTGGTCGACCTCGACGAGATCGCCCGGTCCGTGGACGCCTAGGAGCGCGGAAACATGAAGCCCGCAACCGATTTCGAGGAACTGGAGATCAGCGTCCTCCGGGCGGGCGATCACGTCTGGCTGTCGGCGCAGTCCTGGATGGGCTCGGTGTTCGCGGTGCGGCGAGAGATCCCGGAATGGAAACTGCCGAACGACGTCACGGGAAAGACGATCGACGCGCCGTCCGGATGGCTGACCGACACTGTCCGGCATGCGCGCACCGATGCCGCGGCCCACGCGCTCGACGTCGGGAAAGTGCTGACGGACCTGGTGTTCGGGATCCCCGAGATCGAAACACTACTGCAGCAGAGCCGGGGGATCGCCGGGCGGTCGGGAAGTCAGCTCCTCGTGCGGATCCTCGCCGCGCCGCAGGAAGTGTGCGCCTGGCCGTGGGAGTTGTTGCTGGATCCGCAACGCCCTGACCAGTTCCTCGCCATGGCCCACGACGTCCACGTGGCGCGGTCCGGGCGTTCGCGTACCTACCCGATTCGGCAGACGCCGATCGCGCCGCCGCTCAATCTCCTTCTGGTGATGTCGAGTCCGCTGCGGGAGGGCCCGGAGGATTCCGAGGCCCCGTTCGACCTGTATGCGGAGAAACGCAGCCTGCTGGCGGAACTGCGGCCGCTCGTCGATCGTGGTCTGCTCCGGGTGGTGGTCGAGGACCGGCCGTCCGTCGAACGTCTCCGCAGTCGAATGGGTATGCAGAGACGCGGGTTTCACCTCTTCCACTATCTCGGTCACGCCAATCCGGACGGGCTGAAGGTGGAGCGGCGCAACGGGCGCGGGATGTTGCTGCCGAGCCAGGAGTTCGCGTTGCTGTTGCAGCAGCTGCCGAACCTCCGGCTGGCGGTGTTCGCGGGCTGCGAGACGGCCCGGGCGCCGGAGGGGGCCACCGACGACGACCCGTGGCCGGGGCCGCTGTCGTCGGCCGACATCTGCGTGCGTGATGCGTGCCCCATGGTGATCGGCATGCAGGCGGTGCTGCCGTTCCGGACGGAGCGACTGCTGACGCGCTTCTTCTACGAGGCACTGACCGCCGGACAGCCCGTCGCGGAGGCGTTGCGGCTGGCGCGGCTCGCCATCAACGGCGACGAGAACAGCGGCGACCCCCTGCTCGACTGGGCGGTGCCCTGCCTGTTCGTCGGGGGGAGCGAGCCCGGCGCGATCATCGACCCCGACGCGAAGGCGCGGCCGGAACCGTCGCCGCGGCGGATCTCGCGGCGGATCGGGATCCGGCAGGGCGAACTCCGCTTCATCTCCCGCCTCGCGGAGTTGCGGGAGGGGGTGGACGTGCTGTCCGGGCGGACGTCCGCCCGGTTGCTGCACGTGGTCGGGATGCCCTCCACCGGAAAGACCGCCCTCCTGGACCGCGTGCTCGAAGAGCTCGAACCGCAGATCGCGAACCTGTTCGTCAGCACGAAACGGCTGCTCGCGAAACCCGACCCGCTCCACGAACTGTGCCGCCTCGTCGCCGAGTTGATGGACGACGCCGGGGTGCGCCCCGCGCGGCAGGGCAGGCTCAGCGCCGGTGACTGGTGGGAGCGGCTACTCGACGACCTCACCGGAGTCCCCACCGCGATCGTCGTCGACGACGGCGACCTGCTTGTCGGCGACGCCCCCGGCGCCTCGGACCTCCTCACCGCCCTGGTCCTGCTGACGCAGCGGCGGGGCGACGCGCGGCTCGCCGTGGCGACCACCGGGGAACTCGCTGGACTGACCGAGTCGCTCCGCGCCGCGGAAGTGCGCACGATCCGCCTCGACGCCCTGTCCTGGCCCGAAGTGTGGCAATGGATCCGGCGCAACCTGCCCACGCTGACGCGCTACCCGGAGCAGGATCTCTCCCGGCTCTACACCGACGTGCGGCACCTGGAACTGTGGGAGCAGCTGGCCGATCTCGCCGCCCAGAACGGCACCTTCGAACCGCGGGACCTGCCGCTGCTCGTCCGGCAACTCGGCGTCGGCGCCGCGCAGCAGGCACCGCCGGTGTCGAACGGGTCCGACTTCTTCGGCGCCGGCTCCGGGGCACCAGAGGCCGAGGCGGCCGCCGCGGCGCCGGTGCGGCGCGCATTGCGGTTGGCGGTGGCGGGACCGTTCACCGCCGGCCGCCGCGAGGAGATCGCCGTGGCCGTCACGCAGTGCGCCATCCGGCACGACGTTCCGGGCAGGGTGGTGGCCGGCGAGACGGGACAGGGCGAATCGGCGCTGGCCGAACTCCTGCCCCAGGAGCTGGCGTTCGCGCACGGCGTCCCGTCCGAGCGCGACGTCTGCCGGTGGATGGAGGACGCGGCCCTCGCCGACGCGGACATCCTGGTGTTCGACTACGGCAACGCGGTCCCGTCCGACGCGCAGAACGCGGTCATCGCGCGCCTGGTCGGGGACGGTCGACTCGTGATCGTGTCGGGTGACCACTCCGACGAGCCGGCGTATCCCGCGTGGAGTGCGGACGCGTTCGCCGTCGGTGCCGTCGAGGACGACGGCACCCTCACCCACGAAACCCCGTACTTCCCCGACGCGGGCAAACCCGACGTCTACGCGCCGCGGACGATCACCGGGACGACGTGCGAGCGGCTCGTCGACCGGCCGGAGATGGAGGGCACGACCTTCGCCGCGCTGTACGTGGCCGTCGCGGCGATGCTGGTGTGGGCGACCGACCGCGACCTGGCCGCGCGGGACGTCCGGACGCTGCTGGTCGAGACGGCGACACCGATAGCGACGGCGCAGGGTGACACCGCGAAGCAACTCGACGTCGAGGCGGCACTGGACAGCGCGCGGCGGAAGGTCATCGTCGGCGCCCTCGGATCGGACGCACTCGAACTCGGGCAGCTGCTCGCGGAAATCCCGATCCGCCCGGAACTGGCGGTTCCGCTGCTCGACGCCCTGGTGGCCGACGGCGCCCGCATCCGGCGGGTCGTCCGCAACGGCGTCGAACAGTACGAACGCGCCGGCGCCGCGGCCGGACCGAGAAACGAGTAGCCGGCTACGCATGACCGGTCCGCCCGCGGCGCGAAGGCTGGCAACCACAGCACCGAGCCGCCCGCCTACGTGAGGACCGAGCCATGACCACCATCGATACGCCCGCGGGAACGTTCGAGGCGGAACGGCAGCGACAACACGATGCGGCAGAACTGCGTGCGCGGGAACGGGCACCCCAGCGCGGCGAGCACGTGGACGCACTCAACGGTCCCGGTGGGGTCGCCGCGGCGGATACGCCCGAACGGATCGCGAAGCGAGTGGACCGGCTCGGTCGCTACTACGGCGAGAGTGACTGGGAAGCGGACACCCTTCCGGACCGCGTGCTCGAGAAGATCCTGGGCACAGCCGATTTCGTCGGCGCCCGCTACCTCGATGCCGGCGTCGCCGCCGCCCGGTCCATCGGACGGGTGAACATCCGCGACGCACGGGGAACCCTGCAGGGCTACGGCACCGGTTTCCTCGTCTCACCTGCCCTGCTGCTCACCAACCACCACGTGCTGCCGGACGCCGACACCGCCCGCAGCAGCGTGGTCGAATTCGACTACCAGGACGGCGTCGACGGCAAACCGCGGCCCGTGCAGATGTTTCCGCTCGATCCGGGACGGTTCTACCTCGCCGACCGGGAACGCGACTTCGCGCTGGTCGCGGTCGGGGCCGAGCCCGGGACGCTCGCACAGTTCGGTTTCAGCCCGCTGATCCAGGCGGAGGGCAAGGCCGTCATCGGTGAGTTCGTGACCATCGTGCAGCATCCCCGCGGCGAGAAGAAGCAGATCGCGCTGCGGGAGAACCGCATCGTCGACATTCCCGAACGGTTCCTGCACTACTCCGCCGACACCGAACCCGGATCCTCGGGTTCACCGGTGTTCAACGACCAGTGGGAGGTGGTCGCCCTGCACCACGCGAGTGTGCGGGCGCCGCAGCACACCGAGTTCGGTGGAGTCCTCAACGAGGGGGTGCGGATCAGCCGCATACTCGAATACGTGCGTGCGCAGAACCTGACCCCGCAGTCGCGGGACCTCGTCGACGAGGTCGTCGGCGCCGAGCGAACGGCGCCGGTGGTGCGCCCGGTGCTCGACCACGAACGGGAAGTGACCGTCCGGGTTCCCCTCGAGATCACGGTGCGTCTCGGATCCGTCGACTCACCGGCGGCCGCGCCCGAAGCGATCTCGATCGATCCGAACTACGCCACCCGGGGTGGGTACGACGAGAACTTCCTGCGGGTGCCGCTACCACTGCCGCGGCCCGTGGTGCCTGCGGTGGCGTCACCGGAATTGAAGTATCACCATTTCAGCGTCGTGATGCACCGCGAGCGGGCGCTGGCACTGTTCACCGCCGTGAACATCGACGGGCGACAGTCGCAGAGCCTCCGGCGCGACAGCGACAGATGGATTCTCGACCCCCGGCTTCCCGCCGATCAGCAGACGGGGGAGGACGTGTACCGCGACAATCCGCTCGACCGGGGGCACCTCGTGCGGCGTCTCGACCCGGCCTGGGGACCGCTGGCGAAGGCGGCGAACGACGACACGTTCCACTTCACCAATTGCACTCCGCAACACCACAGTTTCAACGCGGGGCAGACGCTGTGGCTGGGCCTCGAGGATTACGTCCTGAAGAACGCGGACAACGCCGATCTGTCCGTCACCGTCGTGACCGGACCCGTCCTCGCTCCGGACGACCCGAAGTATCGCGGCGTCGCGCTCCCGCGTCAGTTCTGGAAGACGGTGGCCATGGTGAAGCAGGACGGCAGCCTCTCGGTCACCGGATACCTGCTCAGCCAGGCCGCCCTGCTCGACGAGTTCGCCGAGGGGGAGGAGGCGTTCTCCTACGGCGCGTACCGCACGTTCCAGGTGCCCGTCCGGCGGATCGCTCAGTTGACCGGTCTGGGCCTGGACCCCTACATCGCGGCCGACCCGCTCGAACGGATCGAGGTCAGCAGCCTGCCCCGCGAACTGATCCGCCCCCAGGACCTGATCCTCTGAAACCGGAAGGGAACCCGACGTCATGAGCACCAACGAATCAGCGGTCGATCCGCCGACCCGCCGCACGTGCGGGGCGATGGACGTGCACCGCCGGCTGTTGACCGAGTCGGAGGCGTACCGCATCGCCCGATCGGAGATCGAGAACCAGAGCATCGAACTGGAGCGGTTGCAGTCGATCGCCGCCCGCGGACCCGTACGGATTCCGGTGGTCGTGCACGTGGTGTCGAAGACCGCGGAGCAGAACATTTCCGACGCGCAGATCGAGAGCCAGATCACGGTGCTCAACAAGGACTTCCGGGCCACCAACGACGACATCGACACCGTTCCGCCCGTGTTCGAGCCTCTGATCGGCGACGCCGGAATCGAGTTCTTTCTCGCCGACACCGACCCGGACGGACGGTCGTCGAACGGAATCACCCGCACCGCAACCGAAGTCGACTCGTTCGATCAGAACGACGGCGTGAAATCCGCGGAGACCGGCGGCGCCGACCCGTGGCCGACGCACAGATACCTCAACATCTGGGTTTGCGCGCTCGGCGGTGGTTTGCTCGGCTACGCGCAGTTCCCCGGCGGCCCCGTCGCCACCGACGGCGTCGTGATCACCTACACCGCGTTCGGCACGACGGGCACCGCGCGGGCCCCGTTCAACCTCGGGCGCACCGCGACCCACGAGATCGGGCACTACCTCAACCTCTTCCACATCTGGGGCGACGACGGCACCGGGTGCCGGGGCTCCGACGAGGTCGCCGACACCCCCAATCAGGGCGGGCAGAACGTCGGGATGCCGCGATTCCCGCACATCAGTTGCGGGAACGGCCCGCACGGCGACCTGTTCATGGATTACATGGACTACACGGACGACGCGGGGATGGTGATGTTCACCAAGGGGCAGGGCGCCCGGATGGGGGCGTGCCTGGACGGCGTCCGGAAGGCGCTGTGGACCGGGCGGGCAGCGGGTCAGGCCGTCTCCGCGCGGGTCGCCCGGGGCGCCGCGGGACGCTGGCGGCATTCCTTCGAAGAGGACCACGACGGCGTCCGGGTGTACCGGCCCGCCGGATTCGACTTCCCGCGGGCGCGGGGGCGTGGCGGTATCGAATTCCGGCCGGACGGATCGTTCGTCGACTGGGTGATCGGCCGGGGCGACGCCGACGAACCACGGGAAGGAACGTGGGTGGCCGCGGACGACGACGGGCGGCTCGAGGTGACCACGACTGCGGGCGGCACGCGCACCGTTCGGGTGGTCCGGTTCGACGAGGACCGCCTCGAATTGGACGTGGGTGACGCCTCCTGACCCTGGGGCATGTCTCCCAATTCCTTTGTCGGCGCTCCTGGCGCCCAATCGCCGCCCTGCTGCGTTGTCGTCGGCGCCGATACAACAGCGGTATCGGCTTCTCCTCCGCCTTGCCGGACGACGATCGTTTCGCCAGGTGCATCCGAGAGGAATTGAGAGACACGCCCTAGTACTACAGTCGCGTTTATTTTGATCTTGTCGGCGTGTTGGTGCCGGTTCCGATGAGTTGAGGGGTCATCGTCTGCGTGTGGACGATGATGTGTGCGTGGCCGAGGTGCGGGTGTGGGCGGAGGGGCTCGCGGAGATCGATGCGTTGATCGGACATCGTTTCGCCAGGTCCGAACCCCGCAAGCATGCGGTGGAATACGTGCAGGGGTTGCTCTCGGGCGAGGAACGGAAGAATTCGTGGACCCTGTCCGAACGCGCGGGTGATCGGTTGCCGGACGGGATGCAGCGACTGCTCTCGACGGCGGACTGGGATCCCGACGCGGTCCGCGACGACGTCCGCGATTACGCGGTCGAGCACCTCGCGGATCCGTCCGGTGTCTTGATTCTCGATGAGACCGGGTTCCTGAAGAAGGGCACCCGCTCGGCCGGGGTGGCCCGCCAATACTCGGGGACCGCGGGCCGGATCGAGAACTGCCAGATCGGGGTGTTCTTGACCTATGCCACTCCGGCGGGTCGGACGCTGATCGACCGGGAGTTGTACCTGCCCAAAGCCTGGACCGATGACCGTGACCGGTGCGCGCAGGCCGGGATCCCCGCCGAACGCGGGTTCGCGACCAAACCCGAGCTTGCGATCGCGATGCTCGAACGTGCCGTCGCCGCCGGCGTGCCGGCACGATGGGTCACCGGAGATGCCGTATACGGGCAGGTGCACCGGCTCCGTGCCCGGTCCGAGGAACTCGGATTGTCCTACGTGCTGGCCACTTCGGTGAACCAACACGTCATCACCGTCGACGGCGCCGAGCTCCGGGCCGACGAGGCGATCGCGGCGTTGCCTGCCCAGGCGTGGCGGACCCGGTCGGCCGGTGACGGCGCGAAAGGTGCCCGGCTCTATGACTGGGTGCGCACACCGGTGCGCGGGCTGAACTGGCCGACGACCGTGTACTGGCTTCTGGCCCGGCGCAGTCGCACCGACCCGGAGGATCTGGCGTATTACCTGTGCCATTGCCCGGCGCGCACCACCTTGACCGAATTGGTCACCGTCGCCGGAACACGGTGGGCGATAGAGGAAACCTTCCAGACCGCGAAGGGCCAGACGGGCCTTGATCACTACCAGGTCCGGCAGTACGCGGGCTGGTACCGGCACATCACCCTCTCGATGCTCGCGCACACCTTCCTCACCGTCACCCGCTCTAAAAGGGGGCCCGAGAGCAGGGCGACGACAGCGAGTTGATCGCACTGAGCGTGCCCGAGATCCGACGGCTGCTCTGCCACTTGATCTGGACGTATCTACCCGACCCGCGTCACGTCCTCGCACGCTCCCACTGGCGTCGCCGCCATCAACACCGAGCCCGACAATCCCACTACCGAGCCCGAGGACACCTCCCCTAAACGCGACTGTAGTACTAGGGCGTGTCTCCCAATGATTTGGGATGTTGTGCGGCAGCATGTTTGCTGTGACAGAGGTGACGGATCGATATCAAGTGTTGACCGAGAAGCAGTGGGCGTTGCTTGCGATGCTGTTACCCAGTTCGGATGGGCTGCGGGGGCGGAAGTTCCAGAATAACCGGCTCGTGGTGGAGGGGATGCTCTACCGGCTGCGTACCGGGCTCCCGTGGCGGGATCTACCTGCGCATTTCGGCCCCTGGAAGACGGTGTGGAAGCGGCATCGACGCTACGCCGGGGATGGAACATGGGATCGGGTACTCATGGCCCTGGCCGCGATGGCCGATGCCGGTGGCGACCTGGATTGGGCGGTGTCGGTGGATTCCACCGTGGTGCGGGTGCACCAGCACGGCGCCAACGCCGCGCGTGACACAGGGGGATCTGCCGAATTACACAAATCTGCTTGACGAACCGGTCGATCACGGCATCGGCCGGTCCCGCGGCGGGTTGACCTGCAAAGTTCACCTGGCGTGCGATGGCGACGGACGTCCGTTGTCGGTGCTGGTGGGTCCTGGCCAGGCCGGCGACAGCCCGATGTTCGGCCCACTCCTCGACGGCATCTGCGTGCCGCGCATCGGTGGCGGCGCACCCCGCACGCGCCCGGACGAGGTCCGTGCCGACAAGGCGTACACATCCAAGGCCAATCGAGAACTGCTACGCAGCAAGGGCATCAAGGCGGTCATTCCCGAGAAGTCCGATCAGGTGGCCAACCGCAAGAACAAGGGCAGCGCGGGCGGGCGGCCACCGAACTTCGATGCCGAGTCGTACAAGGGCCGCAACGTGGTGGAAAGGGCCTTCAACAAGGTAAAACAGTGGCGAGCGGTGGCAACCCGGTACGACAAGCTTGCCCTGACTTACCGGGCAGGATTCCTCCTCGCCGGCATCGTCGAATGGCTCAAACTATTGGGAGACATGTCCTAGGTCGCTACGCGGTGACGAGGTGGCGGCAGCTCATCCGCGGCGACACGGGCAGTTCCGTGAAGACGGGCTCGGACGTGTCCGCGGTCGCCACCTCCAGGTAGAGGTGGCTGCCGTCCGCCACGACGCCCTGCGGGTGCAGGCCGATCAGCTCGGCCACCACGTACGTGGCGCTGAGGCTGGTGACGTCGCGGATGATCCCGAGCCGCAGCAGCGACCTCGTCTCCGCGATGGCCTCCTGCTCACCGGCCCGCAGGACCAGGCGCAGTCCGGGGGAGAGGGCTTGCGCTGCCACGGACACGGCGATGTTGTCGAGGTCGTCGGAGCCGACGGCGGCCAGCGCCAGCGCGCGGCGCACACCCAGTCGTTCGAGGAGTTCGCGGTCGCCACCGTGGCCAACGACCGTCGGGATGTTCATCGCCCGGACGAGTCGCAGGTTTTTGGCGTGGGGGTCGCGCTCGACGCCCACCACCGCGACCCCGAGCGCCTGCAGTTCCCGGCACAGCCGGAGTCCGACCTGACCGAGACCCACGACGATGACATGCCCCGACCGGGGCAGGACCCGGCTGCCCACCAGGCCGACCAGCCGGGGGCCGAGCAGGCGCTCGATGATGCCGGCGGTGAACATGGCGGTGAACACCACGGTGAAGAGCATCGCCACCGACGCGAACACGGCGTAGGCGGGGCTGCCGTGGGTGTCGGCTCCCGGCCCCACCGTGGTCACCACGCGGACCGCTTCGTTGAACGCCTCGAGCGGCGCCACGTGCTGACCGAGGATCAGCCACAGCCAGTCGGCGAACAGGACGGCGAGGAGTCCGGCGAGCCCACCGAGCAGGATGCGCGTACCGATGTCGTGCGACCGCAGCAGACCCGTCGCACCGGTCGCCACCGTGTGCCACCAGTTCCGCCGGGGCAGGTCGACGTGCGCGCCCTCGAGGTGGCCGTCGATCATCCGGACCGTCAGCATGTGCTCACCAGCGTGCCGGGCCGCGACGAGTTCGGGGTCCAGGCACGGGCCGGCGAGCGTGGGCGCGGCGAGGTCTGCCGGTGACGTCACCGTGCATTGCGGGAGCAGGTGGGACAGCTGGTCCGCGACGGTGCGGTCGAAGATCGTCACCACCAACGGGATCGACGCCGAGATGTGCGCGGCGGCCAGCGCGTACCGCAGCGCGACGACGTCGTCGCGCACCAGGACCGCCATCCCGCGCGGTTCGTCCGCCATCGCCAGGCGCAGCTCGTCGTCGTCGGGGGCGACGAGATGGCGGACGTCGAAGTCCCTTTCGCGAAGGGATGCACAGACCCGTCGGGCCACGGTGGTTTCGCCGATGACGAGATATGAGTCGTTCACGTGTGGTCCTTCCGGCTCGGGATCACGAGAGCGTACCCGAGAAAAACGGCGGATCCCACCCGAGAATGCGTACCGGTGAGTAGCCAGGAACGTCCTGGAACACGTTACCGGCCAATGTTTTCCGAAGCAGCCCCCCTACTCGTCGGTAGGAGCGCCGCGGATCGCCAGGGGGAGTCCGATCACACCGATCCGGGGAAGAACGGGAACACCTCTTCGCCGTCCGTGGTTGGGTGAGGCATGAGTCTCGATGCGAAAGACGACCGGCGTCCACTTCTCGACCTCGTCGCCACACACAACCGGGCCGTCCTCGCGACGGTCAAACGCGACGGACGCCCGCAATTGTCGAACGTGATCTACGCCTGGGACCCCGACACACAGACGGCGCGGGTGTCGGTGACGGCGGATCGGGCCAAGACCCGCAACGCCGCGCGGGACCCCCGGGTGTCGCTGCACGTCAGCGCGACCGACTTCTGGAGTTACGCGGTGGTGGAGGGCGACGCGGAACTGAGCGCGGTGGTGGCGGACCCGCACGACGCGGCGGCGGACGAACTCGTCGAGGTGTTCCGGCAGGCGGCGGGGAAAGAGCACGACGACTGGGAGGATTTCCGCCGCGCGATGGTGTCCGAGCGCAGGCAGGTGCTCCGAGTCCGGGCGACGAACGTGTACGGCATGGCCCAGCTGCCCTGAGTGCGCGGAACGTAGCTGTGGCAGCCGATCGGAGCCGGTGGGACGATTGAGTCATGCGCAAGAGGCGGTGGCCGGCGGCACCACCGCCTGCCACGGAGGGAATCGTGGTGCACGGGCCGGTCGAGCTCGTGACGAGCCGCGATGTGACCCTGCGCCTGTCGGAGGTCGTCGCCCACCCGAAGGGCATGCTGCTGCGCATCGAGTTGACGGCGCGAGGCAGATCCGCTGATCTGGCGCGTCACGAGACGCGTCCGCTCGACGATCCCGACGATCCCTCGGCGCGGTGGTCGTATCTCGCGGTGAACGTCCGGGTCGACGACATGGAGGGCGTCGCCGACGCCCGTCACCCGCATTCGACGTCGACTACCGCGGCCGCCGACGCGTCCGAATATCACTCCGCGCCGCACTACTGGATCAGCGACTACCCGGAATCGGGGACGATCACGCTGACCGCGGGGTGGAAGGAGATCGGACTGCTGCCGAGAACCCGGACGATCACGCTCGGCCCCAATCCGAGTATGCGGCCCACCCGGTAGCACCACGCGCGGTAGAAATACGAAGGTGCCCTTCGGCGCCGTGGGAGCGTCGAAGGGCACCTTCGTCCTGTGAGGGGACGCAGATCAGGGCAGGGGAACCCAGGTGCCGAAGAACCAGAATCCGTGCGGGCTCGGCGCCTGCTGGTGCTCCTGCTGCTGCGGAGCGTGCTGCTGCTGTGGCTGGGGCTGCGGTGCCTGCTGCTGCTGGGCGGGGACGGGGTTGTGGCCCACCGGGTCGGCGCTGGCAACGCCGGCTCCGATGCCGAGTGCTGCGAGGGCGATACCACCGGTTGCGACGGCCTTGGTCACGACAGACTTCATGCGGTTCCTCCTGGAACGAATCGGATGCGGCGTCAGGACTTCCTGACACAGATCAGATTGCTCCCCGTCCCTGCCACAACTCTCCGCTCAGCCTGGCAATCTCCTGCACGTCAGCGAGGCTGCTCCGCCAGCTTGGCGGAGATCACCCCGTTGAGTCGCTGCAGACCGCTCGGCGTGATCCCGTGGATCTGGCCCTCGATGCTGCGCACGACATGGGTGTCGCTGAGGACCTTCTCGCTGGACTGGATCAGAACCGTTCCGGCGCCGGTGAAGTCGAACTGCCGCTCCTCCCCGGAGTTGATGCCCATCATGTGGGCGCCCGCCGCGAGGAAGTTACTGATCCACCCCTGGTCGTAATGGTGGCTGGGGGACGGGCAGTCGGCCCATCCGACGAGGGCCTCGGGGTCGATCCGCAGCGGCGGTTCGGCGAACATCACCGGGCCGTTGGACGACGCCAGGAACTTTCCGGTCCCGATGAGTGTCAGGAATCCCGGCACGATGGACTGGTTCAGCGACAGACCCGGTTCGAACGCAAGGAGATTCGATGCCCGGATCGTGAGGTTGCCGTCGTCGAGGTCGTACGAGTTGATGTCGTACCCGCGGTCGCCGATGATCAGTTTCCCGAATCCTTCGGCCACCGCGTAGTCGCCCATGTACAGCGGCGCCGAGAACTGGTTGGCGACCATGTGCAGTGCGGCGCCGTGCAATCCGTGGGTCAGCGCCTGGAACTGCATCTGGCCGTAGTAGGCGATCATCGCACCCTTGCGGATGAACCAGGGTGCGGTGAGGTCGATGCAGAACGCGTAGCTGTTGTCGGGAATGTTGTCGCTGGCGCCGAGCGTCGACGGATTGTGGATGGCGGTCACAGTTTCTCCTCCGAGGCCTGAACGTAGACGATTCCCTGACCGGTGCACTGCAGTTGCATCGCTTCCCCGACGCCGCGGCCCATGGCCTCGCGCCAGCCGACGGCGGATTTCAGTTCCACCTGGACGCTCCCATATGTGCCGACGAACGCGTCGGGGTCGACGAACACCGGATTCGGTCCGCCGACCGGGAGTTCGATGAAGCCGCCGTGCGCGAGCAGGACCGCCGACCCGTACCCGGACAGCTGCGTCGTGAACATGCCGGTGCCGGACAGGGCGCCTGCCGCCGCACCGCGCAGCGCGCCGAGCATGCCGCGCCCGCCGCCGCCCTGACTCACCACCGAGACCACCGAACTCTGCAGTCCCGCATTGTGAGCGAGCAGCCGGGACGCCTCGACGCACAGGGCGCCGCCCTGCGACATGTCGACGACGTGCACCTCGAGCCCGGCGTGGCCGTAGTGCACCTCGCCATGCCCCTGCGCCAGCATCGTGCGTTCGTGTTCGCCCTGCATCATGCGTCCGGCCATCCGGGTGAATCCGCCCATGCCCGCCATCGACTGGGAACCGGGCACCTGGTGCGGCGAGAACTGGACCTGACCGGTGTAGAACAGCATCGCGCCGGTGCGGGCCACCACTCCGCCTGCGGCGCCGACGTCGACCTTGACGACCTTCGAGTTCACTTTCGAGAAGACCATGGGGCTCACCGCTCTGCCGGTTGGATGGAGACGACGCCGTGACCGTCCCACTTGAGGGAGAAGGCCTCACCGTTGCCCTGGCCGACGGCGTTGCGCCACGACACGTCGGTCACGAACGACTGCGTCACCTGCCCGCGCGCCGAGACGAACGCGTCGGGGTCGACCACGAGGGGGTACTGCGGCGACACCTCGAGGTGGATGAGCGGTCCGCCCGCGGACAGGAGGGCCACCTGACCCTGACCGGAGACGGTCGTGGTGAACAGGCCCTGGCCACCGACTCCGCCGCGCAGTCCGGTGAACGTGACGTTGGTGTTCAGGTTGCCGCTCAGCGCGAGAAGCTGCTGCGACTCCACCTGCAGGGTCTCGTTCGCCAGGTCGACGACCGAGACGTACTGCCCGCCCACCGCGAGGTACACGACACCGTGGCCGGAGCATTCCATCAGCGACAGCGCCTCGCCCGTGGCACGCCGCTTCATTCCGGCGAGGACACCGTCGCCGCCACCGAAGCCCGCCGACTTGAAACTGACATTGCCCTCGTAGGCGATCATCGAACCCTGAATCGCCCGGATGGTGGTTCCGGCGAGCTGCGCCTCCACCACCTTCTTCGACTTGTCGAGCAGCCGCCCCATGGTGCCCTTTCCAGTGTCGAGCGGCAGTGCCCGTGACCGAGTCACGCGCACTGCCGCTGGATGTGAGTACAGGCAGAACCTAGCCGACGGACACCGACTTCTGCTCGTCCACGTCGCCTGCCGCTTCGCCGACCGCCGCGGCGGCCTTGCGGTTGCGGACGATGCTGGAGATGAACGCGGCACCGATGAGGGCGACACCGACGAGGCCGGTGACGTTCTCGTTGACGTGGTAGCCGATGGACACCAGCAGGATCACGGCCAGTGCGCCGATGGCCCAGTGGGCGCCGTGCTCGAGGTACACGTAGTCCGAGAGCGTGCCCTTGCGGACCAGGAACACGGTGATGGAACGGACGAACATCGCGCCGACGAAGCCGAGGCCGAGGGCGATGATGATCGGGTCGGACGTGATCGCGAAGGCGCCGATGACACCGTCGAAGGAGAACGACGCGTCGAGGACCTCGAGGTACAGGAACAGGAAGAACCCGGCCTTGCCGGTGGCCTTGGCCAGCGCGCTCGGCCCGCCGGTGGATCCTTCGACGGGGACGCCGTCCTCGTCTTCCTCGGGGGTGTTGAACAATTCACCGAGACCGTTGACGGCGATGTAGGTGACCATGCCGAGGACGCCGGCGATCATCACCGTGGACACCGTGTCCTCGGGGGCGATGTAGGCGGCGGTGATCAGCAGCAGCACGCCGGCGAGGATGACGGCCAGCTGGTCGAGCTTGCCTGCGCGGGCGAGGGGCTTCTCCAGCCAGGACAGCCAGGTGATCTCGCGTTCTTCGAGGATGAAGCCGAGGAACAGCATCAGCAGGAACATGCCGCCGAACGCCGCGATCTGCGGGTGCGCGTCGGTGAGCAGGGTTTCGTAGCTGGCGCTGCCGTCGGGGAAGTACGCGGCGCCGTCGGCGGGCGGGTTGAGGGCCAGGTCGAGTGCGGCGACGGGGCCGAGGCCGGAGGCCAGCCACACGATGACGAGGGGGAAGACCAGGCGCATGCCGAACACGGCGATGACGATGCCGACGGTGAGGAAGATCTTCTGCCAGAAGTCGCTCATGCGGCGCAGGACGGTGGCGTTGATGACGGCGTTGTCGAAGGACAGCGAGATCTCGAGGATCGAGAGGATCAGCACGAGGAGGACGGCCTGGGGGCCTCCGTAGATCGCGGCGACGATGAGGGAGATCACCGTCACGGCGAAGGAGAGACCGAATATTCGCAGAACCACGAAGCGTGGCCTTTCTCTAGTGGGCATGCAGGGTGGTTACTGCAGGGGACGAACACCGGGGGAGGGTGTCACGGCCGTGACACCCTCCCCCGGCTGGGGAACTGGACGACCGTCAGACGTTGACGCCGTAGTCGCGGGCGATACCGGCCAGCCCGGACGCGTAGCCCTGGCCGATGGCACGGAACTTCCACTCCGCGCCGTGGCGGTACAGCTCGCCGAAAACCATAGCGGTTTCGGTCGACGCGTCCTCGGACAGGTCGTAGCGGGCGAGCTCGTTGCCGTTGGCCTGGTCGACGACGCGGATGTACGCGTTGCGGACCTGACCGAACGACTGCGAACGCGTCTCGGCGTCGTAGATCGAGACGGGGAACAGGATGCTCTCGATGTTCGCGGGGACCGCCGCCAGGTTGACGTTGATCACCTCGTCGTCGCCCTCGCCCTCACCGGTGGTGTTGTCACCGATGTGCTCGATCGAGCCGTCGGGCGAGCGCAGGTTGTTGAAGAACACGAAGTGCTGGTCCGACACGACCTTCTTGTCGGCACCCGCACCGATGGCGCTGGCGTCGAGGTCGAAGTCGGTGCCGGTGGTCGAGCGGGCATCCCATCCGAGTCCGACAGCCACCGCGGTCAGGTTCGGCGCCTCCTTCGTGAGAGAAACATTGCCGCCCTTGGTCAAGCTGACGCCCATTCAGGGGTCCTTTCGAGAGGAGGTGGGTGGACCCTCGACAGCTGTCGAAGTTCCGAGTTCGTCGTGCGACACCACGATAATGAATTTGTCCGACTTGTCCCATCCGTCGACCTGTCCACAGGTTTGTGCACAGCCAGTTCCGGTCCACTCGGAGTTGTCGCCCCGACCAGTACGATTCAGGGCGTGACGAGCGGATGGGCGGGACGCTTCCGAGGAAGAGCCCGGGGCGACGACTCGGCTCGTCTTGCCCACGACACGATGGTCGCAGCGTTTCTCGATATGGACAACCGGCAGAGCATCGCCGCCGCGGCCGTGGACGCCTCCGCGGAGCTGACTCCGGAACGCGGAATCCGCCGGGCGTGGGAACCGGTTCGCGACGGGTGCTACCAGGCCGCGACGGCGTACCTGGCGGCGGAAGACCGGTTCGAGAACGTGCAGACGCCCGCGGCCACCGCCGCGTACGAGCAGGTGACGCGGCAGCTGGTGGCGGCGACGCAGAGCCTCGACGAGTTCTATCGCACACATCGCGGCCATCTCGAGGAGTCGACCGCGATGCTGGCGGCCGTTCCTCAGCTCGCGCAGCAGGCGCTGCAGGTCGCGTCCGCGGCGCAGCACCGGGTGCAGACCGAGGGCGCCGCCTACGCCGGCTACCCGTCGGTGCGCGACCGGGGAGCCGCACTCGACGCCGCGGTCGTGGCGCTGCAGGGCGCCCGCGGCGCCAACCCGGTCCGCGCCGCGGCAGCGCGGGTGCGAGAGGAGTCGGCAGCGCTGGAGAAGGCGCTGGACGCGGCTCCGTCCAAGGAGCGGGATGCCGAGCACGCCGTGTCGTCGGTGACGACGAGGATCGCCGCGGTGCAGACCCGGGCCGAACGGCTCGCGCCCGCCTACTCGGCCCTGCTCCGCGAATTCAACGCGGCCAGTTCGGCGGATCTCGTCCACAACGACCGCAAGAGCCGAACGCACATCGAGCAGGCGCAGACCGATCTGCAGCAGGCGCAGAAGGCTCTGACCGCGGGTAACCCCGAGGGGGCGCTGGATCTGACGGCCGCGGCGCGGACCCATCTCGTCGACGCGGAGGCGAACGTCGACGGCGTCACCGATCGTCTGCTGTTGCTGCGGGAGGTGCGGGAGAACCCGCGGTCCAAGGAGAACGAGATCAGATTTCGCCTCCGCGACGCCCAGATGTTGGCTGTCAATCGTGGGCTCGTGCGGGAATGGGGGTCGGTCCTGGACGCTCAGCTCGAGCGAATTGACCGAATTGCAGGGACACTGACCGGGCGGCATCCCGACTACTGGGCGTACGTCACCCAGCTCGACGCCGTGTCGGTGTTCATTGCCGAGGTGGTTCAGAAGATGAGAGGACACACAGCGCAGCGATGACACGGGGGGACGATGAGCATTAGCGAAGAGGTCGTGACGACGGCGGTGCCGTCCGGTGTGACGACGGCGGTGCCGTCCGGTGTGACAACGGCGGTGCGGCACGTGCGGCACTTTCACCACCTCGATCACGAGACGCACGACCGGCTGTTCCTGCACGCTCCGCAGGCACTCGGGCCGGACGAGGATCGAACGGTGCTGGCCGTTGCGCTGGGCGCGACGCTGTACGTGCCTGCGACGAGGTCCGACCTGGCGGACACCATCCTGCGCCGGTCGGCTGACGGTGTCTGCTCGATGGTCCTGGACCTCGAGGACGCCGTGGCGGACGACCAGGTGGAATCGGCGTTGCTCAACGCCGTCGACGCGCTGGATCTGCTGGCGACCCGTGGTGGCGCGCGGATGCAACTGTTCGTGCGGGTACGGGCCGCCGGGGACCTGCGGCGGATCGCCGGCCTGCTGACGACCGGCGTCGAGGTGTTGTCCGGGTTCGTGTTTCCCAAGTTCGGTAGCGAGACGGGCGGCGCGTTCCTCGACGAACTGGCCGCGGCGTCGGAGCGGCTCGGCAAGCAGTTGTATGCGATGCCGGTGCTCGAATCGCCTGCTCTGGTGCACCGCGAGTCCCGCGACGACGAACTCGCGAAGATCGGCGCACTGCTCGTCGAGCACCGCGAGCGAATCCTCGCCGTGCGCATCGGCGCCACCGACATGTGTGCCACGTTCGGCATCCGCCGCGACCGCGACCTGACGATCTACGACGTGCGGGTGGTCGCGGACGCGATCGCCGGCATCGTGAACTTCCTGGGCCGCGCCGACGAGACCGGGCACGTCATCACCGGTCCGGTGTGGGAGTACTTCGCCGATCACGAGCGGATGTTCCGGCCGACTCTGCGCGCTACACCGTTCGAGGAACACGACGAGGTGCGGTTCCGTCAGCAGCTGGTCAGCCGCGACCTGGACGGTCTGCTCCGGGAGATCGCCCTCGACCGCGCCAACGGCATCCAGGGCAAGACGGTCATCCATCCGACGCACGTCGCGGCCGTGCACGCCCTGTCCGCTGTGACGCACGAGGAGTACCACGACGCGCTCGACATTCTCGGCGCCGAGGGCGTCGGCGGCGTCCAGGCATCGGGGTACCGCAACAAGATGAACGAAATGCGCCCGCACCGCAGCTGGGCCGAGAAGACACTCGTCCGGGCGAAGGTGTTCGGCGTGACCAACGAAGGAATCACGTTCGTGGATCTACTGACCGCACTGGCCGTCCGATGAGTTCACCCACCGCGGTCCGCGCGGTGCCCTGGGCCACGGAGCATCTGGGGTTGACGCTCGCCCACGTCGATTCGAGCTCGGGACTGACGATCCCCGAACTCGTCGAGCCGGGTCTGCGGCGCAACCCGCGGCGCGCCCACCTGCTCGTCTCGACGGTCCTCGGCAAGCACGTGCCCACCGACCCCGGCGCGGTGATCGGCGCAGGGGACCGCCTGGGTGATCTGGTCGCCGATGTCCTCGGACCGGATGCGGATCCAGTCGTGCTCGGGTTCGCGGAGACCGCAACAGGTCTGGGCCATTGCGTCGCCGCGCGACTGCGCGCCCGGTGCTACCTGCACTCCACGCGGCGGGACGTCCCCGAGATCGGGACGTCCGCCGGTTTCGAGGAGGGACACTCGCACGCGACCAGCCATCAGCTGCAGCCGACGTCCGTCGAGTTGTTCGCCGGCGATCGCCCCCTCGTCCTCGTGGACGACGAGATCTCCACCGGCGCCACCGCGGTCGATGCGATCCGCGCGCTGCACCGGCAGAACCCGCGCAGCCGGTACGTCGTGGCGTCGCTCGTCGACATGCGCGACGAGGGTCACCGGGACGCCGTCGACGCCGCGGCCGCCGAACTCGGTGTGCAGATCGACAGCGTGAGTCTGGCGTTGGGGCGCACCGAGCTTCCCGACGGACTGACCGACGCCGTCGGTGCGCTTCCGGATCCCGTGCTCAACCCCGTCGGCGCGCGGACCGGGACCGTGGAGCGGGCCGACCTGGCCTGGCCCGCGGCAGTTCCGGAGGGTGGGCGTCACGGCTTCCTGCAGGAAGACACCGAGGACTTCGATGCGGCCGTCGCTTCGGCGGCCGCGGCGCTGCGCGATCGGCTCGACCCGGAGCGTCCGGTGATCGTCGTCGGGCACGAAGAGTTGATGTACCTTCCGTTGCGGATCGCGGACACGCTCGCCGCATCCGGTTTCCGGGTCCGATTCCAGACGACGTCCCGGTCGCCCGCCTACGTGCTCGACCAGCCGGGATACCCGCTGCGCCGCGGGTTTCGCTTCACCGCCCCCGAGGCCGGGGAGGAGCAGCCGCGGTTCGTCTACAACGCGCAGTGGCCGGACGAGGACGCCGTCGTGGTCGCGGTGCTCGACGCCGCCGCCGACACCGACCGGCTCACCGCTGGCGGCGGACTCCTCGACGTCCTCACCGCGGCGGGAACGGACGTGCTGCTGGCCGTCGTGTCCGGCGCCGACCCGCGGTCGCTGCGGGCCGCACGCGCGGGAGCGTCGTCGTGACGGCGCCGCTGACCGGCCCGGCGTTCGGTTCGTACGCCGCCGACGAGGTGGGCTGGCTGCTCAAAGACTTGTCGCACGTCGACCTCGAGGCCGACGTCGCGGAGCGGGAGCGCCGCATCCAGTCGGGTGCAGCCCACTACGCGGAGACGCTGCCCATCGAGTACCAGCCCGATGCGGAGTACCGCGAACTGTTCGAGAAGGTGCTGCAGGACAGCTCCATCCGGCTCGCGCGCGCAGTGGGGACGGTCACCGACCTCGTGCTGGCCGAGCGGGGCCCCGACGTCACGCTCGTGTCGCTGGCGCGCGCCGGAACCCCGGTGGGCGTGCTCATGCGACGCTGGGCGCGGGACGTCCACGGCCTGACGCTGCCGCACTACGCGGTCTCGATCGTCCGGGACCGCGGGATCGACGCCGTCGCGCTCGACTACCTCGCGCGGCACCACGACCCGAAGAACGTGGTCTTCGTCGACGGCTGGACGGGCAAGGGCGCCATCGCCCGCGAGTTGTCGCAGGCACTCGTGGAGTACCGCGAGGCCGGGGGCGCCGAGTTCGACGACGACCTCGCCGTCCTCGCGGATCCCGGGCACTGCGTCCGCACGTTCGGCACCCGCGACGACTTCCTGATCGCGTCGGCATGCCTGAACTCCACCGTGTCGGGTCTGGTGTCGAGGACCGTCCTCAACGACACGCTGATCGGCCCCGGCGACTTCCACGGCGCCAAGTTCTACGCGCACCTCGCGGGCGAGGACGTGTCCAATCACCTCCTCGACTCCGTCAGCGCGTCCTTCGCGGACGTGCGTGAGCACGTACCTGGGGACGTCGAGGAACTGCTGCGGTCGGACCGGACACCCACGTGGGACGGCTGGAGGTCCGTCGAGGCGGTCCGGGAGCAGTACGGAATCTCGACGGTGAACTTCGTGAAGCCCGGCGTCGGCGAAACCACCCGGGTGCTGCTGCGCCGGGTGCCGTGGCGGGTGCTCGTCCGCGACCTCGAGGCCCCCGAGCACGCGCACATCCGGCTGCTCGCCGCCGCGCGCTCGGTTCCCGTCGAAGAGGTTCCCGGTCTGGCGTATTCGTGCATGGGCCTGATCAAGGATGTGACATGACCGCGTTGATCGCGACGGACCTCGACCGGACCATGATCTACTCGCGCGCGGCGATGGAACTCGCCGTCACCGAGAGCGACGTGACGTCCGCGGCCGGCGACGACGATCTTCTGTGCGTCGAGGTGTACGACGGCAAACCGCTGTCCTACGTCACGTCGGCCGCCGAGGCCATGCTGCGCACGCTCACCGCGTCCGCCGTGGTCGTGCCCACCACCACTCGCACCGTCGCGCAGTTCGAGCGCATCGACCTGCCGGGGGCGCCGTGGCGGTACGCGATCACGACCAACGGCGGGAACATCCTCGTCGACGGCGTCCCCGATGCGGGCTGGCGGTCGGGCGTCGACCTCGCGATCGCCGACGGTGGCGCGTCGCTGGTGGAGATCGGGGCCGAGTTGAGCCGCCGGATCGACGACAGCTGGGTCCGGTCGTCCCGGGTGGCCGACGAGTTGTTCTCCTACCTGGTCGTGGACCTCGACGCGATGCCCGAAGGCTTCGTCGAGGAGTGGAACGTCTGGTGCGTGGATCGGGGCTGGGGTGCGTCCCGCCAGGGCCGCAAGATCTACACGATGCCCGACGCGGTGTGCAAGAGCCGTGCAGTCGCCGAGGTCCGTTCCCGGCTCGTCGACGACGGTGTGCTCGCGCCGGAGGCGCCCGTGCTCGCGGCGGGGGACGGGGCGCTCGACGCCCACATGCTCAGTGCCGCCGACGCCGCCATCCGCCCCCGGCACGGCGAACTCGAAACGCTCGACTGGCAGCATCCGACCCTGTCCGTGACCGGAAGCAGCGGGATCGCCGCCGGTGAGGAGATCCTGCGCTGGTTCGCGGACCGCGTCGAGCGGGGTGCGGGGACGACGGCCGTGGGCGCTCTTTTGTAGGTTGTAGGAGAACAGGCCAAACGGGACAAACCCGACGCTCCCACAGTGAAGGAACCACCGCAGTGTCCACTCCGCTTGCCAAGGGTCAGAACGGCCCACTGAGCGTCGACGACGTCATCGTCTCCCTCGAGCTGACCGCCGCCGCCGACCTGTCCGCGCTGCTCGTCACGGATTCGGGGAAGGTCCGCTCGGACGCCGACTTCGTCTTCTTCAACCAGCCGTCCGGTCCCGGTGTGCAACTCGTGCCCGGGGCCCCCGGACAGGCGGCGTCGCTGAAGGTGTCGCTCGGCGCGGTGCCGGCCGACATCGCCCAGGTGCGCGCGGTCATCACTCTCGACGACGCCACCAGCAACTTCGGCCGTTCCGCCCCGCCGACGGCCCGGGTCGCCGACGGTGCCGGAAACGCGCTGTACGAGTACCGGATCGAAGGGCTGAACTCCGAGTCGATCGTCATCGCGCTCGAGCTGTACCGCCGCCAGGGCGCCTGGAAGGTGCGGGCCGTCG
Source organism: Rhodococcus sp. NCIMB 12038 (assembly GCF_002165735.1). NCBI lineage: Bacteria > Bacillati > Actinomycetota > Actinomycetes > Mycobacteriales > Nocardiaceae > Rhodococcus > Rhodococcus sp. NCIMB 12038. The sequence continues at coordinate 397,356 of NZ_NHML01000001.1, forward strand.
GGCAGGGCTACGCCGGTGGTTTCGCCGCACTCGTCACCGATCACGGTGTGTCCGTCGACGACGCACCCGCCCCCGCGGCCGCCCCGGTCCAGCAGCCACCGGCACCGCAGGCCACCCCCGCTCCGGCCTACCCGCCGCCGGCCGCCCCGGTGCCGCCCCCGGCTCCTGCTGCCCCTGCGGCTCCGGCCGGGGTCAGTCTCACCAAGTCGCGGCCGGTCAGCCTGAGCAAGGGCCAGAAGGTTACGCTCCGCAAGGACGGTGGCGTCGCGCTGACGTACATCCAGATGGGACTCGGCTGGGATCCGATCGAGAAGCGCGGCATGTTCGGAAACCGTTCCGCCAACGTCGACCTCGACGCGTCGGCGGTCCTGTTCGCGGACAACAACATGGTCGACGTCGCCTACTACGGCCAGCTGACGTCGAAGGACGGGTCGATCCGGCACCAGGGCGACAACCTCACCGGCGAGGGCGCGGGCGACGACGAGGTGATCCTCGTGGATCTCACCCGCATTCCGCCGCACGTCTCGACCATCGTGTTCATCGTGACGTCGTACCGCGGGCACACGTTCGAGCAGGTGAAGAACGCGTTCTGCCGACTGGTGGACACCACGTCGAACGCCGAACTCGCACGGTTCACGCTGCAGGGCGGGATGCCGTTCACCGGAATGGTGATGGCGAAGGTGTACCGGGTGGGCGGCGAATGGAAGCTGCAGGCCATCGGTGAGGGCATCCAGGCCAAGCACGCCGGTGAGGCCGCGCCTCAACTCGCCCGGTTCCTCGGCGTCTAGGGGCGGGTGGTGACGGTCCACCTCGTTCCGGGGCAGAACGCCCCGCTGCCGTCGCGCGTACTGCGTTTCCGCGCAGTCGACGCGACGCCGGTCGACGTCTCGGCGTTGATCGTCGACGGCGATCTCCGCGCGCTGTCCTCGGACCATTTCGTGTTCTACAACCAGCGGCGCGCCGCCGGGGTGGAACTCGACGCGGACGGAACGGTCCGGCTGCACTTGGACGAGGTGGACGCCGCCGCGGCGGGCGTCCTCTGCGTGGTCAGTGTCGATCCGGCATCCCCGAGCGGTCCGGCGACGCTGGCCCGCTCGGGTCTGTCGGCCACGCTCGCCGATGAAAGCGGCGGTACCGTGGTCGTTTTCGACGTCCCGCTGGTCGGTTCCGAGGCGGCCGCCATCTGCCTGGAGATCTACCGCCGCGGCACCGACTGGAAGGTCCGCGCCGTCGGGCAGGGATACGACGGCGGCCTCGCCGAACTCCTCACCAGGCACGGCGTCGACGTGGACGAACCCACGCACCCTGTCGCCGAAGAGGTTCCGGCGACGCCCGGTCCGGCGGGTATCCCGCTCGACCCGGCCCACTCGTTCGAGAGGGCGTGGATGATCTTCGAGGACGCCGCCCGGTCGGCGGCCTCGTTCCGATCCTCCCGCGACTACGCGCAGGCACGGTTGGACGACGAACTGTCCGCGTCGGTGGCCGACCCGTCCACCCGCAACAGTCCGGCGGTCGCCCAGTCGCAGGCCAGGGCACAGGAGCGTTCCGACGCCCTCGTCGCCGAGGCGCAACGCAAATTCGACGGCGAGACTTCGCAACTGGCCGAGGAACTCCGCGCCATCGACCCGCTGTTGCCGCGGTCGCTGGCGACCTTCGAATCCGCCGCGTGGACGAACCCGGTCACCCACACCGCCGTGACGGACGGCCTGAGGCTCGGCGAGTTGTCCGCACGGGACCTCGGTGAGCTGCGGGTCCCGTTCTGCGTCCACTACCCGCTGGGGCGTCCCCTCTGGATCGTCGGCGAACCGGCCGAGGCCGCTCCGGTGGTCGCGGCGCTGGCCGCGCGCATGCTGGTGGCGACGCCCGCGGCGGCGGGGCGGCTGGAGGTCGTCGACCTCAGCGGCTCGCTGCGCGAGTTCACCGAACCCCTCGGTGCGCTCCTGGCCTCGCCCGTGGTGTCCGCGGCCTCCGACGTCACCGCCCGGCTCACCGCGCTCTCCGAGAGCGTCGACCTCGCAGAGATGGCGGCCCGCAGCGGGATCCGGGACACCCTGCCGGAACCGCGGCTGGTGATCCTCGGCGACTTCCCGCACGGGTACGGCACCGAGGACGCCGCGCGCATAGTGCACCTCGCCGACCACGGTCCCGCGGTCGGGACGTCGCTGATCATCGTCGGCGACAGCGCCGGTGCCGCTTCGGATCCGGGAGTCGCGGTGCTCGAACGCATCGCGCAACAGGTTCCGACGTCGGGGGTTCTCACCGTCTCCGACCCGTGGACGCACAACGACTGGATCCTGACCCCCGACCGGCTCCCGGACCACCCCCTGCACCGAGCCTCGGTGCTGGATTCTCTGACCGGGCACTAGAGAACGATCTGGGCGACGCGTACCTGACGCTCGCCGCGAAGGACGCTCCACGAGCGCGCGTCACTCGTCGGGTAGTTCCACCCCGAGTTCGCGGGCCTTCGCGGCGACGGCGTCGGGGAAGACGTTGCGGAACAGGAACAGGTCCTGTCCGATCACCCAGCCGGGCGCGAGTTCGGTGGCATAGCGCTCGAAGTAGCCGAGTTGCTTCCCGAACAGGACGAGTTCCTCGGGGCTGGCGACGCCCCAATTCTTGCCGATGCCGATGAGGGCCATGATGAGTTCGCTGAGCCGCAGCTCACCGAGGTCCCGGCCTAGCAGGGGTGCGAGGGCGGCCGCCACCTGGAGGCCGATCTCATCGTCCGTGGCGTCGTTGTCCTGCGCGTAGCCGAGGCTGCGGATTCCGCGGGCCATGCGGGAGAAGTCGCCGTCGATCAGTGTCGCGTAGAACATGTCGCGCAGGATCTGCCGCCACGATTCGGGTAGCTCGCCGACGATGCCGAAGTCGAGCATCGCGATGCGCCCGTCGTCGAGGACCCACAGGTTGCCGGCATGCACATCGCCGTGGAACGGGCCGTGCAGGATGACCGACTCGATCCACACCTTGACGCCGCGGCGGATCAGCATGCGGGTGTCCATGTGGACGAGGTCGGGGAACCGGTCGAGCGGCAGCCCGTACATGCGTTCCATGCAGATGACGTGCGGACCGCAGTAGTCCCAGTACACCTCCGGGGTGGTGACGCCCTTGTTGTCGCCGAAGGCGCCGATGTTCGTCCTGAACCGGGCCTGCCGGTCGGCCTCCACCGCGCTGTTGAGTTCGGTCATCGTGGCCGCGTGGAGATCGCGGATGATGGCGGTGGCGTTCGCGATGCGGAAGAACTCGAAGAGCTTCTCGAGGATCCGCGCACCCCAGTACGCGGTGCGCAGGTCCACCACCATGCGGCGGAAGATGTCGGGGCGTTGCACCTTGATGACGGCTTCCCGGCCGTCGGGGAGCACGCAGCCGTGCACCTGCGCGACGGAGGCGGCGGCGAGGGGGACGTCGTCGAACGATGCGAACAACGCGTCGACGGGGTGTCCCAGGTCTGCCTCGATCACCCGGCGGGCCTCCTGCGCGGGTACCGGCGGCACGTCGTCGAGACATCGCAGGCAGGCGTTGGCCAGCGGGGCGGGGAATACGCCGGACGACGACGCCATCAGCTGCCCGACCTTGACGAACGTCGGGCCGAGCACCTCGAATCCGTTGACCAGGCCCTCCGACGCCGCGTCCGCGAGGGTGCGGCCGCGACGCCGGACGGGCCAGGTGACGAGCGAGAGCAGTGTGTAGGCGACGACGACTACGCCGATGACCAGCGCCCGCCACAACTCGGCCGCGCGGAACCGGTCGAGTCTCGCCGAATGCACGGTCAGGGCTGCAGGTGGCGGCCCCGAAGCGTATGGGCCGACCGGACGTGGCGTTGGCTCGTGCACAGTTCCTACCTTGCGTTCAGTCCTGCCTGCCGTTCAGAAGGGGACCATACCCCGACCGTTTCGGCGAACGCCTTTCAGTATGCGGTACCCGCCATCACACTATTTCGTTAGCGGAACTCAGAGTCCCAGTGCGCCCGCGAGTTCCCGCAGGGCAGGGAGGGGATCGTCGCCGGCGGGCAGCACCTGGATCGCGACGTGATCGGCGCCCGCGTCCAGATGTTCGCGGAGGCGGCCCGCGATGTAGGGGGCGTCGCCGTGGGCGGCGAGGGCGTCGATCAGCTCGTCGCTGCCGCCGTTCGCGATCTGCTCGTCGGTATACCCGAGCCGCTTCAGGTTGTTGACGTAATTGCGCAGGTGCAGGTATGGATTCTCGACCGCTTCACGTCCGACGGGGCGAGCCCGTTCCGGATCGGTGTCCAGCACGACCTTCTGCTCCGGTGCGATCACCGGACCGGGGCCGAGCAGCTCACGCGCTTCCCGGGCGTGCTGCGGAGTGGTCAGGTACGGGTGGGCGCCTGCGGCGCGGGCCGCCGACAGCTCGAGCACCTTCGGGCCGAGCGCGGCGAGGACGCGTCGTCCGGCCGGGACCCCGGCGGCGTCGAGGACGTCGAGGTACTCCACGAGCGCGGCGTACGGCTTGTTGTAGTTCAGGCCGGGTTGTTCGGGATGGCCGACGCCGATGCCGAGGAGGAAGCGCCCCGGATGACGGGCCTCGAGTCGGTGGAAGGAGGTCGCGATCTCGTCGGCGGGTGCGGTCCAGATGTTCACGATGCCGGTCGCGACGGTGATGGTGGACGTCGCGTCGAGCAGGCGTTCGGCGACGTCGAGGTCGGCAGGCGGCGAACCGCCGATCCAGATCGCGCCGTAACCTGCCGATTCGATCGCGGCACCCACCTCGGGTGCCAATCCGCCGGCGTGACGCCAGACGCCGAACTGTCCGAGCTGCGGGGTTTCTCCTGTGGTCTCCGTCATGTGGCGTGCAACCTTCCCTCACCGGCATTCATTCCGGTATCTCAGATCTGATGGAGCCACGACCGGAACAGCAGCGCGCCGGCGACGGCGAGGATCAGCGCGACCGGCACGACCCACACGGGACCACCGTCGCCGAGCAGGCGCCGGGTGAGCCCGGTCTGCAGCACCGCAATGCCCCGCAGGATCCACACGGCGACCGGCACGAGCAGCAGACCGAGCACGAGATGCACCAGCCAGGCGCCGGCGAGCGTCGGACCACCCCAGCTGTACGCGTAGGAGTCGTCGGTGATCAGCCCGTAGAACAGCCCGCGGAACGCGGCGATCACGCTCAGTGCCACAACGAACCATGCGACCGTTCCGACCAGGAGCGACAGCACGGAGTGCGCGACGACGCGCAGGGGTGCGCCCTCAGTGCGAACAGGGCATGGCGAGCGGAGCCGGTGGTGAACGGATTCACCGTGGTCGAGTAGGTCTGGTCGGCAGACATGGCTCGACGGTATCGGCCGACTCCGCGGCCGCACATCATCCTGCAGAACGATATTCGCCGCCGCAGGCAGAGGGGTCGATCAGCTGCCGGGCGCCCGGTATTCGGCGTCGCGGCGGACCGCGTCGTCCACCTGCTCCGGTGTCAGCAGCACCACCGATTCCGACCGTGCCGCCCCGGAGGCGGCGGTGCGGATGCCGAGCGCGGCGGCGGCCACGTCGTCGGGCACGTCACCGATCACGAACAGATCCCGGCCACCCAGTGCGAAGTAGCAGGATTCGACTGTGCCCCCGACGCTTTCGACCATCTGGGTGATCGCGTCGCGTCGTGCTGTGCCGCCTTCGCTGAGCAGTCCTTTCGCGCCTTCGGGTGAGTACGTGACCTGCCAGAGGTATCTCGGCATCGGTGCCTCCTCGATTGTGGGGTCTTCTCATGGTTCTCCCTGGGACGGGCCACACGCAATAGGTTCCGGCGCTAGGGTCGGAAGATGGCGCAGGCCCGCGTAGGTATTTCCGGCTGGACGTATCCCGGGTGGCGCGGCGACTTCTACCCGGAAGGACTGGCGCATCGCAGGGAGTTGGCCTACGCCGCGGGGCGTTTGACGTCCATCGAGATCAACGGTTCCTTCTATGCGTTGCAACGGCCGACGAGCTACGCGAAGTGGCGTGACGAGACACCGGAGGATTTCGTGTTCGCCGTCAAGGGCGGTCGCTACATCACGCACATGAAGAGGCTGGTCGGTGTCGAGGCGGCGCTGGCGAACTTTTTCGCCTCCGGGGTGCTCGCGCTGGGACCCAAGCTCGGACCGCTGCTGTGGCAACTGCCCCCGACGCTCGCGTTCGATTCGACGAGTCTCGCAGCGTTCCTGGACCAGTTGCCGCGGACGACCGCCGAGGCATCGGCGCTCGCAGCGCGGCACGACGACAAGCTCACCGAAGACCGGACGTGGACCGAAACCGACGCCGACCGCCCCGTCCGGCATGCGCTCGAAGTTCGCCACCACAGCTTCGAGGCGGAGGAGGCGAAAGAGTTGCTCCGCGCGCACGACGTCGCGTTCGTCGTCGCCGACACGGCGGGCCGGTATCCGTTCGTGGAGGCGGTCACGAGCGATTTCGTCTACCTGCGGTTGCACGGGGACAAGGAACTGTATGCGAGCGGCTACAACGACGAGGCTCTCGACGAGTGGGCGCGCAAGATCGGGCGGTGGCGCGGGCAGGGGCTCGACTGCTTCGCCTACTTCGACAACGACATGAAGGGGTACGCCCCGTTCGACGCGCAGCGGCTGATCGAGCGGCTGCGCTGACTGTCGGTGCCCCATGATTCAGTAACCTCGGTTCGACGGACACGAGAAGAGGATCTACCGGATGTGGCCCACTCACTGGCCTGCTGTTGCGCGTGACATCGCCGAAGCGCTGGACGTCGCCATCGTCGCGGCACGGGCGTCGGATGCGGCGGCGCTGACCGAGGCGACGGAAGACCTGGCTGCCCTGCCGGCGGAGCAGGTCGGCGCGGTGCTGGCGGGGGTGGTCCGGGAACTCCTCGAGACGCTGCACCCGGACGGACTGACGGGGGAGGACGTGCAGGACGTGCTCACCCGGTGCGCGCGGGCGGCGGCGCTCTGGTTTCCGGCCGTGGACGTCGACTCCCTGGTCGCCGTGCTGACCGGCGCGCTCGGTGTGGCCGACGTCGAGGAGAACCCGCGCAGGCCCGAGCGAGCCGTGGAGGCCGCGATCCTGGTGATCGCCGACCTCCTGAGCGCAGCGGAGGTGCCCGCCGGCGGCTACGTCCGCCGGGCGCTCGACGAGATCGCGCGCGCCGAAACCGTGGAGATGCCCTGATTCGTCAGAGTTCGGTGCGGATGTGGTCGGCGAGCCGACCGATCTGCTCCTCGTTGCGGCGATAGTGGGTCCACTGGCCGATCCGATGGCTGGTGACGAGGCCGGCGCTCTGTAGGGCGGCCATGTACTGCGACGCTGTCGACTGGGAGACCTCGGCCCTCGCCTGAATGTGCTTCAGGCATACGCCGACTTCTTCGGCGGGTTCGAGTTGTGGGGGGAAGCTGTCCGGATCCTTCAGCCACTGCAGGATGCGCACGCGGGTGGGGTTCGACAGCGCCTTGAAGACGAGGGCGAGGTCGTCGGGGTCCGGAAGTTCACTCACAAAACCAGCGTACCGCTATATCGCGATTTTCCGATATGTGTGCTTCACTCAACGTATCGTGATTTCGCGATATACCGATAGGAGTAAGTGATGGCGAAGCGCAGAGTGGCAGTGGTCGTCGGTGCGCGTGGTGTGATCGGCGGCAATCTGATCGACCATCTCGAAACGACGGGGGAGTGGGACGTCATCGGACTGTCCCGCCGCGGCGGGACCGACACCGACCGGGTGCGGCACATTGCGGTCGACCTGCTCGACGCGGGCGACGCCGCCGACAAGCTGGGCGACCTGCGCGAGGCGACGCACATCTTCTACGCCGCCTACCAGGACCGTCCGTCATGGGCGGAACTCGTCGCTCCCAACGTCGCGATGCTCGTCAACACGGTGAACGCGCTCGAACCGGTGGCCGCCGGGCTCGAGCACATCAGCCTGATGCAGGGTTACAAGGTGTACGGGGCCCACCTCGGACCGTTCAAGACGCCGGCGCGGGAGAGCGACCCGCCGCACATGCCGCCCGAATTCAACGTCGATCAGCAGCAGTTCCTCGAGGACCGTCAGCGCGGCAAGCGCTGGACGTGGTCCGCGATCCGACCCTCGGTCGTGTGCGGATTCGCGCTCGGCAACCCGATGAATCTCGCGCTCGTGATCGCCGTCTACGCCACGATGTCGAAGGAACTCGGGGTGCCGCTGCGCTTTCCGGGCAAGCCCGGCGCCTACACGAGTCTGATCGAGATGACCGACGCGGGACTGCTGGCCGAGGCGACGGTCTGGGCCGCCACCACACCTGAGTGCGCCAACCAGGCGTTCAACATCAACAACGGCGATCTGTTCCGCTGGGACGAGATGCTGCCGAAGATCGCCGACTTCTTCGAACTGGACGTCGCGCCGCCGCTACCGATGTCGATGGACGTCGTCATGGCCGACAAGGAACCGGTGTGGAACGACCTCGTCGCGAAGCACGGACTGGCGCCGACGCCGTACTCGGACGTCTCGTCGTGGGCGTTCGGCGACTTCGTCTTCGGCTGGGACTACGACGTCATCGCCGACGGGTCGAAGGCACGCAGATTCGGTTTCCACCGACACGTCGAGACCGAGCAGATGTTCCTCGACATCTTCCGCGACCTGCGGGCGCGGAAGATCATTCCCTGACCCGGACTACGGGCGCAGTCCGGATTCGACGTTGGCGGCGATCCGCCGGAGCAGCCCCGCCAGCACCGCGCATTCGTCCTCGTCCAGTCCCTCGAGGAATCGCCGGTCGCGTTCGACGCGCTGCGGGAATTCGGTGTCGACGAGCGCGCGTCCGGCCTCGGTCAGATGGAGCAGCACGACCCGGCCGTCGCGTTCGAAGGGCAGTCGTTCCACCAGCCCCAGCCGGCCCAGGCGGTCGACGTGCTTGGTGGTGGAGGCGCCGCTGAGCATGGTCACGGCGGTGACCTCGCTGGCCCGCAGGGGCCGGTCGCTGCGGGCCAGCGCGCACAGGACGTCGAACTCGGCGCGCGAGACTCCGCTCGCGTCGAGGGCGCGGTCGAGTTGCTGCAGGGCCTGGGATCCGATCCGGGTGATGCGACCCATCACCTCGATCGGTGACGTGTCCACGTCGGGATGGGTCTCCGCCCATTCGCGTCGTACGCGATCGGTGAAATCCTCATCCGGACGTGGGGCAGGGCTCATGAAAACCATCGTAGCGACCAACTTCACACTATTTCATAACTATTTTACTAGTGAAATATACGGTACGCTGAGGTCATGCAGGCTTCCCCTCGATACGCACCCGACCTCAGCCGGCTCCATCACTCCCGTGAGGCGCTGGCCCACTCGGTGGCGCCGTCGACGTGGCGCCGAGCGTTCGAGGTCCGGACCGCGGACGCCACCATCGCCCCCGCCCTGCGGGTGGGTGCGGCGACGGCGCTGGTGCTGGTGATCGGCGGCCTGCTCGGGCACGGCAACCTTGCCGGCTTCGCGGCGCTGGGTGCGCTGACCGCCGCGTTCGGCCGATACGAGCCGTACCCGCGGCTCGCCCGGAAGACGGGGCTCGTCGGTGTCGCACTCGTCGTCTTCGTCGCCGGGGGCGCGCTCCTCGGTGCGGCGGGGCTGTCCCTCTGGCTGCAGATCGCGGCCATGGCTGTGGCGTCGGGGATCGCCGCGTGGCTGCTGGCGGCGTTCCGGATCGCCGGTCCCGGCCCCGTCATCCTGATCTTCGCCGCCACCGCGGCGGTCGGGCACTCGACCCGGCTCGCCGATCTCGGACCGGCGGTCGTGGCTGTGGCGATCGGTGTCGCCGTGGGCTGGCTCGCCGCCATGACGCCCTGCCTGTTCGTTCCTCTCGGTCCCGCGCGACTGGCGGTGGCGCGGGCGCTCGCGGCCGTCGCACAGCTGGAACGTGCGCACGACGCCTCCGCGATCGTGGCCGCCCGCAAGGCCATCGACAACGCGCGGGACGTGATCGCGCACAGCGGCCAGGGCCGGGACGGTCACTCCCACCAGTTGTTCGCGCTTCTCGCCGAAGCCGACACCGTGGTCGATCGGTGGGCGCACGAGCGTGACCACGACACCCTGCGGGCGCTCGTCGATCACGAGTCGGAGCTTCGTAAGGTGAAGCGCCGCAGCGATCTTCCGGCTTTCGATGCGGAGGCCGCGGCGTTGCCGGAGCCGGCCGGCTTCCTCGCGGAAGGGCTCCGGGGGCTGCGGTCACGTGAGGGGATCGTCAACGCCGCCCGCATTGCCGCCGCCGCAGCTCTGGCCGGATGGATCTGTGTGGCACTGGGATTGGAACATCCGCTGTGGGCGTCGATGGGTGCGATGGCCGCCATGCAGGGGTTCAACTTCAGTCAGACCGTGCAGCGGGGGATTCAACGACTCGTCGGCAACGTGGCGGGCGCCGTCCTCGCCGCCGGGCTGATCGCCGCGGCGATGGGGTACTGGCAGACCGTCGTGGTGATCGTGGTGCTGCAGACCGTGACCGAACTGGTGGTCATCAAGAACTACGCGTTCGCGTCCGTCGCCATCACTCCCATGGCGCTGCTGCTGACGGGTCTCGGGTCGGCGGTGGTGCCGGACATCGCGGTGAGCCGCGTCGTCGACACTCTTGTCGGTGTGGTGGTCGGCGTGATCGTCTCGGCCGTCGCGATCAGCCGGGCCGATCGTCATCACGTGGCCTGAGGACGCTCAGATTCCCGTCGCGGAGACGTAACCGGCGAATCCGATCGCGCACGCGCTCGCGCAGAGAACGAGGGTCCCGCACGCCACCGGCCACGCGACCGTGTGCCGCGCGATGCGGGCGATCGTGACCGCGCCGCCCATCACGGTCACCAGTGCCGCGACCGCGAGTGCGACGCACACCGCGATCCACGCGTTCTCGGCGCTGCAGGTCTCGGGTGGGCAGTAGTCCAGGAACAGCAGCCAGAAGAACGCCGCGACCGCGGAGATGCTGGCGACCGCGACCGCGACGACGATTGCTGCCGCAGACACCGCCACGTCCCAGCCGTTGAGTCGCGGCAACTGCTCGTCACCGGCACGTGGGTGATTCCATGGTTGTGGCGCAGGCCCCCCTTGCTGCATGTTCGTCACAGTACAGCCGCGTTCGGGGGGATCGGCGGCGGCAGCGGGGACCCGTCCGGGCGTAACCCGGCGAGGAAGACCGTGATCAGCCGCGGAACGAGATTGGCCGTCGTGTCCTCGAACATCAGCACGTGCGGCCGGGTGAGCATCGCGATCCCCATGATGATCTCGAGCGGCACGACGTCCTCGCGGATGAGCCCGAAGTCCTGGAGCCGGTGAATGAGCTCGGTGACCGCCGCCTTCGTCTGCTCCCGCATGTCGCGCACGTCGGGCGGCAGTTCGTCGAGGCTGTTGACAAGCGCGGGCACCAACGCTCCCATCCGCAACTCGACCACGGCGTCGACGAACCGTCGCCATGCCGCCTCGGGTTGGTCGACGCACTCGTCCAGCGCCCGGACTGCGAGTGCGCGGACCTCGGCGAGCGTCGTCCGGGCGACGGCGTGGGCGAGGTCGTCCCGGCTCGGAAAATTCCGGTACAGGGTGGCAATCCCGACCCGGGCGTGCGCGGCGATGGCGTCGAGCGGCGCATCGTGCCCGCGGTCGGCGAACACCGCCCGGGCCGCCTTGATCAGGGTGTTACGGCGTTCCAGCGCGTCGGCTCGCATCGGGGGCACCTCTCTCGTTTGACAACCCAGCATAACCGGAGGAATATTCTCCACAAGTACTGGAGGAATTCCCTCCACTTAATGGAGGAGGAGTCTGATGAGCACTTCGGATACCGGGACACTCGACCCGCGGGTGGAACCCGCCGGGCGGGCGAGCAACGGGCCGTCCGATCCGGTGAAAATGATCGCCGTCGTGCTGGGACTCACCGCCGTGATCGCCGTGATGCTGCTGGCGTTCGCGCTGCCTGCCGTCCACAGCGGCCCACACGACCTGCGGCTTGGCGTCGCCGGGTCCGACGCGGCCGTCGCCCAGATCGACGCCGCGCTCGACGCAGGCCGACCGGGGGCCTTCGCCACCGAGCGGTTCGCGGACGCCGAGGCGGTCCGGACGGCGATCGAGCACCGGGAGGTGGTGGGCGGAATCGTCGCGACACCGGAGGGCATGAAGGTCCTGTCCGCCGGCGCCGGCGGGGCGCCCATCGCGCAGACGATGAACGGTCTCGCAGCGGGCATGAGCGCGACTGCGGGACAGCCTGTTCCGGTCGAGGACGTCGTTCCGTTGACGGCCGACGACCCCGCCGGCGCGGGCCTCGGCGGCTTGGCGCTTCCGCTGGTCTTCGGCGGCATGATCCCCGCGATCGTGCTGGTGCGACTGTTCCCGCACAGCGTCAAGAGCCGGGTGACGGGTGCGGTGCTGTTCGCCGTGAGCGCCGGACTCGCATTGACCGCAATTCTGCAGTTCGGTCTCGGCAGCGTCGACGGTGACTACTGGACGACGTCCGGTGCCGTCATCCTCGGAATCGCTGCCATTTCCCTGACCATCCTCGGGCTCGAATCCGTTTTGGGCATCGCGGGGTTCGCGCTCGGAGCGGTGACGATGATGTTCCTCGCCAACCCGCTGTCGGGTCTGGCGAGTTCCCCGGCGTGGCTGCCGTCGGGGTGGGGCGCGTTCGGGCAGCTCCTGCCGCCCGGAGCGGCGGGAACCGTGGTGCGCTCGATGGCGTTCTTCGACGGACACGGCGCCGGCGCTGGCCTGCTCGTGCTGACCTGCTGGATCCTTTTCGGGCTGGGCCTGTGCCTGGTATCCGGACTGCGTGAGCGGCGCGCCCCGGAGGAACCGGCCGTCGCCTGACGCTGTGGTTTGATGGCGGCATGGGGGAACGACGGATCGTCCGCCGGCTGGTCGGCATCGGAGCGGGGCTCGGAGCGCTCGCGGTCCTCGTCGTCGCGGCCTCGACGGTGTGGATCTCGCGCGAGGCCGAGGGGCACGTCTACGACGTCGACGACGCACCCGAAGCGCCCGTCGTCATCGTTCTCGGTGCGCAGGTGCGCGACGGCAAACCCCGGGAGTATCTGGCCGGGCGCCTCGACGTCGCAGTCCGCCTCGTGCAGGACGGGCGTGCGCGGGCGGTACTCGTCTCGGGCGACGGCGCAGGCAGATCCGGCGACGAGATCGCGGCGATGACGGAATACCTGGTCGAGAAGGGCATCGACCGCAGCCGGATCGTCGGCGACCGGTACGGGCTCGACACCTACGACACGTGCGCGAGGGCGGTCCAGACGTACGGAGTGACCAAGGCGCTGATCGTCACTCAGGGTTTCCACGTCCCCCGCGCGGTCGCGCTGTGCCGTGGCGCCGGAATCGACGTCGCCGGCGTCAACGCCGGATGCGAATGCCGCCCGATCACGATGGCCAGGAACACCGTGCGCGAATCGCTGGCCCGGCCCAAGGCCGTCCTCGACCTGCTGTCCGGACGCGATCCGGTGGTGGTCTCCGAACCCGAGGACTCGCTCGGAAAGGCCCTCGCCGCCGGCGACTGACCTCGAACCGCCGCGGTGCGGTAGTCGCGTCGGTAGGCTTCGATCGGTCGACGATCGGGAGGCTCACGATGGTTGCGGGTGCACGACCGGATCCCGGTCCGCGCGAGGTCCGGAAATGGCGTCGTTACCTCGCCGACGAACGCGCCGAGGCCGCCGTCTACCGCGATCTCGCGAAACGTCGCACCGGTGAGGAACGCGAGATTCTGCTGGCGCTCGCCGACGCCGAGGGACGGCACGAGGCGCACTGGCGCGCGCTGCTCGGGGAGCACGTCGGCAAACCCGTTCGCGGTGACGTCCGCACGCGCATCCTCGGTGTGCTGGCCCGGCGGTTCGGATCGGTGTTCGTGCTCGCCCTCGCGCAACGCGCGGAGACCCGGTCGCCGTACCCGACGGACGTCGACGCCACCGTCGCCATGGGCGCGGACGAGCGCATCCACGAAGAAGTGGTGCGGGCGCTGGCGGCGCGTGGGCGAAATCGTCTGTCCGGCACGTTTCGTGCCGCCGTGTTCGGTGCCAACGACGGCCTGGTCAGCAATCTCGCCCTCGTACTCGGCATCAGCGGCAGCGGCGTCGACAATCACATCGTGCTGCTGACCGGGCTCGCCGGTCTGCTCGCCGGCGCGCTGTCGATGGGCGCGGGCGAGTACGTGTCCGTGCGGTCGCAGCGCGAACTGCTCGAGGCGTCGGCGCCGGGGGAGGGTGCCCGCCAGGCGGTGCCGCTCCTCGACGTCGACGCGAACGAACTCGCGCTCGTGTACCGGGCGCGGGGCATGCCCGCCGCGGACGCCGAGAAACGCGCGGCCGACGTCTTGAAGAGAGCCGTTCAGCCCGAGCCTGTTTCGGGTTCGGAGGTCGTCGACGAGCACGAGGCCATCGGCACGGGGCTCGGTGCGGCGGCGGCGAGCTTCTGCTTCTTCGCGTCCGGTGCGGTGATCCCCGTGCTGCCGTATCTCTTCGGCATGGAAGGGACCGCCGCGCTCGTGGTCGCGGCGGCACTCGTCGGCGTCGCGCTGCTCGGAACCGGCCTGGTGGTGGGGTTGCTGTCGGGTGGACCCCCGGTCAAACGAGCGCTACGCCAGCTGGCAATCGGGTACGGCGCAGCCGCCGCCACCTACCTGCTGGGCATGCTGTTCGGAACCGGCGCCTGAGAACGTCATCATCACCACGGGTGTGGAACCGTAGCCGGGAACGGGAAACGCGCGCACCGTGTGCCGGGCCCACGACCCGTCCGACACGGCGACGCGGGCCTGCCCGGGACGACGGCCGGTGATCCGCTGCCGCACCGCCGCGAGGTCTTCGCCGTGCAGCAATCCGATCTGGCCACCCTCCGCCTCCTTTGACAGTCCCGCCAGCGGCGGCGTGATCCACTTGATGACGTACCCCTGCTGTGAGTCGACCAGTGCCGCATGGACACCCGCGACGGTATGCACGGTCGATGCGACGTCGGAGTCCATCACCCGGATCGCGAGCTCGCCGACATCCGTCTTGTGGGTGACGTCGTGGTCGACGCCCCGCAGCACCACCCCTTCGGGCGTCGCGACGGCTCGGCGCACGAAGCGGACGAGGCGCAGCGCCCCGTCGTCGTGCCGGGCGATCAGTTCCCCGGACAAGAACTCGCCGTCGCGGGCGTTGTCGACGCGTTCCATCAGCACCGCGATGTCGGAGATCCGCGGCACCCTCCGGTACAGGTCGGCGAGGCCGAAGTGGTCGTGCTCCGGCCGAGTGTCCGCCACGCCGTACAGATTCCGAAACTCACGCGTCCATCGGGTGCGTCGCGGCCCCGCCGCCACGGACAGATTCCATTCCCACCCCGCCGCCGCGTGCGGCCACGGCACCGGACCGTCCGCGCGACCGGTGTAGATCTGCACCGCCAGGACGTCTCCGCCCGGACCGAGCACCGGTCGTCCCACGACGAGATCGATGTCGCCGACCGTCTCGCCGAGGGTCACCTGTACCGGCTGTCCCGAGGACTTCACCGTGTCGATGGCCCCCGCCACCAGCGTCAGCATCCTGCCGCGGTACACATTGCCGAGCGGCCGGCACTGCCGCTGCTTGATGCCCTCGGCGATCACCGTCGGTGCGTCCCCCAGGATTTCGACCAGGATCCAGCCGTCGCCGCGTTCCCGTTGTTCCACTCGTACCGCCCCCTCGGCGCCCGATCATCGCACGGCGACGACCCTCGCGCGCGGCGAGAGAACCTCAGGCGGGTGCGGTCGCCACGGCATCGAGGAGCCCAGGAAAGCGGGCGTCGATGTCGGATCTGCGCAACTGCGCCATCCGGGAATTGCCGCGGTCGACCTGCTTGATCAGCCCCGCCTCGCGCAGGACCTTGAAATGGTGGCTGCGGGTCGACTTGGACACGGGCAGCCCGAACGACGTGCAGTGGCGTTCTGCGCCCTCGGCCTCGATCAGGAGTTTCTGCACGACCTCCAGTCGCAGGGGGTCGGCGAGTGCGGCGAGCACGGAGACCAGTTCGATCTCGTCGACTGCGGGATGTCCCTCGGCGTCGGGCACGGCCACCTCCAGGTTCGGGTCTTCGACCACCAGACTGAAGGTTCGCCTTGCATCGAACCTAGCTCTGGTGCATGGTTCGTATTGTATCGAACCTCTGGTGCACGGGGGCAACGCACACTTCAGGAAGGATCGACATGACCTCGGAGCTGACCACGGCGGACGCCACGACACCGACGCCACCACCCGACACGACACCGGCCTACCCTCGACGCGGGAATCTCACCCTCGCTGCGGTCCTCCTGGCCGTGCTCGTCGTCCCGATGTCGATCTCCGGGACCGCGGTGGCGCTGCCCGCGATCTCCTCCGACATCGGCGGCGGCGCATCCGGCCAGCAGTGGGTGGTGAATGCATTCAACCTGGCGTTCGCCTGCTTCACCCTGGTCTGTGGGTCGCTGTCGGACCGCTTCGGCCGGGGACGCCTGTTCGCCGCCGGGGCCGCCACATTCGCGGCCGGGAGCATCGCCAGCGCGCTGGCCCCGAACATCGTGGTCCTCGACGTCGCCCGCGGCGTCGCCGGTCTCGGTGGTGCCGCCATCTTCTCGTGCGGTGCGGCGATCCTGTCGTCCGCGTTCGACGGGCCCGCCCGATTGCGCGCGTTCGCCCTGTTCGGGACGACCGCCGGCATCGGTGTGGCCCTCGGACCGACGCTGTCCGGGCTTCTCGTCGACACTGCAGGCTGGCGGCCCATCTTCGTGATCCAGGCCGCCGTGCTGCTCGTGGTGCTGACGGCGACCCCGGTGATCGGGCTCGCCCGACCGGTCGGTGTCGCGCCCGCGAAATTCGATCTCCTCGGCACCGTCCTCCTGGTGCTGGGTCTGTTCGCCGCGATGGTGGGCATCGTCCAGGGCGGGCCCTGGGGCTGGGGCAGTCCGGCGGTCGTGGCGTCGTTCGTCCTCGCGGTCGCGCTGCTGATCGGGTTCGCCCGCGTCGAATCGCGTCGCCCCGCCCCGCTGCTGGATCTCGAAGTGCTCACCCATCCGCGGTTCATGGCCTTGTGCCTCGTCCCGGTGGCAGCGTCGTTCGGCTTCGTCACGCTGCTCACCTACTTCCCGACCTTTCTCCAGTTCGTGGCCGAACAGTCTTCGGCGAAGGCGGGACTCGTGACCGTGCTCCTCACGATTCCGGTCGTGGTGGGTCCGCTCGCGGCGGGCCGCGCCGTCGGCGCCGGGGTGAACCCGCTCGTGGTGATCTGGATCAGCCTGGGAGCGTTGATCGCCGGCGACCTGGGGCTGCTGCTGGCGGGCCCCGACACGGTGGTCGCGGTCATCGCGGTGCCGCTGCTGCTCGCGGGAGCCGGAATGGGACTGTCCGCCGGTCTCGTCGACGGTCAGGCGCTCGCACTCGTCCCCGAGGAGAAGGCGGGTATGGCTGCGGGGGTGGTGAACACGATGCGACTGGGCAGCGAGGCCGTCGCCGTGGCCGTGTACGCGGCGCTGCTCACCGGGCTCGCCACCCGCCGCGGCGAGGAAGGGCTGACCGCGGTCGACGCCTACAACAGCGCGTTCCACACGACGCTGGTCGTGCTGGCCGTCGTCGTCGCCGGGTTGTCGGGTGTCATCGCGGTGCTGCTGCGGCGCGGGGCGAGCGCATCGTGACGGCGACCGGCGACCTGCGATCGCACTACCAGGTCGTGGTGGTCGGCGGCGGCCCGGTGGGATCGCTGACGGCACTCGAATTGGCGCGCAGCGGAATCGACGTCCTCGTCCTCGAGGCGGAGCCGCACACCACGGACGTGCCGAAAGCGGGAACGATCCACGCCCGAAGCATCCAACTGCTGACGCGCCGCGGGCTTTTCGCGGCGCCAGACGTCGACGCCGCCGCCGCGTCGACGACGTTTCACTACGCCGGCGTGTGGGGTCTGGAGATCACGGCACCACCCGGCGAGGGTCCGGCGATCGCCGGTATCGGTCAGAGCGACCTCGAAAGGCTTTTCACCGCAAAGCTGATCGAACTCGGCACGCCGGTGCTGAAGGCCGCGGTCGTCACGGGCGTCGACCAGGACGACGCCGGGGCCACGGTGACGTTCACCCACGAGGGACTCACGCGAACGGTGACGGCCGACTGGGTGGTCGGCGCGGACGGCGCCCGCAGCATCGTGCGACGAAGTGTGGGCTTCACGGCGACCGAGACCGTGCCGACGGCCGCCGCGCTGCTGGGTCTCGCCGTCCTCGACGACCCCGCAGGCGCACCCCGGGGATGGGTGCGCACAGACCGCGGCTGGACCGTCCTCAACGTCAACCCTTCCGGGCTCAGCCGCATCATCACGTTCGACCTCGGAGGCCCGCACGAGGATCACCGCAGGCCCCTCACCGCGGCGGAACTACAGCAGACCGTCGACCGCTTCGCGGGCAGGCCCGTTCCATTCCGGCACGCGCGGTCGCTGTCCCGGTTCAGCGACTACTCGCGGCTGGTCGACGACTACCGGCGCGGCCGGGTACTTCTCGTCGGTGACGCTGCACACGTGCACTTTCCGCTCGGCGGGCAGGGCCTGAATCTCGGTATCGGCGACGCGATCGGCCTCGGGTGGCGCCTCGCCCTCGTCGCCCGGGGGCAGGCGGGACCGTCGGTCCTGGACGCCTACTCCCGGGAGCGGCACACGTGCGCGGCCGCGGTGATCGCCAACGTCGCCGATCAGCGTGAACGCATGCGGATCGGTGCGGAGGGCGACCGCCTGCGACACGAACTCGACGTCCTGCTGAGGGACCGCGACCGGAACCGAGAGCTGGGGTCCGCGATCAGTGCGCAGCGCCGGCCGGCGCCCCGCGCCCTCACCCACGCGGCGTCCGGCGACTTCGCGGCGAACACGGTGATCGAGACGGGCACCGGAGTCACCGACCTGATCCGGTTGCATGCCGCGGCGGGAAACCGGGGCCTCCTGCTGTGCGGGAATGCACCCGAATCAGCCCGCGCGCTCGTCGACACCGGCTGGCGCGAGCGGGTGGCGGTGGTCCGGGCACGGAACCTCGAAGCCGACGTCCTCGTCCGGCCCGACGGCGTCGTGGCGTGGTCGGGGGTGTGGGGCGACGGCAGCGAACTCCCGGCTCGCCTGGCCGAGACGTTCGGCGGCTCCGCCGCCCGTGCGCGGTTGACGAGTGCAGGGACTCGTTAAGCACGCACGGGCGCGAAGCGCCTACCATCGGACGGGCAATGACGTCGGACGCCGCAGGAGTACCCCCGAATCCCACGGAACCGCAGCGGGTTCGGCGGTGAGTTGGAGGGTCGGAAACTCCTGAGCCAGCCGCACCAGGGTCACGGTGATCTCCATCCGGGCCAGGGACGCGCCCATGCAGTGATGTATGCCGTACCCGAACTGCAGGTGGCGTTTCCCGTCCCGGAACGGATCGACGAGTTCCGGTTGCGGGAACGTGCCGGGATCCCGGTTGGCAGCGAACGCGTCGGCGTAAACGAGGGCGCCCTCGGGGATCACGGCGTCCCGCAGGCGCACCTCGCGGGTGGCGATCCGGGGAAACGTCGAGATGGTGCCCAGCGGAAGCACCCTGAGCAACTCCTCGACCAACTGCGGGGCCACCGCCGGTTCCTCCGCCAGCAGAGTCCAGAGCGCGGGGGCCTGCAGCAGCACATACACGGCCTTCGCGAGCACCGACAGCACGTTCTGGTCGGCGCCGAGGACGGAGCCGAGCAGGGTCGCGACGAGTTCGTCGTCGCTCAGCGGCGGTTCCGCCTCGTTGCGTGCAGAGAGGAAGCGGTCGATCAGCCCACCCGGCGCGACCGGCCGTTTCCGCTGCACGAGGTCGGTCACGTAGTGGTAGACGAGCCAGAAGTTCTCGAGCAGGCCGGGGATGTCGGTGTCGTGGGACAACTGCACCACCCGCGAGGATGGGCGGAAGTAGTCGATGTCCGACTCCGGGATCCCGAGGAAGCCGGCATTCACCTCGATCGGCAGGCGGTCGAGGACCGTGGCGAACAGATCGGGGCTGTCCTGGTTGCGCAGCAACGCGATCCGCCGGTCGAGGATGCGATGCACCGATCCCTTCAGCTTCTCGACACCGGCGGGACTGTAGTCGGCGTTGACGAAACTCTTCATCCGCGCGTGATCCGGGGTGTCCAGATTCAGGAGCAGGTCCGGTGGCATCGTCGTGGGCTGAAAGCTCGGCCCGCCTTCGACGTTGGTGTCCTTCCGGCCGAACGTCGGATCCGTGAGTACCTTCAGCACGTCGTCGTACCGGGTGAGGTGCAGGGCGGTGTGCCCGCTCGGCAGGACGATGTCCGGTAGACCGGTGGCGCCTTCCGCGGTCACCGGCGTGTAGGCGACGGGTGGGTCGAGGTTCGGGATGTCGTGGACGGACACCGCGACACCGGTTCGGCGTGCGGGGGGAGCGAGTGTCGAAGCCTGGGTCGTCACGTTCTACTCCTTCTGTTGGTGGGATTCACAGGACTGCGGCGACGCCGGTCAGCCGGGACAGTTCGCTCGACGCCTGGGCGTTGCTGCGGAAATGAATTGCACGCCAACCGCTCTTGCGCGCCGCATGCACGTTCTGCTCCAGGTCGTCGATCAGGATGCACTGGCCGGCGTGGACACCGGCCGTCTTCTCCGCGATCGCGAAGATCTGCGGGTCCGGCTTGCGCGCGCCGACCAGGCAAGAGTCGACGAGCGCATCGAGCGGGCCTGCGGGTTCGATGATCGGCCTCCAGAACCGCTCCCACTCGACCACGTTGTTCGACAGGACGCCCACGCGCAGACCGTGAGCCTTCAGCCCGCGTACTGCGGCGGCCATCGACGTGTTGACGGTGATGCCGTCGAACCACTGTTCGCCGAACGTCTCCAGCCGTGCGCGGGTCAGGTCCAGGGCCGGGTCGGCGACAGCGAGGTGCTCCCTCAGCCGCGCACCCCACTCCCGTTCGGTGATCTGGGCCAGTTCGATCGGGGCGAGGGGATGCGCGCCGAGGTCATGGCCGACCGCCTGCATCGCCGCCTGCAGAGCGGCGGGGGAGACACCCGTCTTCGCCTCGTACGCGGTGAAGAGGTCCGGGAGCGGGGGTGACAGTACGCCACCGAAGTCGAACCACACCATGGTGTCGTCGAGCGTCGTCATCGGACGATCCGTTCGAGGGCGGCAGTCGAGGCGCTCACCCGGTGCAGGGTGACCCGGCCGTGGGCGATCTGCCTGCCCTCCTGCGCCAGAGTGACGGACAGGACGACCTGGCGGGAGCAGATCTCCGCCTCGGCGACGGCCGCGCAATCGGTCGGCAATTCCAGTTCACCGAAACTCTCGAAGACGGTGTCGCACCCGACGAGCACGAGCATCCGCGGTGACAGACCGAACAATTCGTGCGCAGCGACGAGGGCCGTCTGACGCATGGCCTCGAAGATCACCGCACCCGGCACGTGGTCGAGGGGATGGTCGAAGAGGCCCGGGTGGGACTGATCCACCAGAACCTGGCTACGCACGGTGTCGCCGTCGATCTCGACCCGGCTCAGCACCACATTGTCGAACGAATGTCGAGCCACCTCCCGAGGCTCGACCCGCTCGTGCAACGGATGCGGACGGGCGGGTTCGAGTCGCAGCGGTGCCCGGCCCCGGTGCCGGAGGCGGTCCCACGCGTGGCCGGGCATCCACTGGATGGTCATGCTCATGGTGGCGGCGGCCGCCCCGTCCAGCGCCAGGGTCATCTCGAGCGTGATTCCGACGATGTCGGCGCCCCGCCTCTTCTCCGCGGTGATCGTGGCGTCCAGAACACCGGCGGCGGGTGCGGGACCCACTCGCACGGCGTCGAGATCGGCGACCTCGAGCGCTCCGGCGTTGAACACGAACTTTGCGTCGAGTGGCGCGTCGACGCCCCGATGTGAGATCAGGATCGACGCCTGCCGGAACGTCTCGAGAAGGAGGAGCGGATCATACTGCCGCGCAACGATATTGTGATCGCTGTAGTAGCTGTGCACCCGCGGAAGCTGCACGCCGAGCAGGAATCGGGGATAGCTCTCGCAAGTGATGTCGGTGAGGAAGACCTCGCAGATCGCGGCGCGGTGCACGTGCGCCCGGGGGATGGACGAAGAATAGGACAGGGTCGGTTCCAGGACGGCGGTCATGTCGATTCCTTTCGTTGACAGCGGAATTCGCACGGGTCGATACCGCCGGTCGAGGCGGTGATCACTGGGGTGCGGGACCCGTGCAGAACGGGGTGTCGCGCTGGAGCGGAAGAACGCGGGCGGACCCGCAGCGCGGAGGGCGACGAGCACGGGGTCTCGTCGCGGGCCGGGAGTCCCGGTGAATGCGCACGATCAGTGAATACCGGGCGACCCGGAGCGTCAACACATGAAATCGGGTGTTCACCGATCATCCGACGGTGTCCGGCCTGCGAACGCGACGGGCGAAAGTCGTTGACCTGCGGTATCAGTGACTCCGAGTACGGTCAACTTCTGCTGCCGCGTGTCAGGAGTCACAGCCTTCGTTCCCGGATCGGGACGCAAATGTTACCGCCAGGTATGGCGTGTGGTGACCGGCGAGCGTAGGAGGGCGATGTTATGTTCCCCTCGCCGGGTGTGGCCGGAGTTGACGGAGGGGTCGGGGAATGTCGAAGAGGTGGATCGCGTCGGTCGCGGCTGTGGCGATCGGTTCGGGCATGATTGCCTACTCCAACCAGAACGCTGCGGTTGCGGAACCCGAGCCGGTAGCCAACGGAATCCCCGGCAGCGGACCCTGCGCGAGCGAGGTGTCCAACGAGACGCACTCGCTCATCCCGGACAAGCTCGAGATCCCGATCCCGTACCCGAAGATCACGACCGTGCCCTATCCCGCCCCGGTCACGGACCCCGTCCGCGTCTCGCAGGCGCTGCCCGCCGACACGTGCACCGACCCGTGCCCCGATCTCACCGACGAGACCGACCAGGGCCCGGGAAACCTGTCGAGCGAGCTGAACATCCCGGACGTCAGCGTGAAGTTCACGCCCTTCCACTTCGGCATTCCCGTGCCGGGCGCCGACATCCAACTGCCCCCGCCGCCGCCCCTCGTCCACCCCGCGACCGAGGAGGCCCCGCGTAGCGCGGCCCCGGCGACCCCGAAGATCGGCGACGTGACCCGCGTGGCCAAGGTGACCGGCGCCGGCTCCGTCAGCCGCACCGACAAGCGCTACCAGGTCAACGGCACCGACCTCGGCATCATCTGGGAGAGCGCCCCCGACCAGGTCGCCGTCGCATTCGGTGACACCGTCGGCAAGGGATTCCAGCCGCCCGGTGGTCAGGGCGACGACTGGCGCAGCAACGTCCTCGGTTTCAGCTCCGACCGCAACCTGTCCGACGGCATGAGCCTCGACAGCATGGTCCAGGACAGCCGGTGCCACGCGGCGGAACTGCTCGACAGCCGCAAACTGGACAACATCGAGATCACCACCATCCCCACGTCCGGTTTCGCCGTCGGGAATCGGCAGTACATGAGCTACATGTCGATCCGCACCTGGAACAGCATCCCCGCCACGTGGTGGACGAACTACGGCGGCATCGCCTACTCCGACGACGGCGGATCGACCTGGACCAAGGACCCGTACGCGAAGTGGGACAACATCTTCGGGGTCACCAAGTTCCAGGTCGCGTCGATGGTCCCGGCCGGCGACTTCGTGTACATGTTCGGCACCCCCAACACGAGGCTCGGCGCCATCGGTCTGGCGCGCGTCCCGGCCGCCGACGTGCTCAACACGTCCGCGTACCAGTACTGGCAGAACGGTAACTGGACGCCGGTCGGCGGGTACACGGAGGCGACGCCGATCGTGGACGCCCCCGCCGCCGAACTGTCCGTGCGCTACGAGGAAGCCACGGGCAAGTGGCAGATGGCCTACCTCGACACGTCCAAGGCGGCCATCGTGCTCCGTGAGTCCGACTCGCCGCAGGGCGTCTGGTCCGGCGGGGCGCCGATGGTCAGCGCCGCCGAATACCCGGAACTGTACGGCGGCTTCATCCACCCGTGGTCCAGCGGCGACGAACTGTACTTCACGATGTCGACGTGGTCGGACTACAACGTCTTCCTGATGAAGGCGGACATAGGCGCGTAGCGCCCGTGCGCCTTTTTGGTAGCTGGAGCAACCAGAAAGGCGCACGGGCGGCGGAGCCGCCTACAGCAGGCCGTGCCGGGGCGGGACGGTGCCCGACAGCGTCCACCGGCCGATGTGCTGGATCTTCCACCGCGTGGGGTCGTGCAGCGTGTGGGTGCGGGCGTCGCGCCAGTACCGCGACAGGTTGGACGTTTCCGACGCACTGCGGGTGCCGCCCAGTTCGAACAGCACGCTCGACGCTTCGAGTGAGGCGCGTGCGGCCGCGACCTTGGCCGCGGCGGCGTCGATCGAGGCGACCGCGGCGGTCTGCTCGGTCAGAGTGCGCCGTGCCGTGTCGATGCTGCGCGCGCCCTCCCGGAGCAGTGCCGTCGCGGACCGGACCCCGACCGCCGCCTCTCCGGCCAGTTGGATCAGCAAAGGATCGTCGACGGCGTCGGTGACGCCCGCCTCGACGTAGGGGCGCGCACTGCGGGCGGCGCGCACGCCCTCGTTCAGCGCGGCCGCGGCGATCCCGGCGTCGATGGCGGCGTGCAGGATCTGCGCCTGCGAGCCGTAGGTGGTGGGTGCGTCGAAGATGGGGGAGAACGGCACGACGTGGAACGCGGGCACCCGGACGGCGTCGAGGGTGACGGTTCCGCTCGCGGTGGTCTTCTGCCCCATGCCGTCCCAGTCGTCGACGATCGACAGTCCGGCGGCGGTCCGCGGCAGGTAGGCGACGGCCTTGGCGGGTTTCCCCGCCTGCGTCGTCTGCCCGGGAAGCGTGGCCCGCACCGCGATCCAGTCGGCGAACAGCGCGCCCGTGCTGTAGAACTTGCGACCGTCGACGACGAAGTCCCCGCCCTGCTCGGTGAGTGTCGTGGCGTCGATGTCGATCGTCTTCGTTCCGCGCTCGCTCTGGGCGTTGGCGAATTGGCGGCCCGCGAGCACTTCGGAGTAGAAGAACTCCTGCTGCGCCGGGGTGCCCTGGTAACGCAGGACCTCGAGGAACGTGTAGTGGCTGTGCGGGATCTGCGCGATGCTCGGATCGCCCTCGGCGAGAAGCCGGAACACTTCGGCGAGGGTTTCGGTCCGCGCGTCGATGCCGCCGTGTTCGCGGGGAACGCCGAGCGCGAGCAGTCCGGACGCGGCGAGCGCCCGCACCTGTTCGTACGGCAGTTGCCGCCCGGAATCGCGCGCCGCCGCCTCCTCGGCGAAGTGCGCGGCGAGATCGGCGGCGACGGTGAGGGCTTCGGTTTCGTCGCTGATGCGGTGGGCGTTCTGGACGGCGGTCATGGTTCTCCGTGGGTCGGTGGTGCGGACGCACCGAATCCGGCCACCGTCGACGGGCGGCCGGACTCGGGGTTCGGAATCTTTATGTGTACCAGGTGGGTTCGGGAAGTTCTCCGGTCAGCAGGTGGCCGCCCACCTCGCGCCGCTTGTACGCGACGGGGTCGTGCAGGGTGTGCGTCCGCACGTTCCGCCAGAAGATGTCGAGGCCCACCGTGTTGGACGTGGCACGCGCACCGGTCAGTTCGAACACCTTGGTGCCGATCTCGAGGGCGACATCGGCGGCCCGGATCTTGGCGGCGGCGATACGGACGGCGAGATCCCCGCGCGCCTGTTCGGTGAGGTTCTCCCGCGCGTCGTGCAGCACCGCGTTGGCCTCGCGGTTCACCTGATCGACGAACGCCTCAGCCGCCCACAGCTTCGACTGCAGGTCGCCGTAGCCCTCGCGCAGATACCACTCGTCGGTCGCCAGTTCCTTGTCGTCGCCGCCGTACGGCCACGGACGGGTCCGGGTGCGGGTGTATTCGGCCGCGGTGTCGAGTGCGCCGCGGGCGATGCCGACGTAGAAGTTGGCGAACACGATTTCGAGCGCCGGGAAGTTCAGCGTGTTGTAGACGAGCGGCTGGAACTCCTTGTCCACGAACCCGGCCGCCCCCGCCCAGTCCACCTCGACGTCGTTGATCTCGACCGAGCCGGAGTCGGTGAGGCGCTGCCCGAGATTGTCCCAGTCACCGCGGAACACGATGCCGTCCTGCGCCGTCGGCACGATCGCGAACACGTGTGTGGCCGTGCCCTCGATGATGCCCTCGAGCACGGTGAGGTCGGTGGCGCGGCCGCCGGTCGAGAACGACTTCACCCCGTTGTAGACGAGCGTGTCGCCGCGGTCGACGATCGTGAGGTCGGTGTCGCGCGGGTTGACCGCCCCGCCGAACAGGAAGCGGTTGCTGGTGTACAACTCCTCGACCGCGCCGATCTGCGGTTCGGTGCCCACGAGCCGCGCGGCCCACGCCCACAGATAGTGGTAGCCGAGCAACTGTCCGATGGAGCCGTCGCCGCGCGCGATCTCGCGGACCACCTGGTAGGCGGTCTCCCACGGCTGTCCGGCGCCGCCGAATTCGGCGGGCCCGAGCAGGGTGACGAGCCCGCTGTCCTTCAGGAGCCGGACCTCCTCGAATGGTGCGCCGCCTGCGCGGTCGCGTTCGACGGCGTCGCGAGCGAGGATCGCGCTCACCTCACGCGCACGCGCGATCCAGCCGCCGGCGGTGGCCGGGGCGTCCGACCAGATCTTCTCTTCGGTGATGACGGTCATGCCTTGTCTCCCTCTGCGGTCGGTGCGGTGCCGATGGCCCACACGTAGACGGGTTCCGTTCCGTTGATCTCGTAGTCGCCGACCACCTTGGCCTTGAACACCACGGGGTTGTGGCTGGCGACCGTGCGTGCATTCCGCCAGAAGCGGTCGAGGTCCCAGTCGCGGCGGACCCCGGACGCGCCGAGCGCATCGAAGATCTTGGCCGTGGCGGGGACGACGAGCGCGGTGGCGGAGATCTGGCCCTGCGCCGACGCGATCTCGGCGGCGATGTTGGCGGACTTCTCCTCCTCGCGGCTGCCGGTGAACGCGGCCTCGTACGCCCACTGGGCGGGTTCCGCCGCGTGCAGTGCGATCGCCTCGGCGGCGTGCGCGGCGGCCGACACCTCGCCCACCACCTGCTGGATCTGGGCGTCCTGCGCGTAGGTGGGGGCGTTGCCGTGGCTGAACGTGCGGGTCCGGGCCGCCACCCGGCGGGCGATCGCGTCCGTCGCCGCCCGCGCGATGCCCGCGAGTGTGGCGAGGTGGAACAACTGGTAGAACGCGGTCTGGTACTTGAACCGGGTGGAGAAGTCGAAGATGTTCTCCGGCTGGACGATCGCGTTCTCGTACGTCGACGTGCCCGAACCGGTGGTCTGCTGGCCGAAACCGTTCCAGTCGTCACTGTGCGTGACGGCAGGCTGGCGCGCCTCGACCGCGGCGATCACGAACGCACCGGTGTCGGTCCGCTGCGAGTACAGATCGATCCAGTCGGCGAAGATCGAACCGGTGCTGTAGTACTTCGTCCCGTTCGCGAAGAAGTGGGCCTCACCGGGAACGGGGGACACCTTGGTGTTCGCCTCACCGAGCGGGACGTCGCCGATCTCGGTCCACGCGTTACCGACCAGTTGACCGTCCGCGAATTTCCGAAGCCACGTGTCGCGGTCGGGACCGTCCGCGGCCACCAGTCGGTCCTCGACGAACGCGAAATGTCCGCGCAGCGCCTGGGTGATGTTGGAATCCGCCGCGGACAGTTCGGCGAGGAGCCGGAACAGCTGGGGGATGCTCGCGCCCGATCCGCCGTGGGATCTCGGCACGCGCACCGCCCCGAAACCGGCCCGTGTCAGGGCGTCGATCTGCTCGTAGGGGAGGACGTGGTCGCGTTCGCGTTCCACCACACCTTCCGCGATGTCCGCGAAGAGGGGACGGAACCTGGCGGCGAGCGTGTCGTAGTCGGTCTCGCTCGCGATGGGTTGTGCAGCTCTTCTTTCCTGTACGGCTGTCATGCCGTCGAACCTCACACGGTCTCGCGAGCCGGGTGAAGGGTTGGACGCGCGCTGATTGGAAGGGTGGGCGTCGGCCGGGCCGGCGGGTTCCATGCTGGGTATGTCAACCGAACACATCGCTGAGCAGATCAAGTTCGCCTACTGGGTGCCCAACGTCAGTGGCGGGCTGGTCACGTCCGACATCGAACAGCGCACCAGCTGGGACTACGAGTACAACAAGAAACTCGCCCAGACCGCCGAGAACAACGGGTTCGAGTACGCGCTCAGCCAGGTCCGGTACGAGGCCAGCTACGGGGCCGAGTTCCAGCACGAGTCGACGAGCTTCAGCCTCGCGCTCCTGCTGGCCACCGAGCGGCTGAAGGTGATCGCCGCGGTCCACCCCGGCCTGTGGCAGCCCGCCGTCCTGGCGAAACTGGGGGCCACGGCCGACCATCTGTCCAACGGCCGGTT
The DNA here is from genome assembly GCF_002165735.1 of Rhodococcus sp. NCIMB 12038. Classification (NCBI taxonomy): domain Bacteria; kingdom Bacillati; phylum Actinomycetota; class Actinomycetes; order Mycobacteriales; family Nocardiaceae; genus Rhodococcus; species Rhodococcus sp. NCIMB 12038. The sequence goes on from NZ_NHML01000001.1 coordinate 425,591, forward strand.
CGCCGTCAACGTGGTGAGCGGCTGGTTCAAGGACGAATTCACCCACCTCGGGGAGCCGTGGCTCGAGCACGACGAGCGGTACCGGCGCAGCGCCGAATTCCTGCAGGTGCTCCGCAAGATCTGGACCGAGGACGACGTCGATTTCCGCGGCGATTTCTACCGGATCCACGACTTCACCCTGAAGCCGAAACCGCTCAACACCCCCGACCGTCCCAACCCGGAACTGTTCCAGGGCGGCAACTCCGCCGCCGCCCGGCAGAACGCGGGCCGCTACTCCGACTGGTACTTCAGCAACGGCAAGGACTACGACGGCGTCACCGAGCAGATCGACGACGTGCGACGGGTGGCGCGCGAGCACGACCGGGAGGTGAAGTTCGGGCTCAACGGTTTCATCATCGCCCGCGATACCGAGAAGGAAGCCCGCGACACCCTCCGCGAAATCATCGAGAAGGCCAACAAGCCGGCGGTCGGGGGCTTCCGGTCCGCCGTCCAGCAGGCGGGGGCGTCCACCGCCGACAAGTCGGGGATGTGGGCGGATTCCACGTTCGAGGATCTCGTCCAGTACAACGACGGATTCCGCACGCAGCTGATCGGAACGCCGGAGCAGGTCGCCGAGCGCATCGTCGAATACCGCCGTCGCGGAGTCGACCTCATCCTGGGCGGTTTCCTGCACTTCCAGGAGGAGATCGAGTACTTCGGCGCCAACGTGCTGCCGCTGGTCCGCGAACTCGAGGCTTCCGAGAGGCTCGCACCCGTGAGTGGTTAGCGAGTCCAGGGACTCGTCACGCACGCACGGGCGGCGGAGCCGCCTACCGGGCCAGCGCGCGACCCGCGGCCCGGCCGGAGAAGATGCAGCCGCCGAGGAACGTGCCCTCGAGTGCGCTGTACCCGTGGACGCCGCCGCCGCCGAATCCGGCGACCTCACCGGCGGCGTAGAGACCCTCGAACGGCGTGCCGTCGGGCCGGATCACCTGCGAGTCGAGGTTGGTCTCGAGGCCGCCGAGGGTCTTGCGGGTGAGCAGGTGCAGCCGGACCGCGATGAGGGGACCGTTTTTGGGGTCGAGCAACTCGTGCGGGCTCACGACGCGGGTGATCTTGTCGGCCAGCAGGTTCCGGGCGTTGCGGATCGCCATGACCTGGAAGTCCTTGGTGTAGGAATTCTTCACCTCCCGGTCGCGGGCCACGATCTCGCGTTCGAGGTCCTCGTACTTCAGCGGTGCGTCGGGGGTGAGGGCGTTCATGCCGTCGACGAGGTCGCGGAGGTTGTCGCGGACGACGAAGTCGGCGCCGTGCTGCTTGAACGCCTCGACGGGCCCGGGGGCGCCCTTCTTGAGTCGTTCGGCGAGCAGTTTGAAATCGCGGCCGGTGATGTCGGGGTTCTGCTCGGACCCCGACAGCGCGAACTCCTTCTCGATGATCTTCTGGTCGAGGACGAACCACGTGTGGTGGTGGCCGCTGTTCACGATGTGCTCGAGGGTGCCCATGGTGTCGAAACCGGGGAAGTTGGGGCTGGGCAGGCGGGTGCCGTTGCCGTCGAACCACATCGACGACGGGCCGGGAATGATGCGGATGCCGTGGTTGGGCCAGGTCGGGTCCCAGTTCTGGATGCCCTCGGTGTAGTGCCACATGCGGTCGCGGTTGACGATGTTGCCGCCTGCGTTCTCGGTGATCTCGAGCATGCGGCCGTCGACGTGCGCGGGGACGCCGGCGAGCATGTTCTCGGGGGCCTTGCCGAGTCGTGCGGGCCAATTCTTCTTGACCAGTTCGGGGTTGCCGCCGATGCCGCCGGACGTGACGACCACGGCCTGCGCGGAGAATTCGAACTCCCCGACCGCGGTGCGCGAGCTCTTCACACCGCGTGCCTCGGTGGACGGTTCGAGGACGGTGCCGCGCACACCGGTGGCGGCGCCGTCGGTGACGACGATCTCGTCGACCTGGTGACGGTGCTTGAACGTGACGAGTCCCCGCTTCGACGCGGCGACGACGCGGGTGAGGAAGACCTCGACGACGCCCGGGCCGGTACCCCAGGTGATGTGGAAGCGGGGAACGGAATTGCCCTGTCCGAGTGCGGATCCGCGTCCGCGTTCGGCCCACCCGACGTTCGGCATCAACCGCAGTCCGAGGTCGTGGAGGTACTGCCGCTTCTCGCCGGCCGCGAATTCGACGTATGCCTGCGCCCACAGTCGCGGCCACTGGTCTTCGCGCTCGCGGTCGAAGGCGGCGGTGCCCATCCAGTCCTGGATCGCCAGTTCGTACGAGTCCTTGATGCCGAGGCGCCGTTGTTCGGGGCTGTCGACGAGGAACAGGCCGCCGAGCGACCAGAAGGCCTGCCCGCCGAGATTCGCCGAACTCTCCTGGTCGACGACGAGGACCTTCTTGCCTGCCTTGGCCATCTCATAGGTGGCGACGAGTCCGGCCAGTCCGGCGCCGACGACGATCACATCAGCCTGTTCGGTCACGAGGACCCCTCTTTCCGGTGTGTGTGGGTGTGGGTGGTGGTGGTGTCGGGTTCGGTGTAGGCGGCCACGACGCGGGTGAACAGTTCGACGCGCAGTTCCCGCGCGGCAGCGTTCTCGTCTTCGACGAGGCACTGGACGCTGGTGCCGTCGTGGAGGGCCACGAGCGCGCGGCCGAGCACCCGGGGATCGCCGGCGATGCGGCGCCCGAGCCTGTGCATTGCTGTCTCGAGGATCGGCACGATGGTGTCGAGAATGGTGTGCTCGCGGGCCGCGAGGGCCTTCTTCAGCGACGGGTTGCGCAGGGCGTGGGCGGTGAATTCCGCGTTGATCCGGTACCACTGGTCGTCGACGGGGACGACGTCGAGCACCAGTGCGGTGCCGGCGCGCAGCTTGTCGGCGGGCGAGAGGCCGGAGAGGTCGATGCTCGACGAGTCGGCGGCCTGCCGGATGTGCGCGAGCATCGCGCTGGAGCGCTGTTCCCACATGGCGAAGAACATCTCGTCCAGCGACGCGAAGTTGGAGTAGAAGGCGCCGCGCGTATACCCGCCGCGTTCGCAGATCTGCTCGACCGTCGACCGTCCGAAGCCGTTTTCGGCGAACACCTCGACGGCGGCGTCGAGCAGTCGCTGCCGAGTCTGGCCGCGCCGTTTCGTCACCCTCCGGGGTGTGCCGGTGGCAGGCTCGGAGGAGCGGGCCGGTGACGTCGGCATGGCCTCTCCTCCGATCGGGTCGACAGCAACCGTCGATACACTAGCGTATCGGATACACCGGTGTATCGAATTCGGTTCAGCGCAGCCCGCTCGGCGAGGTCGGCGGTCTCAGAGATAGAGGCGTCTCAGAGGTAGAGGTCCTGCTTCCGGATCAGCGCGGTCGCCACGACGCTGACGACCGAGGTGGCGACGAGGTACCCGCAGGCCAGCCACGGGGTTCCGCCGCCGGCGGCGATCAGGGCGGTGAGGATCATCGGCGTGATGCCGGAGGCGTAGATCCCGGAGAACTGGTACACGACGGACAGTCCGGTGTAGCGGATCTCGGTGGGATACAGGCTCGCGTACAGCGTGCCCTGCGCGCCGTAGAAAAGAGCGTGGACGACGCCGAACACGAGCACCATCGCGACGCCGAACAGGACGAGATCTTCCGTCCCGAACAAGGCGAACGCGGGGAAGACGGCGAGTCCGTAGGCCCCGATCCCGATGAGGTAGATCCGCTTGGCCCCGTACCGGTCGACGAGCAGGCCGGAGAACGGCAGGAGCACCGCCATGACCGTCGCGGCGACGGTGACGACGAGGAGAACGGGAATCTTCGCGAACTCCAGGTCCTTGGTGGCGTACGTGATCGCGAAGACGCCCCACGTGTTGAAGGCGGCGCCCTCACCCCACCGGGAGAGCAGGCCGAGGATGCTGCCCCGGCGCACCCGGCCGCGGAACACGTCCTTCAGTGGAGCGGAGGAGCGTTTCTCGAGGTCGTGCACCTCCTGGAACGCCGGGGTCTCCTCGACCTTCAGCCGGACCACGAATCCGACGAACACGAGAATCAGGCTGAGCAGGAACGCAATTCGCCAGCCGTACGTGAGGAACTGGGCGTCGTCGAAGATCGTCTGCAACGCGGCGAAGACGCCGGTGCCCAGAGCGAGTCCCAGTGCCAGACCGATCTGGGGGATGCTGCCGAAGATGCCGCGTCTCTTCGCCGGACTGTGTTCGACGGCGAGGAGCACGGCGCCCGCCCATTCACCGCCCAGCGCGAACCCCTGCAGGACGCGGAGCAGGAGCAGCAGCACCGGCGCGATCACCCCGACCTGTGCGGCGGTCGGCAGCACACCCATCAGGGCGGTGGCGATGCCCATGATGAACATGGTGAGCGCGAGCGTCTTCTTCCGTCCGATGCGGTCGCCGATGTGGCCGAACACGACTCCGCCGATCGGCCGGACCACGAAACCGACCGCGAACGTGGCGAACGCCAGCATGGTGCCGACGAACGAACTCTGGTCGGGGAAGAACAGCTGGTTGAACACCAGACTGGCGGCTGTGGCGTAGAGGAAGAAGTCGTACCACTCGACTGTCGTACCCAGCAGGCTGGCGGCGACGACGGTGCGGAGCCGCTTGCGGCGCTCGAGGTCGGATTCCGGTGAGGACGTGTACGGGGCGTCGGACAGCGTAGTCATAACGGGGGGCGACGCTAACGCCGTTCGCGTCGGTGCTGCACTACTCTGAATCACGGTGATCGAAACCCTCGCGGCCCGGCTGCGTCGTTGATGAACTGGCCTGCGCTGCCCATCTGTCGTCGACAAGAGGATCGCGCGTGTCTCTTCATTTCCACTGGTTCCTTCCCACCTACGGTGATTCCCGCAACCTGATGGCAGGCGGTCACGGGAGTTCCATGGCGGGTGACCGGCCGGCGACGCTGCGATACCTCAACCAGATCGGCGCGGCGGCGGAGTCGAGCGGATTCGAATCGGTGCTGACGCCCACCGGCGCGTGGTGCGAGGACGCCTGGCTCACCACGGCCATGATGCTGGAGACCACAGAGACGTTGAAGTTCCTGGTCGCGCTGCGGCCGGGCCTGCTCAGCCCAACGCTGGCCGCGCAGATGGCGGCGACGTTCCAGTGGCAGTCGCAGGGACGGCTCCTGCTGAACGTCGTGACCGGCGGTGAGGACCACGAACAGCGCACCTACGGCGACTACCTCGACAAGACCCAGCGCTACGCGCGCTGCGGCGAGTTCCTCGACGTCATCCGAAAGCTTTGGGCGGGAACGGGACCGGTCGACTACGCGGGCGAATACATCCGGGTGGAGAACGCCCAGCTGCAGCGCATCCCTGATCCGGTGCCGCCGATCTTCTTCGGCGGGTCGTCGCCGGCGGCGGGCACCGTCGCGTCCCAGTTCGCCGACACCTACCTCACCTGGGGTGAACCGCCCAGTGCCGTCGCCGCGAAGATCGCCTGGATCCGCGACCTCGCCGACGTCCAGGGCCGCACCCTCGGCTACGGCATCCGGCTGCACGTGATCAGCCGAGACACGTCCGAGGAGGCGTGGGCCGAGGCCGACCGCCTGCTGTCCGCCCTCGACCCCGCGACGGTCGAGCAGGCTCAGCAGAGCCTGGCCCGGTCGGGTTCCGAGGGCCAGCGGCGGATGCGCGAACTGCACGGCGGCGGAAGCGCGTACGCGAAGGACGCTGGGGCGCGCGCCCTCGAGGTGGCCCCCAACCTGTGGTCCGGTGTCGGACTGGTCCGCGGCGGCGCGGGCACCGCGCTGGTCGGTTCCCACGAGGAGGTCGCCGACCGCATCGCCGAGTACGCGTCGCTCGGTCTCGACCACTTCGTCCTCTCCGGCTACCCGCACCTGGAGGAGGCGTACAACTTCGGCGAAGGTGTCCGGCCGATCCTCGAACGCCGCGGGCTCGTGCAGTCCCGCACCCACCGGCCCGGGGATCTGTCGGGGTCGACGGCGTTCCTGTCCTCGAGTCGGTAGCGGCTGCCAGACTGGGGGTCATGGCGACGGTCGGGCGGGTCCCCGAGGAACTACTCCCGCACCTGCGCCGTGCCCGCGACCTCGCCGATCGTGACTACGCCTCGCCGCTGGATCTGTCGGAACTGGCGGCGACGGCGGGGGTGTCGAAGTACCACTTCCTCCGGTGCTTCGCGGCGGTCTACGGCCGGACGCCGGGTGTGTATCTCGCGGAGCGCCGCGTCGAGCGCGCCCAGGACCTGCTGCGGGCGACGAACCTGACGGTCACCGAGATCTGCCACCTCGTCGGGTACACCAGCCTCGGGTCGTTCAGTGCCAAGTTCCGTCAGCTGGTCGGCACGTCACCGTCGGTGTACCAGGCGAAGTTCGCCGAGCACGGGGCGCCGCGCATCCCCGGGTGCTACGTGTTCATGCACGGGCTGAGCGACCGCCGGTGAACCCCGCAATTTCGGAGAAGCGCCGTCGGCCGCGCCGGACATAGGTTGGTCGCATGATCACCAACGTTTCTCTCGTCACCCTGTGGGTCACCGACCAGGACGACGCGAAGAAGTTCTACATCGACACACTGGGTTTCGCCCCGGGCACCGACGTCACGATGGGCGACGGGTTCCGGTGGGTGACGATCCTGCACCCCGACCACCCGGAGCTCGAGGTCACGCTGATGCGGCCGGGGCCGCCGCTCGACGCCGACATGGCGGAGGCGGTCCGCCGGTCGCTGGCGAGCGGGACGATGGGCGGATTCGGGCTCACCACCACCGACTGTCACGGGACGTACAAGGATCTGGTCGCCAAGGGCGTCGAGTTCACGCAGCCGCCGGCCGAACGGCCCTACGGCGTCGAGGCGGTGATGCGGGACAACTCCGGCAACTGGCTGGTGCTGGTGGAGAAGCGGGAGTACACGGGGGAAGATTTCGCGCACTGACCAACCCCACCGCCAAGTGTCAGCGCGCCCGGTGACGTCGTACGGCGTCCCGGTTCGCGCACTTGGGTGAGCAGTACCGCTGACGGCCGTTGCGGGAGGTGTCGGCGTAGATGGCGGTGCATTCCTCGAGCGCGCAGCGGCCGAGGCGGTGCATGCCCCGGCCGACGAGGTGCAGCGCGGTGCCGACGGAGAACAGTGCCTCGAGGACCCCGGCCAGCGACTGCTGGTCGTCGCGGTAGTGGAGGTGCCAGCCGTCGCCGGCGTGGTTGGTCAGTCGCGGGTACGCGGACGCCTTCGTGAGCAGGAGATTGACCTGTTCGGCCCGGTCTTCGTCGCTCGTGGCGTCGGCGATGGCCGACCACCGGTCGAGCATGGCGAGCACGTCGGCGAGGTCGTCGTCGGTGACGGGGAAGTCGACGACGATGCCGGCGTCGACGCATCGGTCGACGAGTTCGCCGGTCGAATCGGGTGGGTGATTCGCGAGGTCGGCGGCGAGCGTGACCGCATACTCCCCGTAAGGGTTGAGATGCACAATGCCATTACATCACGCTGGGTGCATGAGCGAACATCACGAACACGACTGGCAGGAAGTATCCCGGCATCGCACGAGCACGGGCGTGGTCACCTACCTCGGCTGCGCGTGCGGTCGGTGGCAGTTGTCGCTGGTCGAGGCGCCGCTAGCGGAATCTAGCCATATCTACGTTCGATCGCAGATCTGAATAGATTTGTATACGGACCGCCGGTTTCCGGGTCGAGGGTCTGGCATTTTCGGGACGAGACGCACATAATCACCACGTGAGCCAAGTTACTGTTACTTCGAGTGCACTCATTCTTGCCCAGTCGGGCGGGGAGGGTGGCGGTGCGGCACTCGACCAGATCATCGGAATCACGGTGGCGACGGCGATCATCACCGTGGGTCTGCTGTGGATCGCGTACCTGCACCGCACACGCAAGATCACGTGGCTGCAGACGATCGCCGACGCGGCGTCGCGCGCACTCGACCGGCCCCCGTGGGTGGCCCTGCCCCTGGTGACTTTCGTCGGGACCATCCTGACGGCGTTCTTCGGTTTCATCTGGGACGTCAGCCTGCACATCGGGCGCGGCCGCGACAACGGGCCGCTCGCGAACCCTGCGCACTACTTCATCCTCGTCGGCCTGTTCCTGCTGTTCATCACGGGAATGCTGGCGATGATCCTGCCGCGCGACGAGAAACCCGGCCGTGCGGCGATCAAGATCACCCGCACCTGGTACGTCCCGGTCGGCGGCGTCCTCGTGGCCGGAGCGGGTCTGTACGCCCTCATCGGGTTCCCGCTCGACGACGTCTGGCACCGCATCTTCGGTCAGGACGTCACGCTATGGGGGCCGACGCACCTGATGCTGATCGGCGGTGCGGGACTGTCGCTGATCGGCGTCCTGCTCCTGGACTACGAGGGCCGGATGGCGACCCCCGGGGAGGTGAAGCCGGACAGCAGGCTCATCTGGTTCCTGCGGTGCGGCATGTTCGGCGGCCTGCTGATCGGCCTGTCCGTCTTCCAGATCGAATACGACTTCGGCGTCGAGCAGTTCCGCCTCGTCCTGCAGCCGATGATGATTGCCGGAGCAGCCGCGTTCACCCTGGTGGCGGCCCGTATCGTCCTCGGACCGTTCGCGGCGATCGTGGCCGTGGCGGTGGCAGGCGTCGTGCGCGCGATCACGGCTCTGGTGGTCGGACCGGTTCTCGGTGCCCCCACCAACGTGTTCGAACTGTGCCTCGGCGCCGCGGTGGTGATCGAACTGCTCGCTCTGACACCACTGATCAAGAACCGGGTGGCCTTCGGTGCCGTCGGTGGACTCCTCGTCGCGACGGTCGGGCTGTGGCTCGAGTCGCTGTGGATCGACGCCGTGTACATCTACCCCTGGCCCACCAGCATGTGGCCGGAGGCGCTGGCCATGGCCGTGCCCGTCGGCATCGCGGCCGGAGCCTGTGGCGCCCTTCTCGCGCGGGTGCTCCGATCCGAGGGTCTTCCGCGCCCCGCGATCAGCCGCACCATCGTCGTCGCCACCGTCGTGGTGATCGCCGGTGCCACGGCCAACGGCCTGGTCACCGCGGTCCCGGACAACGCCACGGCGACGATCGCTCTCACGGAGGCCGCCCCGGACGGCGGCCGCATGGTCGACGCGGAGGTGCGAATCGACCCACCCGATCTCGTGAGCGACGATCCGGCGTGGGTGTCCATCCTGTCCTGGCAGGGCGGCCCCGGACTGGGCAACGGTTTCACCGTCGACCGGCTCGAACGCACCGGGCCCGGCACTTACCGGACGCACGAACCGGTCCCGGTCCACGGAACGTGGAAGACGTTGCTGCGCGTGCAGGACGGGCGCACGATGACGGCCGTCCCGATCTACCTGCCCAGCGACCCGGGCATCGGCGCGGAGGAACTGCCCGCCGTCGCGTCCTCGACCCGCGACTTCGTCCCGGAGATCACCATCCTGCAGCGGGAGCGGAACTTCGACCACCCGTCCTGGCTGTTCGGCGCCGCGTCGCTGGTGGTGCTCGTGTGCACCCTGGCGCTGATCACCGCCCTGGCGTGGGGAGCGGGCCGGATCAGCAAGTACACACAGGGGCAGGCGGCGACCGGCACCCGCGAGGACGTGACGGTGACATGAACCCGGTGCACGATCCGGACGTCGTCTACCTCGCCGATCATTCGGTGCTGCTGGCGATTCCGGCGTTCGTCCCCGCGTTCCTGGTGGCCGGGCTGGTCATCTACCTGGCGGTCCGGGACCGCAAGGCGGAAGCCGCCGAGAATGCCGAGAACGCGAAGCACGGCCCGAGCGAGAAAGACGAGGAGAACTAGGTGATCAGGCGGTTGGCCGGACTTGTCGTGATGCCCGCTGTCGTCGTGGCCCTGGTGTCGGGCTGCGGAGGCGACGACGACACCCCGGCGACGGAGGGCGGTGTCGTGATCGACGTCGTGATCGAGAACGGTACGGTCACACCGGGCAACGAGCGCATCGAGGCCACGGTGGGGGAGAACATCACGGTGCGGATCGACAGCGACGCCGACGACGAGTTGCACGTGCACGCCGTTCCGGAGCGCTCGTTCGAGATTCACCCCGGAACGCAGGAAACCCAGTTCTCCGTTGACGTTCCGGGCCAGGTGGCGGTGGAATCGCACGACACGGGTAAGACGGTGGCCACCCTGCTCGTGCGTCCATGACCGCTGTTCTCGCGCACGGCCTCGGCGGATCCACCGACCTTCCCATCCCGTTCACGTATGCGCTGATCGGGGCGAGTTGGGCGCTCACCGTGTCCTTCGTGGTGCTGGCGTTCGCGTGGCGCACCCCGAAGCTGGATCCGGACAACCCGGGGCGCAGGCTGCCCGGCTGGGTGACCCGGTTCGCCGACGCGCCCGCCACGCGCCACGTGCTGGCCGCGACCGGTGTGGTGTTCGCGGTGTGGGTGGCCCTCGCCGCCTTCTTCGGACCCTCGGAATCGTCGGAGAACGCACTGCCGGGCGCGTTCTACGTGCTGCTCTGGGTGGGGCTGGTCGCGGCGTCGCTGGCGTTCGGTCCGGTCTGGCGGGTGCTCTCCCCGGTCCGCACCGTGCACCGGTCGGTGTGCGCGGCGATCGGCCACTCGCCGGCGGAAAACGATGCGCGGTACCGCAACTCGTGGGGCTATTGGCCCGCGGTCGCGGGACTGTTCGCCTTCGTCTGGCTGGAACTGGCCTCCGGCGACCCGGGTTCCGTGGCCGCGGTGCGGACGTGGCTGCTCGTGTATGTCGTGGTCACGACGGCCGGGGCGTTTCTGTGCGGCGAGCGCTGGTGCGAGCGGGGCGATCCGTTCGAGGTGTACAGCACGCTGGCGTCGCGGCTGTCTCCGCTGAGCCGCGACCGGCCGAGCGGACGGATCGTCCTGCGCAACCCGCTGGACCACCTGGGGTCGATGCCCGTCCGCGCCGGCTCGGTCGCGTTGATGGCAACCCTGCTGGGGTCCACGGCCTTCGACAGCTTCTCTGCGTTCCCCTGGTGGTCTCGTCTGGTGGACGGGATCGGTTCCCCGATCGGCGCCACCCTCGCGCGCACGGCCGGGGTCCTGGTATTCGTCGGCTTCGTCGGGGTGTCGTTCTGGGTGGCCTCGCGGTCGGCCGGGGGACTGCGGCCCGAGCAGCGCGCCGCTCTCCCGGGACAGCTGTCGCATTCGCTGATCCCGATCATCATCGGCTACGTCTTCGCGCACTATCTGACGTATCTGGTGGAGAAGGGGCAGGCGACGGTGATCCTGCTGGCCGACCCGATGGGTCGGGGATGGAACCCGCTGGGGCTCGGCGACGCCGAGGTCTGGTACGTGCTGTCCGAGCACCCGGCCGCCTCGGCGTCGATCAAGGTGCTGTTCGTCCTCGCCGGACACGTGCTGGGAGTGATTGCGGCACACGACAAATCGGTGCGGCTCCTGCCGCGGGGCCATCAGCTGACCGGGCAGCTGGCACTGCTGCTCACCATGGTCACCTACACGTTCGGTGGGCTGTACCTGCTGTTCGGTGGCTGACGGCCCCGGTGTGCGTCAGCGTGCGAGGACGACTGCCGCCTCCGCGGTGAGCGAGGCGAACGTGAACGTCTCCTCGAGGTAGAGCGTGACTTCGTCGGCGGTGTGGCTGTCGTAGCCGATCGACAGGTCCGTGCCGAGGGTCAACTGGTTGTCGCCGCCGCGCGTGGACAGCACGTATCCACCGCTGATGGCCGGTGCCCAGATGATGTCGCCGGTGACCAGGTCGCGCAGGTGGTGGAACACCGGGTGTCCCTCGTCGCGGGTCTCGCTGACCGCGGTGTACGCGTCGGCGTCCAGCACCACCGAATACGGTCCCTCGACTCCGGCGAGTCGCAGCGCCGACAGCGCGGAGGCGACGGCGTCGGGGATCAGCAGCGGATCCTCCGGCAGACTGAGAATCGGATTGTCGCTGGACGGTCCGAGTCCGCGGATGCCCGCCTCGTCGAATCCCTGGAAGATCGACTGGTCCTCCGCGAACGCGACGGCCTTCGCGGCGTCCTTGACGGGCTGCCAGTCGGAGTCGAGGGAACCGCGGGCGACGTCGTCGACCTCGGCGCGGCTCAGGGTGAACGGGAACCGGAGTTCGACGAGCGGGTCGACCTGCCGCTGCTGGGCGCGGATCCTGCTGTCGGAAGTCTTGATCGGGTTGACCCGGCCGAGGTTGTGGGCCGAGTAGGAGTATCCGAACGGTCCCGCGACGTCGACCACGCGCCTGCCCGCGACGTGGCGCTTGAACGTGCGGGTGGCCTCTTCGCCGATCTGCTGCCAGGCCGCCTCGGTGACGGGTGCCAGGTTGCGGTGCAGATTGCTCGAATCACTCATTGCGATACTCCTTTGAGACCACCGATTTTCAGGGACAGTTCGTACGGGTCGGCCGCGGCGGGCTCGACCGGGTCTTCGGGCGCCGGCTCCGCGACGGCCGGTGCGTCGCCGAGCGATTCGAGCACGTCCCGGCTCGGCACGAAGAACAACGTGCCGGTGGCCGCCGTGGAGAAGTCGAGGATGCGGTCGTAGTTTCCGGGCGGCTCGCCGAGAAACATTCTCCGCAACATCAACTCGGTGACGGCGGGATCCTTCGCGTACCCGATGAAGTAGGTGCCGTACTCGGCCTCGCCGAGGCTGCCGAATGCCATGTTGTCCCGCAGGATCTCGTGCTCGACGCCGTCGTCGTCGACGATGCTGTTGAGGGTGACGTGCGAATTGCTCGGCTGGACGTCGTCGTCGAGTTCGATGTTGTCGAGCTTGGTGCGCCCGATGACCCGTTCCTGTTCCTCGGTGCTCAGCGTGCTCCACCCACCCATGTCGTGCAGGTACTTCTGCACGATCACGTAACTGCCGCCCCGGAAGTCGGGGTCCTCGTCGCCGATCAGCGCCGCGTCGGACGCGTCGTCATCGGTGGGATTCTCGGTGCCGTCGACGAATCCGAGGAGGTCGCGGGAATCGAAGTAGCGGAAGCCGTGCACCTCGTCGACGACGGTGGCGGCGGACCCCAGCGCGGAGACGATCTGGCGGCCCAGTTCGAAGCACAGGTCCTTGCGGGCGGCCTTGATGTGGAACAGGACGTCGCCGGGTGTGGACGGCGCGTTGTGGGCCGGTCCGGACAGCGGGACGAACGGGTGCAGATGAGCCGGCTTCGACGACGCGCTCACGCGGTCCCAGAACTCCGAGCCGACACCGACCACGCAGGACAGGGAGCCGGCGAGTTCCCGGAATCCCACGGCCTTGAGCGGTCCGTCGATGCCGGAGATCACGTCGCACACCGTCGCGCGGTCTTCGTCGGAGGGTCCGGCGACCACCACCAGGAACAGGGAGGCAGGGCTGGGCGGAGTGAGGACTGCTTGGGGTGCCAATCTCGCGACTGGGCCTGGCATCTGTGTCTCCGTTCACTCCGACGTACGACGCTGCACTGTCCGGAACCTCAGGTCCCATCTAACCGTTTCGGACCGTCAGGTTCCATTCGATCGGCCCGCGCGCCGCCGCGGACCTCCGGAATGTGTCGGCGGGGACTTCTACCGTCGAGGTCATGTCATTGTCTGTGTCCGAGCGCGAACAGTTCCTGTCCGAGCCGCACATTGCGGCGCTGTCGGTCTCCGCTGGTGAGAGCCGCGGACCTCTGATGGTCCCGATCTGGTATCAGTACGCCCCGGGGGGTGAGCTGTGGGTACTGACCGGCGCCGGTTCGGAGAAGGCACGCCTGATCGAGGCGGCCGGGCGATTCACGATGATGGTCGAGCGAGTCGACCCCACCGTCCGGTACGTCTCCGTCGAAGGCGCGGTGACGCGAACGGTCCCGGGAACCGACGCCCAGTTGCGGGAGATCACCGAGCGCTATCTCGCGCCGGACAAGGTCGACGGCTATCTCGACTTCGCCAGGGCCGAACTCGGCGAACAGGTCGCCATCTACCTCCGCCCCGAGCGCTGGCTGTCGGCGGACATGGGTTCCGTCTGACCGTGGGGGCGACCCCGTCTACCGCTAGTGAAGAAAGCGATATCTGACGGGTTCCGGTCCAGATTCGTCGAGCATATAGCTGTGAACTGTGTGAACGGGAATCCCGGTGCGTAACTGAGAAAGCGTTTACAAATTCGGTGACGTGGGTCATAGTGGTCGGGTTCCGGCAGTTCCCCTTAACAGTCAGGAGTTCTCGATGGGCATGACCGAACTCGGCACCGAGCGGTCGACCGCGGTGCCGCACGGGTCGGCGGGGCAGCAACGCCGCCGGGTGATCAAGGCGAGCGCGGCGGGAACCGTGATCGAGTGGTACGACTTCACGCTCTACGGTCTCGCGGCCGCCCTCGTCTTCGGGCCCCTCTACTTCCCCGGGGCGGGATCCCTCGCCGGCACGATGGCGGCCTTCGGGACGTTCGCCGTCGGCCTCGGTGCCCGCCCGATCGGTGGTCTGGTGTTCGCGCACTTCGGTGACCGGATCGGCCGCAAGCCGATGCTCCTCATGACCCTGCTCGTGATGGGCGCCTCGACGACGCTGATCGGGGCTCTGCCCACCGCCGACGCGATCGGCGTCTGGGCGCCGATCCTCCTGATCGTCCTCCGCCTGTTCCAGGGCGCAGGCGCGGGCGCCGAGTTCGCCGGGGCGATCACGATGGTCACCGAATCCACCGACAGTTCCCGGCGGGCCCTCTCCAGTGCCTATCCGGGGGCCGCGATCTACGTCGGGACCGGCGGCGCCACCGCGATCTTCGCGTTGCTCACGCTGATGCCCGACGACCTCTTCCTGTCCTGGGGCTGGCGTATTCCGTTCCTGGCCAGCGCCGTCATCGTTCTCGTTGCCGGCTACCTGCGGCTGAAGGTGAACGAGACGGCGGTATTCGAGGAGGCTGCTCAGCACGGTGAGGTCGACCGTGCGCCGCTCGTCGAGGCGGTCCGCAACCACTGGCGGCAGATCCTGTGCGGGCTCGCCCTGTTCAGCTTCGTGATTCCGTGGGCCTACGTCATGCAGGTCTTCGCGCTGTCGTTCGTGACCAAGACCCTCGGCGTCGATTCCACCCAGGCCCTGATCGGGTTGATCGTCGCCGAGTTCTGCGCCATCCCCGTCATCCTCGGATTCGGCCGCCTGGCCGACCGGATCGGCCGCAAGCCGGTCCTGTTGGCCGGAGCGGTCTTCGGGATCGTCTTCCCGTTCCCGATGTTCATGATGCTGGACACCCGGTCGCCGTGGATGGTCGGGCTGGCGCTGATCCTCGGCATCTGCCTCGTCCAGGGCACGACGTCCGGACCGGGCGGCGCGCTGCTCTCCGAACTGTTCCCCACCAAGATCCGCTGGAGCGGCATCGCGATCTCCCGGGAGATCCCCGCCGCGGTGGTCGGCGGCACGATTCCGCTGGTCGCCACGGCCCTCGTCGCCGTCGCCGGCGGAGCACCCTGGCTCGTCGCGAGCTACCTCATGGGCTTGAGCGTGGTGGGTCTGATCGGCATCGCCCTGCTCCCCGAGACCCTCGGCCGGAGCGTGGGTGCGGGCACCCCCGCCGAGGCGGCGTCGTGACCCGACGTGTCGTGGTGGTCGGGGCCGGTCTCGCGAGCGCCGCGCACCTCACGGCCCTGCGGGCGGTCGGCGCTGACGTGGTCGGTGTGGTGACGCGCGACGAGAAGAGGGCGGCCGCCGCCCACCGACTGGCACCGGAGGCGCGAATCCTTCCGAGTCTCGACGCGGCAGCGGCCCTGGACGCCGACACTGCCGTGGTGGTCACGCCGCCGTCGAGTCACCTCGCGGTCGCGTCGGCGCTGGCCGAACGCGGCCTGGACCTGGTGATCGACAAACCGCTGGCGGCCTCGCTGTCCGATGCGCAGGCGATCGTGGACGTGGCGGAACGGACCGGGGTCCGGTCCGCGGTCACGCTGCAACACCGCTACAAGGAGGCGGCGGGCCGCGCCCGGCAACTGCTCGCGGACGGCGCGATCGGCACCCTCCACTCGGCCACCGTCACCGTTCCGTTGTGGCGGCCGGACTCCTACTACGCCGCGGCCGGGCGCGGCACCTGGGACCGCGACGGCGGCGGAGTGCTGATCACCCAGGCCATCCACACCCTCGACCTCTACCTGTCGCTGACCGGCCCGGCGCGCAGTGTCGTCGCCGCGGCCGCCACCAGTCGTGGGCGGCTCGAGGCCGAGGACACGATCCACCTGCTGATCGACCAGGGCACGCATGCGGCGTCGGTGACGGCGAGCACGGCGGCCTGGCCGGGCGGCGCCGAGACGATCCACCTGTTCGGCGACGCGGGACAGCTTCGGCTGGTGGGTGATTCGCTCGTCCTGATCGGCGACGGTGCCCGCACGCTCGTCGACGGGTCCGTCGACGCGTCCGGACCCGACCCGCTGTCGATGACGGCATGGTTCCGGTCGCTGTACGAAGACGTCTTCACCAGTTGGGCGGCCGGGGCGGCGCCGCTGTCCGACGCCCGCTCCGGGTTGCGCGTGCAGTCGGTGATCGACGCCGCCTACCGGTCCGCCGCAGCCGGCACGACGCCGGTGATCGTCTCCGAGGAAAGGGAAAGTGCATGTCAGTCTTGAGTATTCGGGTCGACGGTCCGAACGACTATCGTCTCGACCGCGGTGACGTCGCGGAACCCGGCGAGGGGGAGGTGGTCGTCGCTCTCGACTCGGCCGGGATCTGCGGCGGCGACCTGTCGCACCTGCGTGGCCGGAACGCCGTCGCCGCGTACCCCACGGTGCTGGGTCACGAGTGTGCCGGACGGGTGTCCCGTGTGGGCCCGGGCACGAGTCTCACCGTCGGACAACCGGTGATGGTCTACCCGACCACAGGGTGCGGCCGGTGCCGCGCCTGCCGCGACGGCAGGATCAACAACTGCCCGAGCATCCGGGTGTTCGGATTGTCGGATCCACGCGGGTGCTTCAGTGAGGAGTTCGTCGTCCCCGAGACGCAGTGCGTGCCTGTCAGCGACGCGGTGCTGGACCGTTTCGGGGCACTCGTCGAACCGCTCGCCGTCGGTGTGCACGTGGTTGGCCGCGGGGGCGTGTCGGCAGGGGACACCGCACTGGTCGTGGGGACGGGGGCGATCGGTCTAGCGACCACGCTGGTGGCCCGGAGCCGGGGCGTCCGGGTGTTCGGCGTCGATCGCTACACCGAACGGGAGCGGCCCGCCCTGGCGTGCGGGATGAGCGACTTCACGACGGACTCGGGCGACGCGCTCGAGGGCTGGCTCCGGGACCGGACCGAATCGGTCGACCTCGTCTACGACACGGTGTGCTCCCAGGAGTCCGCTCGGCTGGCGCTGCGGGTGCTCGCTCCGGGCGGCCGGTACGTGGCGATCGCGTCCGCGAAACCCGGGCACGAACTGACCCTCGACTACAGCGCGCTCTACGCCCGCGAACTGTCCGTCGTGGCGTGCCGGAACTACGTGCGGCAGGACTTCGTCGACGCGGCCGGACTGCTCGAGTCGGGGAAGGTGGACGCGTCGCCGCTGCACACCGCGACGTTCCCGCTGGACGAGTTCGGCCGCGCGGTCGAGGAGCTCGAATCGAACGGCAGCAGGCACGTCAAGGTGCTGCTGACGTCGCGGAAACTGCTCGGAACGCGCGCGTTGTTGCGCGGGGAGTGAGCGTCCGCGTGATCCGGGGCCGCCTTCGCGCTACGCTGTAAGCGTTTCCACCCTGTACTGGGTGGACGGTGGCAATGGCGACGAGAGATGTAGAGGCAGCGATGGCTGATCAGACCCGAGTGCCCGCGAGCCGTCGCGTCACGATCAACACCGTAGCGAAGGCCGCCGGCGTCTCGATCGCCACCGTCTCCCGCGTCATGAGCGGCAGCTCGTCAGTGACCCCGGACCTCGCGGCCCGGGTCCACAAGGTCGCCGAGGAGCTGTCCTACCGGCCCAGTACCGCCGCCCGCGGACTCGTCCTCGGGTCGCTGAGAAACATGGGCGTGATCCTGCCCGACCTGGCCAACGCGTATTTCTTCGACGTCGTGAAGCAGATGCACCACGGCGCCACCGCCGACGGCTACCGCATGCTCGTCGCCGACTACTCCGGTGACGCGGCCGACGAACTCGCCACCGCGCTCGACCTGCTCGGCCAGGTCGACGGCCTCGTGCTGCTCTCGTCGAGGATTCCGACGAGCGGGCTGAAGGAACTCGCCAGGCAGGCCACTCCCGTCCTGCTCGTCAACCGGGTGGAACTGGGGGTCGATCTCCCCATGGTCGCGGTCGACAACTTCACCCCGATGATGGAGCTGTGCGGTCACCTCGCGAAGCTCGGCCACCGCCGGATCGTCTACGTCAAGGGCTCGGACCTGGCCTGGCAGAACCGCGAGCGGTGGCGGGCCATCGAAATGGCGAAGGTGCTCGGGATCGAGGCGACGGCGGTGCCGTCCGACGGGACCATCGAGGGTGGTTACGACGTCGTGGAGGAGGCGCTCACCCATGAGCCGACCGCCCTCGTCTGCTTCAACGACCTGACCGCGCTCGGCGTCATCTCGAAACTGCGTGAGCGCGGACTCCGCGTCCCCGAAGACATTTCGGTCACCGGCTTCGACGACATCGACATGGCGCGCCACCTGGCGCCGCGCCTGACCACGGTGGTGAGCCCGAAGATCGACCTGGGCGACCAGGCGTGGTCGCTGATGCGCGCCGCCCTGAACAACGAGACCACCACGTCTCCGCCGCTGATCTCCGCGGACGTCGTCATTCGCGAGTCGACGGGTCCCGTCCCGAGCTGAGCCGGGGTCTTCCCTAGGCGGTACGGGCGGCATCGGCGGCCGAACCGTCGATCATCCATGTCACCCCGGCGCACCGTGCTGCGCCGGTGCGGTGAAGCAGGCCGACGGACAGTCGTCGGCGAATCGTGCTCTTTCGGAAGCCGGACAGGTCTCGGAAAAATTGTGTAATCGCTTTCTTGATGTTGCTCAGCTCACAATATAGTGTGTCAATAACCGAGGTACATGGCGTTCATGGACCGATTGGCCAAATGTAAGCATTTACAGGAGCGGATATGACACATCCCGGACCGGGTGCCGCGGCGAGGCGCTGGACACCGACCACCGCGACACGAGCCGTGAGCGGCATCGCGCCAGGATCGACGATCGCCCTCACCGGTTCGGGCGGCGGAATCCTCGAACCGGACACGGTGCTGAAGGCGCTCGAAGAGTGCTTTCTGGCGACCGGATCGCCGAGGGACCTCACGATCGTGCACGCCCTCGGCATCGGTGACCGGGTGCGCCGCGGAACCAACCACCTCGCGCACAAGGGCATGATCAAGCGGGTCATCGGCGGGCACTGGACGTGGTCGCCCACGATGATCGAACTCGTCCGCAACGACGAGATCGAGGCGTACGCGTGGCCCGGCGGCGCGATCAGCCAACTGCTGCGGGAGATCGGCGCGCGCCGGCCGGGACTCGTCACCGCCACCGGCCTCGACACGTTCGTCGACCCGCGGCACGGTGGCGGCAAGTTCACCCCGTCCGCCACCGAGGATCTCGTCGAACTCCTCACGCTCGACGGTCGTGAGTACCTGCGCTACAAGCCGTTTCCCGTCGACGTGGCCATCGTCCGCGGCGATTCCATCGACCCGTCCGGCAACGTCACGTGCTCGGGGGAGGCCGCGCAGCTCGACGCGCTGGCCGTCGCCCAGGCGGCGAAGGCCTGCGGCGGCCGGGTCATCGTCCAGGTGAAGAATCTGCTCGACCGGCCGATCGACCCGCGGCTCGTGCACATCCCGGCGGTCCTGGTGGACGACGTCGTCCACGCGCCGGCCCAGTGGCAGACGTACGCGGGAGAATTCGACCCGGAACTGTCCGGCGACGCGGCGAACGCCGGCTTCGGCGCCACGAACCACGATCCGATCCGCATGCTGATCGCCCGGCGGGCCGCCGCCGAGGTCCGGGACGGCGACGTCCTGAACGTCGGCTTCGGGGTGTCCGCCCTGGTCGTGGACGCGCTCGCCGAACAGGACCGCCTGGACGACGTCACACTCGCCATCGAGCAGGGGCTGATCGACGGCATCCCCGTCTCCGGCGATCTGTTCGGGGCCGCGCGCGGACCGAAGGTCGTGCACTCGTCGACCACCCAGTTCGACCTGTTCTCGGGCGGCATGCTCGACGTCAGCTGCCTGGGCATGGCCGAGGTCGATGTCACCGGGGCCGTCAACGTCAGCAAGATCGGCGGCGGCATCGTCGGACCGGGCGGGTTCATCGACATCTCCCAGAACTCGCCGCGCGCCGTGTTCTGCGGAACCTTCACCGCCCGCGGACTGGACGTCGAGATCGTCGGGGGAGAACTGGTGATCCGGCGGGAAGGATCGGTGCCGAAGTTCGTCGACCGCGTCGACCAGGTCACCTACTCCGGCGCCCTCGCCGTCCGCGAGGGACGCGAGGCGGTGTACGTCACCGAACGTGCCGTCTTCGTGCTCACCCGGGACGGCCTCGAACTCGCCGAGATCGCTCCCGGTATCGACATCGATCGGGACATTCTGCCGCACATGGGATTCCGTCCGATCATCAAGAACCCACGCCTGATGGACGCGGGGCTGTTCGCCCCCGTCGCCGTACACATCTGAGGAGACAATTACATGCCAACCGGAAACAGTGTCATTCCGTCGTCCGTACTCGGAACCGACGAACGCAAGCTCGTCGCGGAGTTCGTCGACGAACGGATCCGGCCGGTCGCCGGCGAACTGGACGAGACCGAACGATTCCCCGAAGAGATCTACGCCGAGATGGGCAAGATCGGGCTCTTCGGCATCACCGTGCCCGAGAAGTTCGGCGGATTCGGCGGCACCGCCCTCGACTACCTGTTCGTCATGGAGTCGCTGTCCTACGGGTATGCGTCGGTGGCCGACCAGTGCGGACTAGTCGAGATCCTCGGCAGCCTGCTCGGCAACTACGGCACCCCCGAGCAGCAGGAGCAGTACCTGCGCCCGATGCTCTCCGCCGAGAAGCGCTGCGCCTACGCGCTCACCGAGCCGGGGTCCGGATCCGACCTCGGGTCGATCACCACGCGGGCGGTGCGCAGCGGCGACGGTTGGGTGCTCAGCGGAGAGAAGATCTACATCCACAACGCCCCGGTCGCGGACTTCGCGGTCGTCCTCGCCGTCACCGAGCCCGAACTGGGGAAGCGCGGCGGCATCTCGGTGTTCCTGGTGGACGTCGACCAGCCCGGGGTCAGCCGCGCCTACCACGAACACAAGATGGGTCAGCGGGCGTCCCAGGTCGGCGGTCTGGTGTTCGACTCCGTCCGGCTGTTGCCCGGCGCGCTCCTCGGCGAGGAGGGCCAAGCGTTCGGTTACATGATGAAGGTGCTGGCCAAGGGCCGTCTCGGGATCTCGGGGCTGAGCCTCGGCATCAGCCGCGCCGCGCTGGACGCCGCCACCCGGCAGTCCCTCGACCGCAGCCAGTTCGGCAAGCCGATCTCCGCGAACCAGGGCATCTCGTTCTCCCTCGCCACCGTCGCCACCGAACTGCGGGCCGGCACCGCGCTGTCGGTCGAGGCGGCGCGGGCCCTCGACACCGGCGCGGCGGACGCCGAGACGCTCTGCTCGATGGCCAAGCTGTACGCGTCCGAGGGATGCGTGCGCCACGCCGACGCCGCCGTGCAGGTGTTCGGCGGCAACGGCTTCATCCGCGGGTACGAGGTGGAGCGCCTCTACCGCGACGCCCGCATCACGAAGATATACGAAGGCACCAGCGAAATGCAGCGGCTCATCATCAGCCGGGCAGTGCTCAAGGGTGCTGCGGGCACCGGCTCGGACGAACGATGACACCGGCGAAACGATCGGTCAGGGCGGCCGTCCGCGCCGTCGGCGTTGCCGCGGCGATCTCCGTCATGGCGAGTTCCGCCGTCGCCTGCTCGACGGGATCGGAACGGACGGAGCGGGACGGCGCCGCCGTCGATCGCGGCGACATGGTGATGGTCTCCGAGGTCCGGTCGCTGACCAACCCGTACGAGGCCGCGTGGGTGCAGGGCAGCCGCGCCTACGCCGAATCGCTGGGGATCGAACTGAAGGTGATCGTCTACGGCGGCGACTCGCAGAACGCGCTGTCGCAGCTGCAATCCGTGCTCGCCGCGGGAAAGACCGTCCTGCTCAACATCAATCCGAACACGAGCGCCGACACCCCGGCGATCGTGCGCGCCGTGCAGAACAGCGGCGGGTGCGCGGTCACCCAGTGGAGCAAGCCCTCGGACCTGCACCCCTGGGACGTCGGGAACGGGTGGGCGTCCTACGTCGCCTACGACGGGGTCCAGCAGGGCGCCGACACGGGGAAGGCGCTCGTCGATTCGCTCGGCGGCACCGGCGGTGTGATCGCGCTGCAGGGGTTGCTCGCCAACGAGATCAGCCAGACCCGATTCCAGGGCTTCCGGCAGGCCATGGACGGACAGTCCGGCGTCACCCTGCTCGACGACCAGCCCGCCGACTTCGACCGCAACAAGGCGTACACCACCACGCAGACCCTGCTCAACAAATACGGCGACCAGGTGAACGGCATTTGGGCCGCAACCGATTCCATGGCCCTCGGCGCCCTGCAGGCCGTGCGTGAAGCAGGCCGGGCGGGCGAGATCAAGATCGCCAGCGCCGCGGACGCCACCCCGGAAGGGCTGGGCGCCATCGCCGACGGCGAGTTGCTCTCCACGTACACGACCGACCCCTATTTCAACGGCGCGATGGGCCTCGCCATCTGCTACCAGGCCATGACAGGGGAAATCGACGTCGCGTCGCTGCCCCGCGAGAACCGCGAATTCTATGTCGACCAGTCGCTGATCACCGCGAGCAACGTCGACCGGTTCCGCACCGTGCCGAGTGACGAGGAGATCGTACGGTCCGTGCAGGATCCCTTCTCCCGCATCACGGGCCCAGTGGCCCGGTAACCCCCTCACCATTCACGAACCACACAATCTTCCGAAGGAGTGACGATGTCGACGACCGAAATGACGGGGGAGGTGACGACTCCCACCGAAACTCGCCCGACCGCGCGCACCACCAGACCCCGCGTGCGACGGTTGCTCTCCACCGCAGGCCCGCTCACCGCCCTGCTCGGACTGTGCGCTGTCTTCGCCGCACTGGCGCCCGGGTTCGCGACGGCGAGCAATGCGATGGCGATCGTGGAGCAGGCCGCGATTCCCGTGGTCCTCGCGATGGGCGCCACACTGGTGGTCCTGGTGGGCGGCGTGGACCTGTCGATCGAGGGTGTGATGGCGGCGAGCGGGCTGACGTTCGTCCTGCTCGCGGCGAACAGCGTCAACGGCAACGACCTCGGCCTCCTCGCGGTCCTGATCGCGCTGGGTGTCGGACTGCTCTTCGGGGTGGCCAACGGGGTGCTGCACGTCGTCGCCAGGGTGCCGTCCTTCCTCGTCACACTGGGAACCTGGTTCGTCGGGCTCGGTGTCGCCACCGTGCTCTTCGGCACCACCACCCCCCAACTCGCCGACCCGGCGCTCGCCGCCTGGGCGGGTGGCCACTGGCTCGGACTGCCCGTCGTCGTGGTGTTCGCGCTCGCCGCCGTGGCCGTGACAGTGTTGCTGTGCAAGGGAACCCGGCTCGGCATGCACACCTACGCGATCGGCGGCGACGAGTCGACCAGCCGCCTGGCGGGTGTCCCGGTCGGGCGCACCAAGATCATCCTGTTCGCCGTGGCCGGACTGCTGTCCGGGCTCGGGGGAGTGCTGGCCACCATCCGGCTCGGTGTCGGCGACGTGAGCGTCGGATCGGGAAGCCTGTTCCTCACCCTGTCCGCGGTGGTCGTCGGCGGCACCCTGCTGTCCGGCGGTCGCGGTGGACCCCTGCACTCCCTGGTGGGTGTGCTGCTCCTCGTGGTCCTCGGCAACGGGCTTCTCCTCTCGGGCGCCAGCCCGTACATCCAGCAGGGCGCGCAGGGACTCATCATCGTGGTCGCGGTGATCGCGACCGGATGGCCCGCCCGCAGTCGATTGAGGGTCGTGAAATGACATCTCTCCTGGAACTCCGCAACGTCACGAAGAAATTCGGACCCAACACCGTCCTCGACGACGTGAACCTGTCCATCGCTCCGAACGAGGTGGTGGGACTGATCGGCGAGAACGGCGCCGGCAAGTCGACACTGCTCAAGATCCTCGCGGGAGTGCACCGCCAGGACGGCGGCCGGATGGTCCTCGGCGGGCGCGAGGTGAGCTTCTCGAGCCCGGCCGACGCCGCCGGCCACGGGATCGGGGTGGTGCATCAGGAGCAGTCGCTGCTGCCGAACCTCACCGTCGGCCAGAACCTCGTCCTCGGGCACGAGGGCGACACCGCCCGTGCCGGATTCCTCCGCCGGCGCCGGATCCGCGCCCGCGCCCAGGACATGCTGTCCGTGGTCGAGTCGACCGTCGACCCGGGTGCGCTCACCGAAACGCTCGGTTTCGCGCAGCGCCAGATGGTGGAGGTGGCGCGCGCCGTCGCGTCCAGGCAGTCCGAACACCCGCCGCTCCTCATCCTCGACGAGCCGACATCCGTCCTCGAACCCGAGGACGTCGAGGTGCTCCACCGCCGGGTCACCGCCCTCAAGGAACGCGGTTCCGTCATCTTCGTCTCCCACCGTCTCGACGAGGTCCTCCGCTTCTCCGACCGCGTGTACGTGCTACGCGACGGCAAGGTCGTCGGCGAGCGGATCGCCGCGGCGGCAACAGAATCCGAGCTGTACCAGCTGATGATCGGGAAGGGCGCCGCCGAGGAGATCTACTCGTCGGAACGCAAACGCGCCGTCCCCAGGACCGGCACACCGACGCTGTCGGTCCGCAACCTCACGTGCGGCGGCAAGGCGACGGGCGTCTCGCTCGACGTCCACGCCGGCGAGATCGTGTCGGTGGTGGGGGTGGTCGACTCCGGCCGCGAGGAGGTGGCCCGCGCCGTGTTCGGCGCCGTCCCCGTCGACTCCGGAACCGTCGAGATCGACGGGCAGCGTTCGGCGCCCCGATCACCCGCGGACGCCGTGCGGTCCGGTGTCGCGTACGTTCCCGCCGAGCGTCGCGTCGAGGGCATGATCGCCGGCGCGACCGTCGCGCAGAACATCGCGACGGTGCACCCGGTGAAGGCGGGCGGCGGCCGGATCTCCTCCGGCGCCCGGGTGCAGGCGACCGCGCGCACCTGGATCGAGAAACTCGGCATCCGGCCCGCCGACCCCGACGCCGACATCGCGCGACTGTCGGGCGGCAACCAGCAGAAGGCCGTGGTCGCCAAGTGGATCCTGGGCGACGGACTGAAGGTCCTGGTGCTCGACCACCCCACCCGCGGTCTCGACATCGGCGCGAAGGAAGACCTGTACGCCCTGTTCCGCGACCTGTCCGAGCGGGGAGTCGCGATCCTGGTGCTCGCCGACACCCTGGACGAGGCGATCGGCCTCGGCCACCGCGTGATCGTGATGCGCGACGGCGAGATCACCGCCGAGTTCGACTCGCCGCCCGGAAACCCGCCCAGCAAACTCCAACTCCTCGAGAAGATGATGTGATCGCCGTGGCAACAAGAACTTCCACCGAAAGGACTTCCGCCGAGACGCGCGCACCCGGGGGTGCGGCCGCCGCGGTGTCCCGGACGACGCGGGACCGGTTGCGCCTGGCGGGACCGTCGGTCGTGCTGGTCGCGCTCGTGCTCCTCGTCGCGCTCGCCGAACCGAACTTCCTGTCGATGAATGCCCTCGCGGTGGTCTCGGCGCAGGCGGTCCCGATCCTGCTGCTCGGGCTGGGCCAGATGTTCGTCATCCTCACCGGCGGCATCGACCTGTCGGTGGCGGCGCTCGCGTCGCTCGCCACGGTGATCCTGGCGACGGCGATCGGTTCGCTCGGCCCGCTCGCCGTCGTCGTCACCCTGGTGGCGCTCACCCTGATCGGTGCGCTGACCGGTCTGCTGATCGTGTTCGGGCAGGTCCCGTCGTTCGTCGTCTCGCTCGGCGCCCTGGGATTCTGGGGTGCGGTCGCGCTCGTCGCCTCGGGGTCGACCACCATCTACATCAGCGAAGGGTACGACGCGATCTTCTGGCTCAGTTCGTGGACGGTGCTCGGACTGCCGATGGCGGTGTGGGCGGGCGTGGCCGCGGTGGCCGCGGTGTTCTGCGCGATGCGGTTCTCGCCGCGGGGCAACGTCTTCCACCTCGTCGGGCTGGGGGAGATCGCGGCGATGATGAGCGGCGTCCGGACCCGGGGCGTCCGGGTCGGAGCCTTCGCCCTGTCCGGCTTCTTCGCGGGAGCCGCGGGCATCGTGCTGTCGGCCCAGCAGCAGAGCGCCGCGCCGCAACTCGCGGATTCGCTGCTGCTCCCCGCGATCGCGGCCGTGCTGGTCGGCGGTTGCGCCATCACCGGTGGAATCGGCGGCGCGTGGCGGGTGCTCGTCGGCGCACTGGTGGTCACCGTCCTCCGGGTGGGTGGCTCGGTTGCCGGCATCGACCCCAGCTTCCAGCAGATCGTGTACGGCGTGGTCGTCATCGTCGCGGTCGCCGTGACGCTCGACCGCAGCCGGCTCTCGATCATCAAATAAGACTCTGTGTCAGTGTGAGATTCGAAGGAGAACGATGAGTACGACGGCACGCGGTGCGGTGATTCACGAAGTGGGCGGTAAATGGGAGGTCGACGATCTCGTCCTCGCCGAGCCCGGTCCCGGGGAGGTGCGGATCAAGGTGATGGCGTCCGGGTTGTGCCACTCCGACGATCACCTCGTCACCGGCGACATCCCCAACACGCTGCCGCTGGTCGGCGGTCACGAGGGTGCCGGGGTGATCGACGCCGTCGGTCCCGGGGTGACCCGGCTCGCCGTCGGCGATCACGTCGCCACCGCCTACCTCCCCGCCTGCGGAACTTGCGCCTGGTGCGCGCAGGGGATGCAATATATCTGCGATACGGGGGCCGGTATGGAGGCTGGTTTCATGCTCGACGGAACGGCGCGGTTCGCCACGCAGTCGGGGCGGCCGATCGGCGCGATGCAACGCCTCGGCACGTTCGCGAACTACCTTGTCACGTCCCAGGCGCAGGCCGTGAAGATCGACGCGGACATCCCCTTCGACGTGGCCTGCCTGGTGTCGTGCGGGGTCGCGACCGGCTGGGGCTCCGCCGTGAACGGCGCGGGCGTCCGCCCGCGGGACACCGCCCTGATCGTCGGTGTCGGCGGTGTGGGGATCAACGCCGTGCAGGGCGCCCACCACGCCGGTGCCGCACACGTCGTGGCCGTCGACCCGGTCGCGTTCAAACGCGAACGCGCCCTCGAACTCGGGGCCACCCACGCGTACGCGTCGATCGACGAGGCGATGCCGTTCGTCCGCTCGGTGACCAACGGTCAGGGCGCCGACAGCGCCGTCGTCACGGTCGGGGTGGTGGACGGGCAATTGATCGCCGACGCGTTCGGCGCCGTCCGCAAGGAGGGAACCGTCGCGGTCGTGTCGATCGGCCAGAACACACCCGGGATCCCGATCAGCCCGCTCGAACTGGTGGTCTACGCGAAGCATCTGCGCGGGGTCCTGTTCGGCAACTGCAACCCCACGCGGGACATCCCGGCGCTGCTGGACTACTACAAGTCGGGGCGACTGAAACTCGACGAACTGATCACCCGGCGCTACACGCTGGACCAGGTGAACGACGCATACGTGGACATGCACGCGGGCCTCAACCTGCGTGGTGTCCTGATCCACGAACACTGACGAGGAACTGCCAAAGATGTCGACAGTCGAAGCAACACAGATCCGAAGCTACGGACATTTCATCGGCGGGCGCAGCGTGCCCCCGTCCGGGAACATCATCGAACGGGTGGGCCCGGCCGACGGCCGCGTGGTCGCCACGTTCACCGCGGGCACCCGCGCCGACGCCGTCCACGCGGTCGCGGTCGCGCGGGAGTCCTTCGACGACGGCGCGTGGCCGCGCTGGACGGCGATGGACCGCGGCCGGGCACTGCTGCGCTGTGCAGGGCTGATGCGCCGGGACGAGGAACGCCTCGCCCGGATCGACGCCGAGGAGTCCGGCAAGCCGATCACCCTGGCCCGCGGCGACGTCGGGGCGAGCATCGAACTGTTCGAGTACGCCGCGGCGCTGGCCATGACGATGCACGGCGAGGCGCACACCGCGCTCGGCGAAAACTGCACCGCGATGGTGGTCCGCGAACCCGCCGGTGTGGTCGGCATGATCATCCCGTGGAACTTCCCGCTGCTCCTGCTCGCGCAGAAGCTGCCGTTCGCGCTGGGCGCGGGCTGCACGGCGGTGGTCAAGCCGTCCGAGTTCACGTCCGGCACCGCCGTCGAGCTGGCCCGGTTGCTCGCCGAGGCCGGGGTCCCCGACGGGGTGGTGAACGTGGTGACCGGGGCGGGCACCGAGGTCGGTGCTCCGCTCGCCGAGAGCCGCCTGGTCGACATCCTGTCGTTCACCGGGAGCACGGCCACCGGCAAACGGATTGTCGAGGCCTCGGCCGGCAGCGTCAAGCGGCTGTCGATGGAACTGGGCGGCAAGGCGGCCAGCGTCGTGTTCGACGACGCCGACCTGGGCGACGCACTCGACGGCGTCCTGTTCGGTGTGTTCTTCAACCAGGGTGAGTGCTGCGTGTCGGGGGCCCGGCTCCTGGTCCAGGACTCGATCGCAGACGCGTTCGTCGCGCGACTCGTCGAGGCCGCGGCCCGCATCACGGTCGGCGGGCCGCTCGACGAGGGGAGCGAGCTGGGCCCGATGATCGACGCCGGCCACCTCGAGAAGGTGCTCGGGCACATCGACGCGGCGCGGCGGGACGGCGCGACCGTCCTCACCGGCGGCACCCGGCTGGACGGAGAGAACTGGGGGAGAGGGCATTTCGTCGCCCCCACCATCCTCGACGGCGTGGCCGAAGAGTCCGCCGCCTTCCAGGAGGAGATCTTCGGTCCCGTCCTCACCGTCACCCGGTTCAGCGACGTCGACGACGCCATCCGGCTCGCCAACGCCACGGAATACGGACTCGCCGGGTCGATCTGGACCAAGAACATCGACAAGGCGCTGCGGGTGGCGAAGGAGATGCGCAGCGGCCGCGTGTGGGTGAACACCACCATCGACGGCGCCCCGCAACTGCCCGCGGGCGGCATGAAGCAGAGCGGGTTCGGCCGCGAGATGGGGCAGGCCGGATTCGACGAGTTCACCGACGTCAAGAGCATTCAGATCCGCACCGGACCACGCACCCGCGTGTTCCCGAACTGGACCGGAGGCAACCGATGAGTGCCGGCACGTACGACTACGTCATCGCAGGCGGCGGCACCGCGGGGTGTGTACTGGCCGGACGGCTGACCGAGGACCCGACGGTCCGGGTTCTCCTGCTCGAGGCCGGCGGCAACGACCGGCACCCATTCATCCACGTCCCCGCGGGGTTCGCGAAACTCACCTCGAGCAAATACGACTGGGGATTCTCGAGCGTCCCGCAGGAGCATTGCAACGGGCGCGTCATCCCGCTCGCTCAGGGCAAGGTCATCGGCGGCGGCGGCTCGATCAACGCGCAGGTGTTCACCCGCGGCGCGCACGAGGACTACGACGAATGGGCGCTCAAATACGGTTGCGCCGGATGGTCGTTCGACGAGATCCAGAAATATTTCCTCCGGTCCGAGGACAACGAACGGCTGTCGGCGCCGTACCACGGGACCGACGGCCCGCTCGGGGTCTCCGATCCCGTGAACCCCCATCCGCTGTCGAAGTCGTTCGTCCAGGCGGGGCAGGAATTCGGGTTGCCGTTCAACGGCGACTTCAACGGCGATCACCAGCACGGTGTCGGCCTCTACCAGACGACCACGAAGAACGCCCGCCGGTGCAGCGCCGCGGTCGCGTATCTCGCACCCGCCAGGAAGCGGCCCAACCTGACGGTCCGGGAGAACGTCACCGTGTCGCGGGTTCTGCTCGACGGCGGACGCGCCACGGGGATCGAGGTGCTCACCCCGCACGGTGTGGAGACGTTCCGCGCGTCGCGTGAGGTGCTCGTCGCCGCGGGCGCGTTCGGATCACCCAAGATCCTGCAGCTGTCGGGAATCGGCCACCCCGACGACCTCAGGGACGCGAACGTCGGTGTGAACCATGCCCTTCCGGGTGTCGGCCGGAACCTGCACGATCACTGCGACCTCGACGTCATCTACGAACTCCGCGAATACCAGAGCCTCGACCGCCTGAACCTGATCCGTCCGGCCACGGCCAAGGCGGGTCTCGAGTACGCGGCCTTCCGGCGGGGCCCGTTGGCGTCGACCGTCGTCGAGGCGGGCGGGTTCAGTTTCGGGCACGCGGCGGAGTCGATCCCGGACCTGCAGTTCCACTTCCTGCCCGCCGCCGGCGTCGAGGCCGGTGTCGCGGCAGTCCGTCCGGGATACGGCTGCACCCTGAACTCGTACGCGCTGCGGCCGGAGAGCCGCGGTTCGGTGAAGATCAGGTCGAACGACCCCACCGCCCAGCCGCTGATCGACCCGAACTTCCTCGCCACCGACTTCGACCTCGAGTCGAGCATCGAGGGGCTGCGGCAGAGCCGGGAGATCACGGCGCAGTCGTCGATGGCCCGCCACATCAAGGCGGAGCACCTGGCAGGCGGCCTGTCGGTGAACACCAAGGACGACTACGTGAAGTTCGTTCGCGCATACGGTCGTACCTCATACCACCCGGTCGGCACGTGCGCGATGGGCGTCGGCGACGACGCCGTGGTCTCACCGGAACTGAAGGTGAGGGGAATCGAGGGTCTGCGGGTGGTCGACTCGTCCGTCATGCCGCGGATCGTCAGTTCCAACACGCAGGCTCCCACGGTGATGATCGCCGAGAAAGCGATCGATCTGATCCGTGGGGAAGGATGACCGGATGACCACTTTTTCCGGAGTGACCGAGGCCATCGCCAGGGAAGCCGTCGAACTCGCACTCCCGTCGATTGAGAATCTCTCCCACGGAGGTCCGGGGCACCTCGTCGTGCTCCGGCCGGGCGTCGCCCCGTCCGCCGATGCGGAGTTGCCCGTCGTCTACCGCCGCAGCTGGGGTGAGAAGTAAGGACTGGCGCGACGGAGGCGAGACACCGTGAAGGGGAACGACAGCCGGACATTCGGGCGCGCCGGCTTCGACGTCACCCTCCTCGGCTACGGCGGTGCGCCCATCGGCAACATCTTCCGGCCGATCCCCGAGACGGACGCCCAGGCGCAGATCGCCGAGGCGTGGAACATGGGTGTGCGGTCGTTCGACACCGGGATCTGGGTGGACACACCACCGTTCCGGGCCGACTTCGACTACTCGTACGACGCGGTGCTGCGGCAGGTGGAGGACAGCCTGCAGCGCATGTGCCAGGACAGGTTCGACGTCCTCTACGTGCACGACGTCGACCGGTACACGCACGGCGACGCCCAGCCCGCGCGGTTCGCGGAGGCGCTCGCGGGTGCGTTTCCCGCGCTGATCCGGTTGCGGGACGAGGGCGTGGTCCGGGCGATCGGTGTCGGGGTCAACGAGGCCGACGTCTGCGTCGACGCCCTCGAACATGTCGACCTCGACTGCGTCCTGCTCGCGGGCAGATACACACTGCTCGAACAGGATCCGGTGACGGACCTGCTGCCGCTCGCGGCGGAGCGCGACGTCGCGATCGTGCTCGGCGGCGTGTTCAACTCGGGCGTCCTGGCCACCGGCGCGGTGCCCGGCGCGAAGTTCAATTACCAGCCGGCGTCGGAAGAGGTTTTGGGCCGGGTTCGCGACATCGAGAAGTTCTGCGCGCGTCACGAGGTTCCGTTGGCGGCGGCATCGATTCAGTTCGCGGCCGCGCATCCCGCGGTGCGGGAACTTCTGCTGGGCGCCAGGAACTGCGACCAGTTGCGGCAGAATGCGGCCTGGCTCGAACACCCGATCCCGGCCGAATTCTGGCAGGACCTGCGCGCCGCCGGACTGATTCGGGAGGAGGCGCCCACCCCGCCCTGACCGCCGGTCACATGGTGTACGGAGACGTCGAGTTCTGCAGCTCCTCCAGGAAATCGGAGGGGACCGTCGGCCGGTCCGAGGGCCAGTCGCCGGCCAGTTGATCGGCCCGCAGATCCGCGACCAGGGCGACGACGAGGGGCCCGCCGTCGGGAAGTACCCGGTGGAGTCCGCGCGCCGCGCAGATCGAGGCGATGGACGCCAGTGCCTGCTTCGCCTCGTCCTCGCGGCCCGCCGCGGCGAGGCACGCCACCCGGAGACGCTCGGCCAGCAGGTGGGCGCGGTTGCGGCCGGTGCCCGCGAGCCGGTCGGTCCACTCCTGCGTCCACGCGCACGCCGTCTCGATGTTCTCACGGGCCCCGGTGGCGAGCAGCATCCGAACCGCGGTGGCCTCCTCGACCTGCGCGACGATCTCGTCGATGCCCGCGACCGGTCGCCGCCGGTTCTCGTAGCGGACCGGGTCCGGTGCGCCGAGGGTCGGATGCGCGGCGATGCCGAGTCGGCGTCGTTCGTTCTCGACACGGGCCCGCAGGCGGGCGAGGGAGTAGGTTCCGGCCACCTCGAGTCCGGCGTGGAGGCGTTTCGCCGCTTCCTCGCGGTCGCCGCGCAGCGCCTTGACGTGCGCTCCGGTGACGAAGCGGGCGACCTTGAAATCCACCCCGCCGGTCTCGATGGCCAGGGTGTATCCGTCGTCGAGGAGACGCTCGGCCTCCTCGACGTCGCCCCGTTCGTAGAGCACCTCACCGAGCAGCGACCCCGCGAGCCGGGCGGACGGCGCTCGCGGCCCACCCAGTTTCCGGCCTGCTCGGCGGGCACGCCGGAAACGGTCGACGGCATCGTCGATGTCGAGTTGCTCGTACGAGGCGACACCCAGGTAGCTCTGGCCGTGAACGACGTTGTGCGGTCCCTTGTTCCGCTCGTAGAAGGGTCGCCCGACCTCCTGGATCCTGCGCACCTCCGCGAAGTCGAACCGGTACACCGCGGCGAACGTGCTGACGTTGAACGCGGCGCACACCACCCACGGGTGCAGCGACTCCGGCCGGGCGAGGCAGTCGCCGACGAGTTCGTCGATCCGTTCGGTGCGGTCGCTGCGCAGTTCGGCCACGGCACGCACCACGCCCGCCTCCGCCCGCAGATCCGCCGTGTCGCCCGCGCTCGCCTCGCTGTCGGCGAGTGCCCGTTCGGCTCGTTCGAGTGACCGCTCCGCGGCCGTGGTCCGGTTCGTCATCGCGTGCGCCCAGGCCGTCGTGACCTGCAGCCGGGCACTCGTGGCGACGAGACCCGGCGGCAGCATGTCGACCACCGTGGACAAGGTCGCCGACTGCGACTGCTCGAGCAGCGACAGCCCGTCGGCCTCGACGAGTTCCACGGCGCGTTGCTCTTCGCCGCCGGCAAGGGCGTGCTCGACGGCCTCGCGGAGCAGGCTGTGGTCGCAGAACCAGCGGGACGCGGCCCGGTGCAGTTCCCGGACGCGGTCGGGCTGGTCGCGTTCGAGCCTGCGGCGCAGGAATTCGGCGAACAGGGTGTGGTAGCGGAACCACGTTCGCTCGTCGTCGATGTGGCGCAGGAACAGGTCCCGGTCCTCGGCCGCCTCGAGCATCGCCTGCCCGCGGGACGTGCCCGCCAGGGTATTGGCGAGACTGCCGCACGTGCGTTCGGTGATCGAGGTGGCGAGCAGGAAGTCGAGCATCTCGGGTTCGAGGGTGTCGAGGACGTTCTCGGCGAGGAATTCGCCGATCGCGTGGTGGCGCCCGGACAGTCCGGCGATCAGTTCCGACGGATCGGCGCGCCCGCGCAGCGACAGCGATGCCAATTGCAGCGCCGCCACCCAGCCGTCCGTCGAGTCGCGCAGTTCGGTGACGTCCTCGCTGTCGAGCGGCAGGCCGCCGAGGTCGACGAGGAACGACCGCGCCTCGGAATCGTCGAAACGCAGTTCCGAATAATCGATTTCGACGAGTTCGTCCTTGACTCGCATCCGGCTCATCGGCAAACCGGCGCGGGTCCGGCTCGTCACCACGACCTGCAGGTGGTGGCACCCGTTGTCGAGGAGGAACTCCAGGGCGGCGATCGTCGTGGGTTCCGACACGCGCTGCCAGTCGTCGATGATCAGGGCGATCCGTTCGCCACTCTCGTGGATCTGGTTGACGAGCGAGGTGAGCACATACCATTCGGCCTCGTCGTCGTGCTCCTCGAGGACCTGGCCGAGTTCCTTCGCCAGGTTGGGGCGCACGCGGCGGATCGCCTCGATGAGGTGCGCGACGAACCACACCACGTTGTCGTCGTCGCTGTCGACGGTCAGCCACGCGACCGCCACACCCTCGTCGGCGAGGACGTTCCGCCACTGGGCGGCGAGGGTGCTCTTGCCGAATCCGGTGGGACCGTGGATCACGGTCAGCAGGCGACGGCGGCCGGCCCGCAGCAGGTCGATCAGCCGGTCGCGCTCCACGAGTTGCCGGGTCGCGGCGGGCGGCCGGAACCGGGTGGCAGGCGCGGGCGGCGGCGTCGACGTATATTTCGCCCGTCCCGTCGTGGACGTCCGGAACGGACCGGAGACGGTCGAGACCGTGCCGTGCGAGGAGTCCTCGGTGTGATGGACACCGGGGTCGACGGGCATCGCCATCTCGTCCACGGCCAGACCGTGGTGCCGCTCGACCTCGCGCAGTTCGTCCCCGAACGCGGCGGCGGACGCCGGGCGATCTTCCGGTTTCCCGGCCATCGCCCGCTGGATCACGGCGCTGAGGTCCTCGGGGAATCCCTCGGTCCGCAGGTCCGGGACGGGCTGGGTGGTGATACGCAGGAACTGCGCGATCACCTCCTCGCCGTTGTGCCGTTCGAAGGCGGCGTGCCCGGTGATCGCGCTGAACAGGGTCGCGCCGAGGCTGTACACGTCGGACGCGGCGGTCGGGGTCCGCCCCGACAGGACCTCCGGCGCGGTGAACGCGGGGGACCCGGTGACGGTGCCCGCCGTCGTCTCGAACGCCCCCGACATCCGGGCGATCCCGAAATCGGTGAGTTGCGGTTCGCCGTACTCCGTGAGCAGGATGTTTCCCGGTTTGACGTCCCGGTGGAGGATACCGACCCGGTGCGCTGTTTCGAGCGCACCCGCGAGTTTCACCCCGATCCGCAGGGCGTCGCTCCAGGGAATGGGCCCGCGCCGCCGGATCTGCACGTCCAGCGAATCGTGGGGGTGGTACTGCATCACGATGTACGGCCTGCCGGTGTCGGTGGTCCCGACCTGCATGATGTTGACGATGTGCGGGTGGCCGCTCAGCCTGCCCATGGCGCGCTGCTCCCGCAGGAAGCGTTCGAGGTTCTCGGCGTCGAGCGCCGAGGTGAGCACCTTGACCGCCACCGTCCGGTCGAGTTCCGGTTGCGCGCACCGATATACCACCCCGAACCCACCGTGCCCGATCTCCTTGGCGTCCTCCAGCCCGACCGCGGACAGCTCGGCCGTGAAGGTCGCAGTCACCGACTCACGCTGGGTGGCGAGCGGGTCGAAATCGGTCATGCCACCACCTCTTCGCTCGCCATCGAGCATATCGCGGCACGGGTGACGCCGAGGGCGTCCCGGCGTGCGTTCCCATGCCCGGATCCCGGACAATCGAGCGATGCCACACGTGCGGAAAGTCGTGGATCTGTCCCACACCATCGGGCCCGGGATGCAGGTGTATCCCGGCGACCCGGTGCCGACCCTGACCCGGCACTGCACCCTCGAGCGCGACGGCTACAACGTCCTGGACGTCCGGATCGGTTCGCAGTCCGGGACGCACGTCGACGCCCCGGCGCACCTGAAAGCGGGGGCGGCGACCATCGATCGGCTGGCACCGGAGCTGTTCGTCGGCCGCGGCGTCGTGTTCGACGTGCGCGGGATCGATGCGCGGCAGCGGATCACCCCGGACCTGATCGGGTCCGGGGCGGACGACGTCCGGCCGGGCGACATCGCCGTCTTCCAAACCGGGTGGTCTCGGTTCTACGGAACGGACGCCTATTACACGCATCCGTTCCTCGACCCCGCACTGTGCGCATTGCTGCTCGATCGGGGCGTGCGGACGTTCTGCCTCGACGCCCCGAGCGTCGACGAGACACCGGACGACGAGCACGCCGATGCCGGATATCCGGTTCACCACCTGATCGCCGACGCGGGCGGCGTGATCGGCGAGAACCTGTGCCGACTCGACCGGATCGACTTCCCGGACCCGCTCGTCAGTCTCCTGCCGATCTCCCTCGAGGACGGTGACGGAGCCCCTACCCGGGCCGTCGCGATGCAACTGGCCGACTAACTCAACCACCGGCGACGGACTGCAGGATCTGCAGTTCCTGCCCGGGGGCCACCTCGGTCCCGACGCCGTCGAGGAGCCGGACGTCCTCGCCGTCCACATAGACGTTGACGTACCGCCGCAAGGCGCCGGTCTCGTCCCGAATCCGGCGGCCGAGAATCGGGAACTCGCCTGCCAGGACGTCGAGCACGTGGGAGACCGTCGAGGCGGAGTCGAGGGGCACGTCCACGGAGCGCTTCCCGCCGACGATCGACGCCAGCGCCCGCGGAACCCGAACGGTGACGCCCTCGCTCATGATTCGATCACCGCGGCCCGCACACACAGCACGTCGGGCAGGTGCGCCGCCACCGTGCGGAAGGTTGCGCCCTCGTCGGCACTCCCGTAGACCTCACCGCCGCGCGTGCCGAAATACACGCCGACCGGGTCGGCGATGTCCACCGCGGCCGCGTCGCGGAGCACCACGTTGTAGTCGAGCTCGGGCAGCCCGCTGTCGAGGCGCGTCCAGCTGTGCCCGGCATCCTCGCTCCGGTAGACGGCCAGCCGGCCGTCCGGCGGGATGCGTTCACCGTCCGCCCTGATCCGTGAGTCTTTCGGTGCAAACTCGGTCCTTCGGGTCCGGGGTAGCCGATCTGGATTTGTCGGACCGTGGGGTTAGTGTCTTCGGTCATGGTGGGGAGGGTGGTGAAGCGGGCGTTCAAGTTTCGTTTCTATCCGACTGCGGTGCAGGCGGATCAGCTTGCGCGGACGTTCGGGTGCACCCGGTATGTCTACAACCGGGCGTTGGCNGAGCGGACGCGGGCGTGGTCGCAGGAGCAGCGGCGAATCACCTACAGCGACACCTCGACGATGCTCACCGGATGGAAGCGCGATGCCGAGACGGCGTGGTTGGCGGAGCCGTCGAAGGGGCCGTTGCAGGAATCGCTGCGGCAGTTGCAGGGNGCGTTCGAGACGTTCTGGCGCAAACAATCCGGCTACCCGCAGTTCAAGAGGAAGGGNCGGTCGAAGGATTCGGCGACCTACTTCTCGAACTGCTTCACCTACCGGGGCGGGCAGCTCCGGTTGGCCAAGCAGTCCGAACCCCTGGACATTCGGTGGTCGAGGCCGCTACCGGAGGGGGCCGTGCCGTCGCAGGTGACGGTGTCGCGTAACGCTCGCGGTCAGTACCACATTTCGATCCTCGTCGAGGACACCATCACCGCACTCGAGCCGGCCGATCAAGTGGTGGGGCTCGACGCCGGGATCACCAGCCTCTACACGCTCTCGACGGGGGAGAAGATCACCAACCCGCGACACGAGCGCACGGACCGTGAGCGGTTGGCGAAGGCGCAACGGGTGCTGGCCAAGAAGCAGAAGGGATCGCGTAACCGGGCCAAGGCCCGACTGAAGGTCGCGAAGATCCATGGCCGGATCGCCGATCGGCGCCGCGACTATCTGCACAAACTCTCCACTCGACTGGTGCGCGAAAACCAAGTGATCGCCATCGAGGATCTGAGTGTGCGGAACATGGTGAAGAATCGGTCGTTGTCCCGGGCGATCTCGGATGCGGGTTGGTCGGAGTTCCGGACCATGCTCGAGTACAAGGCCGACTGGTACGGGCGGCGGGTGGTGGCGATCGACCGGTTCTGTCCGTCGTCGAAGACCTGCTCGGTGTGCGGGAAGATCGCGTCGACGATGCCGCTGAACGTGCGGGAATGGACGTGCCGATGCGGCGTCGTCCACGACCGGGATGTGAACGCGGCGAGGAACATTTTGGCCGTCGGACTGGCGGTGGCAGCCTGCGGAGACGGTGTGAGACCACCTCGCACATAAGGTGCGGGGCGGCGACTGTCGGTGAAACAGGAACCTCGGGACGTGAGTCTCGAGGGGAATCTCGGTCGTTCACGGCCGAGAGGACGTCAACACGGGCGGGTTCGGTACGTGCGCATCAGCACGACGTACAGCGCCGCGGAGACGAGCAACCCGACCGGCAGTGAGAGGTCCACGCCGCCGAGCGCGTTCGCGACGGGTCCGGTGTAGACCGGGGCGGCGACGCAGAGCGCGGCCGTGGCGATGCCGGTGAAGACGGCGACCGTTCCTGCCCAATTGATCCCGCCGCTGTACCAGTAGGGGCTGCTGCTGGTTTCGTCGCCGAGCCCGAGGCCGTCGTAGCGGTTGCGGCGACACAGGACGTCGGCGACGTACACGGCCATCACGGGGCCCATCACGGTCACGACGAGCTGCATCATGTTGCTGACGGTGTCGAGGAAGTTGGAGACGAGCAGGGCGTACAGCGTCATGGCGACGCCCATCGAGCCGTCGAGGAGGACGCTGCGCGAGCGGCGCAGGCGCAGCCCGACCGACTGCAGCGCGAGCCCGGAACTGTAGGCGGTCATCGCGTTGTTGGCGATGGTGCCGACGATGACGGCGAGCAGGAAGATCGGCGTGAACCAGGACGGGAGGACGGCCTCGAGCGCGCTCTGCGGGTCGGCCATGTCGAGCCCGGTGCCCGCGAGTGCGCCGAGTGCGGTGAACAACACGCTGGGGACGAACGCGCCGAGCGCCGTCCAGACGGTGACCGACACCGGCGACGTGGTCGCAGGCAGGTAGCGGGCGAAGTCCGCGCTGTTGGTGTAGGACAGCGGAGCCGACGCCACGATGGACACACCCGCGGCCACCGTCGCCCACAGTCCGATCCCGTGGAGCGCCTCCGCCGGCTGGTAACCCCAGTCGGCATTCCCGACGACGTAGCCGGCCATCACCACGAAGATCAGGATCAGCACGACGGCCAGCGGCTGGTAGAGCCGCACGATCGTCGCGTGCCCGTACACGCCGATGGCCAGCGTGGCGGCGGCGATCGCCAGGATGACGACGACCTTCACTGGGGTGGTCGCGTCGATGCCGAACCGTTCGAGGAGCCGGAACGCCGTGTACGACGCCGCCGCCCAGTTCAGCGCCAGGTAGCAGACGCTGATGAACCAGCTGGTCACGAGGATGTTCACGCGGTTGCCGCGGATGCCGAAGATCGCCCGCGTGATCACCTCGCTGGGGGTGCCCGACGCCGGTCCGCTGGCGGCGACGATCCCGGTGAGGATCGAGAACAGGTTGCCGACGACGATCACCGCGAGCGCCTGCCAGAACGACAGGCCCATCAGGATCAGTGCGCCGCCGACGACCAGGGCCAGGTAGCTCACGTTGGGCGCCGCCCACACGGCGAACAGGTCCCGGGCGCGGCCGTGCCGCTCGCTGTCCGGGATGAAGTCGATGCCGTGCGTCTCCACCTGCCCGGCACGGTCGGCGGGCGGTGTCGTGCCGGGTTTCACCCCGCGGGAGTCTGCTCGAGTCGATGCCATGGGGTCCTCCGGGTAGATGAGCACGGATGTGTGCGGCTGGTGGCGCAATCGCCAATCTGGCGTGACCCGGGTCACCGTACGGAACCAAATCGATTTGGGCAAGCGAGTCGGAGGGTAATTCACAAATCGATTTGGTGCAGGTCGGACTGTTGGTAGCCTGAACCGGTGACGGAGAAGCGATCGCGGCCCACCATCGCCGACGTGGCACGGCACGCCGGGGTGTCGACCACCACGGTGTCGCACACGTTCAGCGGCAAAGGGGTCGTCGCCGCCGCGACGCGGGAGCGGGTCCGCGCGACCGCGAAGTCCCTGGGCTACCGGCCCGACGTCGTGGCGAGGGGACTGCGGAGCAACCGCCTCGGCGTCCTCGCCCTCGTGCTTCGGCCCCTCGAAACACTGGATTCTTCGCTCCCCGAGGGCGTCGACTACTTCCTGCGGTTCGCGGGTTCGGCGGCGCTGGCCGCGATGGATTTCGGCTACGGACTCATGCTGGTGTCGGACCCGACGCGTGAAGAGTCACCGGCCGCCGCCCTCGCCTGCGACGGGTTCCTGATCACGGAACCCGTCACCGACGACCCCCTCATCGAGATGCTTCTCGGGGAAGGCGTGCCGTTCCTGTCCGTCGGCAAGGATCCGGCGCGGGCCGCGTACGACAACTGGATCGACACCGACACCGAACTCATGACCGACCTGGTGCTGCGGCACCTCGACGACGCGGGGGCGACACGAGTGGCCCTCGTCGCCGGAACCGACCCCAACTCGTGGAACCTCGGCGCCGAGGCCTCCTACCGTGCCTGGGCGGCGGTGCGCGGTCAGGACCCGATGGTCGTCCACCGGCCCGAGACCACCGGGGAGTCCGGCGGCCGCGACGCCGCCGACGAACTCTTCGACCGCAGCGACCCGCCCGACGCGGTGTACTGCCTCACCGGCAGGCACGCGGCCGGCATGCTCACGCGAGTCCGGGAACGCGGATTCGACGTTCCCGGCGACGTCCAGATCGTCGGCGGCTCCGACTCGGAGCACACCCGATCCGCGACGCCCCCCATCACCTCGGTGGACCTGCAGCCCGAACTCCTTGCCCGCGTTGCCGTCACACAACTCGTCAACCGCCTCGACGACCTCGACCGGCCCGTGCCGCCGGGGAAACTCCACGGACGCCTCATCGTGCGGAACTCCACCCGGACGCCCTGATTCGACGGATGGCAGCGATATCCTTGTGGGCACGCCATCGAGAGGCGAGTCCACGGTTGTATCTGCGCTCCGGTCGTGCCGTCGGAACCAGCGCGCGGCAGCACGAGCCGACGGGGTGAGTGGTCCGTCCGATGGGTGAAGGTGATCCGCTCGACACGCAGCGGTACGTCGTCCCCGTCGTGGCGTCGGAGCTGAGTGCGGCCGGTTTCGACGACGCCGAGGAGATCGGGCGCGGCGGTTTCGGCGTCGTCTACCGCTGCACCCAGGCGGACCTCGATCGCACGGTGGCGGTGAAGGTGCTGACCGTCGATCTCGACGAGGAGAACAAGGCCCGGTTCTTCCGGGAGCAGCGGGCGATGGGCCGGCTCACCGGTCACCCGAACATCGTCGGCGTCCTGCAGGTCGGGGTCACCGACAGCGGTGTTCCGTACATCGTGATGCCGTATCACCCGCACGGGTCGCTGGAGGCCCGGGTCCGCACGGACGGCCCCCTCGAACTGGACGAGGTGTTGCGGCTGGGGGTGAAGATGGCCGGCGCGGTGGAGACGGCGCATCGGCTCGGGATCCTGCACCGGGACGTCAAACCCGCGAACATTCTGCTCTCCGATTACGGCGAACCGGAGTTGACGGACTTCGGCATCGCCCACATCAGCGGCGGTTTCGAGACCGCCACCGGCGCAGTCACCGGATCGCCCGCCTACACCGCACCGGAGGTCCTCCAAGGCGACCCGCCGAGCCCGGCCGCCGACGTCTACGGACTCGGCGCCACACTGTTCAGCGC
This sequence comes from Rhodococcus sp. NCIMB 12038, assembly GCF_002165735.1. Taxonomy (NCBI): domain Bacteria; kingdom Bacillati; phylum Actinomycetota; class Actinomycetes; order Mycobacteriales; family Nocardiaceae; genus Rhodococcus; species Rhodococcus sp. NCIMB 12038. The sequence continues at coordinate 466,862 of NZ_NHML01000001.1, forward strand.
CCTCACCGGCCACGCCGCATTCGAACGCCGCAGCGGCGAGCAGGTGGTCGCGCAGTTCCTGCGGATAACCACGCAACCCGTGCCGGACCTGCGGGAGCACGGAATTCCCGACGACGTGTCCGACGTGATCGCCCGGGCAATGTCCCGCGAACCCGGCGAACGTCCGGCGACCGCCGCCGACTTCGGCGAGGAACTGCGGCGGATCCAACTCGATCACGGTCTTTCTGTCGACGACATGGCCCTCCGCACGGAACCCGACGCACAGGTCCACGACCGAGGGCACGGCCCGCGCGGCACCACACCATCGAGCGGCGTGACGGGACACCTCCTCCTGGAACTGACGAGTTTCGTCGGCCGCAGGCACGAACTCACCGAGGCGAAGAACCTGCTCGCCGGATCGCGGCTGGTGACGCTGACCGGGATCGGCGGCGTCGGCAAGACCCGGCTGGCGATGCGGGTCGCCGCGGCCGTGCAACGCGACTACGACGACGGTGCGCGACTGGTCGAGTTGGGCGAACTACGCGACGGGTCCACGCTGGTCGACGCGGTGGCCGCCGCGGTGGGGGTGCGGGACCATTCGTCGCGGCCGCTGCGCGACGTGCTGATCGAGTTCCTCGCCTCCAGAGAATCGCTGCTGGTCCTCGACAACTGCGAGCACCTGGTGGACGCCGTGGCCGAGCTGACCGAGACACTCTTGCAGGTGTGCCCGGCGCTGCGGATTCTGGCGACCAGCCGCGAATCCCTCGGCATCGGCGGGGAAGCGGTGCTGCAGGTGCCGCCGCTGACCGTGCCCGATCCCGACCGGAAACCGTCCCTGCGGGGATTGCCCAAATACGACGCGGTAACCCTGTTCGCCGAACGCGCCGCCGCCGCGGTTCCCGGATTTGCGCTGACCGAGGACAACGCGGCGGCGGTGGCCGGGATCTGCCACCGCCTCGACGGGCTGCCGTTGCCGATCGAACTGGCCGCCGCCCGGTTGCGGGCGATGTCGCCCGAGCAGATCCTCGAGCGGCTGACCGACCGCTACACACTTCTGACCCGCGGCAGCCGCGGTGCGCCGACGCGGCAGCAGACCCTGCGGTTGTCCATCGACTGGAGTTTCGAACTGTGCACCGCCCGTGAGCAACTGATATGGGGACGGTTGGCGGTGTTCGCCGGCAGCGTCGAACTCGATGCCGCCGAGCAGGTCTGCGGCGACGGACTGGGTCCGGACGAGCTGCTGGACACGCTGACCTCCCTGGTGGAGAAATCGATCCTGATCCGGGAGGGGCAGGGGCCGGTGGTGCGGTTCCGGATGCTCGAGACCCTCCGCGCGTACGGCTACGAGAAACTCGGGCAGACCGGTGAGACCGTGACTTTGCGTCGCCGGCACCGGGATTGGTACGAGGCGCTGGCGCTGGGGGCGGAGGCCGAGTGGATCAGCGCCCGGCAGTTGGACTGGATCGCCCGCCTGAAGCGGGAGCAACCGAACCTCCGTGAGGCGCTGGAGTTCTGCCTCGACGACGATCCCGCCGCCGGCCTGCGCACCGGCGCCGCACTCCGCTGGTTCTGGACCTCCCAGGGCCTGTACAGCGAGGGGCGGCGCTGGTTCTCCGACCTACTGGCCCGCTATCCCGGAGAACCGACGGTCGACCGGATCAGGGCGCTGTACTGCGCCAGCGTGATGGCCAACGTGCAGGGCGATCTCGAGTCCGGGTCCGCGCTCGTGGCGGAGGCGCGGAACCTCACCGCGCACACGAGCGACCCCATGATGCGCGCGTTCGTCTCCTTCGCCGACGGAACGCTGGCCCTCTACAGTGGGGACCTCCCAGACGCATGCACGCACCTCGAAACTGCACTCGCGGAGTTCAGCACACGCAGGGATCGCACACTGGAGACGAACGTGCTCTATCTTCTCGGGTTGGCCTACGGACTGTCCGGCCAGACCGAACGAGCCGTCGAACGCCACGAGCGGGTCCTCGCGATCACGGAAAAGTACGGCGAGAAGATGTACCGATCGCATTCGCTGTGGGCCTTGGGAATTGCGGTGTGGCGACAGGGCGCCGCCGATCGCGCAGTGCGGTACCTCGAGGAATCGCTGGAGCTGTCGCGGCAGGTGCACAGCCCCCGCTTCGCCGCGGCCGCCGTCGAAGCGCTGGCCTGGATCGCGTGTGAGAGACGAGACCCGACTCGGGCCGCGGTGCTGATGGGAGCCGCGCAGTGGCTGGCGAGGTCGGTGGGCAGTGCCGCGGTGATCCATTCCGATCTGATTGTCTACCAGACGGAATGCGCCGCGAAGGCCCGGCAGGAACTCGGGGACAAAGCGTTCGCGGCGGCCCACCGCAAGGGTGAACAGTTCGGCTTCGATGCGGCCATCGCCTACGTCCTCCACGAAGCGCAGCCCGGCACCTCCACACCGGCCACCGACGCGCCGACGCGCCTGACCAAAAGGGAACGCCAAGTCGCCGACCTCATCGCCGAAGGCCTGACCAATCAGGCCATCGCCGACCGCCTGGTGATCTCACCGCGCACCGCCCAGGGCCACGTGGAGCACATCCTGGCCAAGCTGGGATTCACCTCCCGCGCCCAGGTCGCGGCCTGGGTCGTGGAGCAGGCGCACGACTAAAGTCGGCTGCCGGGGTTTCTCAGACACAGCGCGCCGGTAGCTGCGGCGATCAGGCAGGCGACCGCCCCGAGAAGCAGTCCCGCGCGGCCGCCCCATTGTTCGCACACCCATCCGGTGATGGGCCCGCCGACCGCGGTGGATCCGATGAATGCCATGCCGAACAGGGCCATGACCCGTCCGCGCTTGTCCGGTGCGGCCGCGAGTTGCAGTGTGCTGTTCGTCGTCGAGTTGAACGCGACACTGCATGCTCCGACGCAGGCCATGACGACCAGCATGACCCACAGATTGGGGGCGGCGGCAGCGACGAGGAGAACGGCTCCGAACGCCGTCGCACTGATGACGAGCGGCCCGGTTCCGGTCCGGCCCCAGGTTGCGACGGCGAGCCCGCTAACGACGGATCCCGCTCCCATCGCGGCGGTGATGAAGCCGTATGCGCCCGGTCCGGCGTCGAGGGTCTGGTCGGCGATCACCGGCAGGACCATGGGGAATTCGAGGGCGAAACAACCGACCAGCGCCATCATGGTCAGCGGTACGGTCAGTTCCGAGGACTGCCGGACGTACGCGAGGCCTTCGCGGAGCTGACCGCGAGCCCGGGCCGTCGGTGGGGACGGATTGAGCTGCGAGACATCGAGGATGAGCAGGGAGACCACGACCGCGACGAAACTTGCGGCGTTGAGAAGGAAACACAGTCCGACACCGCCGGCGGCGATGACGAGCCCGGCGACGGCAGGTCCGACCATGCGGGCCGTGGAGGTGAGTACCGATTGCAGGCTGACGGCGTTGCGCAGTTGATCGGACCCGACCATCTCGAGCAGAAACGATTGGCGTGTCGGAGTTTCGAAGCACTGGTTCAGGCCGAGCACGAGCGCGAGAACGTAGACGTGCCAGAGGTGGACCGTCCCGGTGACGGTGAGGATTCCGAGGACCAGTGCCTGCATCCCCATCAGGGTTTGCAGGGCGATCATCAGGCGCCGCTTGTCGACCCGATCGGCAACGACGCCGCCATACGGGGCGACGAGGAGCATCGGCACGGTCTGCAACGCCATCACCGCACCGATTGCGGTGGCGGAGCCGGAAAGTTCGAGGACGAGCCACGATTGGGCGATGGTCTGCATCCACTTGCCGGCCTGCGAGATCGTCTGGCCGGTGATGTAACGGCGGAAGTTGGTGGTGCGCAGTGACGCGAAGGTTTGTCCGCGGAGGCCGGAGAGGACGGTCATCGGCGTGGTTTCCTCCCTTCCATCGGCGATCCTGGACATGCCGGTCGGCCGGGTGTTCGGCTCGAAGGAACCGAACACCCGGCAGGACCCGCGGTTTCTCGCGAGAAGTACCTATCCGGCCAGGCCGGGGTACAGCCGTCGTGCCGTGCCCGCGAAGATTTCCCGGCGTTCGGGCTCGGGAACCTCGGCCAGCACCTCCTGTGCGAGGGCGACGAGTTCGGGCAGCGACTGTTCCGCGGCGGGAAGGTTGGAGCCCCAGGCGATCCGGTTCGCTCCGAAACTTTCGAGCACCGGATCGAGGAAACCTGCGGCCTTCGCGCCGGCGTCGTGCAGGCGTTCGAGGTTGCGGTGTGTCAGCTTGAGGTGCAGGGCGGGGTGAACGGCCAACTCCGCCACCGTCTCACCGGCATCGGTGGGTGAGGCGGCGATGTCGGGGTACCCCATGTGATCGAGCAGCACGCGGACCTTCGGGAACCGGCGCAGCAGCAGGTGCAGTTGCTCGGTCGCCGGACCGAGCCGCATCTGCAGGCACACCGTGACGCCGAGTTCGGTGGCCTTGTCCCAGAAGGGATACGTCTCCGGCGCGGCGAACCACTCTCCCTGGGTGGGTACCGTGCTGCCGCTGGTGAACAGCCGGACTCCGGCGAGGCCGTTTTCGCCGACCGCCGACTCCAGGTTGTCGGCGGCGTCCGGCCGCAACGGATCCACCGTGCCCACCACGATGAACCGGTCCGGCCGCTGCGCCCGGCTGTCGAGTACGTAGGAGTTGTCGTAGCCGTAGGCGGTTGTCGCCTGTACCAGTACGGCCTGGCCGATCCCGGCTTCGTCCATGCGCTCGACCATGCCGTCGGCGGTGACCGGGCGGGTGGTCGCCCAACTCGACTGGGTTCCGCCGATCGGGGCCCGGGGGTAGCGGGTCACGTCGTCGGAGATGATGTGGCAGTGGGTGTCGACGATGTCCAAGGTTTACACCTTTCTCGTTCGGTGGGCTGGCTCAGGCGTCCGGGTAGTCGCCCTTGGCGAACACCTGGTGGGGATCGGTGGAGAAGTCCGGGTCGAGGAGACCCTGGTCCCGGGAGTACTTCACGAGCGCGCGCACACTCGCGTCGTTGGCGTCGAGACCGTAGGGAATCGGATCGCTCTGGATCTGCTTGGCCTGCTTGCCCAGTCGCGGCAGCGCCGACCACTGCGGATCTGCCTCGATCTGTCGGCGCTTGCTCTCGGCGAATGCGGCGTACAGGGCGGTGGGCAACCCCGGGTCGCGGTCGACGAGTTCGCTGCGGATCGCGATCACCGAGTGCAGCGGATAGATCCCGGTGCGCAGATACCAGTCGGTGGCGAGCACCTCGTGGTCGGGGAACAGCGGGTACGGCCCGTCCTCGACCGCGGGTTGTTCGGCCGCCGCCGACCACCCGGCTCGCGGCGCCCCCGCGCGTCCGGTGCCGGCGTTGCCGCTGAATGCGGCGTCGATCTCGCCTGCCCGCAGCAACTCGCCGAGCGAGCGGCCGTCGGTGACGCGTTCGACGTTCGCGGGGGCACGGCCTTCGATGTGGTCGTCGTCGTCCACGACCCACTGCGCGGTGTCGATGTCGAGGCCGTACTCGTCGCGCAGGATGCCGCGCATCCACACCCCGGTGGTCACCGTGTACGCGCGGACACCGATCCGCTTACCTCTGAGGTCGGCGGGGAAGCGGATTCCCGACGCCGAACCGCACTGCACGTCGGCGTGGTGGAAGCGGCGGTTGAGGAAGACGGGGATACCGGTGAGCGGCACCCCGGCCTGCAACGCCATCAGGTAGGAGGTCGGCGCGAGTTCGCACACGTCGAACTCGAGATCGCGGATCATCCGGCGGTATGCGCCGATGATCGGGCTGACCTCGACCGGCTTCACCTCGTAGCCGTTCACCGGGACGTCGCCGCCCAGCAGGGCCTGCACGTGCTGGTAGTCGCCGAGTGCGACCGAGAGCGTGTTCATGTTCAGCCTTTCGTATTCCAGAAGGAGCGAGTGGTTCAACCGCCGAGCCGGGCCGCGGTCACCCCGAGCGCGGCGCAGGTGCGATCGACCAGTTCGTCGAACTCGACGCGGCGCGGCAGCACCCCCTGCTCGTAGGCGTAGCGGGCGGCGTCGGTGACGGGCCCGCGCAGACCGTCGAACCCGACGGGGCTCAGGTTCACCGGACCCGCGGCGGGAGCGGCGGTCGCGGCGGCCTCGGCCAGCGCGTCGTACACCGCGAGTACGGCCTTCGGGTCCTCGTTCGCGGCCGCAGCGCTGAACCCCACCACGTGGTTGATCGGGGCGAAACCCTTGCGTGCGGCCCATTCGGCGGCGACTGCGAGCGCGTTGGGAATGGCGGTGCGGATCCGGTCGTCGGAGGGCAGTTCGTTGCCCATGATCCCGTAGTCGAGCCGGCCTTCGAGGAAGTCGGCCTGCAGTCTGGCGCCCTCGGGTGCGCGCTCGACCCACTCCGGGTCGGTGGCCCCGTCGACGTGCCCGCCCTCGTACGTGTGCCAGTTCACTTCGGACAGATCGAGGCCGTACTGCTCGCTGAGGAACCCGCGCAGCCACACCCCGGTGGTCTGGCTCCACGAGCGCACGCCGACGCTCCGGCCCCGCACACCTTCGACGCCCAGTTCGCCCAGAGTCACCAGGGTCTGATGCTGGTACCGGCCGAGCATGGTGATCGGCAGCAGCGCCACCGGCTTGTCGTACGCCGCCGCCTGCAGCAGCGTCACCACGGCCAGCTCGCACACGTCCGCCGACGCGTCGTTCACGAAACCGCGCGATGCCTTGTGCACGGGCCGGATGTCGACACGCTCGGGCGTGGCACCGGCGGCCGCGGCCCCCTCGACGGCCACGGCAGCGAGATCGTCTCTGCCCAATACGATTTTCATTGACGAGTCCTCGTTTCGTTGGTCGTGAACAGTCCCCGCGCGGTCATACGTCCTCGCCGTACTGCATGCGCCGGTAGGGCACGCTGAGCACGTCGCGGGTGATGCGCACGTCGATCACGGTGGGCCGGGGGTTCCGGACGTACTCGGCCAGCGCGGCGCGCAGTTCGTCGGTCGTGCGGACGGTGGCGCCGCCGCCGCCGAGTGCCTTCCCGACCGTGCCCAGTTCGGGGGTGGGGATGACGGCGAGCTCGGGGTCGAGACCCTTGGCCTTCGCCTTGTGGTACTCCGCGCCGAGGCCTTCGTCGTTCATGACGACCACGAGCACCGGAAGCCCGTAGCGGCAAGCGGTCTCGAACTCCGGCAGGTGCATCAGGAAGCTCGCGTCGCCTTCGACCACGAACGTCGGCTTGCCACCGTTGGCGACGACGGTGCCGATGGTCAGCAACGGGGCCTGGCCGATGGCACCGAACATGCCGTAGTTCGAGGTGATCTCGCGGGACCGCTGGAAGAGCATGGTGCCGAAGTCCGTCTGGTGTCCGCTGCCGAGCACCAGCCCGATCTCGCCGGGAAGTTCGGCGTCGAGCACCGAGATCGCCTCGCGCGGGTCGAGCAGGCCCGGCTGACTGCGGAACTCGGCGGGGTCGATCAGCGGGGCCGTGAGCCGGCCGTGCACCTCGGGGGTGTGGAAGCCTTCCATCTCGACACCGCGAACCCCCAGCGCGCCCGACAGAGCATCGAGGGCGGTGACCGCGTCGGCCTGCATGTAGCAGTCGGCGACCTGACCGTTGCCCATCACCAGGTGTGGCGCCGTGTCGATCTGGATGAACCGGGCCTCGGGAAACAGGTATCCGCTCTCGATGGTGTAGTGGTTGAGGCTCGCGCCCACCGACACCACGCAGTCGGCCTCCTGCAGCAGCTCCATCGCGAGCCTGCTGCCGAACAGTCCCGCGATCCCCACGTGGTACTCGGTGTCGCCGCTGAGCCAGTTCTTGGCCTGCAGCGTCGTGGCGAGTAGGGCCCCGGTGCGACGCTGAAGCGCGAGGATCTGCTCGCCTGCCTCCGCGTTGCGGGCGCCCCGACCGGCGACGATCACGACTCGTTTGCTCGCCCCGATGATTTCGCACGCCTGCTGGATCCGGTCCGGGTGCGGGAGCAGCTTCGGGGCCCGGAGCAACTCGGTGGACGGGACGTACGGCATGTCGTCCTCGAACTCCTGCAGCTGCACGTCGAACGGGGCGCTGATCATCACCGGCCGGGACTGGGTGCGGGCCAGGTAGAAGGCTCGCTGCACCACTTCTGCGGCCGACTCGGCCTTGGTCACCTGAAGAAACTCGCACTCGATCGCGGCGGCGAACCGGCGCTGGTCGAGGTACTGCACGGCGCCCTCGTCACCCAGCGGCGTCTCCCCGCAGAACGCGACCAGCGGGATGCGCGCACGGCTCGCCACGATCATCGACGTGGCCAGCTGCGCGGTACCGGGCCCGCTCGTCGTCGTCACGATGCCGGGTCGGCCGGATGCGCGGGCGTACCCGTGGGCCATGCTCAGTCCCGCACCTTCGTGACGCACCTCGTACAGGCGCGTCCCACGGGTGGCCAGGGCATTCATCCAGTGCATGTTGGCGTCGCCCATCATGCCGAACACATCCGTGGTGCCCTCGGCGGCGAACGCTGCTGCGAGCGCTTCGTAGACCTTCACTGCGCGACCTCTTCTTGCTTGTGGTGGTTCCGGACGTGGCTCGCGAGGCGCGGGAACACCTTCAGCGCGTTGCCGCCGTAGATCGCCTGCCGGTCGGCGTCGCTGATGGAGTCGATGGAGTCCAGCAGCGCCTTGGTGTCGTCGAAGCGGCGCCCGGTCTCCGGGTCGACGCTGCGGACGGCGCCGATCATCTCGGAGGCGAAGAGCACGTTCTCGGCGGGGATGATGTCCGTGAGCAGTTCGAGGCCGCGCTTGTGGTAGACGCAGGTGTCGAAGAAGACGTTGCGCAGCAACGATTCCTCCAGTGGCGGCCTGCCCTGGTCCTGCATCATCCCGCGGTAGCGGCCCCAGTGGTAGGGCACCGCGCCGCCGCCGTGCGGCAGGATCAGCCGCAGCGTCGGGAAGTCGGTGAACAGGTCCGACTGGCACAGCTGCATGAAGGCGGCGGTGTCGCCGTTGAGGTAGTGCGCGCAGGTGCCCTGGATCGCGGGGTTACGCGACATCGCGACGTGAATCATCGCGGGCACGTCCAGTTCCACCATCTTCTCGTAGAGCGGGTAGTAGATCCGGTCGGTCAGCGGCGGCGCCTGCCAGTACCCGTCGGAGGGGTCCGGGTTGAGGAGGCAGCCGACGAATCCGAGTTCTTCGACGCAGCGCTCGAGTTCCGCGGCAGAGTTCCGGATGGACGAGGCCAGCGCGTCGCCGGGCGACTGCGGGAGCTGGCACACCGCGGCGAAACGATCGGGGAACAGGCCGCACACCCGGGCGATGAGGTCGTTGCTCACCTGCGACCAGACCAGGCTGGTCTGCTCGTCGCCGTAGTGGTGGGCCATCTTTCCCGCGCCGGGGGAGAAGACCGTGAGGTCGGTGCCGCGTTCGATCTGGAGCTTCAGCTGCCCCTGTTCGATTGCGGTCTTGATCTCTTCGTCGCTGATGTGCAACGTCTCGGGTGAGACTCGCGCGCCCGAATCCTCGAACGCCTTGATCTGGCGCTCGCGCCACTGTCCGAGCGCGGGCGGCGCGGTGGTGAAGTGGCCGTGACAGTCGATGATCATGAAGGTTTTTCTCCAGGTGAGTGTTCGGGGTCAGGAGCGACCGGTGAGTTTGCGGCCCAATTCCAGGCCGGGATAGCTGCGCACCGGCGCGGACATGAGGAAGCGGTAGCCCTCTTCGAGCACCTGCTCGACGTTGCTCGGGGTCACGTGCGGATGGCCGACCACGACGTCGTGGTCGTGACAGATCTTCACGATCCGGCTCCTGGCCTCGACCATCAGCGGGTGGTCGAGTTGACGGGGCACGCCCAGTTCCTGGCTGAGATCGCCCTCGCCGATGAGGATGAGTCCGATTCCGGGCACCTGTTCGAGGATCGCCGGGAGGTTCTCGATGCCCAGCTGGTCCTCGATCTGGATCACGACGAGGATCTCGCCGTCCGGGGCGAGCGGCCACACGTCGGCCTTGGCGTAGTACTCGTCGTTCGACAGGCCCCAGTACCGTGCGGCGGCGGCAGGCGCGTCACCGCGCAGGCCCGGCGGGTCGAACCGGTCCTCGCCCGGCAGACGGGGGTACCGGCAGGCCGCGACCGCGTTGCGCGCCTCCTCGACCCGGCTGATGTGCGGCCACACGATTCCGTACGCCCCGAGGTCGAGAGCCTGCTTCGCATGCCACTGGCCGTGTTCGGCGCCGTTGACGGGAATCCGGATCAGCGGGGTGGGCGACGGTGCGAGCGTGCCCGATTCGAATATCCGTCGCCGGTTGAGCAGGTACTGCAGGCTGTCCCGCAACGTCGTTGCGTCCCAGGGCTTGTGCTCGGCCTCGAACACCAGACCGTCGTAGTCGCTGGTCGCGAAGTCCAGCGCTGCCGCCGGCTCGGGAGCGGCGAACGCCGCGAAGGCGTGCTGCCCCGATTCCAGCGCACCGATCACACTATTGAGTCTTGCCACTTGCCACTCCGCTCTGCTCGCTCTGTCGCTTGTGAATGGTCCTGAGCCACCAGGCGCGCACGCGGGCCCACACGGTCGGCCGGCTGGGTGCAGGCACGACCGCCGTGTCCCCGGCGCACCGGCGCACCAGTTCGTCCGTGAAGTCGTTGGTCATCCGGGACACCACGGCCCCGGCGCCCGCTTCGATCACCGACGCGAGCTTGCCCGCGAGGGCCACCTCGCCGGTCACCTGCACCCGTGCGCCGCCCGCGTTGTCCTCGGTGATCCGGAAGTTCGCGTGCGCGGTGAACCGCGTCGCGCCCTGCCCGTCCCGTCCACGCGCCGAAAGTCGTCCCTCCCAGGCGGGCTCGTCCAGCTCCAGCGACATCCGGGCGCCGAACCGCACCCGGATCGCGCTGAATTTCACGACCAGCGTGCCGTCGAACGAGCCGTCGTCGTGGAACTGGCCGAGTTCGGCACCGTTGATGCACGACACCACCTCGGTGGGGTCGGAAATGACTTCCCACACCCGCCCCGGTGGTGCGGGTACGGCGATTGCTTCGTCGATCTTTATCACAACTGTGTCCTCGCTTGACGATCGTGAACAGCCACCACAGACCACTGTGGCGCTTCGGGGAAACTCGCGAGACTCGATCAGCGAGCTGGTGTCGGAGGGCGTGCCCTCGCCGGCAGCGAGCAGGCCGGTCGCCAGATGGCTCTGGCATCATCCGAGTCTCCCCGGTCGGCTCTCAGATTGTTTAACAACTTTCTGCCGTCAGACTAGCAGCGGAATGCGGCGAACAGCAAGAACTTGTTTTCCCGACCTCGGATTGCCCATCAGGCCCAGCCCGGACCGGGTCATCTTGTAGAACAATCGTGAACCGAGGGCGAATTGTCCCAGCGTGATCGTGCCGCCGGACGCGAACCCGGTGCCGCCGCCGCCCGCTTCGACCCGGCTTCCGCAAAATTGTTAGACGATCCGAGTCTCAAAGGCTTGTAATGGGCGTCACTCCCGCGTAAATTGAGCGAAACCGTAAGACAAAACCGATATTCACTCATCGGTCGAATGACGGCATCGGCGCACTGACACCAGTGCACTCCCCGGGTTCGGAGGCACACCACATGCACTCCCCGGGTTCGGACGCAACAGAGGAGTTGTATTCATGTCCACAACCTTGTCCATCGCGGCGAAGTCCTACCCGCACACGGCGTTCCTCGCCGAACCCGGCTTCAGCGTCGAGGGGCATCCCGTCGAGCTCGCGGCAGCGGATCCGATCTACAAGGCGTTCGCTCCCATGGTGCGTGAGCTCCGGTACGACTTCAGCGAATTGGCCATCGCCACCTATCTGCAGGCCCGCGAGGCCGGCGCCCCGATCGCGCTTCTGCCGGTGGTGCTCAGCGGCGACTTCCACCACCACTCCCTGACCCGCTGGCCCGGTTCGGCCGAGATCAACCCCGCGGACCTGGCAGGCAAGCGGGTCGCGGTCCGGGCCTACAGCCAGACGACCGGCCTGTGGGTGCGCGGAATCCTGCACGAGGAGTTCGGCGTCGACGCCAAGGAAGTCACCTGGGTGACCACCGAGGAGCCGCACGTCGCCGACTATGTCGAGCCGCCGAACGTCGAGCGCACGACGGGCAAGGTCCTGGATGTGCTCGAGCGCGGCGACGTCGTGGCCGCCGTCCTCGGCCCGCCGGCGCTCGACGGCGCGCAGGGCCCGCTGGTGCCGATCATCCCCAACTGGAGGGAGGCAGAGGAGGCATGGGGCGCCCGGCACAAGACGGTGCCGATCAACCACGTGCTCACCGTCCGGCGTGACCTCCTCGAGGCCGAGCCTTGCACGGTAGCGGCGCTCTACCAGGCTTTCGGAGACCGGATCGAGGCACGCAAGGCCGCCGAAACCGAGCCCGGACCCCGCGTGCGCGCCCTGCGCTTCGGAGTGACGGACGAGCTCGTCGCCGGTCTGCAGATCGCGATCGACTACGCGTTGCAGCAGAACGTCATCCGCACACCCGTCACGGTGGCCGAACTCCTCGACGACTTCACCCGGCACCTCGGCGACCTCGCCTGAGCGCGCCCGCCCGCCACTTTCCGCCCGCTACCACCAACCAGTCGTGAGGTACTGATGTTCAGCGTCGACACACACACCCACATCATCTCGCCCGACACCGATGCCTACCCCGCAGATCCGCTCGGCGGACACCGGTCCACCTGGTCCCAGGAACGGCCCACCGACATCGACGGCCTGCTGCGGGCCGCCGACGCCGCCGACGTCGACCACCTGGTCGTCGTCCAGGCCTCCACGGTGTACGGATTCGACAACAGCTACGTAGCCGACCAGCTCACACGGCACCCCGACCGCCTCAGCGGGGTGTGCTCGGTGGACTTCCTCTCCCCGAAGGTGGTCGACGACCTCCACCACTGGATCGACGAGCGCGGCTTCTCGGGGGTCCGCATCCGTGCCGCGGACGGGACGACCGCCGTCCCGACACCCGGCCGCGGACTCGACGACGAGCGCATGGCGCCGGTCTGGCAGTTCCTGTCCGACCGCCGGGTGCCGGTCTGCATCCAGATGCACGCCCAGCACGCTCCGATCCTCGGCGGGCTCCTCCAGCAGTACCCGGGACTCACCGCGATCCTCGACCACGCGGGCCGACCGCAACTGGACTCCGCGCCGTATCCGAGCGCGGACGGAGTTCCCCAGCTCAGCGAGACAGGCCGCGTGTTCATCAAGATCACGCCGCCGGCCGTACTCCGAGCACAGCGCGAGAGCGGATCCGCGGCACCGCTGGTCCGCACGCTGATCGAAGAGTTCGGGGCGGCCCACGTCATGTGGGGTTCGAACTTCCCCGCCTCGGCCGGATCGTTGTCCGAACTGGCCGACCTCATCAAGGAGCAACTGCCGTCACTCGACGCCACCGACCTGGAGTCGATCGCGGGCGGCACCGCCGGCCGGCTGTACGGGCTCTCCCAGGGCAGCTCCGTCACCACCGCCGCGAAGGAATGTTGATCGCTATGAAGCGCTTTCGGCGCAGGCTCTGCATGGCCTCGGTCATGGCAGTCGCCGTCGTCCTGACCGCCTGCGGCGGTCCGCCGCCCGTTCCGGACACCAAGAATCTGGACGAGCTGTACCAGGCGGCCAAGGCCGAAGGGGAGGTCGTCTGGTTCGCCCCGAAGCCGGAGGCTCAGATGAAGCCGGCGATCGAGGCGTTCGAGAAGAAATACCCGGGGATCGAGGTCAGGTACACGAACAAGAAGGCTCCGGATCTGGTCACCCAGCTCAATGTGGAGCAGGCAGCCGACCGGGTGACGTTCGACGTGTCCAACGCAGGTGGGCTCACGGTCCTGCCGTCGCAGTCCATGGCGGCGAAGGTCGACTGGGCATCCTACGAGGTGCCCAGCGACCAGATCTTCGCCGACGACTTCGTCTACGTGTGGGCGGTACCGAAGGTCTGGGCCTACAACACCGACGCCCTGGCCCCGAACGATGTGCCCTCGAGTTGGGACGACCTGCTCGATCCGCAATGGAACGGCGGAAAACTCAGCGTCGAGTCCCGCGGGTCCTTCATGACCGTGTGGGCCCAGGACCCGACCCTCGGCGCCGACGCCGGTCTCGACTACGCGTCCCGGCTGTCCGAGCTGAAACCCCACTACACCGAAAACACGACGCAGGCCCACACACTCGTCGTGTCCGGTCAGACTCCGGTCGGCACCGACCTCATCAACCTCGTGCTCGAGGACGAGTCGAAGGGCGCGCCGGTCGCCGTCGCACCGGTGGGCCCCACCAACGCCAACAAGTCGTACCTGTTCGTGGCCGACGGCGCACCGCACCCGGCGGCGGGTCGCCTGCTCACCGCCTTCCTCGCCTCCGAGGAGGGCCAGTCGGCACTGGTCGACACGTACAACTCGGTCATCCCCACCAACACGGACTGCACCGACGCCGCCACGAACCGTGTCATCGGCGCCCTGTGCGCCGCAGGCGTCGAATGGTTCAGCGAAACCGACATCGCGCAGTACGAGCAGTTCTCAGATTTCTTCCCCGAGGTCGAAGAAGCCTTGGGTACCAACGTCAACTGACGGCCCCCGCCGCCGCACCGCTGCCCGTGACGGGCGGCAAACTCTATCCCCTCACCCTTGGAGACTTCAGCGATGCAGTCCGGCACCCAGCTCTCCACCGGCGTACGCCCTCGACCCGACGACGTACGCCCTCAGCCCGCCGACGTACACCACCCCAAGCGCCGGGACCGCGTCCTGGTCGGCGTCAACATCGCCATCGGCGCGATCGTCGCCTATCTCATGCTCTTCCCCCTGGGCATGCTGCTGTTCAGCAGCCTCAAGGACAGCGAGACCAAGCTGCCCTTCCAGGTTTCCGGGTTCACGCTCGACAACTTCACCGCGATCTTCTCCTCGGAACGCCTGGTCGACGTCGCGCTCAACTCGTTCATCTTCGTGGTCGGCACCGTGTCGCTGGCATTGGTCGTCAGCGTCAGCCTGGCCTACCTGTTCGAACGGACCGACATTCCGGGACGCCGCTTCCTCGCACCCAGCACGCTGGCCCCCATGGCCGTGCCCGCCACGGTCATGGCGGTGGCCTGGGTCCTGGCGGCCAACCCCACCAACGGCCCGATCGCCATCGTCCTCCAGCGGGTCTTCGGGCTCTCGATCGACATCTACTCGCTGCCGGGCATGATCCTGGTGGCCGGCATCTTCGGTGTCCCCGGCATGTACATCATGCTCGCGCCGACGTTCGCCCGGCTCAACCTCGAATTCGAGGAGGCCGCGGCAACGTCGGGTGCAGGCTGGTGGACGCGAACCCGCAAAGTGGTTCTGCCGCTGACGATGCCGGGGATCTCCGCGGCCAGCATGCTGCTCGTCGTCATCGCGCTCGAGGAGTTCGCGATCCCCGCCATTCTCGGCATGCCGGACCAGATCTTCGTGTTCAGCAGTCTCATCCAGGCATCCCTGCAGCCGCCGTCGGGTCTTGCCAACTACGGCCAGGCCAGTGCCTACGGCATCATGCTGGTCCTGCTGTCCCTCGTGATGATCGCCGTCTACCGGCGTCAGACCCGTGAGTCCCACCGATTCCAGGTGGTGAGCGGCAAGGGGTACCGGTCCACACCGGTACGGCTGGGACGGTGGCGCATCCCGGTTGCCGGCATCGTCACGTTCTACGTACTGGTCGCGATCATCGTGCCCATCCTGACCCTGGTCTGGACAAGCCTGACCCCGTACCTGCAGCCGATCAACTTCGACAACCTGGGTGCGCTCAGCCTCGCCAACTACGGCGCGATCTTCACCAACCCGAACCTGACGCACGCGGTCGTCAACACCCTGGTGATCAGCCTGATCACGGCGACGCTCACCGCCGGGTTCGCCCTGTGGCTGGCGCTGGCCTCGACCCGCGCCGGACGCCTCGGCAGGGGCCTGTTCGATCTGTCCTTCCTGGTCTTCGCGATCCCCAGCGTCGTGCTCGGCATGGCGGTGCTGTTCCTCTACCTGTACCTGCCCATCCCGATCTACGGCACGATCTGGATCATCATCATCGCGTTCACCACCCGGTACATCCCGCGCGGATCACGCATGATCCAGACGGCACTGTTGCAACTCGACAAGGGACTCGAAGAGGTGGGACGCGTGAGCGGTGCGTCCAACGCCGTCGTGCTGCGCCGGGTGGTCTTCCCGCTCGTCGCTCCCGCGGTGTCGAGCACGTGGCTGTGGGTGTTCGCCAACTCGCTGGGCGAACTTCCGATCGCGCTGCTGCTGTCCAGTTCCGACAACCGCACCGTCGTGGTGCTGCTGTGGGACATGATCGGTGAAAGCGCGAACTATCCCGAGGCCAGCGCCCTCGCGGTCCTCCTGCTCGCCCTGTCCGCCGTCTCCGTCTGGTGGGTCAACCGCCGTGGCTTCCAACAACACATCTGAGGTGCCGTGAACATGAAAACCCTCGTTGGTTCCGACCATTCCGTGCAGATCTCCGGCCTGCAGAAACAGTTCACCCGCCCACACAGCGGCGAGGTGACCCGCGTCATCGACGATGTCAGCTTCTCCGTGCCGCAGAACAGCTTCTTCACCCTGCTGGGGCCCAGTGGGTGCGGCAAGACGACCACACTCCGCTGCCTCGCCGGGCTGGAGACCGCCGACAGCGGCGAGATCTGGATGAACGGCCAGGCCGTCTTCTCCGCCGCCGCGGGGCGCGACGTTTCGCCGGACGTCCGGCCGATCGCGATGGTGCCGCAGTCCTACGGGATCTGGCCGCACATGAAGGTGTTCGACAACGCCGCGTTCCCCCTGCAGTACGGCCGGAAGACGTACCCGCGCGCCGAGCGGGAGCGTCGCGTCCGGACGATGCTCGAACAGGTCGGCCTGTCGGAGTACGCCGACCGCTGGTCCACCCAGCTCAGCGGCGGCCAACAGCAGCGGCTGGCGCTGGCCCGCGCTCTGCTGTGCGAACCGGAGGTCCTGCTGCTGGACGAGCCGCTGTCCAATCTGGACGCCAAGCTGCGCTCACAGCTGCGCGCCGAGTTGCGGTCGTTCCAGCAGAAGTTCGGTGTCACCACCATCTACGTCACGCACGACCAGGGTGAGGCCCTGGCGATGTCCGACACGATCGTCGTCATGAACCGCGGGCGGGTCGAACAGATCGGATCACCGAGCGAGATCTACGACTCGCCGGCGACTCGGTTCGTGGCCGACTTCGTCGGCAGCGCCAACCTCATCCCCGGAGTGCTCGACCGGCCGGCGGGCTCCGGCGACCGAGTCGTCGACGCCAAGACGACCGTCGGGGTGGTGCGGTGTGAGCGTTTCACCACGCCACCCACCCCGCCTGCCGCCGGCCAGGAAATGTTCGTGTGCATCCGGCCCGAAAATATCCGCATCATCCCCGAAGATCGGGAAACCCACGGCCCCAACCGGTTCCCGGGACGCATCGTGACCACGGAGTATCTCGGCGACCGCCAGGAGATGGTCGTCACCGTCGGGGACGTGTCGCTCCGCGCTCACGCCGACGCGCACCTGCGGGCTCACCCGGGCGACGACGTGACCGTCGTCCTGGACCCGGCATGGACGGTCGCGCTGTGGTCGTGACCGCCGGGCGCGAGCGTGCGGCCGGCCTGTTGTTCTGAGTCGGCCGAGGACCTCCTCACGAATCGAGGAGGTCCTCACCGCCAGTGCTCAGCCGACGGGCGCGCCGAACCACCGCGACATTTGCTTGTCGAGTCCCGCCTGGTCGTCGCCGACCCAGGCCACGTGGCCGTCCGGTCGGAGTAACACAGCCGGCACGCCCACCTCGGCGCCGGCATCGACGACGGAGTCGACCCGATCCGCCCAGCCGTCGACCGAGAGCCGGCCGGTCCGGTCGAGCAGAAGTCCGTGGCCGCGGTGCATCTGCGCGTAGAGGCGCCCGCGCCCCAGGCCGATGTCCCGGAGCCGCTTGCCGAGCAGTTCGTGCCCGTCGCCGAAGTCGTAGCGGACCCCGATGGCGGTGATCTTTTCCATCAGATATCGGTTCACGACCTCGAAGTTCATCAGCTCCGTCACCAGACGGCGAACGGCCCGGGGGCCAGGCTCGGTGGACATGAGCTCGCTCTGCGCGCGGGTGTTGTTCAGAACCTCGGCGCCCACCGGGTGCCGTTCGGAGTGGTAGCTGTCCAGCAGATCGACCGGTGCCCAGCCGTTGATCTCGGCGGCCAGTTTCCAGCCCAGGTTGAAGGCGTCCTGGATTCCGAGGTTGAGGCCCTGTCCTCCCAGCGGCGGGTGCACGTGCGCGGCGTCGCCCGCCAGGAACGCTCGTCCGACCCGGTAGCGCTCGGCCTGACGGGTGGCGTCGCCGAAGCGGGAGAGCCAGCGTGGTGAGTGGACGCCGAAGTCGGTGCCGGCGAACGTCCTCAGCTGCCGCTTCACCTCCTCGAGCGTCGGGGGGACCGTGCTGTCCTCGGTGACCTTCTCGGCGGGGACGACGACCCCGTACAGGCCGTTCCCGGCGGGACCGACGCCGAACCCTTTGTGGGTCTTGCGGACCTCCGCCACGATGGCGGCCAGGTCGTCCGGCGGCGTGGTCACCTCCATCTCGCCCCGTAGCCACTCGACCTTCGCGGGTTCGCCGGGGAAGCCGACGCCGAGCAGCTTGCGGACCGTGCTGCGGCCGCCGTCGCAGCCGACGAGGAAGCGGGCATGCACCTGCTTGCCGAGCGACCCTGACTCCGCCAGTTCCACGGTCCCCCCGTCGGCGTCCTGGCTCAGGCCGACCAGTTCGCTGCCGCGCCGGATGTCGGCTCCGAGCTCGGCGGCGTGCTCGGCCAGCAGGCGGTCGGTGACCGGCTGGGGGATGCCGAGGATGTAGGCGTGCGCGGTGTCCGGATGTTCGGGCCACGGTTTGTCGATGCCGGCGAAGCGACCGCCGCCCGGGTACTGCTTGCCCTGCTCGAGGAACCGTTCGAGCAGCCCGCGCTGATCGAGGATCTCGATGCTGCGCACGTGCAGGCCGAGCGAACGGACCTGTTCGGTCGGCTCGACCTCCTTCTCCAGCACCAGCACGTCCACACCGTGCAGCCGTAATTCGGCGGCCAGCATCATGCCGGTCGGTCCGCCGCCGGCGATGATCACATCAGTCATGAAGCCCCGTTCATCCTTTCCGCGGGTCCAGCTGGTCGTCCGACGTCGGGAAGTTCAGCTGAAGTGCTCGCCGGGCCGACGACAGGTGATGCCGCATCGCCGCGGCGGCGGACTCCGGGTTGTGCGTGACGATTGCAGCGAGGATGGCCTCGTGCTCCCGGACGGAGTCGGTGCGCGGGTTCGCGCGACGGTCGGCGTCGCGGTACTGCTGCACGACGAGCGGATAGAGCAGGCTGTCGACGAACCTGGTGAGTGTGGCCTGCCGTGCCGCCTGCTTCACCTGTTCGTGAAACTTGCGGTTGAGGTTCCAGTATTCCTCGCGCCCACCCGGTACCTGCAAGTCCCACATGCGTTTACAGGTCTCGGTCATCGCGGCGATGTCCGCCTCGGTGGCGCGTTCGGCGGCCTTCGCTGCCAGCGCCGACTCCAGGACCGCGCGGGTCTCGAGAATTTCGATCGCCTCGTCCACCGAGAACGAGCGGGTGCGAGCGCTCCGGTTCGCCTCGGTGGTGACGTAGCCCTCCTGCGCGAGGCGGGCCAGCACCGAGCGGATCGTCCCGCGTGAAACCTGGAGTTGGGTGGTGAGTCCCGACTCGGTGAGGCGGGAGTCCGGTTCGTAGTGGCCGGAGAGGAT
The DNA here is from genome assembly GCF_002165735.1 of Rhodococcus sp. NCIMB 12038. Classification (NCBI taxonomy): domain Bacteria; kingdom Bacillati; phylum Actinomycetota; class Actinomycetes; order Mycobacteriales; family Nocardiaceae; genus Rhodococcus; species Rhodococcus sp. NCIMB 12038. The sequence goes on from NZ_NHML01000001.1 coordinate 486,436, forward strand.
CAGGGCGCGCAGGTCGTGATACGCCTGCAGCGTCCGGTTGGCGCCCGCATCGGGACCGCCCTCGTTGTCCGGGTCTGCGCCCGCAGCTAGCACCATCGTGTGTCACCTGACTCGCCGGGAGGAGTGAGCATCGTCATCATCGGAGCCTCACCCGTCATGTTGTACAACAACATCGAATGTATCGTGTCGAGCGCACGTTGCGAACGCGGTTCGGGGGCATGAAAATCTTCCCTTCCTGAGGCGATCAGGTCCGTGCTGATGTGCACTATTGTTACACAATTTCACTGCAACGCCGATCGCCGGCGCACCTCGAGTGATGCGCCGGCGAGCACGTGCGCGTCGGGCCGATCAGAACAACCAGGGGACCTCGTCGTGACCGAAGTCGTGGAAGTCGCCGAACCGACCCGAATAGAACACCAGGCCGGTGCCTTCGCGGCAGCGCATGTCGGTGACCTCGCCGTAGAAGACGCGGTGGTCGCCGATGTCGTGGGCGCTGTGCACCCGGCATTCGAGTTGGGCCAGAGCGTCTTTGATCAGCGGCAGGCCCGAGCGGCTGCGATCGCAGGGCAGGTCGTCGAATCGGGCACCGCCGCGGGTGGCGAACCGCCGGGCGAGTGCTTCCTGACGGGAGCCGAGGATCGAGACGGCGAACGAGCCCGCGGCTTCCACGGCCTCGGTGGTGCGGGAGCCGTGGGTGAGCGAGACGAGCAGGATCGCCGGGTCCAGGCTGATCGAGGTCAGGGAGCTGATCGTCATTGCGCTGGGGTCGCCGTCGCCGTCGTCGGCGCTGACGACGGCGACCCCGGTGGTGAACCGGCCCATGTTGCGCCGCATGTCCGTGGGGGTGGGGGCGTGGAATGCCGGAAGGGTCATCGCGGGCCTACTTCCCGTGGTACCGGACTTCGAAGGTGACGACGCCCTCGTCCGTGCTCCAGGGACCGTGGGGCATGCCGGGCGGCCGGCACGCGTACGTTCCGGCGGTGAACGTCTCGCCGACGGTGAGGTCGGTGAACGATCCTTCGAGGATGTAGACCTCCTCCCAGAAGTCGTGCTTCTGCACGCCCATGGGAGTGGAGTCGGCGCCGGGTTCGTAGCGCAGGATCCGGGTGGCGACGTTGCCTTCGGGGTCCTTGGCGAGGATGCGTTCGGTGATCTGCGGATCGTCACCCGGACACACGGTCCACTCGACGTCGGTGACCGGGAAGAATTCGAATTCGGGCTTGGCCATGAGGGTTTACTCGCTTTCCGCTTTGTAGCCGTCGGTGAACTGCTGCACTGCCGCGACGGCGCTGTCGTAGTCGTAGTTGCGGTACGTGTACGCGCCCTTCACCACGAAGGGGGCGCCGGCGTAGAACATTTCGTACTGCTGGTGCCGTCCTGCGAATTCGGAGCCGATGATGTCCCAGGCCAGTTTGAACAGTTTGATGCGCTCCTCGGACGGCACACCGGGCGACTGGACGTAGTGTTCGATGTCTCGGGACGTCACCGGGCTGGTGAGATCCTTGACGCTCGAGGGGAGTTGCAGCACGCCGCCGCCGACGAGGTCGCGCAGGATCGCGATCACCCGCGGGTAGATCTCCGACTGCAGGCCCATCGACCCGTACAGGGCCTGCCTGCCCGGCAACCACATTCCCGCCGAATCCGGCTCGGCGGTGTATTCGGCGGCCAGCACCGCGGACCGGACCCCGCTGACGAGTGCGGCGAGTTCGCCGAGCTTCTCCTGCACGCTGGGGATCTTGTCGACGCCGTTGACCTGGGTGACGCGACGCGCGACGCCGGCGATGAACTCCAGTTTCGTCGCGAACCGGATCTGCGCCTGCCAGTTACCGAGAACGTGTGCGCCCGTCTCGAAGAACTGCCTGCGGACACCGGTGGTGTCGCGGTCGACGAACACCCGATCCCACGGAACGAGGACGTCGTCGAAGACGAGGAGCGAGTCGGGCTCGTCGTAGCGGCAGGTCAGGGGGTAGTCGAACGAACTCGTCGCGGCCGGGATGTACGGGCGCCGGACGTACTGCTTGAGACCGGGGGCGTTGGCCGGGACGACGAAGCCGACGGCGAAGTCCGTGTCGTCCGGGCCGAGCGGTTTGATGCACGAGACGAAGATTTCGTCGGCGATGGCGCCGCCGGTGGCCAGCATCTGCGAACCGCGGATGACCAGACCCTCCGGGGTCTCCTCGACCACGCCGGCCTGCAGGTATTCGCCCTCCCAGCCCGACGCCGTCGTAGCCCGCGAGACCTGCGGCGGGATGATCGCGTACGAGACGTAGAGGTTCTCGTCGAGCAGGCGCCGGTACAACGCGGAGACGTTCGCCCCGAAATCGTGGGCGCCCTCGGCGGCGAACACGTCGGGATGCGCCGCGAACGCGGCGAGGAACGTCCCCACGTGGTCGGGGCTGCGGCCGATCCAGCCGTGCGTGTGCCGCGCCCACCGCTCGATCGCTTCCCGCCGCTGCGCGAGTTCCTCCCGCGACCGCGGAATCGAGAACACCCGATTGGCCGGGTTCCCGGTTTCGGGCGCGACGTACTGCATGCCGTTGGCCTCGTCCGCGGCGAGATCGAACATCTCGGCCATCGTCCGGGTCACGGGAGCGAACGCCGGATGGGTGGTGACGTCGTCGATCTGCTCCCCGTCGACGAGCACGACTCGCCCGCCGTTCAGGGAGGCCAGGTAGTCGGCTCCGGTGCGCATGTCAGTGTCCTCCGGTGGTGTAGGTGTGGGTGAGGGTCCGGCCGTCGGGGCCAGGGCTGTCTTCATGGGTGTCCTTCGTGCCGAGAGAGTCAGTTGATGACGGACGCAGGCGTTTCCGGCGTCCGGGACGTCGCCTCGTCGCCCACTGCCGCGAGATCCACGGACTGCGTTTCCCGCGCGAGGAGTGAGGCGACCAGGGAGATGACTCCCATGGCCGCGAGGTAGGCGCCGATGGCGTATCCGGTGCCGAACCGGGTGTAGAGCGCGATCGCGATGATCGGGGCCAGCGAACCGGCGAGGACCGACGCGAGGTTGTAGGCCAGCGAGACTCCGGAGTACCGGACCTCGGTGGGAAACAGTTCGGAGAAGAACGCGCCGATCACGGCGCTGTAGGCGGCGAAGATCAGCAACCCCACCGCCACCGCGAGGGTGATCGCCGCCGGATTCTTCGTGTCCAGCAGGGCGAAGAACACGAATGCCCAGGCGATGGTGGCAGCGGACGCGCCGATGTAGATCGGTCGCCGGCCGACCCGGTCGGCGAGCACGGCGAACATCGGGATCGTCACCAGCGCAACGACCATGCCGATCATGACGGCGTTCAGTCCGGTGCTGCGGTCGAGTTCGAGGATCTGGGTGGTGTAGGTGATGACGAACAGCGAGAAGATGTAGAAGCCGGCGTTCTCGCCGAAGCGGGTGAAGGCCGCGAGGAGGATCTGGCGCCAGTGTCCGCGGACGGCCGCCGCGAGCGGCATTCCCGTCTTCTCGGCGGGCGCGGTGTCCCGGGACTGCTGGAACAGCGGGGTCTCCGCGACGTACAGCCGCAACACCAGACCGATGATCACCAGTAGTGCCGACAGTCCGAAGGCGATCCGCCATCCCCAGGACAGGAATGCGTCTTCCGACAGCGTGGAACCGAGGACGGCGAGTACCCCGGCGGCCAGCAGATTGCCCAGCGGCGGACCGAGATTGGGCCACGCGGACCAGAACGCCCGCCTCGTCGAATCGCCGTGTTCGGAGACCAGCAGGACGGCGCCGCCCCACTCGCCGCCGAGTGCGAAGCCCTGCACCAGCCGCAGGAGCACCAGCATCAGCGGTGCGGCGACGCCGATGGATGCGTAGGTGGGCAGGAACGCGATGAGGAAGGTCGATATCCCCATGAGCATCAGGCTGGCGATCAGGGTGGCGCGCCGGCCCTTGACGTCCCCGTAGTGTCCGAGCACCGCCGCGCCGAGCGGGCGCGCCACGAATCCGACTGCGTAGGTGGCGAACGCGAGCATCGTGCCCACCAGGGGATCTTCGGTGGGGAAGAACAGCTTGTTGAACACCAGCGCCGCCGCGGTCCCGTACAGGAAGAAGTCGTACCACTCGACTGCGGTGCCTGCGAGGCTCGAACCTGCGATGACGGGCAGGCTGGTGTGTGGTCTGCGATTGATAGATTTGTCCTTGGCGGATGCCATAGTCGACTCCTAGGTCGAATCGTCGCTACGTGACGAGCTGCACGTCCGTGCGCCTACCTCCAAGTAGGCGACTCGAACGGTCGCGCAGATGGTGTTGCCTGGGCTCGGTGGTTGCTCCAACAGCCGCCGAGCCCGCTTTTTTCTTGCCTCCGTCCGACTGTGAAGCCGATCACCGCAGGCGGTGCACCAGTTGTATACGACCGGTCTACAATTCGCAAGAGGGCGCCGAACTCTCGAATTCCGCCCCGTGACCCGGCATCTCTTGACGTCGGCCCGTATACGACCTAGCTTAATCGAATCATATTCGATTAGTGAAGGAGCGGCCGTGGACGCCGAACTGCTGGTCGTCGGAGGCGCGGTGCACACCGGTGATCCCGACCTACCCGTCAGCGACGCGCTCGCCGTGGCAGGCGGTCGCGTGGTCGCGCTGGGCGAGCGGGCCCGTGCCCTGCGGGCGAGCGGTACCGAGGTGATCGACCTGGGCGGCGGCGCGTTGTTGCCGTCGTTCGGGGACGGGCACGTCCACCCGCTGCTGGGCGGCCTCGGATTGCGCGGCGCCGCGATCCGCGACTGCGTCAGCATCGACGAGGTCCTCCGCGAGGTGCGACGCTGGGCGGACGAGAACCCCGGGGCCGGGTGCGTATTCGGCGACGGGGTGTCGCCGACGCTCGCGCCCGGCGGGCACTTCGAGGCGCGCTGGCTCGACAGCGTGGTTCCGGACCGGCCGGTGGTCCTGCGCACGATGGATCATCACACCGCCTGGGTCAACAGCGAGGCGCTGCGGCGGGCCGGACTGACGCGGGACACCCCGGATCCGGCCGGGGGCGAGATCGTCCGGACCGCCGGCGGTGAGTTGCTCGGCACCCTGCGTGAATGGGGTGCGATCGATCCGGTTCTCGCGCTGGTGCCGGAGGTGACCTTCGACGTCCGGGTCGACGCGCTCGCGTCGGTGTCGAGAATGCTTGCCGCCGCAGGCATCACGTGGGTGCAGGATGCGTGGACCGAACTGGACGACGTCGACGTCTGGCTGACGGCCGCGGACCGCGGGCTACTCGCCACCCGAGCCAATCTCGCGTTCCGTGCCACCCCGGAGACCTGGGAGGCCGACCGCGAGGCATTCGCTGCGGCGCGGAAGCGGGTCGGAGAACGGGGCGGCGACACGGTCAGGGCGGGAACGGTCAAGTTCTTCGCCGACGGCGTGATCGAGGCAGGCACCGCGGCGCTGCTGGCGCCCTACACGGACTGTCCGCATTCCCACGGCATCAGCAACTGGACCACGGACGAACTGTGCCGGGCCGCGGCCGAGGTGGACCGGCTGGGATTCCAGATCCACATCCACGCCATCGGCGACGCGGGGGTGCGCATGGCGCTCGACGCGATCGAGTACGCCGACCGGTGCAACGGTCCGCGTGATCGGCGTGCCACCATCGCGCATCTGCAGTTGGTCGACGGCGAAGACCTCGACCGGTTCACATCTCTCGGGGTGGTCGCCAACTTTCAGCCGCTGTGGGCCCAACTCGACGCGCTGATGACGGAATTGACGATCCCGCGGATCGGCGCCGAGCGGAGCGCGAAGCAGTATCGGATCGGAACCCTCGCCGAGCGCGGCGCGCGGGTGGCCTTCGGCAGCGACTGGCCCATCACCGCCTACGAGCCGATCAAGGGCATCGCGACCGCGATCCACCGCCAGACACCGTCCGGCATCCCGTCGGAGGGATGGCTGCCGCGGGAACGCGTCGGCCTCGAACGGGCCCTCTCCGCATATTCGGCGGGCGTCGCCCATCAGGGCTTCGAGGAGGACCTGTGGGGCAGGCTGCTGCCGGGAATGCGGGCCGACATGATCCAGCTGCCGGTCGATCCGTACGCCCTGACGTCCACGCAGGCGCTCGGCGACCTCGCCGTGACGCGAACCTGGCTGGGCGGCAAGCAAGTTCACTGAAGCCCGGCGCTACCGCCGTACCGCACCGCGGTCCTGCAGAAGGGCGCGGAAGCCCGCCAGCAGCGCCGCCAGACCGAGTTCGAACGCCTGCTCGGCCCGTTCGGGGCCGCGGGGTGCGGCGGCGAGCGCCCGGGTCAGTGCATCGTCGGGCGTCGTCGCGTCCGCTTCGATCATGACCTCCGGCGCGGCCGCGTCGAGGGCGGCCCCGAGGAGAAAATTCTCCGCGGCGGTGATGACGGCCATGATGTGGTCGTCCGGGAAACCGGCGTCGCGCAGGCCGGCGGCCGCCGAGTGATACACGGAGAGCGAACCGGGATCGCGCACCGTCTCGGTGGCGAGGAGGCGGATGGCCGTGGGGTGCCTGCTGAATGCTGCCCGATACGACCGGGCCCACTCGGACAGGGCCTCGTCCCACGGCAGGCGCTCGAACGACGATCCGTCGATTTCCCGGACGACGCGGTGGCGCACCAGTTCGACGACGGCCGCGCGGCCCTTGGCATGGTGATAGATCGACGACACCTGCACGTTCAGGTGCCGGGCCAGATCCGGCATCCGGAAGTCGCCGTCCCGATCGACCAGTTCGAGCGCCGCCTCCGCGATTCGTTCGCGGTCCAGGCGTGCGACGCGGGGTCTGCCCATCGCTGCACCCACCTTTCCAATCGAAATTCATTCGATTATGCCCTTGTGGCGCCGGTCACTACGTTCTAGTCTAATCGAAACACATTCGATTGTTCCTCGTCGCGTATCCGCGCCCTGGTTTCCTCGCCGTCGCGCCCCTGCCCGGACTGGAGAAGTTCCTCATGAAGAAAACCGCACCCGGACCCGCCTCCGGCGCGCAACTCGAGGGCGGCGCCCTCGGAACCGCCGGCATCGTGTTCTTCGTCGTCGCGGCCGCCGCGCCGTTGCTGGTGATGGCGGGCGTGGCGCCCCTGGCTCTGAACGTCGGGGGCATCGGGGCGCCCGGCGGGTACATCCTGGCCGGGCTCGCGCTGGGCGTGTTCGCGATCGGCTTCACCGCGATGAGCAAGTACATCCACAACGCGGGAGCGTTCTACTCGTACATCTCGCTCGGGCTCGGCCCCCGATGGGGTCTGGCGGCCGCGGTCCTCGCCCTCGTGTCCTATAACGCCCTCGAGATCGGGATCTTCGGCGCCCTGGGGTATTTCACCCAGTCCACCATGGCGGATCTCGTCGGCCTGGACCTGCCGTGGGGACTGTGGTCGCTGATCGGTGTCGGGCTCATCTGGTTCCTCGGGTCGCGGTCGGTCCACGTCGGCGCGCGGTTCCTGATCCTGCTGCTGAGCGCCGAGACCGGGATCCTGGTTCTGCTCGCCGTCGCAGTCCTCCTGCGGGGCGGCGCCGAGGGCCTCGGCGTCGAGTCCTTCGCTCCCGCCCACGTCTTCAGTCCCGGACTGGGCGGGGTGCTGACGCTGGCGTTCGCCGCGTTCATCGGGTTCGAAGCGACCGCCCTCTACCGGGAGGAGGCGAAGGACCCGTCCCGCACGATCCCCCGGGCGACGTACCTGGCGGTCGCGTTCCTCGGCCTCTTCTACGCCTTCATGGTGTGGATCATCATCCAGGCGTACGGGCCCGATCAGGCGCTCGCGCTCGCCGCCTCGGACCCCGCCGCGATGTACTTCGACGCCATCGAGAACTACGTCGGCGGCTGGGCGAGCACGCTCATGGAACTGCTGATCATCACGAGCATCCTCGCCAGCCTGCTCGCGTTCCACAACGCAATCACCCGCTACGCCTTCGCGTTGTCGCGCGAGCACGTACTGCCCCGGGTGCTCGGCAAACTGCACCCCGTCTACAAGTCGCCGTATGTGGCGAGCGCCGTGCAGAGCCTGCTCGCGGCGGTCGTGATCGCCGGGTTCGCGCTCGCAGGTGCCGACCCATACCTCCAACTACTGTTGTGGGTGAATTCGCCGGGCGTCGTGGGCATCGTCGTCCTCCAGGCCATGGCCGCCGCGGCCGTTCTCGCATTCTTCTGGCGGGATCGCCGCGGGCATTCGGTCTGGAGAGTGCGGGTTGCCCCCGCGGCCGCCCTCGCCATGTTGATGTACGCGACGTGGCTGATCGTGGCCAAGATGGACCTGCTCACCGCCGCCGGACCCGCCGTGAACGCGGTCCTCGTCGCCGTCACGCCAGTCAGTCTGGTGATCGGGCTGGCGCTCGGCATGCGGCTCGCGCGACGCAACCCCGACCTCTACGCGCGGCTGGGCACCACCGACGTGGACGCCGAACCCGCGGTCCCGGCCGAGGCGCCGAGCAGCCGCGACCGGGCCGATCGGAATCGTGCTCGATAATGGGCGCATGCGGTCGCGGAGGAAGATCTTGGACGCCACGCTCGAATTGATCGCGAGTGACGGCTTCGAAGGGGTCACCATCGCAGCGGCGGCGGGCGGTGCGGGCGTCGCGCGGCAGACTGTGTACTCCAACTTCGGGTCGCGCGAGGAACTGGTCTCGCAGGCGATCTCCGGTCTCGCGGTCGAGGTGCTCGGCGGGATCCACTCCCGGCTGGACGCCACCGACACCACCTGCGAATACGTCGTCGAACTCATTGTCGCGGGCCGGGAAGCGGTGCGCACGCATCCGGTGCTGGCCGCCCTGCTCCAGGCGGAACGGGGCAACCCGGTGTTCGACACGGGCATGATGTCTCGCGCGAAACCCGTGGCGCGCGAACTGCTCACACCGCTCGCCGAGCGCGACCCCGGCGTGGAGTCGAGTCTGGACGACATCGTCGAGATCGCGCTGCGGCTGGCGTTGTCGGTCGTCCTATTCGACGACGACGCCGTGCACGCCGACGACGACCTGCGCCGGTTTCTCACCCGCTGGCTGCTGCCGGCGATGCCGGCGTAACCGCCGACCCAGTATTTCTTGACACATCTGCCTCGAAGTGTCTAGTTTGAGCACGCCCAAGTGAAGTGCTCCACACTGATCGATCGACATCTCGCCGAGTGAGTCCGTCTGTGATCTGGGGGAAATCTGTGCCTGCACTCAACCGCCGTTCCTTTCTCGCCGGGGCCGCGGCCGCGGGTCTCGCGCTGGCGAGCCCGCCTGTCGCGCAGGCCGGGGCCGGCCGCCGCCTGACCGTTCCGTTCACGCGCGAAGACCACCGGGTCATCGTCGTCGGGTCGGGATTCGGTGGCGGCGTCGCGGCGCTCCGGCTCGCGGAGGCGGGTGTGCCGGTTCTGGTGCTCGAGCGCGGAATGCGTTGGCCGACAGGGCCGGACGCGGAGACCTTTCCCCGTGCGACCGCCCCGGACAAGCGGATCCTGTGGTACCGGTCCAGTCCGCAACTGTTCGGCAGGCCGGTGGCGCTGGACCCGTACACCGGACTGCTCGAGGCGGTGCCCGGCGACAACATGACCGCACTGTGCGCCGCGGGCGTCGGCGGCGGTTCCCTTGTCTACCAGGGGATGACGTTGCAACCGGCCGAGTCCGTCTTCAACGCGCACCTGCCCGAGGCACTCGGCTGGGCCACGATGGACCGGGTGCACTACCCGCGGGTCGCGCGCATGTTGCAGCTCAGCGTCGCCCCCGACCAGTTGATCGACAGCCCGAATTATCAGGCGGCGAGGGTGTTTGCGCAGAACGTGCAGCGCGCGGGGCTCCCGGTGTCGAAGATACCGATGCCGATCGACTGGAACTTCGCGCTCGACGAACTTCGCGGCCGGATGAAGCCCTCGTACACCAACGGCGACGGCGCGCTCGGGGTCAACAACGGCGGCAAGCACTCGGTCGACGTCACATACATCGCCGCCGCGGAGGCGACCGGGCGCGTGACGGTGGAAACTCTGCACCAGGTCACCGATGTCGAGCGGGCCGCGGACGGCCGATGGACGGTGTACGTCGACCGGATCGACACGTCCGGCGCCGTGCTCGAGAACAAGATCCTCACCACGAATGCCCTGGTGATGGCCGCCGGCAGCCTGAACACGACCAAACTGCTGGTGCGCGCGGCGGCGACGGGCCGGATTCCGGACCTGCCCGATGGGCTCGGGTCCGGCTGGGGCACCAACGCCGACCGGATCTACGTGTGGACGAGCCTCGAAGAAGAATTCGGCGCTCCGCAGGGCGGTCCGGTGGTCTACGGCAGTCTGAACTGGGACGACCCCGCCTCCGCGGCCACGGTCATTCAGGCGTCGATACCCCCTCTGTCCTTCGACGCGCGCAGCACCATGCTGGTCGGCTACGGCGTCAGCGATGGGCGGGGGAGTTTCGTATACGACCCGGCCACCGACGACGCGGTGCTCCGCTGGCCCAAGGAGGGTGACGCCGTCATCCAGAACGGCACCATCGATCCGATGGTGCGGCAGATCGCCGGTCCGGCAAGCATCCTCACGGACACCAACGCACTCTTCCCCTCGACCTGGCACCCGCTCGGCGGGGCGTCGATGGACTCGGTCTGCGATCTGGAAGGCCGGGTGCTCGGCCAGCGGGGGCTGTACGTGCTCGACGGCGCCCTGATGCCGGGCAACACCGCCGCGTGCAATCCGTCGATGACCATCGCCGCGGTCGCCGAACGCGCGATGGACCACCTGGTCGCCCGGGACGTCGGGACGGTTTTCTGACCGAAGATTTCGACCCGTAACGAATCGTCCTCGGAATCGGACATACCAGCGGAATCCGAACCAGGGGAGGGATCGACGTGAGTCGAGTTGTGCGACGGTTGATGATCGGGGTGCTCGCGGTGAGCGCATGGATCGGGGGCGCCGGGCCGGCGTTCGCCGAGCCGCCACAGTTCGACGGCGTGACCACTCTCCAAGTTCCCGGAACGGTGGTCGGCTGGCCGTTGACCCGCGGCGGCGCGTTCTACAACATCGTCGTCCACCACGGGCACGGGCAGATCTATCCGACCCCGGACGGCTACGGCTACGAATTCCAGTGGATCAACCTGTCGACCGGGGCCTCCGGGGTCATCACCGATCTGACTCCCGGCCGGGACGCGGTCACCACGGGACCCGGCCAGATCCTCGTCACCGTGACGGCTCGTCTCCCGGGGCTGTACGACGTGTACGGCACACCGAGCGTCGGCACGTTCTACGTGACACCGTAGAAGGCGTGGGCCGACTCGAGGAACTCGTCGCGCGCGCCCGGGCGCTCGCCGCGCCGGGCACGCGCCGCGTTCTCGGCATCGCGGGACCCCCGGGCTCGGGGAAGAGCACGGTGGCCGCGGCGGTGCTGGCAGGGTTGGGGTCGTCCGCGGTGGTCGTGCCGATGGACGGATTCCACCTGGCGGGTGCGGAACTGGCCCGCCTGGGCCGGGCCGAACGCAAGGGCGCACCCGACACTTTCGACGCCGCCGGGTACGTGGCGCTGCTGCGCAGGCTGCGGGACCCCGACCGCGAGACGGTGTACGCCCCGCAGTTCCACCGTGAGGTCGAGGAGTCGTATGCCGGGTCGATCGCCGTCCCGCCGGACGTTCCGCTGGTGATCACCGAGGGCAACTACCTACTCCTCGACGAGGGACCGTGGTCGGCGGTGCGTGCCCTGCTCGACGAGGCGTGGTTCCTCGCCCCGGATGGCGACGAGCGCGTCGCCCGCCTCGTCGAGCGGCACGTCCGGTTCGGCAAGTCACCCGACGAGGCGCGAGAGTGGGTGCGGCGCAGCGACGAACGCAACGCCACGTTAGTTGCGCCAGGCCGTGCCCGGGCCGACGTCGTCGTCCGCGGCGACCCGGTGTGACTCAGGCCGGGTACTCGATCGACTCCATGCGACCGCTGGTGAGCGAGCGGGTCGCGGCCTCGGCGATCGCCTGTGCCTTCAACGCCTCCGACAGGGTGGGTCCGATGGCGGCGCCGTTCTCCAGCGCGTCGACGAAGTGGTCGAGCGCGGTGCGGTAGCTGGCCCGGATCCTCTCGAACCATCCCGCGTGCATCCCGTCCTCGACCACGCGACCTGCGCTGTACCGGGAAACGGATCCGGCGCGCTGACGCCGCGCTTCGACCATGCCCGTGGAACCGAGCACCTCGATGCGTTCGTCGTAGCCGTAGCCGATCCGCCGCGTGCAGTCGATCTGGACGAGTGCGCCGCCGGGCAGACGCAGCGTGACGGCTGACGTGTCGACGTCGCCGTACTCGGCGAGGCGGGGTTCGGCCAGTGTGGAACCGGTCGCGAACACCGACTCGGGGTCGAGCCCGGAGATCCACCGCGCCAAGTCGAAGAAGTGGACGGTCTGGTCGCGCATCTGCCCGCCCGAGACGGCGATGTACTCGAGGGGCGGCATCGCCGGGCCGCGGCTGGTCATCTGTATCAGCTCGACCGAGCCGATCTCGCCGGACGCGACCACCCGCTGCAGTTCGGCGTAGTCGCGATCGAAGCGGCGGTTGAAATCGACCATCGCCCGCAGTGACCGGGAGTCGGCGAAGCGCACGATGTCGACGGCGTGCGCGAGGTCGAGATCGATGGGCTTTTCGCACAGGGCCGGGATTCCTGCCGTCGCCGCGGTGCGGAGGTGCTCGGCGTGGGTGTCGGTGGACGACGCGATGAAGACGGCGTCGATCGCCGTGGGATCGAAGACTTCCGCGAGATCGGTGGTCGCGCGGCTGCCGTGCCGCTTGGCGAGGTCCGTCGCGCGCGCGAAATCGATGTCGAAGACGAGCGCCAGGTCGACGTCGGGGTGCGCCGCGAGGTTGGCGCCGTGGACACCGCCGATGAACCCGGCTCCGATGAGGGCGAAACGCTGCATGTCAGATACCGACCTTTACGTGTGCGAAAGCGGGAACGACCCAGGCCGAGTCGGCAGCGTCGGAGGCGGCCGTCGCCTCGACGAACTGGACGCCGATCAGTCCGTCGCGTCCGGTGGGGAAGGACAGATCGCGGATGGTGGTGGGCTCGCCGTCGCGGCGGGCGCGGAGTTCGTCCGCGAGGTCGCGGTAGAAGTTCGCGAACGCCTCGAGGAAGCCCTCGGGGTGTCCCAGACCGGGACGGGTGAGCCGGGCGGCGTCCTCGGACAGGGTGCGCATTCCCTGCGCGAGGATCGTGGTGCCGCCGTCGAGGTCGCGGACCGTCAGGTGGTGCGGATCCTCGTGCTGCCATTCGATGCTCGCGGTGTCGCCGAAGACCCGGATGCGCAGGCCGTGCTCGTTGCCGGTGGCAGCCATGCTCGCCCACAGCGTCGCGGGCGCCCCGTTGGACAGGGTGAGGCGCACGGTGGCGTTGTCGAACACCCGCCGCGCGGGGACGAGGGTGTCCAGTTCGGCAGACACCCGGGTCGCCTCGAGACCGGTGACGAACCGCAACAGCTGGAAGGCGTGGGTGCCGAGATCGCCGACGACGCTGGGGAATCCCGCGACGTCGGGGTCGGTGCGCCACCGCGCCTGCCGGTGTTCGCCGAGTTCCAGGGGTGTCGCCGCCCACCCGGACGCGTGTTCCACTGCCACGAACCGGATGCGCCCGAGGTCGCCGTCGCGCACCATCCGGGCCGCGTGCCGCACCATGGCGTACGCCGAATAGCAGTGCGGGACGGCCAGGATGGCGCCGGACGACTCGGCGATCGCGACGAGTTCCGCGGCCGACTCCGAGTCGCGGGTGAGGGGCTTCTCGCACACCACCGAGATGCCTGCCTCCAGGAACGTGCGCGCGACGTCGAAGTGGCTGTCGTTCGGGGTGGTCACGGCTACCACGTCGACGCCGTCCTCGCGGGCGGATTCCCGTTCGGCCATCTCCCTGTAGTCGCGGTAGGTGCGCTCGGCCGGTACACCGAGGCTCTCTGCGATCTGCACCGACGACGCGGCGTCCCGCCCGAAGACCCCCGCCTGCAGGTCGTATCGGTCGTCCTGGCGCATGGCGTAGCGGTGGGTCTTGCCGATGTCGGCACCCTGCCCGCCGCCGACCATACCCGCGGACAGCCGCAGGCTTTCTTGCTTGCTCAACTCGGCTCCTACTGAGGGGTTTTGATCGCGAGAACCGGAATCGGGGACTGCAGGATGAGCCGTTGGCTCACGCTGCCGAGGAGGGCCTTGCCGACCGCGCTGCGGCGTTTGACGCCGATCACGAGGCGTTCGATGTCGGGCCGGTCGTCGATCAGATCCAGCACGGCGGTCGCGGGATCGCGGTCGCCGCGGCCGATCCGGTCGAGGACGGTCACTCCGTCGTCCGCGAGGGTGTGCACCTCTTCGGGTTCGGTGAGGGAGAGGTTCACCACCAGCAGATCGGTGTCCAGCATCGCGGCTTCCTTCTTGCCGGCGAGGAGGGCGTGCGATCCTTCGGAGGTGTCGGTCACTGCGACGAGCACTGTCATGAAATCAACCTTTCAGGGGACTCGGTGCGGCACCGGTCACGAATACTCGCGCCGGAACTGCTCTTCGAGTTCCTCGAGGGAGCGGCCGCGGGTTTCCGGGACCTGGGTGGTGATGAACACGAGGGCCAGCACGCCGAGGCCCGCGAAGATGAAGAACGTGGCGGCGATCCCCAGTGCCGCGACGAGGGGCGGGAAGACGAGCGCGACAATCGCATTCGCGATCCACAGCATGAAGATGCAGATGCCGATCGCGAAGCTGCGGATCTTCAGGGGGAAGATCTCCGACAGCATCAGCCACACCAGGGGGCCGATCGTGCCCTGCATCGAGAAGACGAACAGAACCACGAACACGAGGATGAAGTAGGCCTTCGCGGTGCCGTCGGGCAGCAGGAACGCCGACAGGCCGACGAGCAGGTGGAACGTGGTGGTGAGGACGAAACCGCCGATGAGCATCTTCCGCCGGTCGATCCGGTTGATCAGGGCGATACCGGTGAGGACGCCGAGCACGCTGAACAGTCCGTTGAGGGTGTTCGCGACAATGGCTGCGTTGGAGGAGAATCCGGCGTCGCCGAGCAGTTGGGTGCCGTAGTACATCACCGAGTTGATGCCGGTGGCCTGCTGGAACACGCCGAGTCCGACGCCGATGAAGATGAGGCGGCGGATCCACTTCACCGACAGGTCCGCGGGTCCGCCGGTCTGTGCGAGTTTCTCTTCCTCCGCGAGCGCCTGGACTTCTTCCAGTTCGGCGCGCGCCCGCTCCGGGGACCGGACCTGGAGGAGCACGGCAAGTGCTTCGTCGTGCCGATCCTGCGACATCAGCCAGCGCGGGCTCTCCGGCATCCTCAGCATTCCGGCGAACAGGACGATGGCCGGAGCGACGGCGATCAGGAGCATGAAGCGCCAGACACTCTCGTGCTCACCCCAGATGTTGAAGATGACGGCGTTGATCACGAATGCGGCGAACTGCCCGCACACGATCATGACTTCGTTGCGGGAGACCACGCTGCCGCGCCGTTCGACGGGGGAGATCTCGGCGAGATACACGGGCACCGTCGCGGATGCGCCGCCGACGGCGAGGCCGAGGATGAAGCGGAACAGCGCGAGGATCTCCCACGTGGGGGACAGCACGCAACCGAGCGTGCCGATCATGAAGATGATCGCGAGTACCAGGATGTTGTGCCGGCGTCCGTACCGGTCGGACATCCGGCCGCCGATGAGGGCGCCGATCGCGGCGCCGAAGATCAGGATGCTGACCACCAGGCCCTCGGTGAACGAGGTGAGCTGGAGGTCTTCTTTGAGCGGTTCGAGTGCGCCGTTGATGACGCCGGTGTCGTATCCGAAGAGCAGGCCGCCGAAGGTGGCGACGACGGCGATGACGCCGAGCCTGTGCGAGTGCCGTCCAGGCGCGTCGGCGGGCAGGTGCTGGGCGGTAGTTCGGGTGAGATCGCTGGCCATGAACATCTCCTCGACGTATTCCATGTGCAGAACACGTAATGTGTTTATGTCCGGACAAAGCTAACCCATTGTGACTCGGGGCACAACGGCTAGCTGATCATCGGGTGGCTCCCACTGCGCGATGGACCGCTACCTACCGACGAGTAATAGAACGCATGATCTGTTATCGTTCGCCGTATGCCCAGGCCACGCGTCCACGATCTCGACGCCGCGCTCGACACTGCCGAACGGCTGGCGGTCGAAGGCGGGCCGAGCGCGGTCACGCTGCGGGCGGTCGCCGCCGCCACCGAGATGTCCAACGGCGCCATCTATCACGCATTCGGCTCCCGCGGAGGGCTTGTCGGACGCGCATGGTTGCGTGCGGCGCACCGATTTCTCGACCTGCAACAGGAATCGGTCGAGCACGCGCTGGAGCGGGGTCCCGTGGACGCCGTCGTCGCGGCCGCCGACACCCCGGCCGTCTTCGCCGAGAAGTTCCCGCAGTCGTCGCGACTCCTGCTCACCGTGCGGCGCGACGAACTGCTCGGATCCGACGTCCCCGAGGACGTCGCGGACGAGTTGGCGCGCCTCGACTCCGTCCTCGTCGAACTCTTCGTCCGGTTGGCGCAGGCATTGTGGGGGCGCAGGGACGGTCGCGCGGTCGAAGTGATCGAAGCGTGCGTCGTCGGACTCCCCACCGGACTGCTGCTCCGTGCCCGGCGGAAACCGGACGACGCCATGCGCCGGCGCCTGGAGGCGGCGGTCCGCGCCGTCCTCGCACTCGACCCCCCGCCCCCGGGGAAACGTCACGACAGCACCACGAAAGGTTCCTGATGACCGCCACCCTGACCTACCGGGACAAGATCGCCGTGCTCGACCTCGGCGAAGACGAAAACCGTTTCTCGCTCGAGTGGCTCGACACCGTCGACCGACTCATCGACGACGCGCACGAGCAGGGCGCGCAGGCACTGGTCACCACGGCCACCGGAAAGTTCTACTCCAACGGCCTCGACCTGGACTGGCTGCTGGCCAACGGCGACCGCGCGGACTGGTACGTCGGGCGCGTGCAGGCCCTGTTCAGTCGAATTCTGACGCTGCCGCTGCCGACGGTGGCCGCCGTCAACGGGCACGCGTTCGGCGCCGGCGCCATGCTGGGGATCGCCCACGACTACCGGGTGATGCGGTCGGACCGTGGGTTCTACTGCTTCCCCGAGGTCGACATCCACATTCCGTTCACCCCGGGCATGGCGGCCCTGATCCAGGCCAAGCTGACGCCGCAGACCGCGATCACCGCCATGACCACCGGCCATCGGTACGGCGGCACCGAGGCGCACAGCAGTGGGCTGGTCGACGGGACCGCGCCCGAAGGCGCGGTCCTCGACGCCGCTGTCGACCTGATCTCGCCGCTCGTGGGGAAGGACGCCGGCACGCTCGGTGCGATCAAGTCGACCATGTTCGCGACGGCCGTCGCCGCGCTCGCCTCGGGGCGGTCGTGACCGACGCGAAACCTACTGGGCGAGAGTAGGGGTCATTTTCCCGGCACGTGGAGGATCAGGGCGTCGCCCTGTCCGCCGCCGCCGCACAGGGCGGCGGCGCCGGTTCCCCCGCCGCGTCGCTTCAGCTCGAGTGCGAGGTGCAGCACGACCCGTGCACCCGACGCGCCGAGCGGGTGCCCGATGGCGATGGCGCCGCCGTTCACGTTGACCTTCGACGGGTCGATTCCGAGTTGCCGGGTCGACTCGATGCCGACGGCGGCGAAGGCCTCGTTGATCTCGACGAGATCGAGGGCGGCGGCGTCGAGTCCCTCTCGGGCGCAGGCCTTGTCGATGGCGTTGGCGGGCTGCTGCTGGAGCGTCGAATCCGGCCCGGCGACGACGCCGTGGGCGCCGATCTCGGCGATCCATTCCAGGCCCAGTTCCTCGGCCTTGGCCTTGCTCATCACCACGACGGCCGCGGCGCCGTCGGAGATCTGCGACGCGGACCCGGCGGTGACGGTGCCGTCCTTGCTGAACGCGGGACGCAGCTTCGACAGCGATTCCGCGGTGGTGTCGGCGCGGACGCCCTCGTCCTCGGTGACGACGACCGGCTCACCCCTGCGCTGCGGGATGGTGACGGGAACGACCTCGTCGTCGAAGAGGCCGTTCTTCCACGCGGCCGCGGCACGCTGATGGGACGCGGCGGCGAAGGCGTCCTGCTCCTCGCGACCGATCTTGTCGGTGTTCGCGTTCCGGGTCTCGGTGAGTGCGCCCATCGCCTGGTCGGTGAAGATGTCGTAGAGGCCGTCGTAGGCGAGGTGGTCGACGAGGGTGGTGTCGCCGTACTTGAAACCGCCCCGTGAACCCGGGAGCAGGTGCGGCGCCTGGGACATCGACTCCTGCCCACCGGCGACGACGACGTCGAACTCGCCGGCGCGGATCAGCTGGTCGGCGAGCGCGATGGCGTCGAGACCCGACAGGCACACCTTGTTGACGGTCACGGCGGGCACCGACATCGGGATGCCCGCGGCGACCGCGGCCTGCCGGGCCGGGATCTGACCGGCGCCGGCAGTGAGGACCTGCCCCATGATCACGTACTCCACCAGTTCCGGTGCCACCCCGGCCTTGTCGAGGGCGCCCTTGATGGCGATGCCGCCGAGGTCGGATCCGGAGAGGGTCGCGAGCGAACCCGTCAGCCGGCCGACGGGGGTCCGGGCCCCGGCGACGATGACGGACCTGGTGCGTGAAGTCATGGGTATGTCCTTGGTGTCGTGGCGAATGTCGGTCAGACGAGCGCGGATTCGCGGATCTCGAGGGGGGTTCCGGTGGCGGCGACGACGTCGTCGACGGTGACACCGGGGGCGACCTCACGCAGGGCGAGGGTGCCGTCACCGACCACGTCGATGACGGCGAGGTTGGTGATGATGCGGTTGACGACGCACTGGCCGGTGAGCGGCAGGGTGCAGGTGTCGATGATCTTGGGGTTGCCGTCCCGGTCGGTGTGCTCCATGAGGACGATGACGCGGCTCGCCCCGTGCACGAGGTCCATCGCGCCGCCCATGCCCTTGACCATCTTGCCGGGGACCATCCAGTTGGCGAGGTCGCCGGTGCGGGAAACCTGCATGCCACCGAGGACGGCGGTGTCGATGTGGCCGCCGCGGATCATGCCGAACGACAGCGCCGAATCGAAGAACGCGGCGCCGGCGTTGACGGTGACCGTCTCCTTGCCCGCGTTGATCAGGTCGGGGTCGACGTTGTCGTCGGTGGGGTAGGGGCCGGTGCCGAGGATCCCGTTCTCGGAATGCAGGGTGACGGTGACGTCGGTGTCGAGGTACCCGGGGATGAGCGTCGGCAGTCCGATGCCGAGGTTGACGTATTCGCCGTCGACCATCTCCGCGGCCGCGCGGGCGGCCATCTGGTCACGTGTCCATCCGTTGGTGCCGGTCATCGAGTGGCTCCTTCCGTGCTGCTGACTGTCCGCTTCTCGATCCGCTTGTTCTGGGGGCCGGTCTCGACGATGCGCTGAACGAAGACTCCGGGCAGGTGCACCTGGGCGGGATCGATGGTGCCCGCGGGGACGAGTTCCTCGACCTGCGCGATGGTCACCTTCCCGGCCATGGCCGCGAGGGGGTTGAAGTTCAGGGCCGTCTTGTCGAAGACCAGGTTGCCGGCGGTGTCGCCGCGCAGCGCGTGGACCAGGGCGAAGTCGGCGGTGATGCCGAGTTCGAGGACGTAGCGCTTGTCGCCGAACTGCCGGGTTTCCTTGGCGGGCGACGCGAGCGCGACGGAACCGTCGGCGGCGTAGCGCCACGGCAGGCCGCCGTCGGCGACCGGGCTGCCGACACCGGCGGGGGTGAAGAACGCGGGGATGCCCGCACCGCCGGCCCGGAGGCGTTCGGCCAGCGTGCCCTGCGGGGTGAGTTCCACCTCGAGCTCACCGGAGAGGTACTGGCGGGCGAATTCCTTGTTCTCACCGACGTACGACGCGGTGACACGGCGAATCTGGCGGGCGCCCAGCAGGATCCCGAGCCCGTGGTCGTCCACACCGCAGTTGTTGGAGAAGACCTCGAGGTTCCCGACACCCGAGTCGGCGAGCGCGCGGATCAGCGAGTCGGGGATTCCGCACAGGCCGAATCCGCCGACGGCGATCGTCGCGCCGTCGGACACGTCCGCGACAGCTTCTTCCGGGGTGTCGAACACTCTCGATCCCATGTGCATCCTTTCTTCTGGCCGCCGAAACCCGGCGAAACCGCCTTCCCGCGACATTTCGTCCATCCAGTGGACGACCTCTGCGGCGGGCTTTGCTCCACTAAAAGGGGTCGCTTCATGCATTTCAAGGAGATCGGACATGTTGCTCGCGGTCTGGACGTCGTGGACAAGAGCGTTCACTGAGTGGACGTATACTCCGGTCATGGACGAGGCGCAGCGGCCACAGGTCATCCACCGGGTGGGATCGATCCTGCGGGCCGTCGCGGCCCTCGAATCCTCGGGATCCTCGACGTCCGCCCTGGCGCGGGAGACGGGGCTCGCCCGCCCCACCGTGCATCGCCTCCTGGTCTCGCTGGCAGAGGAGGGACTGGTCGACCGCGACCTGAAGTCGGGCAAATGGTCGCTCGGACCCGAGCTGTACCTGCTCGGCTCGCTCGCCGCCAGCCGGTACGACATCACGGACCGCTCCCGTGACATCCTCCGCGATCTCGCCCGCGAGACCGGCGAAAGCGTGTTCCTGTCCGCTCGCCGCGGCGACGAAACGGTCTGCATTGCGAGCGAGGAGGGCAGCTTCCCGCTGCGCTCGCACGTGCTGCACATCGGTATCCGATTTCCGCTCGGGGTGGCGACGGCGGGGATGGTCATCCTGTCGCACCTGCCGGACCGCGAGATCGACGAGTACCTGGCGCGCGCGGACGTCACCCGCGAATGGGGGCCGCAGCACAGCCGGGAGAAGATCGCCGAGCGGATCGCGGAGACCCGCCTCAACGGCTACACCGTCAACCCCGGACTGCTCGTCGAGGGCAGTTGGGGGATGGGCGCCGCCGTCTTCGACACCCAGGGATCGCCCGCCTGGGCGCTGAGCATCACCGGGGTGGAGAGCCGGTTCCGTGAGGAACGACGCCGTGAGCTGGGAGAATTCCTCCTCCGTGAGGCACACCGGCTCACCCAGCTACTCGCCGACCGGCCGCGGAGCCGCGGCTGAACCAGCGGTCGGAGCGCGCCTACGCGGCCTTCCGGCCCCGCCGCGGCCGCCCGTGGCGGGTGTCGATGCTCCACACGTGCGTGCAGTCGGGACACTGCAGGTGCACGTGGGTTCCCTGATTGCTCAGCAGGTACTGCCAGTGCCGGTCGCAGTTGCGGCCGGACCCGCAGTCGCCGCAGGACGAGCCGTGGTTGCAGCCCGGGCAGGGCAACCAGGCGCGACGGGAGAAGTCCGCGGTGGGATCAATCGGCAACACGGCCCACCGTCCGATCCGGGAGCACACCCGCCTGCACCAGTTCGTCGTAGATGCGCTGCTGCTCGGGGTCGAGCCCGGAGTACAGCATGTCGTACGCCCGCTCTTCCTCCGCCAGCACGGCGACAGGGTCCCAGTCCTCGCCGATCGCTTCGAGGACGGCGCTGCGCCGGCGCGCTTCGTCCAGCGTGAGGTCGAGAGCGAACGAGAGTTCGGAGTCGCTACCCATGTGGTCACCTTCGTTTCGCAGTCGCCGACATCGAAGGGGCTCCGACATCGAAGGGGCCAGGGTCACTCGAGGCGGCCCACGATCACAATGACCTGGATCACGTCGATCGAAAGTGTTGCCTCGTGTTCACAACGACTGCGCCCCGCCGTCCGGGTGGACGACGGGGCGCGGGTGGTGCCGGTGGTGCCGGTGGGTCAGGCCTGCAGGGCGGCCTCGATCTCGAGGGTGATGGTGATCTTGTCGCCGACGACGGCGCCGCCGCCTTCGAGGGGCATGTCGATGGTGATGCCGAAGTCCTTGCGGTTGAGGACGGTGGTGGCTTCGAAGCCGGCGACCGGTCCGTTGCCCATGCCGGGGTTGACGCCGTTGAATTCGAGGGCGAGCTCGACCTGCCGGGTGACGCCGCGGAGGGTGAAGTCGCCCTCGACCACGTAGTCGTCGCCCTTGGTGCGGACGGCGGTGGAGGTGAAGGTGGCNGTGGGGTACTGCTCGGCGTCGAAGAAGTCGGCGGACTTGATGTGGGCGTCGCGGTCGGCGTTCTTGGTGTCGATGGANGCGACCTGGATTTCGGCGGTGACGGCGGTGGTGCCGTCCTCGGCGACGGTGATCGCGCCNGCGAAGTCGTTGAAGGTGCCGCGGACCTTGCTGACNACGAGGTGGCGGACGGAGAAGCCGACGGTGGAGTGGACGGTGTCGATGGCCCAGGTTCCGGCGGTGAGGTTGGGGAGGGTGGCGGTGGCGGTGGTCATGAAAACTCCTTGACGGTGAACGGGGCACTCGAATCGAGGTAATTGAATCTGCAACTACTAAGGTAGAGAGAAGTCGTTGCGATGTCAACTAAAATTTGCGAAAGGGCGGGTGAAGTGCGGTTACGGCTTCGGCTTGACTTGATGGCGGCTGACAATGGAGATCCGGTTGAACGCGTTCATCGTGACGGCGATCCAGCTCACCGTGGAGATCTCCTGCTCGGACAGGAACCGCCGAGCGAAGGCGTAGTCGGCGTCCTGGCTGTGCGCGTCCGGGAGGGTGGTGATCGACTCGGCCAGCGTGAGGGCCGCGACCTCGCGCTCGGAGAACAGTGTCGTCTCCCGCCAGGCGGGCAGAACCGCGAGGCGCTGCTGGGTCTCGCCCGCGCCGAGCGCCGCGGCGACATGCACGTCCAGGCAGTACGCGCAGCGGTTGATCTGGGAGACGCGCACGTTGATCAACTCGACGAACCGCCGGTCCATCCCGGCCTCGGTGGTCGCGTGACGGATGGCCTTGGCGACGCCGATCTGCGCCTGATAGACGGCCGGGCTCTGCCTGTCGATGTGGACGTAGTCGTTCTCCGCTGAGGTGCTGCTCATGACCAGCCTTTCCGGTGGGTGGATCAGGGGTTCTCCAGCAGGTGGGCGCGCATTTCGCCGAAGTCGTGCCCGAGGATGGTGACGTCCCGGGGGCTGAGCAGGTCGAACATGTTCCGGCGCACCTCCGCCACGTGTCCGGGGCTGGCGGCGGCGAGTTTCCCGGCGCCGGCGTCGGTCAGCTCGGCCAGCATTCCTCGCTTGTCGTCCTCGCATTCCACCCGGCGCACCCAGCCCGCCTCGACCAGCCGGGTGATCGCCCGGGTCACGCCACTGCGGGTCGTGGTGACCGCGTCGGCGAGTTCGCGCATCCGCAGTTGCCGCTGCGGTGCTTCCGACAGCACGACGAGAAGTTCGAAGTCGGTGAAGGAGATGCCGGCGTCGCGGGTGAGCTGCCGATCGAGTGCCTGCAGGAGTAGTCGGGTGGCGTCCAGGTAGGCGCGCCACGTGTTCTGTTCGTCGGCGCTGAGCCATCTGGTCGGTTCCACGGGACCAGCATATCCCAAGTAGTTGACAGCGCAACTACTTGGTGTACGGTGGTGATAGTTGAAAGCGCAATCATCGGCGTTTCGCGGAGAGGGGTTCGGGCAATGAGCACCACAGACGAGCAGGAGCGCTCCCAGAGGTTCGCGGCGCAACGCGACCGGATCCGCGCCGAACACCTGAAGCCCGTGTCGTCGCGGCCGGCCTCCTCGGCCCGCGGACTCCACCACACCGCGCTGATCAGCAGCGACGTCGAGCGCACCGTCCGGTTCTATCAGGATCTCCTCGAGTTCCCGCTGACCGAACTGATCGAGAATCGCGACTACCCCGGGTCTTCGCATTTCTTCTTCGACATCGGCAACAGCAACCTGCTCGCCTTCTTCGACTTCCCGGGCCTCGACATCGGGCCATACCAGGAAGTGCTCGGCGGACTCCACCACATCGCGATCAGCGTCGAACCCGATCGGTGGAATCACCTGCGCACGAAACTGGTCGACGCCGGCGTCGAACTCATCGAACACAGTGAGGTGTCGCTGTACTTCCGCGACCCCGACGGCGCCCGCCTCGAACTCATCGCCGACCCGCTCGGCGAAATGTACGGCTCACACGTTCTGTGAAAACCCTTCTGTGAAAACCCTGCTGTGAGAATTCTGGAAAGGATTCACTCATGACTGCCGCCATCACCCCACCCCGCCTCGACGTTCGGCGCGCCGACGACCGCTTCAAGACGAACGCGGGCTGGCTCGATTCCAAGCATTCCTTCTCGTTCAGCAACCACTACGACCCGGCCAACACCCACCACGGGGTGCTCATGGTCAACAACGACGACATCGTCGACCCCGGTCAGGGTTTCGACACCCACCCGCACCAGGACATGGAGATCGTCACCTGGGTGCTCCAGGGGTCGCTGGTGCACCAGGATTCGATGGGCCACTCCGGCGTCATCTACCCCGGACTCGCCCAGCGCATGAGCGCGGGAACCGGAATCCTGCACTCGGAGAAGAACGACTCGTGGCGGCTGAAGGGAGACGCCGACGAGCACCGCGATCCGGTCCACTTCATCCAGATGTGGGTCGTCCCCGACGAAGCCGGGATCACGCCCGGCTACGAGCAACTCGAAATCGACCACGAGTTGCTCGCCGGCGGACTGGTCCCCGTCGCGTCCGGCATGCCGGGCCACGCCGACCACTCGGCGATCCGCATCAAGAACAAGTACGCCGCCATGCACGTCGCACGGCTACAGCCCGGCCAGGCGCCCATCACCCTGCCCGACTCGCCGTTCCTCCACGTGTTCGTCGCGCGCGGCGAAGCCTCGTTGGAGGGTGTCGGCCTCCTCGCCGAGGGCGATGCCGTCCGGATCGGCGGTGACGGTGGGCAGCAGATGACCACCGATACCGGCGCCGAGGTCATCGTGTGGGAGATGCACGCGCAGATCGCGGGGTAGCGCCGCCGCGGCGGACGGCCGCGCCGGCGGGCGCGGAATCCGCTTCTTCCGTTGGGATTGCGGAAGCTGCTACAGTGCCGGGCAGGCAGTGACCTCAGGAAGGGCCTTACAACCGCGCAAGCGGCGACCCAGGCCCGGGTCCTGCATCCGAAGGAGTTCAGTCCCTTGGACACGGCTTTGACCGTCGTCCGCCGATCCACCGTCGAGTACGCCCCCGATCTGCTACTCGATCTCGTACGCCCCGCCGAGGCAGCGCATCCATTGCCTGCGATCGTGTGGCTTCACGGTGGAGGTTGGCGGCTTCAAGACCGCACTGCATGCCCGGACCTTGTGCAGCACTTCGCAAGACACGGCTATGTCATGGTCAGCATCGACTACCGCCTTGCGCCCGGCACCTGCCACCCCGGCCAGATCTTCGACGTCCGGCGGGCGGTGCGCTGGCTTCGCGCCAACGCCGCGGACCACGGCATCGACCCCGACCGGATCGGTGTGTGGGGCTCGTCCGCCGGTGGACATCTCGCTGCGCTGGCTGGAGTGCACTCGGCCACAACACGATTGCCCGGGGAAGATCCCGCGACCGTCGACAGTGCGGTGTAGGCCGTCGTCGACGGCTACGGGCCCGCCGACCTGCCCGGTCTCGTCGACCTCTCCGCGCAGCGGGCACCGGCCGAGGACCAGTCCCCGGAGGCGTCGCTGCTCGGCGGCGCGATCCGGGACCGGTTGGACGCGGCGCGATCCGCCAGCCCCGCACTGCAGGTGACGCCCGGAGCGCCGCCGTTTCTGATCATGCACGGCCTCGGCGACAATCTGGTGCCGTCCACGCAGAGCGTGGCGTTGTACGACGCGCTCGTCGCGCACGGCAACGACGCCGTCCTCTACCTGATCGAGGGTTTCGGGCACGGGTTCTTCAACCCCGGCCACGTCCTCGAACTCGGCCCCGACCAGACCCTCGACCAAGGGCATCTCGAGCGAAATCCGCACGCGCCGGCCTCGACCCGCGCGGTGAGCGACTTCGGGTGCGCCTTCACCGAGCGGTACCCCGCCGCCTCGTTCGCGGCGGTCGAGGCGTTCTTCTCGCACACTCTGAAATCAGGAACACACGCATGACCATCTTCGACATCCCCGCTCTGGACGACGTCCACACCGCCGTTCCGCAACTCGACACCCTCCCCGGGCGGTGCGTGCCCTACGCCATGGCCGCCGGTGAAGGCGAGCGCCACGAACTCGGCGGGCAACTGATCACCGTCATCGCTCGTCCGGAAGACACCGGAGGGCAGTTCGGTGCCGCATATGTGTACGGCGGCAAGGGAACCGAAACCCCGTTCCTCGCCCACGATCGCGAGCACCGCTTCCTGTACGTCACCGACGGCCGGCTCCAGGTGTGGTTGCCGGGCGAATCGCACCTGCTCGTGCCCGGCGACTCGGTCACCGTCCCGGCCGGGACGCCGTACGCGTACCGCATGCTCGCGCACCGGACCCGGTTCCTGAGTTGGCTCACCGTCGGCGACGCGCACCGGTGGTCGCAGGCCACCGGCCACACAACCCAGTCGCACGTCTTCGACGCCGAGACGGCGCCGATGTCGGACGCGCGGCAATCCGAACTCGCGGACCGGTTCGGCGTCCGGTTCCACGATCTCGAGAAAAAGGACCTGCCGGCGGTGACGGGCACGGTGCTCCCGGCGGGGGAGTCGCCGTATGTGCTGGAGGCCGGCGAAGGCGACCGCTGGGCGAGCCTCGACCAGTTGAACACGTATCTCGCGCGGCCCCGGAACACCGGCGGAACGTACTTCGCGATGCACACGATGGGCGGCAAGAGTGTGTACATTCCCCGGCACTTCCATCGCGAGCACACCGAGAACTTCTTCTGCATCGAGGGACGGATTCTCCTGCACGCCAACGGCCGGGAGATCATGCTGACGAAGGGTGACTTCCTGCACGCTCCCGCCGGGACCATCCACAGTTTCGCGTTCGACAGCCACAACACGCAGATGCTCGGCCTGCTGACCACCGGGGTGTTCGAGAAGTTCTTCGAGTACATGAACACCCCGACGGACGCGCACGTGCACACCGAGGGCGGCGACATGCAGTTCCCGGCCGAGGGGTTCGCGCGGGCACGTGCCGAGCTGGACCTCGAGGTCGTCGGGCCGCCGCCCGCCCGAGGCGACGGCAGGTGAGTGTCCGCGTCGGCTGCACACCGTGCTGCGGGACTTCGACGACTTCGGGCACGAATCCCGCCCGTCCGGGCTGTACACGCCTCTGACCTCGGAGTGTGAGACTCGTCAAGTTTGCCCATTTCGGTTTCCTTGTTGCCTTATCAGTGGCGACACTGGTGAAGCAGGCAATTTACGTGGACGAAACAATGAGGTGAATCGTGTTGGGGCGCTCGAAGGCAACCGTGGTGTACTCGGTGTCGGGTCGACCGTCCAACCCCTTCGCACGACCGGTCGATCGCTACGCGGCCACCCTGCGATCCGTCATCGCCGCACTCGCCGGTATCGCGATCGTGCTCGCCGCCGGGATGGGCACCTGGCAATGGAACCAGGAGACTGCGCGGGCCGCGCAGCAGCGCGCCACCACCACCCTCGTCACAGCCGTCACCAGCACCGACGCCCCCATCACCATGTCGCCCCGCGGCTCGGTCCGGACCACGCCGATGGTCGAGGCGACGTGGTCCTGGACCGCCGAATCGCGCACCGAGAGCATCGAGGTCCCCTCGGGGACGCCGGCGGGCACCGAGAAGACCATCGCCGTCGACGCGGACGGCAAGTGGGCCGGCCCGAGGGTCACCAATTCCGACGTCGTCAGCGCCGCGGTCGCGGCAGTGCTCCTCACGCTCGCGGCCAGTGCGCTGCTCCTGGGCATGGTGTGGGCGATGTGCGCGCGCGCTGTCGAACGCCGCCGCCAGCAGTACTGGGACGAGAGCATCCGCCGGCTGTTCGCCACCTACAGTCGCTGATCGTTTCCTCGAAGGTCACCTCCTGATTGCACCGTCGCCACGGCGGTTTCGGTGCGCTCGCTCCGGGCTATTCAGGTGATGCCGAGGAAAGGTGGAGCCATGTCCGACAGGGATGCTTCCATATTCGAGAGCGAGCGGGAACTCGACGAGGATTCCGTCCGGAACGCTCAGCGGACCGTCGCCCACCACTCGATCGACGCCGACGACTGCCGGATGCTGCTCGCTGCGCTCGGCATCCCCCTCGTCCGCGATACCGGCAACGAGACCCTCTCCGGCACGGCTGGTGCCGAAGCGTTGTGACCTGCTCACAGTGACTTCGCAGCGAATCTCCAGGGTGCCCGCACCCGGGGCCGTTTGTATGGGACTCGAGCCCGGAACAGCCCTTGGAGGTCCCCATGTCGAACAGTCCGCGTCACCACCACGCCGAAGAAGTACACGAGCACGATCGCGGCCT
The DNA here is from genome assembly GCF_002165735.1 of Rhodococcus sp. NCIMB 12038. Taxonomy (NCBI): domain Bacteria; kingdom Bacillati; phylum Actinomycetota; class Actinomycetes; order Mycobacteriales; family Nocardiaceae; genus Rhodococcus; species Rhodococcus sp. NCIMB 12038. Next base: position 514,537 of record NZ_NHML01000001.1, read on the forward strand.
CAGCCACGACCTGAAGTCGATGTTGTCGCGTCGCCGCGCCCTGTTCGTGTTCGGCGCCGCGGGAGCGACCGCGCTCGCCGCCTGCTCGACGGCCGGCGGCGAGCAGGCAGCGAGCTCGTCCTCGACGACGGACGCGGCGGCGACCACTGCGGACACGGCGAGCGACGGCACGTGCGTGGCGGCGGCGCCGCAGGAAACGGCCGGACCGTATCCCGGTGACGGGTCCAACGGCCCGAACGTCCTGGTCGAGTCGGGGATCGTGCGCCAGGACATTCGCAGCAGCTTCGGTGCGTACTCCGGGACGGCGGAGGGTGTCGCGACGACCATCGAACTCGACCTGCAGGACCTGACGAAGGACTGCGCGGCCGGCGCCGGAATGGCCGTCTACCTGTGGCACTGCGACCGGGACGGCGAGTACTCGCTCTACGGCAAGGGCATCACCGAGCAGAACTACCTGCGCGGCGTCCAGGTGGCGGATACCGCGGGCAAGGTGTCGTTCACGTCGATCTTTCCTGCCTGCTACTCCGGGCGCTGGCCGCACATCCATTTCGAGGTGTTCGACACGCTCGAATCGGCGGTGGCCGGGGAGGATGCCCGCCTGACGTCGCAGATCGCGGTGCCGCAGGACGCGTGCGCCACGGTCTTCGCCTACGACACCGGCTACGCGAACAGCGTCTCCAACCTGTCGAAGGTCTCCCTCGATTCGGACAATGTGTTCGGCGACGGCTGGGATGCCGAACTGGCCACCGTAACCGGCGAACCCGCCACCGGCATGACCATCTCGATCACGATCGGCGTCGCCGAGAAGTCGGCGAACACGCAGTCCGCGCCTGCCGGTCCGGGCGGTGGCGGCGGACAACCGCCGGCAGGAGCGCCCGGCCGGTAGCGCCGGTCCGTCAGCTGACGTGCCACCCCGGAGGTCTGTCGAGTTCGTTCCATTCGCGGGTCAACCGGGCCTGCTGTCGGCGGGACGCGACCCAGTGGACGATCAGGAACAGGACGCAGTAGCCGCCGGTCGACGCCACCCAGATTCCGCACGCGACGCTCACCGCCGTGGCGGCGTTCTGCGAACCGGTCTCCGGTGCGGCGACGAGGTCGCCGTTCGGGTTGAGCCAGACGGTGACGGTCTGGCCGGCCTTCGCGCCCGCGGCGGTCGGAACGTCGGCTGTGTGCGTCTGCCCGTTCGCCGACCACTGCACCCGCGCGTGGGATTGGTACTGGGGAGATGCGGCCAGGGCCTCGCCGGCGCTGCCGCTGCGGGAATCCTCCACGAGCCTGGCGGGGGTCGAATGCTGGGTGGCGAGTTCGGCCTGGGTCTGATTGTCCAGCCGCGAGTACGTCTCGGTTCCGACGGCCGCGGCCAGTGGAATCATCAGGAGCACGAAGACCACCCCGATGAGGACCAGCGCGGATCGCAATCGGTCGCATCCCCGCATCAGCGGGTTGCGGCTCCACGGACCCAGACGCCACAGGCGTATCGGCGCTGCACAAGTATCGCTCATCGCGCACCTCCGGGTGGTTGCCCACCACCATTGTGCAACTGAAACGGGTGCGCGTGTAGGGCCTTCTGTCAGGTCTTCCTGCCTGGCATGAATTCGGGCGCTGCCTGCCGAGTCAGATCTTTTGCACGAGGTCCGGCCACGGTGGTCGGCGGAGCACGGCGAGGGTGGCGATGACGGCGGCCGCCAGTCCGATGAATTCGCCGAGCAGCGCTACCCGGGAGCCGTCGACGGCGGGCTCCCACGACACGGTGCCGTCGTGCACGACGAAGACGCCGACCGGTGCGGGGCCCAGGATGCCGCGAAATCTGGTGACGGTGAGGATGGTGGTTCCGTCGGTCGTCTCGTAGGGCTCGCCGTAGATTCGCGCGGTGGCGGCGTTCGCCTGCGACTGGTTCACCACGTCCCGAATTTTCACCGCGACCTCTCTCGCCGTTCGGCCGAAGACCGTTCTCATGATGGCACTCGGACCGCCACCGACGCGGCATTCCGGGATCGCGCGTCAGGCACCGATGCCGGCGAAGGCCTCGGTCAATGCCTCGATGCCCGCGCGGACCGTGGGCCGGTCGTTGTCGGCGCGGCGGAGTGCGTAGATCTCCCGCTCGAGTGTGGGGCGCACCGGGACGATCGCGACGTTGTCCGGCACCCAGACGCGGGCCAGGCGCGGCACGAGGGCGGCGGCGAGTCCGTGTGCGACGAATTCTAGTTGCGCGGCGAATTCGGGTGCTTCGTATCGGATGTCCGGTTCGATGCCGCGGTTGCGCAGCGTCTGCACCAGCCAGGTGTGGAACACCGCCCCTTTCTTCCACGTCGTCCATGGCATGTCCGCGATCTCGTCGAGGTCGACGTGGTCGCGGGAGGCGAGGGGATGGTCCCGGGACAGCGCGACGTCGGCCGAGTCCCGGTGCACCAGGGTGTGCACGGCGTCCTCGGGGAGGTGGAGGGGCATCGTGACCCAGCTGTCGACGATGGCGAGGTCGAGTTCGCGGCGCACGATCGCCGGTATGAGTTCCTCGGTCTCGCCGGCGGAGAAGCTGACCGTGAGTTGCGGGTGCCGCCTGCGCAGCGTGGCCACCGCGGTCGGCACGACGACTCGGCCTGCGGAGGAGAAGGATCCGATGCGCAGTTCTCCGACCACGTCGCGATCGAGGGAGACGACCTCGGATTCGGCCTGCGCCAGCAGCGATATCGCTTCCTGCCCTCGGCGGGCCAGGAGTCGGCCGGCGTCGGTGAGCTGAACGCCGCGGCCGGCGGGCACCAGGAGTGTCACGCCGACCTCCCGTTCGAACTTGCCGAGTTGTTGCGACACCCCGGACGGTGTGACGTGCAGGGCACGGGCCGCGGCGCCGATCGAACCGTGTTCGGCGACGGCGCACAGGGCGCGGAGGCGATCCAGACTCAACATGGTAGTGATGCTACTTCTTTCATGACACGACTATTCACTTGTTGTAATGGTTGGGGACTCGGAGAATTCTCGGTGTGACTACTGCCCTCCGTTTGCGTCCCCGTGCCCTCGTCAGCCCCTCGTTCAGCATCGCGTCCGTGGATCCGCGACTGCTCGTTCTGGCGGGTGCGGTGGCGACTTCGCTGACCGGCAGTCTCATCAAATTGTCCGGGGTGGAGCCGGCCACGTCGACGTTCTTCCGGTGTGTGCTGGCGTTGCCGATCCTCGGTTTCCTCGCCCTGCAGGAGTTTCGGCGGCACGGCGGTATTCCCCGCCGGGTGATTGCCGCCCAGGTGCTCGGCGGGATGATGCTCGGTGTCGACTTCGCGCTGTGGGCGCGGTCGATCCAGATGATCGGGGCCGGGATCTCGACGGTCGTCGTCAACGTCCAGGTCATCGTCGTGCCGCTGCTGGCGTGGATCGTCTTCCGTGCGCGGGTGCCGGTCCGGTTCGTGGTGGCGGTTCCGTTCTTGTTCGCGGGGGTCGCCCTTGCCGGTGGAATCCTCGGCGGCAGCGGCGAGGGCGACCAGTTGTTCCTCGGAACCCTGCTGTCGCTCGCGGCGGGCGTGGCCTACGGGATCTACATTTTCGTCATCGGCCGTGCCGGATCCGCGCATCGGGCGTCGTCGCAGGTGTTCGTGTCGACGATCGCCGCGGGCGTCGTCGGGACCGCGGTGGGATCGCTCTGGGGAACGGTGGACCTCACGCCCGGCTGGCCCGCGCTCGGATGGTTGGCGGCGCTGTCGCTGAGCAGCCAGGTGCTCGGCTGGGTCCTCATCGGATTCGCCCTGCCGAGGCTCGCCGCCGAGGTCGGTGCCACGCTGCTGCTGCTCCAGCCGGTCCTGGCGATGATGTTCTCCATCGTGATCGTGCACGAGCGTCCGAGCATCGGGCAGTTCGCCGGCTGCGCACTGGTCGTCGCGGCGGTGTGGATGGTCACCCGGGTGCGGCCTGCGGGCCGTCGTTCGGTGACCGCGCGAATCGCCGAATTACCCGCCGCACGACCCGTGGTCAGGCGTTCCACCCCGTCCGCAGTGACGGTTCGTCGGCCGGCGGCTCGGGCGGGTGGTGTCGCTGCTTCGCGGTGTACAGCTCACGGTCGGCCTGTCGATAGAGCGCGGTGAGCGGATCGGACTCTCCGGTGCACGACGCGACGCCGAAGCTGAACGAGGTGGGGCTCTGCCGCGCGAGTCTCGCCATCACCTCGGGCAGCTCGGCGTGGTGCTCGCCGACCATGCAGGTGACGAACTCGTCGCCGCCGACCCGGGCGAGCAGGGCGCCGCGCGGCAGATGCGCGGCGAGGTAGTTCGCCAGATCGACGAGAACTGCGTCCCCCGCGGCGTGGCCGTAGTGGTCGTTGGTCGACTTGAATTGGTCGACGTCGACGAGCGCCAACGTGACGGGGGGCTGCTCCGTACCCGCGCCCTCGAGCGCGTGCCGGAACGCGAGTTCGAACCCGGCGCGATTGAGCAGTGCCGTCAGAGCGTCGGTGCTGGCCGATTCGATCAGGGTCCGGGTCAGGGATCCGAACATCTCGGCCGCACCGATCACACAGGTGACCGCCACGACGAGAACGGCGGCCTTCACGGCCGCCGTGTCCATGTCGACCTGCACCAGTGTGAAGGCGGTGGGGGCGAGAACGACCCCGACCACCATCAACCCGGTGAGGCAACCGACGAGGAGTCTCGACTGCCGTTTCGGGTAGAACACGACGAAATACATCGCCAGAAACGTCGCTGCGATCGCGCAGAGCAATTGGGCGACCGCGAGGATGAGACCGGACATCACGATCGGTGTGGCGAGCAGTGCCGCCACGGTGCTGACCTGGTAGACCCGCCGTCCCGGCCTGCGCCCGCCCCGGTACAGCACCACGAGTGCGATCAGTCCCAGGAGGATGCCGGCCGAGCGTGCGGCGACGGTCTCCGGCCGGATCGGCAACCCGACCATCGGAGGCAGGACGAACCCGGCCAGGTGCAGCGCCGTCGTGATCCACAGGTACCGGCGCAGGATGCGCGGCCGATAGTCCTGAAGGACCGTGTCGACGGACGAAGCAGCGAGGGGCCTCACTCTGGCAATTATCCAGGAACGGTCCCGGGAAAGGCGGGCTCTCGACAACCGCCCCACCCGGGAGGACGTGCCGCGACCTCGACCGGGCCGATACGAGATACTGGGAGTAACGGATAGATTGGCTGCGCCTCACCGGCCGAGTACCGACAAGGAGTCTCCCATCAAGATCCTGCAGCACGTCTCGAGCGAGATCCGCGAGTGGGAACAGGCCGTCACGACGGTCGTGCTCCGCATACGCCAGATCGGGGTACTGATCGACCGCCTCGGTCCCGCCCTCGACGACCTGTCCGAACTACTCGACGCCGCGAAGCAGATCGCGGAGACCGCGGAGGGGCTCGCCGTCAGCGCGAAGGGCATCGACCAGAGCGCCGAGATCATTGCCCGCGACGCGGAGAAGATCGCGCATGCGCTGCCCGCGGTGGAACGGCTGGGACGGCTCGCCGACCGCCTACCCGGGGGAGGCAGACGGTCCGCGGCCGGCCGATGACGAACGTCGGTCGGGGTTACTGCACGAGATGCAGCGTCCCCGCTGCGGTGGGGCGCTGCTCCCCGGGTTCCGCGTTCGGGTCGTCAGCGATTCCGGCGATCGGCATCACGGCGAGGGCCTGGTCGAACGCGTCGACGAGCCATTCCCCGGTCACCTCCACCAACTGCACGTCCTCGGCGTCCGGTTGCCGCTGAAAGAACCGCACGACCCACGGGTTCTGCGCGTCCGGATCGGTACTGAGATCCCCCGGCGCGTTGGTGGCGAGCAGATGGATGTTGCGCTCGAAATCGACCCGGACCGCGTAACCGGCGCCGGTGTTGACGACGGTCGCCGGGCGATGCGCGGCCAGAGCCAGTGTCATCAGGGCGTCGGCATAACGGGTGGTGTGCTCCACGGTAAGTGGCATGAGCACCTTTCGACTGTTGTGACCGTCGCGCCGCCCGCGGTCTTCGTCATGCAGGCACCCCGCAGATCAATGGGCCGGAAGAACAGACTTCCGGCAGATCACGAGAAGATCGAAATGGAAGGGGCGCCCTCGCGCACTGTGCGCGATCGCTACGCCAGAACGGAGTACGGACACGTCGGACGTCCCGCGAACTCGGTAGCTGTGTACTCAACTTCGACCAACCGTACGGTGCTGGGACCCGATGCGCGACCCCGGGTATTCCGCGTGTGGGTATCAGTGCTGCAGCGCCGGGTAGTCGGTGTACCCCTTCGCACCCTCGGAGTAGAAGGTCAGAGGGTCCGGGTCGTTCAGCGGCAGGTCTTCCTGCCAGCGCCGCACCAGGTCCGGGTTGGCGATCGCGGGGCGCCCGACGACGACGGCGTCGGCATGGCCGTCGTCGAGGATGGACAGTGCCTCGTCCCGGCTGGTGACGGCTGTGAAACCGCTGTTGACCAGCACGGGACCGCCGAATCGCGTCCGCAGATCCTGAACGAGGGAACCGGCCGGGTCCTTGTGCAGAATGCTCAGGTACGCGGGCTTCAGCGGCGCGATCGCGTCGACCAGCGCGCCGTAGGTCGCCCGAACGTCGTCGGCGTCCAGTTCCAGCACGTCCTGGATGTTGTGTTCCGGGGAGATGCGGATCCCCACCCGGCCCGCACCGATCGCCTCGGCCACGGCCTGAACGACCTCGATCACGAAACGTGCCCGGCGTGCGGGGGAGCCGCCGTACGCGTCCTCGCGCCGATTGGACACCGGGGAGAGGAACTCGTGCAGCAGGTAGCCGTTGGCGGCGTGGATTTCGACGCCGTCCAGCCCGGCCGCCACCGCATTTCGCGACGCCTGGACGAACTCTTCGATGATCGCGGAAAGTTCGTCGGTATCCAGCGCCCGGGGCACCGGGTACGGCTCCTTCCCCTCGTACGTGCGGGTCTCGCCCTCGATCGCGACGGCACTCGGCCCGACGACCTCGCGGCCACCGGTGGTTCCCTCGTGCGTGACGCGACCGGCGTGCATGACCTGGGCGACGATCCGACCGCCGGCCGCGTGTACCGCGTCGGCGACGTTCTTCCACCCTGCGACCTGCTCGGGTGTCACCAACCCGGGCTGACCGGGAAAGCCCTGGCCGGCGTGGCTGGGGTAGGTGCCCTCGCTGACGATCAAACCGAGGGATGCGCGCTGCCGATAGTGCTCCACCACCAGCGGTCCCGGCACACCGTCCCGCCCGGAACGGGAGCGTGTCAGGGGTGCCATCACCACCCGGTTGGGCAGCTCGAGGTCGCCGAGGGTCAACGGGGAGAAGAGATTCACAGACAAGTCTTTCCGTAGGCAATGCAGTATCTGAAGCCTCTGGGGCAACGAGTGCACGCGCCTGCCTATTCCGAGCTGAGACGGTCGTCACCGCACGCGTATGCCGATCTGAAATTGTTGCAGGTCAAGGAGAGTGGTGGCGTGCAACCCTGAGCGGCGCTATAGGTCGTGGTCGCGTTCGAGGAGGGCGTCGAGCCACAGCAATGCTTCGACGAGGGCCTGCACCCGTGCGAGTTCGGTGTCGGCGGGCACGGGCGGCGGAGGATCGGATCCCGCCCGGTGCCTGCTCTGCAAGTGATTCACGACGGCGCTGAACAGCCATTCGGCGGGCGCGGGCAACTCGTCGTCCATCTCGGGTGCGTCGTGCACGACAGGGACGACGCTGATGAAGCTGTCGACGGCGTCGGCGACACTGGCGGTCGGGTCCGCGACGAGGTCGGCGATGGTGGAGACCATCCACGTCACGACCGCGGTGAACACCGACCCGTTGCTGCCGGTGTCGCAGGTGATCCGCGAGATCTCGTGGGCGAGCGCGTGGAAGTCGCGGTCGCCGACCAAGGTCAGGAGGCGACCGCCCAGTTGTGCGCCGTCCGCGCGATCGGGCCCGTCGATCATGGCTGTCCCACGGCAGGTATTCGGCGCCGCCCCGGTTCCGGATGGGGTCGGGTCGATGAGGCCTGACGGCGGGCGGCTCAGACCTCCGCGGCGACGGGCGGCTTGACCCCGGCGACCGGGCACTGCGCCTCGAGGAGCACGCGCTGCGCGACGCTGCCCATGAGGAGTTTGCCGACGGGGGAGCGGCGCCGCATACCGAGAACGAGGAGTTCGGCGGCGGAGTCGTAGGACGCGTCGATGAGATTGTCGGCGTGCGAGCGGCCGGGTTCGTTCCGCGCGACGCGGTAGTCGACGCCGGCCGCGTCCGCTTCCTCCCTGGCCGAGTGCAGTTCGGCCTCGAACCCGGGCTCCGAGGCACTGTCGCCGTCGGCGATCACCACGAGATCCGTTGCGCGCATGCGGGCTTCGGTGAACCCGAAGGCGAGGGCGCCGCGACCTTCGAGGGTCGGGACGTAACTGAGAACGACGCTCATCGTGACCTCGGCTCGAGAACGGGGGTGGTCAGGGTGCCCTGGGCGAGGTACTCGTCGAGGTTCTGCAGGGTCAGAGCCTCCATCGCGGCGCGGGTCTCGGTCGTGCCGCTTCCGGCGTGGGGGAGGAGGACGACGGTGTCGAGTGCGAGGAGTGCTTCGGGAACGTGGGGTTCCCGGGTGAACACGTCCAGTCCGGCGCCGGCGAGTTTGCGTTCGGTGAGCAGTTCGACGAGCGCATCCTCGTCGACGACGCTTCCGCGTGCCACGTTGATCAGGTAGCCGTCGGGTCCGAGCGCTTCGAGAACCTCTCGGTCCACCAGCTTTTGGGTTCCCTTGCCGCCGGCTGCGGCGACGATGAGGACGTCGACCCCGGCGGCGAGTGCGGCGGCCGAATCGGCGTATGCGAACGGCGAACCGGGGACCTCTCGCCGATTGTGGTACGAGATCGTGCAGCCGAAGCCGGTGAGGCGGGCGGCGATGGCGGAGCCGATGCGGCCGAGGCCGACGATGCCGACCCGCGTGCCGCTCACCTTCCGGGTGAGGGGGAAGTTGCCCTCGGCGGGCCAGCGGCCTGCGCGGACGAAGCGGTCCGAGGCGGAGAATCCGCGGAGCGTGTCGATCAGTAGTCCGACGGCGGTGTCGGCGACGCAGTCGGTGAGGACGTCGGGGGTGTTGCTGACGCCGATTCCGAGTTCTTCGGCGCGCTCGACATCCGTTGTGTCGTAACCGACTCCGAAGTGCACGATGGCGCCGAGGTTCGGCAGTTCCGTCATCAGGGCGGCGTCGACTCCCGTGCGACCGGACGTCACGACGGCGGTGACGGTTTCACCGTGCTCGGCGAGGAAGCTGCTGCGGTCTTCTCCGATGGGGAGGGTGAGGGCGTCGTACTTCTCGGAGAGTGTTGCCGTGAGCGACGGCTTCAGCGGCCCGACCTGCAGGACCTGGCCTCCCGAAACAGTCTGTACGGCAGCTTCTTTCACGGACGCCTCTGCGGTCACCATCGTGCCTCCTGACGAGTGGCGACGCGGCTGTCCGCGCCGCCGGTTACCCGTAAGTTAAGCGGCCCTCGGAATACCTGTCCAACACGTAAATAACATGGATCGATACTCAAACGGCATTGGTCGGCGGCGCGCTGACGTGCGCAGATGCCGAATCGTCCTGTATGTGCCGGTCAGAGGCCCGCCGGGGTGATCGCAGTCTCCCCGATATCACGCCTGTGACAGCCCTCACGGGCCGTTTTGCGCCGTCACCCCCTGTTGACGGCTCCTCCGGGCCGCCCATAGCGTGTGTCTACCGTCACAGGCGGGCCCTCTTCACTCGCGTCGAGTACGCGACACATCCCTACGGAGGACACCATGAGCCCTGCACGTTCGCTGCAGCAGGGAACCCGTTACCGCGTCGTCGCCGTGGCCACCGCCGCGCTGACGGTGCCGGCTCTGGCCGCAGGTTGCTCGGTCGCCAATTCGAGCCACAGCGACGCCGCCAGCCCCGACACGCTGCGGATCGTGCTCCCGCAGGAGCCGCCCACGCTCGAGCCCTGCGACGCGTCACTCACCTCGACCGGAGTCGTCGTCCGCTCCAACATCACCGAGCCCCTGGTGGAACGCAACGCCGACACCGGCGACCTCGAGCCGAAGCTCGCCGACTCGTGGGAGCAGACCTCGGACACGGTCTGGACGTTCCGGATCCGTCCCGGTGTCACGTTCAGCGACGGCAGCGCGTTCGACGCCGAGGACGCCGCGTTCTCGATCGACCGCACCGTCAACTCGACCATCGGCTGCGACGTCGACGGGTACGTCTTCGGCGACGACGCGCTCGTCGTGAACGCGGTCGACTCGTCGACCGTGACGGTCCAGACGCCCGCCGCCGACCCGATCCTGCCGCTGCGGATCTCGTTCGTGGAGATGGTGCCGTCCACCACCGACACCAAGGACAAGGTGCGCGATCCCATCGGCACCGGGCCCTACAAGATCGACTACTGGGACCACGGTCAGCGGCTTTCACTGGTCCGCAACGACACCTACTGGGGCACGGTCCCCGAGTACGCGCGGGCCATCTACCAGTGGCGCACCGAGGGCAGTGTGCGGGCGGCGATGGTGGTGAACGACGAGGCCGAACTCGCCACTTCGCTCGGCCCGGAGGACGGCGCCGGCGATCTCGGTGCCGCCTACCCGAACAACGAGACAACCGCGCTGCGCATCGACGGCAGCCAGGCGCCGCTCGACGACTACCGCGTCCGCGAGGCCATCGACCTCTCCGTCAACCGCGCAGGGATCGTCAAGGCACTGTTCCAGGGCCTCGGCGAGCCGGCCGGGCAACTCGTCGGCAGCAGCATCGTCGGGTTCGACCCCGGCCTGCAGCCGACCCCCTACGACCCCGACCGTGCTGCGCAACTGGTGGCGGAGGCCAAGGCCGACGGCGTTCCCGTCGACAAGCAGATCCGGCTGATCGGGCGCACGGGCCAGTTCCCCAAGATCAACGAGACCGTCGAGGTCATCCAGAACTCGCTGAGCAAGGCCGGTCTGAACGTGAAGATCGAGATGATGGACACGGCGGCTCAGCTGGAGTACCAGGTCCGGCCGTACCCGCAGAGTGGGCCGGTGATGCTGGTGATCCAGCACGGCAACCAGGCGGGTGACGCCCAGTTCACCGTCGACCAGTACATGCGCAGTGACGGTTACCAGAGTTACTTCGGCACAGCAGGTTACGACGCGCAGATCGACGCCGCGGAGAAACTCGTCGGTGACGCCCGCCAGGACGCGTTCGCGTCGGTACTGGCGAACGAGCCGACAGAGGTCCGGCAGTTTGCGTACATCGCCCACATGAACGGGGTGCTCGCCAAGTCCCCGACAGTGCAGTACACGCCCAACTCCGCGACCGGCGACGAGATGCGCCTGAGCGAGATGACCCACGCGGACACATCCGCAAACGGCTAAGCCCTCTTCCCAGCCCCCGGAGGAATTGTGATGTCCCAACCGAACCCGATCCGAAGGCGGTGAGTCATGTTCGCCTTCCTGCGCCGACGCGTCTACACCAGCCTCGTACCTCTCCTCGTCGTCCTCTTCGGTGTGTTCCTGCTCGCCCGCCTCACCGGCGATCCGACCAACCTCTACCTCCCGGTCTCCGCGACCCCCGATCAGCGCGCCGAGTTCGCGGCCGAGAACGGCCTCGACAAGCCGGTGCTGAGCCAGATGGCCGACTACCTGTCCGGGGTCGCCCACCTGGACTTCGGGGAGTCGCTGCGCACCGGTGAATCCGCCGCGACCATGGCGCTTCGGGCGTTCCCCGCCACGTTGCAGCTGGCGTTCTTCACGATGCTGCTCGCGGTCATCGGCTCCGTCGTGATCGGCTGCTGGGCGGCGTACCGGCCGAACTCGTTCGCCGACCGGATCTCCAGCCTGCTGTCGATGACCGCGGCCAGCATCCCCGACTTCTGGTTCGCCATCACCGGTGTGTGGATCTTCGCGGTGGTGCTGGGGGTGCTGCCCACGTCGGGCACCGGAAGCGCGCTGTCGTGGATCCTGCCGATCGCGACGCTGCTGATCCGCCCGCTCGGCGTGCTCACCCAGGTGGTGCGCGGCGCGATGGTGTCGGCGCTGTCCGCACCATACGTACGTCTTGCCCGCAGCAAGGGCGCAGGCGACCTGCGCGTGGTGAGCCATCACGCGCTCCGCAACGCCGCTGCCCCGGCGCTGACGGTGGCCGGCGACCTCACCGTCGGCCTGGTCAACGGCGCAGTCGTCGTCGAGGCGATCTTCGGGTGGCCCGGCATCGGCAAGCTGATGATCGACGCGATCCTGCAGCGAGATTTCGCGGTCCTGCAGGCGGCGGTGCTCCTGACCGCAGTCAGCATCTTCGTCCTCAACATCCTGATCGACGCGGGCTACGCACTTCTCGATGCGCGTGTCCGCGAGAAGACCAAGGTCTAGGAGGCCGCCGACATGTCCATAGACAACGCTCCCCGCCTCGAAGGAGCCGGCGACGTCCACCAGGGCCCCGACCAGGCGTTCCCGACCCCGGCCGCCCCCGGCGGAGACGCCGCTCCCGCGCCCACGTCTTCCCGGAACAAGACGCCGTTGTGGAAGCTGCTCCTGCGGGACCGGATGGCGACGGTCGCGGCGGCGATCCTGGTGTTCGTGTTCCTCGTCGCCGTCTTCGGCCCGTGGCTGGTCGGCGACGCCGCGACCGATCAGAACCTCGACCGGTCCAACCTCGCCCCGTTCCACGTGGCGAACGGGTGGATGAACATCCTCGGCACCGACCCGCTCGGGCGCAGCATGCTCGCCCGGTTGATCGTCGCGTGCCGCACCACCCTCCTGGTGGCGCTGCCCGCGGTCGCGCTGTCCTGCATCGTCGGATCCCTCATCGGCATGTGGGCCGGTTACCACCGCGGCTGGCGGGAGACGACGGCGATGCGCGTCGCCGACGTCATCATGAGCTTCCCGTCGCTGCTGATGGCCGTCGTCGTCCTGTACGTGTTCTCGCCCAGCGCGGCGAACATCGTCCTGGTCCTGGCGATCACCCGCATCCCGATCTACCTCCGCACCGCCCGCGCGGAGTCGGCGGAACTGCAGAGCCGGCTGTTCGTGGACGCTGCACGCACGTTCGGCGCCCGCAGCGGGGCCGTCATCCGTCGGCACGTGTTCCCGATCCTGCTGCCGACTCTGCTCACCGTCGCCACCCTCGACTTCTGCTACGTGATGCTCGCCGAGTCGTCGCTGAGCTTCCTCGGCATCGGCATCCAGCCGCCCGACATCAGCTGGGGCCTGATGGTCTCCCAGGGCCGGACGTACCTGCAGACGGCGTGGTGGCTGTCCTTCTTCCCCGGTCTCGCCATCGTCGTCACCACCGTGTCGGCAACCGTGCTCGCCGCGTGGGCCCGGATCGCCACCGACCCCGCCCAGCGCTGGCGTCTGACCGTGCCGCGGTCGCGTCGCTCCCGGCTGTTCCCCACCCGAAAGGTCGTCTCATGAGCGCACCTGCACCGGCTGTCGAATCACCCGACTTCGCCGCAGACATCGACCGCGTCGCACTCGAGGTCGCGGATCTCACCGTCGACCTGCGCACCCCCTCGGGCACGGTCCGTGCCGTCGACCACGTGTCGTTCACCGCGCGACGTGGGGAGACCCTCGCGCTGCTCGGTGAGTCGGGGTGCGGCAAGTCGATGACCGCGCAGGCGCTCGTCGGCCTGCTCGAACCGATCGCCGACGTCACCGACGGCTCGGTCCGCCTCGGCGACGTCGACCTGGTGACGGCGAAGGCGAAGACCCGCCGCACTCTCGCCGCCACCGAACTCGCCATCGTGTTCCAGGACGCACTGACGGCGCTCAACCCCGTCTACACGGTCGGCAAGCAGTTGGCCGAACCGTTCCGGATCCACCGCGGCCTGTCCGCGAAAGAGGCGCGGCGGGAAGCGATCTCGCTGATGCAGAGGGTCGGGATTCCCGAGCCCGAATCGCGCGTCGACTCCTACCCGCACCAGTTCTCCGGTGGCATGCGGCAGCGCCTGCTGATCGCGATGGCCGTCGCGCTGAGCCCGACGGTCCTGCTCGCCGACGAACCGACCACCGCACTCGACGTCACCGTGCAGGCGCAGATCATGTCGCTGTTGCGGGACCTGCGCACCGAGCACGACATGGCCGTCATCCTCATCACCCACGACCTCGCGCTCGTGGCGGAGGAGGCCGACCGCGTCGCGATCATGTACGCGGGCAACGTCGTCGAGACCGGACCGGTCGCCGAGGTCTTCTCCTCGCCGCAGCACCCGTACACCAAGGGCCTGCTCGATTCGGTCCCCGTGCACGCGGTCCGCGGCGAAGACCTGAAGTCGATCGGCGGCACCCCGCCCGACCTGCACTCCATTCCGTCCGGCTGCGTCTACCAGGCGCGCTGCCCGCTCGCCCGCGACCTGTGCCGCACCACCCGCCCGCCGCTCGCCGGCGTCGCGGCCGGCCGCCGCTCGGCGTGCCATTTCCCCGAGGAGGTCTGACATGTCCGAGTCGATTCTGAAGGTGCGGGGCCTGACCAAGACGTTCAAGGTGCCTGCCAACGCGGCAGGCAAGAACCAGTTGCGTGCGCTCGACGGCATCGACCTCGACCTCGCCCGCGGCGAAACCCTCGGGCTCGTCGGCGAATCGGGCTGCGGCAAGTCCACCCTCGCCCGCACGCTGATGATGCTCGAGCGCCCCGACTCCGGGTCGGTGACGTGGGACGGCGTCGACCCGTTCTCGCTGAAGGGCAAGGACCTGCTGGCGCTGCGCCGCCGGGTGCAGATGGTGTTCCAGGACCCGTACGCGTCGCTGAACTCCCGGATGTCGGCGGCCGACATCATCGCGGAGCCGTGGCGCACCCACAAGACGATGTACAAGACCAGCCGCGACCGGGCGGCGCGGGTGCGCGAATTGCTGCACCTCGTCGGTCTGCGGCCGAGCGACGAGCACCGCTACCCGCAGGAGTTCTCCGGCGGTCAGCGTCAGCGTCTCGGGATCGCCCGCGCCCTGGCGCTGAACCCGAGCGTCGTCATCTGCGACGAACCCGTGTCGGCCCTCGACCTGTCGGTGCAGGCTCAGGTGCTCAACCTGCTGAACGACCTGCAGAAACAGCTCGGCATCTCGTACGTGTTCATCTCGCACGACCTGTCGGTGGTCCGGCACGTCGCCGACCGTGTCGCCGTGATGTACCTCGGCCGGATCGTGGAGACGGGTGCGACGGACGCCGTCTTCGACCGTCCCGCCCACCCGTACACCGAGGCCCTGATGTCGGCGGCACCGAAGCTGGACGCCGACTCCCGCGGCAAGCGGATCATCCTCGAGGGTGAGGTTCCGTCGCCGCTGAACCCGCCGTCGGGCTGCCGGTTCCGCACCCGCTGCGTCCACGCGACCGACGTCTGCGCGAGCACGGTGCCGCCCGCCGCGGTCGACGAGCGCGAAAGCGGCCACGTCGCCGAATGCCATCATCCTCGCCGTCCGGTCGCGCTCGGCGTGCCGGTCGCGGTCGGGTGAGCGGGGCCGAGTTCGCGGTCATCGCGCTCGCCGTCTTTCTCGCCTCGTGCATGCAGGCGTCGATCGGATTCGGGATGGGCATGCTCGCGGCGCCGGTCGTGGCGCTCGTCGATCCGAGCCTGCTGCCCGGGACGCTGATCATGACGGCGACGGTCGTCACGGTGATGGTGGTGTGGCGGGAACGGGACGCGCTGGACCTGACCGGCACGGGGTGGGCTCTGGCCGGCCGGGTGCCGGGCACCATCGCGGGCGCGGTGCTGCTGGTGGTGCTGCCGGAACGGGGACTGTCGCTGCTGCTCGCGGGCGTGGTGCTGTCCGGGGTCGTCTTCGCGACCCTGGGCTGGGCGCCGCCGCCGCGACGCCGGAACCTCGCCTTCGCCGGGGCCGCGTCGGGTCTGCTCGGCACGGCCACGTCCATCGGCGGACCGCCGATGGCGCTGGTGATGCAGGGGTCGAAGGGGGCGCAGCTGCGCGGCAACATGAGCGCGTTCTTCCTGGTGGGCTCCACGCTGTCCGTCGCCGTTCTCGCCGCGACGGGTTCGGTGCATCGCGAGTCGGCGGTGATGTTCGCGTTGCTCGTCCCGGCGACGGTGCTCGGATACGTGGCGTCGCGGTTCGTGAACCGCCACCTGGACGCCTCTCGCCTGCGCCGGACGTCGATCGCGGTGTCCTGTGTGGGCGCGCTGATGCTGATCGGGCAGCAGCTTCTCTGATGCAGTGTCTGCATCGTTCGATGCTCAACAAGTCTTGGACATGTATCGATCGGGCCACTTAGGGTTTTCGTTGTGAGGCGCCTCACGGGCGGCGCTGCGCTGTGAAGGAAGGTTTCGGAAGATGAGTACAACGAGCACCCCGGTCGTCACCGACATGCGAGTGGTCCCGATCGCGGGACACGACAGCATGCTCCTGAACCTGTCCGGCGCGCATGCCCCGTACTTCACCCGGAACCTGGTGATCCTCACCGATTCCGACGGCAACACCGGTGTCGGCGAGGTCCCCGGCGGCGAGCCGATCCGGCGTACCCTCGAGGACGCCCGCGCCATCGTGACCGGGCGCAGCATCGGCGAGTACAACGGCGTACTCGCCGACCTGCGGCGCACGTTCGCCGACCGCGACTCCGCCGGCCGCGGCAACCAGACGTTCGATCTTCGCGTCGCGATCCACGCCGTCACCGCCGTCGAGTCGGCTCTCCTCGACGTTCTCGGGCAGCACCTCGGTGTTCCCGTCGCGGCCCTGCTCGGCGACGGTCAGCAGCGGGACAAGGTGCAGGCGCTCGGCTACCTCTTCTTCGTCGGCGACCGCAACAAGACCGACCTGGACTATCAGTCGGGCGCGGGCGAGTCCGACGACTGGCTGCGTCTGCGGCACGAGGAGGCGCTGACACCGGACGCCGTCGTGCGGCTCGCCGAGGCCGCCCAGGCGCGGTACGGCTTCGCCGACTTCAAGCTCAAGGGCGGCGTCCTCGCGCCCCGCGAGGAGGCGGCGGCCGTGACGGCGCTGGCCGAGCGGTTCCCCGACGCGCGGGTCACCCTCGACCCCAACGGCGGGTGGCTGCTGTCGGAGGCCATCGAGACCTGCCGTGGACTGAAGGACGTGATCGCGTACGCCGAGGACCCGGTCGGCCCCGAGGGCAGCTTCTCCGGCCGCGAGGTGATGAGCGAATTCAAGCGCGCCACCGGACTGCCCACCGCCACCAACATGATCGCCACCGACTGGCGCGAGATGGGGCACACCATTCGCTCCGGCGCCGTCGACATCCCTCTCGCCGACCCGCACTTCTGGACGATGGCCGGATCGGTCCGCGTCGCCCAGCTCTGCGACGCGTGGGGCCTCACGTGGGGATCGCATTCCAACAACCACTTCGACGTGTCGCTCGCCATGTTCACCCACGTCGCCGCCGCGGCCCCGGGCGACATCACCGCCATCGACACCCACTGGATCTGGCAGGACGGTCAGCGGATCACCAGGGACCCGTACGAGATCGAGGGCGGCTACCTGACCGTGCCGTCGACGCCGGGCCTCGGGGTGGAGCTCGACATGGACCGGGTCGAGGCCGCGCACGAGCTGTACCTCCAGAAAGGTCTCGGCGCGCGCGACGACTCGGTCGGCATGCAGTTCCTCGTGCCCGGCTGGTCGTTCGACAACAAGCGCCCGGCATTGGTCCGCGCCTGATGAAGATCGTCGTCGGCGACCGGAATCTGCTGCCGCATCGCGAACTGTTCGAGTCGGGGCTGCCGCCCGGCGCCGTGGTGTCATGGCATCGGAAATTCGACGAGTCGGAGATCGTCCCCGACCTCGCCGACGCCGACGTGTACGTGGGCGGCCGGTTCACCGCCGCGATGGCGACGGCCGCACCGAAGCTGCGGCTGCTGCACGTCGCAGGCGCGGGCACCGACAACGTGGCCTTCGACGCCCTTCCTCCCGACACCCTGGTCGCCAACACCTTCCACCACGAGGACTCGATCGCGGAATACATCGTGTCGGCGGCGCTGATGCTGCGCCGCGGATTCCTCGGTCACGACCGCGCCCTCCGCGGCGACGTGTGGGCGACGTCGGTCTACGACGACGCGATCGCGCAGCCCCGATCCATGCGTGGCGCGCGGATCGGGTTCGTCGGCTTCGGTCACATCGGCGGGAGGGCGTGGAGCCTGCTGCGCGCGTTCGGTGCAGAGGGCTGCGCGGTCACTGGGCGCGGAAATCTCGACGCCGATGCGGAAGGCCTCGAATGGGCGGGCGGCAACACGTCGCTGCTCCGGCTCATGACCGAGTCCGACGTCGTGGTGGTGTCCGCGCCGCTGGGCGATCACACCCGCGGCATGATCGGCGGGCCGGAACTCGAGGCGCTCGGACCGGACGGAGTCCTGATCAACGTCGGGCGCGGCCCCCTCGTTCAGGAACAGCCGCTGTACGACGCACTGGCGTCGCACCGGATCGCGGCCGCGGCCATCGACGTCTGGTACTCCTATCCCGAGGCCGGCGGTCACGGCGCGCCGAGCGCACTGCCGTTCCGCGACCTGCCGAACGTCCTGATGACCCCGCACTCGTCCGGCGTCACCGACCACACGTTCCTCGGCCGCGTCCGCGACATCACCGAGAACATCCGCCGGCTGGACACAGGGCAGACGGTCCTGCGCACCTGCGGCTGAGGCATCCGCGTATTGCGACCTTCTATATAGGAGTCCCTACATAGAAGGGAGTCGGTGCCGGCGAGAGTGACAGATCTTGAAGAGTTGAGGCCGAAATCGCTGCGACCAGGCGATTTGGAAAACGGCGCAGGGTTCGCGTAACTTATTCCAAGTCAGAGCGACACGGACACCGACATTCACCACCTGGTGATGCAACGAGGTTGTACGAAGTGCCTGGCAAATCCGAAGTTCACCATCGTGTATGGTTGTGCTTCAACCCCGGAATGTCTTCAGCGGGTGCCGGTTTGCGCCGGTCAGCCTGATGGGATAAGCTGGAAAAGTTGCCCCGGAGCGGCTGGCGAGTGAGTCAGAAGCGATGGTGTGCGCGTGTTCTTTGAGAACTCAACAGTGTGTCGATGAATGTCAGTGCCAAATGTTTTTGGTACTCCGCATCACGAATGTTCAACCGCCTCTTGGGGTTTGGTTGGCGTGTGTGGTGTGGGTATTTTGCTGGCTTCCCTTCCTTCTTCCGTCGGATGGGGGGTCAGTGTTTGATTGAAGCTAGTTTGAGTTTTTTTGCTAGTGATTTGACTCGATGTCTATGACTGATTAGGTGCCTCTTTGGGGGTGCCGGAATCTAGAGTCTTCAACGGAGAGTTTGATCCTGGCTCAGGACGAACGCTGGCGGCGTGCTTAACACATGCAAGTCGAGCGGTAAGGCCCTTCGGGGTACACGAGCGGCGAACGGGTGAGTAACACGTGGGTGATCTGCCCTGCACTTCGGGATAAGCCTGGGAAACTGGGTCTAATACCGGATATGACCAAAGGCTGCATGGTTTTTGGTGGAAAGGTTTACTGGTGCAGGATGGGCCCGCGGCCTATCAGCTTGTTGGTGGGGTAATGGCCTACCAAGGCGACGACGGGTAGCCGACCTGAGAGGGTGACCGGCCACACTGGGACTGAGACACGGCCCAGACTCCTACGGGAGGCAGCAGTGGGGAATATTGCACAATGGGCGAAAGCCTGATGCAGCGACGCCGCGTGAGGGATGACGGCCTTCGGGTTGTAAACCTCTTTCAGCAGGGACGAAGCGAAAGTGACGGTACCTGCAGAAGAAGCACCGGCCAACTACGTGCCAGCAGCCGCGGTAATACGTAGGGTGCAAGCGTTGTCCGGAATTACTGGGCGTAAAGAGCTCGTAGGCGGTTTGTCGCGTCGTCTGTGAAAACTCGAGGCTCAACCTCGAGCTTGCAGGCGATACGGGCAGACTTGAGTACTGCAGGGGAGACTGGAATTCCTGGTGTAGCGGTGAAATGCGCAGATATCAGGAGGAACACCGGTGGCGAAGGCGGGTCTCTGGGCAGTAACTGACGCTGAGGAGCGAAAGCGTGGGTAGCGAACAGGATTAGATACCCTGGTAGTCCACGCCGTAAACGGTGGGCGCTAGGTGTGGGTTTCCTTCCACGGGATCCGTGCCGTAGCTAACGCATTAAGCGCCCCGCCTGGGGAGTACGGCCGCAAGGCTAAAACTCAAAGGAATTGACGGGGGCCCGCACAAGCGGCGGAGCATGTGGATTAATTCGATGCAACGCGAAGAACCTTACCTGGGTTTGACATATACCGGAAAGCCGTAGAGATACGGCCCCCCTTGTGGTCGGTATACAGGTGGTGCATGGCTGTCGTCAGCTCGTGTCGTGAGATGTTGGGTTAAGTCCCGCAACGAGCGCAACCCTTGTCTTATGTTGCCAGCACGTAATGGTGGGGACTCGTAAGAGACTGCCGGGGTCAACTCGGAGGAAGGTGGGGA